>CP065011.1:0-600000 GCA_016699795.1 Candidatus Moraniibacteriota bacterium
TTCAAGAGTTTGTGCAGAAACAGAAAAAATATTCAAAAAAAGAAAGAGAAAAAATGCAAGAGTGCTTATTTTATAATTAAGATTTTTTTCTTTTTTTTGTTTCATATATTTTTATTATTTTTTGATGGGACTTTTGTACTGATTGAAAGTATAGCAGAAAAAGAAAAAAGACTCAAAAACATATCTTAAAATTCAAACTATGTAAGAAATATTAGGAAATTTTAGCTAAAAGACTTGCCAAAAATAAAAAAATGTGCCAGCCTTTATTTGTAGTACTTTTTCAATCAACAAGAGGATGATTTTACAATGTTAAAGAAACCCTTACTCAAAGAAGATTTTTTACCCAAGACCAAGGCTTACGTTCTGGACACGAGCGTGCTCATACACGACCCTTCATGTCTTTTCCAATTTAAGGAAAATGACGTCTTTATCCCCATGAAAGTGTTGGAGGAACTTGATCACAAAAAGAGCGGGCACTCCGAGCCAGCAAGAAACGCTCGTCAGGCCGTGCGACACATTTCTTCGATCATGAAGGATAACGTCAAATCTGGGGGTTCATTACCGGATTTGGAAGGAAGACTTTTCCTTCTTACAGAGCCCGTTCGAAAGAACATTCCTCTTTCCCTCTCTCCTGATGTGCCTGACAATCACATTATTGGAGCAGCGTTCTGCATCCAAAAAAGAGATCCTCGTCGAGAAGTTATCGTAGTCTCCAACGACATCGCTCTTCGCACGAAGGCAATGGCATGTGACCTCAAAGCGCAAGAGTATCACCATGATCGTGCGGTGGAGGATATTTCTTTTCTTCCAGGAGGAATTCAGGAGCTTCCTGAAAACTTCTGGGAAGATCATATGGAAAATGCTCGGGTATGGAAAGATCGGAATGGATGTTCTTTTTATGAAATAGAGAGTTCTCTCAAAGATTCCCTTCTTCTGAATGAATTCGTCTATTTTGAAAAAGAAGATCTGAGTCCTTTTTACGCAAGGGTCATAGACCTCTCGCCAGAGTCAAAAACACTTACGCTGGCGACCGTGAAGAATTTTACGAGATATGACACGTGGGGAATAAAAGCTCGAAATCGAGAACAAATGTTTGCGCTCGATGCACTTCTGAATCCCAGTTTCTCTTCTTGGACAAGCGGGTAGTGGAAAAACTCTTCTTGCTCTTGCAGCCGGTCTTCACCAAACGTTCGACCAGAAACGGTATCGGGAAATTATAATGACCCGAGCTACTGTCTCAATAGGTGAAGACATTGGATTTCTTCCCGGAACGGAAGAAGAAAAAATGGCTCCTTGGCTTGGTGCTCTCATGGATAACTTGGAAGTTCTTTGTCCTTCGCCAAACACCAAAGATGGAAATGGAAATGGTGGGAATGGAAATGGAAACGGTGAGGGAAAGGGACTCACTCAGGAAATTCTGAGAAACAGAATAAAGGTCAAATCTATGAATTTCATGAGAGGAAGAACTCTCAATGAGAGATATCTCATCATAGATGAAGCCCAGAATATTACACCAAAACAAGTGAAAACCCTTGTTACCCGAGCAGGTCCTGGGACAAAGGTTGTTCTTCTAGGCAATAATGCCCAGATAGACACTCCCTATCTCACGGAAACCAATTCAGGTATAACGTATGCTGTGAAGCAGTTTCTTGGTTGGAGACACAGCGCTCACGTGATTCTTGCTCGGTGCGAAAGATCGCGCCTCGCTGATCACGCGGAGGAAGTTCTCTAACAAGAACCAAAGCGGACATTCTTTGCAAAAAGAATAGTCCGCTTTTTTTTATGAAAAAAACTTTACCAAAAAACTTCTCTGTGTCAATTTTCACTTTGAATTAAAAAATTCAGAAAAATCAAAGAATATTTTTTGATAGACTCTTACTACGCCTTCATTGTTTTCCCAAACAAAAAACAGGACTTTCACCTGTTTCTTATTTCCTTATTGCGGGGACGACCGGGCTCGAACCGGCGACCTTCTGCGTGACAGGCAGACGCTCTAACCAGCTGAGCTACGCCCCCACTTTATCTCATTTCTTTTTACCTTAAAATGATGATTTTTGACTAAATCGTATTTTAAAGAATAGATTTTTTTCTACAAATTTCACGGACACAATGAGTACGCTGAAAGTATATATGGATATTTTTGTTTTTGCAATACCTTTCTTTTCTCCAAAAATTTCACCGCCCTCTCAAAATAATTTATTTTACATAAAAAAATACTTATTCTATACTTCCCGTAGAGTATTTATTTTAAGTATAAAAATATGCAACAAAAAAATATAATCCTTTCTCTTATTTTTGTAATTATCTTTTTATTTGGAAGTATTCTTTTTCTTTTATTCTTCAAAAATACAGCACCTCTTCAAGAATCCCCGATATATCCTCCAATAGATGATCTTTTTCCAAAAGACCCCCCTCAAGTCCCTCCTTATAAAAATTCTTGTCAGATAACCAACTGTCACGGATCAAATATTGTCTGTGAAAAAGTAGAAGAACTTCTTATGTGTGATATGTCTTTTCAAATAGATGATACTTGTCGCCAATTAGTAACTTGTCAAGAAAGTTCATCTGGATGTGAAGTCAAGAAAGATCCTCTTTTTGAAGAATGTCTTGATTGTGTCGAAAAATGTAAAAAACAATCAGATCCAGAAAAAAGTTTTAATTGCGCTTCCTTATGTGTCGATATTAAGAATACAAAGTCTCCACAAGAAAATAATCAAAGTGAGGCATTCCCTCCTACTGACGAAACAATCCTCCCTTCCATGGAAGGTTCCGGGAGCTCTTTTTAAAAAGCTCTCGTATTCCCTAAATTATTTTCTCTACAAAAAAATGGGAAATGAACACAAATTTTCATTTCCTTTATTTCTTTTGAAGATGCATTTATTTTCCCTCTTCTTTAAAAGATTCCATTAAAGCCTGAAAAGAAAGGATGGTTGAAGAATCTTCTTCTCGTTTCTTCACCTCCACACCACCTTTTTCAAGAGATCGCGCACTTACCACAATTCTCAAAGGTATCCCTAGAAAATCAGATTCCGAAAATTTTTCTCCGGCACGCACATTACGTTCATCATAAAGAACGTCAATACCTTCAGAAAGAAGTTTTTCATACAATTCATCAGCAGTTTTTCGAATATTTGAATCATCTTTTGTACCATCCAGAACCAAAAGATGAACATCGAAAGGACTTACTTCTCTTGGCCAAACAAGACCTTTTTCATCAGAAAATTTCTCTACGATTACTCCCATAAGACGAGTAATTCCTATCCCATATGAACCCAAGACAACAGGCTGACGAATACCCTTTTCATCCTTAAAATAAAGGCCTAATTGTTCACATTTTTTCCCTCCAAAACTAAAGATATTTCCTACTTCTGATGTTTTCACCTTAATAAGATCTTCTCGGGAAAGATCCAACTGGGAAAGAACTTCGTCAGTAAAAACTTCTTCATTAACTGCTATATTTTTTTCTCGAGAAAGATAAACAAAATCTTCTCCAGCATCAGTTATGGTCTGAAATTCATGAGAAAATTGTGTAAATGCGCCTCCTGAAGCAAAGGTAAAAAATGTATCTTCCCCTATTCCTACACGTTGAAATATTCGCTGATATGCAGCAACAACTGATTGATAAAATACTTGATGTTCTTCTTCACTTCGAGAATACGAGTAAAGATCCTTCATGAGAAATTCACGACCCCTCATAATTCCAGATTTTGCTCGAAGTTCATTACGAAGTTTTGTCTGAAATTGATAAACAGAAACAGGGAGATCTCGAAAACTTTCAAGAGAATGCGTCATCATCTTCGTAATTGGCTCCTCATGAGACCAACCAAAACCAATTTCAACATTATTTTTTAGTCGAGACTTAAACCAAACATCAACCTTTTCATCATCCCATCGATTCGTTTCTTCCCAAAGCTCCTTTCTTTGTAATGACGTCATAAGAAGCTCTTGTGAGCCCAAAGAATTCATTTCTTCTCGAACTATTTTTTTTATACGTTCAATAACACGAAGACCCAAAGGCAAAAGAGCATAAACTCCTGCCATTTCTTTATGAATATATCCAGCTCGAATAAGAATTTGAGCATTTTTTGATATTTCATCTTTGGGAAATTCTCTCTGCACTTTGGTAAACAATTGTGATTGACGCATAAAAAATTATTTTTTAAGAAAACAGTTTTCCTATTATATCAAACCGTATAAAATCAAAAAAGGTAACAATCACCATAAGAAGAAGGAGAAGTACAAAACCAACAGTATGTGTTATTTGTTCAAATTTTTGACTTACAGGAGAACCTTTAATCATTTCAAGTATAATAAAAAGGACTCTTCCTCCATCTAAAGCAGGTATAGGGAGAATATTGATAATACCTAAATTAACACTAAGAATAGCTGCAAATTGCAAAACATATACAAAACCAAGATCAGCAACTTGTTTCGTATAAAAAGCGATTCCTACTGGTCCAGCTATATCAGCAGGAGCAGATCCTGTTGTAACTAATGTTTTCAAAAGACCCCCAAAAGCTACTAAGATAGCTCCAATAAGCGTAAAGACCATCATGAATGCTTTGCCAATAGCTTCGTACCAAGGATAAGAAATAATTTTTGTTCGTGCTAATTCTATACCCAAGGCACCTTGTCCTTCTGGAGCGTGTTCTCTGGGAACACCTTTAAATTGGATATCTGTTTCTCCTCGTTTTATCCAAAATTTTATCTCTTTACCCTTATTTTTATTAATATACTCTTGTACATCATTTGCGTTATTTACAGCAACCCAAGGGATTCCTTCTGTATAGCGAAGCCCTTTCACAACATCTCCAATTCGAAGGCCCATTTTCTCAGCAGGACTTTCTGGAGAAACATTACTGATCTGAACAACTGCACCTTCTACATTTTTCGCATCATCAGGAACTGACTGTGGCGTTCCTACCATGTACACAAAAGAAAAAATAAGCCAAGCCAAAAAGAAATTCATACTTACTCCTGCAACAAGAACAGCAATACGAACCAATGCTGGTTTAGCTGTAAAACTATCAGGATCTTTTTCTTCACCTCCATCTTCACCTTTAATACGAACAAATCCTCCCAAAGGAATCCAGTTGAGCGAATAAATAGTCTGTGAAAGTTTATTTACTTTCGGACCGACAAAAGTCCATTTTCCAGTTTTAGGATTTTTAACAACTCCAATTGCTCGAGGAGGAAATCCAAAACCAAACTCATGAACACGCATTCCGAATTTTCTTGCCACTACGAAATGTCCTAATTCGTGAACGAAAACCAGAATACTCAAAATGATTAAAAAAAGAATAATAATCGTGAACATATTAATTGTATTTATCTATTAAGGAAATTCTGAATTTCATATATTATACTGTCATAACTTCTTTTTCTTTTTCCGAGCGAATAGATTCTATTTTTTGATTATATTCATCTACATATTTTTGAATATCCTTTCTTTGAGAAAATTTTTCATCCTCGGAAATTTCTCCGGACTCTTCTTTGGAATCCACACCTCGAAGATAATTCTCGCGAATGGTTCGCACTCGGATCCTCGCCTCTTCAGCTTTTACATTAACCTTTTTAACTAAATCTTTTCGAGTCTCTTCATTTAATGTTGGGAGAATGAGGCGTATAGTATTTCCATCATTAAGCGGAGTTATACCAACATCACTATTACGAACAGCTTTTTCTATAGAAGCAAGAACTTGTTTATCCCAAGGAGAAATAGCAATAGTCCTTGGTTCAGGAACTGAGATAGTTGCTAATTGATTCAAAGGAGTTAAAGAGCCATAAGCATCGACTCGTAAATCTTGTACCAAGGAAGCATTCGCTCTTCCTGTTCGAATTTTAGCAAACTCCTCTCGGGCAAATACAATAACACCCTCACATTCTTTCAAAAAATCATTATTCATAAGGATTATTTTTAAACTTGATTGATCAGTATACTCATATTTCAAGGAAAAATCAAAATGAACGAAATGCTACATAAATCGATCCCTGATTTGCAGGATCAAATCCAATAAAAACAGGCATTGCTTTGGTATCTAATTGAAATGTTTGCCAGCTTTCTCCCCTATTAGTACTTTTATAAATAACACTTCCGGCTCCAAAAATTATTTCCTCCGAAGAAAATGGGTTAATGGCAACAGCTCGAATTATTTCTTTCGAAACACTTTCAATAATATTCACAGATTCCCAGGTCATACCATAATCAATCGAACGAAAAAGTCCATTTCCCGTTCCGACATATACTGTTCCAGAACGATTTGGATCTACTGCCAAAGAATAAGCTTTCTCAGAAGCAAGAGAAGTTTTTTTCTTTTCTTCATTAGAAGCCCTATTTTGTTGATCTTTTTCAATAAATGTTCTCCCTCCATCCCTACTTACCTTTATATCATTTTCAAAAAGAAGTACATACAAAACATCAGGGTTTGTATTATCAAACTCTAATTGCATAACTGGTGATGAGAAAGTATGAATATTTTTCCAAGTTACCCCAGCATCTTCACTTTGTATAACAATACCTTCACTTGTTGATGCATAGATTATATTTGGTCTTTTTGGGTGAATAGCAAGGGAAAGAATAACAGAATCTCCAGCAGGTTCTGTGTAAATTTCTTTCCATTCTTTACCTCCGTCTGAGCTTTTGTATATTTTTGCTCGACCCTCCAAAACACCACTAACATACATCAAAGGATTTTCTAAAGCACCAACTTCAAAAACTTCCAATCCATAAAGTTTTATAGGAGGAAAACTAATATTTTCCCACCCATCACCAAGTTCAGTTTTTTTAAATAAACCATTTTTCTCAGTACCTATATAGAGAGATCTTCCCAAAGAACGAGAAAATTGCATTGAAAAAATATTTATATTCTTAATATTTCCTCCTCCAGTAGTAGAGATAAAAGGTTCGTAAGTAATTCCGTTATCCACAGATCGAGCCACACCACCAGAAAGATTCTGTATCTTATACGAAGTAACAGTCTCTTCTTTTTCATCATTGGATGATGAAAAACAACCCGATAAAAAGAATACAAGCACCATGACTCCCAAAAAGGAAAATAAATTTCGGATCATATTTTTTATTCCTATAAAAACTATATATTATTTCCTTAAAGGTATCACAAAATCTAAAAAAAGAAAAAGCGCCTCTTTACAAAAGAAGCGCTTTTTCTAAAAAACAGTATTTATTTAAGATCAGCTGTTCCTCCTGCAGCTTCAATCTTTTTCTTCATTTCTTCTGCTTCTTCTTTTTTCACAGACTCTTTGATCACTTTAGGAGAAGCGTCAACAAGATCTTTTGCTTCTTTAAGACCAAGACCTGTTATTTCTCGAACTACTTTAATAACAGCAATTTTTTGTGCACCAGCTGAAGTAAGTTCGATGTCAAATTCAGTCTTTTCTTCAACAACAGCAGCTTCACCAGCGCCAGCAACCATAGCTACAGCCATAGGAGCAGAAGCACTTACACCAAATTTCTTTTCTAAAACTTTTACCAATTCAGAAAGATCCAAAACACTCATAGATTCAATTTCAGAAACTAATTTCTGAAACTTTGCTGGAACGATAACTTCTTCTTCGGAATCTTTTACCTCTTCTTGTACTTTACTCATATAGATATTTCTTAACTTATATTACTAATTTTAATTACATTTACGATTTCTGCTCAGCAATAGCCTTGAGAGCCAAAACAAATGAACGGCTCGTTCCCGAAAGAACTCCAACAAATTGAGAAACCGGAGCGTTTATAGATCCGACTAATCTTGCCAAAAGCTCTTGCTTAGATGGGATTTTCGCTAAAGCGACAACATCTTCCTGATTCAATGCTTTTCCTTCCAAAATTCCGCCGACCAACGAAATTTTATCTCCTTTCTTCGAAAAATCATAGAGCACCTTTGCTGCAGAAATCTCATCTTCCAGTGAAAAAGCAATTCCAAATTGACCCTTAAAATCAAGAACAGAAATATTCAAACCAGCCTCTTTAATCGATCGGTTGAAGAGCTTCTTCTTCATAACTCGATACTCGACTCCCGATTTTCGAAGATCTTTCTTCATTATATCCGCATCAGAAACACTTAGACCTTGAAAATCTACGAAAATCAAAGACTTAGACTTTTTTACAGCCTCAGAAACTTCACGAACAAGCACTTCTTTTTGTTGTCGTGTCATCATAAGCGCGTTACCCTTAAAAATAAAAACACCCTCTTTTCCATGAGGATGTTGTTTGTCAAAAAGACTTTCAACTCCTCGGCGGGACTTATATTCACAAAAATTGTGAAAGCCCACTATCATTGGAAATGATTTTCTATCAAAAAATATAATTATTCAAAATACAGGAATCTTCTCTCGATATCTCTTCTTCTGCAACGTTTTAATCTTCAAACTCTATACACTTTTTGCAGGAGCGCTATTCTCTACAGTTTCAGCAGGAACCTCTTCAGACTTAGGACGTTCTATGGACAAAGATCGTTTTTTTCCTTCGATTATTTTCTGAGAAACTAAAAGATTATGAACACTATCACTACACTGAGCTCCATTCTTTATCCAATGCATAATTCTTTCATTTTTGAAAACACCTTCCTTTTTGTGGGGATTCCAACTTCCCACAACTTCTACATGACGACCCCCAGGAGCAATGGCTTGTTCTTGGACAACCAAACGAAAAAATGATTGGCTTTTTCTTCCGGTACGATTAAATCGAATAATCAACATAACACCTATTATAATTACGGAGTACAATAAAAAAGAAAGTTCTCTAGAACCTTATATGGAAGGATTCTACACAAAACGTTCCAATGAGTCAAGTGTTTCTATTTCAAAACAACTCCCTATTCCACAGAAATAATTTTATACACTACTTTTCCAGATGGTGTATCCACGGAAACCAACTCACCTTCGCTTTTCCCTTCAAAGGCTCTTCCAATAGGAGATTCATTTGATATCTTTCCAGAAGCAGGATCAGCTTCATTAGTTCCAACAATACGAAATGTCATAGCCGTTCCCGTATCCTCTCTTTTTACCGTAAGTGTAGATCCAAAACTAACATTAGATCCATCCCCTTTTTGATCAACAACCCTTACTGTTTTCATCATCATTTCAAGCTCAATTATACGAGCTTCATTCTCAGATTGACGTTGACGAGCAGCTGCATATTCAGCATTCTCACTCAAGTCCCCTTGTTCTTTCGCTTCTTTTATCGCAACAGCGATCTCTTTTCGAAGCGTAGTCTTTCGCTCATTAAGTTCTTTTCGAATTTTCTCTAATCCTTCTTGTGTAATAAATCTATCAGTCATATATAAACTTCTTTTCTTTTTTAATATAACCAAAAAATGAGCCCAAAAACAGCCTTATGTTACCTGAACACCACCACCCTGTCAAATATTTTTCTTCTATCTTTTTATAAAGCACAAAAATAAGATTTTTTTTGGAATATTTGTTTCCAAACTAAAAAAAACACAATAAAAATTTATTCGTATTTCCAAGATACTATCAAAAACAAAACGAGCATCAAAGGATTTATTTTAGTTTTATCAGTATTAAAAAATGTGATCAAATCTCATTTCAAGACTTTTAAAAACTTTTTATACATCAGCCCCATAAGAACGAAGCTCTTCTAAGCACCTTTTTACGGGAGCAAAAGATTTTCGATGTTCTTCTATGGGACCTAAACGTCGAAGAGCGTCCATGTGTTCACGTGTCCCATACCCTTTATGACGAGAAAAGCCATAAGCAGGATACTTCTTATCCAAAGAAATCATTTCTCCATCTCGTATAACCTTTGCCACAATAGATGCCGCACTAATACATTTTACCTTATTATCTCCCTGTTCTATAGCTCTTTGTGTTAATGACATATTTGGTATTGTCATATTTCCATCAATAAGGAAAATTGCTGTATAGGAACTTTTTTTAATTCGCATATCTTTAGAAGCGGTGAGATTTTTTTTCCAATCAGAAATAGCTTTTTTCATTGCCAAAAAAGTTGCTTGAAGGATATTTATTCGATCTATTGTCTCTGGAGAAACCTTTCCTACCCCTAAAATAAAATTATCAGCGATAAAATGAGAAAGAATTTCTCGTTTCGATTCTGAAAGCTTCTTTGAATCACGTATCGATGCCCATAGATTTCTTTCTTCCGAATTCCATTTGCACTCTCGAGCCACAAGAGATGCTGCGCATACCACAACTGAACCAACAAGAGGCCCCCTCCCCACCTCATCAACACCAACAACAAAATCAGAACCATTTCGAAGGTATTCTTTCTCTAAAAACCAAGGATTATTCTCTTCTTTTATTGTCATGTCTTTTATAGTATCATACAAAATCAAATTACAAATATATGGTATTATAAACTTCTCTAGAAATTTTTCTTTTGAAAGCAATGTTTTATTTATACAGCTATGAAACCATTCGTACATCTCCACACACATTCACATTATTCACTTTTAGATGGACTTGGGAAAATCGATGAGCTTTTAGATCGAGCTCAAGAACTTGGCATGACCGCTATGGCACTTACAGATCATGCTAATATTTATGGTGCAGTGGAGTGGTGTATTATGGCAAAGGCCCGTGGAATAAAACCCATTATCGGATGCGAAATGTATATTTGCCATGATATGTATAGCCATGGAAATTCTTCTGATGATAAACTTCGCTACCATCTCGTCCTCCTGGTTGAAAACGAAACAGGTTATAAAAATCTTCTCAAACTCATTACACTCTCAAATTTGGAAGGATTTCATATAAAACCTCGTATAGATAATAAACTTCTAAAAAAACATCATGAAGGCCTCATAGCTCTTTCTGGCTGTCAAAAAGGAGAAATTCCTAGCGCACTTGCCTCGGGAGATACCAAAAAAGCGCTTTCCATTGCGAAAGAATATCAAAAGATTTTTGGGAAGGATAATTTTTTCTTAGAACTTCAGGATCATCCGGATCAACAAAAAATAAATGAAGGTCTTCTTGAAATTTCAAAGAAAACAGAAATTCCTGTCGTTGCTACTGAAGACATACATTATATACATTCTCAAGATGCTCCCATACAAGACATTCTTCTTTGCATCCAAACAAACAGAAAAGTATATGAAAAAGATAGGAAAAATTTTGCCAACCAAAACCTTTCCCTAAGAACTCAGGAAGAAATGGCTCAAGCTTTTTCAAAAATTCCTGAAGCCTTAGAAAACACCATAAAAATTGCTGATCGATGTAATTTTCAAATAAAACTTGGAGAAACAGATCTTCCTACCTATCCTATTCCGGAAGGAGAAACAGCAGACTCTTTTTTACGAAAACTTACTCTAGAAGGACTCCGCCGACATTTCAAAGAAGATGAAATAAAAAAAGAGCATCTCGATCGCATGGAATATGAATTAGATATTATACAAAAAACAGGCTATAGCGCCTACTTTCTTATTGTTCAAGATTTCATAAACTGGGCAAAAAATGAAGGTATTATTGTTGGTCCAGGAAGAGGAAGTGCAGCGGGAAGTTTTGTTTCTTATCTTACTGGAATAACTGATATTGACCCCATCAAATATAATCTTCTTTTTGAGCGATTTCTCAATCCCGAGCGTGTTTCTATGCCTGATGTTGATGTTGATTTTGCTGACGATAGAAGAGATGACGTTCTTGACTATTGCCGAGAGAAATATGGCAAAGATCATGTAGCTCATATTATTACATTTGGAACCATGGCAGCGAAAGCAGCTATACGTGACGCAGGAAGAGCTCTTGGACTTCCTTATGATTTCTGTGACAAAACAGCAAAATATATTCCTATGTTTTCCGACATAGAAAAAGCCCTTCAAGATGCTCCTGATTTTAAACGCCTTTATGACACTAACCCAGAGGCTCGAAAACTCATTGATAGCGCAAGGCGTCTTGAGGGAGTTTGTAGACACGCATCAGTTCATGCCTGCGGAATTGTTATTACCCCAAAGCCTGTTTCCGAATACACACCACTTCAACAAGTATCTGGCCATGAGGAATATGTCACTCAATATTCTTCATCTACAAAGACAAGCTATGTAGAAAAGATAGGTCTTCTCAAAATGGACTTTTTAGGTCTTAAAAACCTTACCATTATTCAAAATACCCTTAAAATTATAAAAAAAATTCATGCTGTTGACATACAAATGGCAACGCTCCCTCTCGATGATCCAAAAACATACAAACTCCTTCAAGAAGGCAAAACTACTGGAGTATTTCAACTAGAATCTTCAGGTATGAAGCGGTATCTTAAACTCCTCAAACCTACCGTATTTGAAGATATTATCGCTATGGTAGCTTTGTATCGTCCTGGACCTATGGAGTGGATCCCTGATTTTATCGATGGTAAACACGGGAAGAAAATTATTCAATATATTCACCCAAAACTAGAACCCATACTCAAAGATACGTATGGAGTAGCGGTTTATCAAGAACAAGTCATGAGAATTGCAAGAGATCTAGCTGGTTTTTCTATGGGAGAAGCTGATGTTTTACGAAAAGCTATGGGGAAAAAAATTATAGAGCTTATTCAAGAACAAAAAGAAAAATTTGCAAAACGATGTGTAGAAAATGGTATTTCCGAAGAAATAGCTCGGAAAGTTTTTGCTTTTATCGAACCTTTCGCTGGTTATGGTTTCAATCGAAGTCACGCTGCTTGTTATGGACTTATTGGATACCAAACTGCTTATCTCAAAGCTCATTATCCTGCAGAATTTATGGCAGCCCTTATGACATCCGATCAAGATAATAGCGATCGCATCGCCATTGAAGCTGCAGAATGTCGTGGTATGGGCATACACGTCCTTCCTCCAGATATAAATGAGAGCTTTGAAGAATTCGCTGTTATTCTTCACGAAAAAAAAGAGGAGGATAAAAATCTATCACAAAATGCAAATAAGAATTTACCAAAAAAAGATTTTCAATTTCAAATACCCGTCGAAAGGAAATATATTATTCGTTTTGGACTTAATGCTATAAAAAATGTAGGAAAACCAGTTTCTAAAGAAATCGTAGCTGAACGAAAAAGAAATGGAAGGTTTGTTTCCCTTACAAACTTTGTCGAACGAGTTCATACAAAAGATCTCAATAAAAAATCAATAGAAGCTCTTGCAAAAGTTGGTGCTTTAGAAATGATTTGTGAACGCAATACTATTTTAGGAAATATTGAAAATATTCTTGCTTTTTCAAAATCTAAAAGTAAAGAAAAAGAAAGTAATCAGTCATCTCTTTTTTCTGGAAGTTCTTTCACCCCCCCATCCATTCGTCTCCGAAAGATTGAAGACTCAACACGATTTCAAAAGCTTCGCTGGGAACGAGAACTTTTGGGACTTTATGTAAGTGATCACCCCACATCAGAATACAAGGAATATCTTGATATGATGTGTCCACCCATACATGGACTTAACCTAAGTGATAATGACAAATCTGTAAGAATTGGAGGAGTTATTCAAGCAGTCAAAGAAATACACCTTAAGGATAAAAAAACAATGGCTTTTGTAACACTTGAAAATACCACAGGATCAATTGAGGCGCTTGTTTTTCCAAAGACCTACAAAAAAACAAAAGAAACTTGGACATCCGGGTCTCTTGTTATCATAGATGGAAAAATTTCAACAAAAGATGGTGAATGTAAACTTATAACTAATTCCGTAGCCCCTCTTCAAAGAGATGCTCTCGAAATGATCAACAGAATTAAGGCAACAAGAGCAATGTACCATCAAGATACACAAAAAGAACCCGCATCAATTTCTTCCCAGCAAACCACTCACCAAAAAATAACTTCAGAAAATGAAGTTTTGCCATCCTTTATAGAAGAGAAGGATAATGTTCTTATTATTTTTATTCCGGAAAATACATCCAAAAAAACTCTCGAGGAACTTTCTCTTTATTTACAAACATGTCCTAAGGGAGAAATGCTCATTTTTCTTAAATTAAAAAATAAAACCATTAAAACCTCTTTTTCTCTTTCTTTTGACGATACTCATAAAAAAAATATTCAAAACATTCTTTCTCAATAAATACTCTTTTTATTCGTGAGAAGAAAAATACCATTCGTAAACTTTCTTTGCTATTGGAACAGCATGATACCCATCTTTTTCTTGCTCTTCCAAGAGAACAATTAAAACAATTTCAGGATTTTCATAAGGAGCAAAAGAAGCAAACCATCCATGTGTTTTTTCTTTATTACCATATTCTGCTGTTCCCGTTTTCCCTGCTACAGTGAAAGGAAGATCCTTTAAAGACATCGCTGTACCCTCTGTGACAGTCATACGCATACCCTCGCGAACAATCCGTAGTATTTTGTCATCAATGCCCACAGAAGTTCCTTCTTTAGAAATTCGTTTAATAATATCTCCTTCAGGAGATCTCATATAGGAAGCCACCGTCGGAATAAATTTAGTTCCTCCATTAGCGATGGCTGAAATGGAAATAGCTACTTGAAGCGGTGTCGCTCGAAGATATCCCTGTCCAATTGATGAATGATACGTATTTCCGATATACCATTTTTCATGTATATTTTCTTCTTTCCATTGAGCGTCCGGTATCAATCCCCCACTCTCACTCGGAAGATCAATTTGAGTTACTTCCCCATAACCGAAACGTTTCTCATACTCTTTCATTTTTTCCATACCAAGCCCTTTAACATTTCCATAGCCCCCTCCAACACTATAAAAAAATACATCCCCAGAAACAGCTATCGCTTGACGAACATCAGTAAATCCATGAGCTTTCCAATCACCAAAGAAAGAACCTCCAACAGAAATACCACCCGTACTTTCCACACGAGTACTCTCATTAATAGTCCCCTCATTGAGAGCTGCAGCCGCTAGAACGGGTTTTATCGTAGAAGCTGGTGGGTATTCCCCTGAGACAACTCTATTAAATAAAGGCTTATCTTTATTTTGAAATATCTCTTGATAAAGTTCTTTATTTCTATTTTGAGAAAAAATATTATTATCATACGAAGGAAAACTTACCAAGGCTAAAATTTCTCCATTTCTCGGATCCATAGCCACAGCAGATCCGCGAGAAAGTTTATTTTTCTCCATTTCTTCACGCATAGTATCAAAAAGTATCTTTTGCAAGCCTCCGTCAAGAGAAAGGATAACATCATTTCCTGACTTTGGATCTTGCGTAGAAATCTCTTTTCGTACACGCCCGAAAGCATCAACTTCAACTTTATAAGCACCGTGAGTTCCTCGCAATAAAGATTCGTATTCTTTCTCAATTCCACTTCGCCCCACTGAATCAGTAAGGAGATAATTCGGATACGTCTGAATATCTTTTGTAGTCAAAGCACTTTCGTAACCAAGAATATGAGAGAAAATAACACTATCTTCATATTGACGAGAAACTGATTTTTTCAAAACCACACCAGGAAACTCATTTTCCCTTTCAGAAAATCGAAGTATTTCATCTCTCGTGAGATCTTTTTTAAGAAGAACTTCCGAAAAAACCATTTTTCCTCCATATTCAAAAGCTTTTTCAATATCTTCACGAGAAATATTAAATATTTCTTTAAGTTTAAAATATCCTTCAATATCACGAGAAATAACATCTTCAGTAAATCTCAAAACAAGACTTACTGAAGGAATATTATATACCAATTGTTGACCCTTTCGATCAAATATTTTTCCCCTCGGCGCTTCAATAGGAATAATTCTCAGTGCATTTTCTCGAGAGATCTCTGTATAATATTCTCCTTTTACAATTCCCAAATGAACAATTCGAAAAAAGAATACCATAAAAAGAAAAAAGGTTATTCCCAAAAGTATGCGCAAATTTTTCATTCGAAAAGGAATGTCCATCCAAGCACGTTCTTCTTCCGAAGCGCTTAAAATAGAATCGTCAATTTCATATCTACTGCCCAAAGAAACCTTAATCATATTCTCTTCCAAAAAAATTACTTTAAATATCTTTTTGTATAAAAATATTTTACTATTCCATACACTATCCAGAAAAAAATCAAAGAAATAATTCCATACCAAAAAGAAAAATTCATTTCGTCCCTTAGTATAACAAAAAAAGAATCAGGATTAAATCCTAAATACTTTCGACCAAAAAAAGTCATCATTTGAAAAAAACTAAGAGAAATTAAAACGAAAAGGGAGATAATTCCAATGCCTAAAATTTTTCTCCCCGAAACAATACGACGAGAAAGAAGGGAAATTCCATAAGAAGAAAGAAGAAGAGGAATAATGCCAAAACCAAATGACTCAAAAAAAAGACTATCATACAAAAATCCTAATATAAGAACTCCAATAATTTTATCATCGAATCCATAAAGGAGTATCCATGCAAGAGCAATGAATACAATTACATTGGGAGCAAAAAACTCATAAGGAAATAGTACATTTACAAAGACTATCTGAAAGGTAATAATACTTAAATAAAAAAATATTTTCAAAAAAATATTTATCATATCCCCGTATTCACGGAAATAAATTCCAGATCTGAAAAAGAAAATCCTTGGTCAATGGTTGCTTGTTGAGCTAATCCATCATCACTCATTCGAATATCTCGGACTTTTCCCACAAAGAGATCTGGTGGGTAAAGAACTCCGATATCAGAAGTGATTATACGATCTCCTTCAGAAAGAGCTTCTGTAGAAAGAACCATATCAAGAAGAAGTCCGAGACCGTATCGGCCTCGAACAATGCCTTTTGTTCGTGAATCCGAAACTCGAACATTTACAACACTCTCTTGACTTGTAAGTAATTTTATTCGAGAAGCATTTGAATACACTTCCTCGATACGACCAATGAGAATTGAAGAATAAGCAAAAACAGGCATTCCTATTTTAAAATTCTTGTTATTTCCTTTATCAATAACGATCCATTCACCTTCTTTTTCATCTCCATATCCAATAATTCTCGCCATTTCCATCTTCTTTTCTAATTTCAAAGAAAGGTTTAATTGCTCCCGAAGTAATTCATTTTCAGAAGAAGCTGATTCTAATTCAGCTATTCGAGATTCTAAACGTTTATTCTCATAAAAAAGTTGTTCATTCGTAGAACGAATATTTGAAAAACCTGAAAACAAAGCAAATCTTTTTCGTATTTCAAAAGAGAAAGATGATAAGGGGGAAGCAACGGGAGAAATAACTGTCCAGAAAAAAGATCGAATAGGATAGAGTGTTTTCCCTATAAAAAGAAAAGATATTCCCAAAAAAAGAATAACTACAATACCTATTTGAACTTTTTTCTGCCCAAAAATAGATTGTCGCATAAATAACTCTTTGTTATACTCTTTCCCAAACCGGATTACCTATAATGAAAGCTTGAGATTCTAAACAAGAACTGTAAAAATCGAGGAGTGCTATCAAGATAACATGATGAAATTTTTATCAATTCACAGTTAGAATATAAAGATTTCACGCGTACTATAGTTTGGAAAAGAGTATGTATATACAAAAACTTCAGAGAATTTCTTACCATTCAAAAATTTTTAAACATTCCTTTGGAAATCTCCCTAAAGAAGTGGTCTATCATCCCCCGTTTCCACCAAAACTTCTCGAAGTTCCTCCAAATTTTCCAAAACAATTCCCGTTCCTCGAGCAACGGCCGTTAATGGATCATCCATAATACGAACTGGAATTTCTGTTTCATTGGCAATAAATACATCAAGATTTCTAATTAAACTACCTCCCCCTGCAAGAATAATACCTCGTTGCATAATGTCAGACAATAATTCTGGCGGTGTTTCTTCTACAATCGTTTTAATCGTATTGACAATAACCCGAAGCGAACGAGAAATTGCCTCTCGAATATGCGAATCATTTATAATCAATTCTTTGGGGATTCCTGTAACTAAATCTCGTCCACGAACAGCAACTTCGATAGGCTCTGCTAAAAGAGTTGCACTTCCTGCGGTAATTTTCACATTTTCAGCAGTACGTTCTCCAATAAGCATATTGTATTCGTCACGCATATACCGAATAATATCCTCATTCATCTCATCACCCGCGATACGAAGTGATCGAGCAGCCACAACACCACCCAGAGAAATAACTGCGATTTCCGAAGTTCCTCCCCCTATATCCACTATCATATTTCCGGATGCTTGAATAACGGGTATTCTTGCACCAATCGCTGCGGCCATTGGCTCATCGATAAGATAGGCTTCGCGCGCACCCGCCATAAGAGTGGCATCAATAACTGCCCGACGTTCTACCTCGGTAACTCCACAAGGAATCCCCACTAATACTCGTGGTCGAGGAACAAGTGAAAAAGACTCTTTATGAACTTTTTCTATAAAATACCGAAGCATTTGATGCGTTATTTCAAAGTCACTTATAACACCATCTACTAATGGACGAGAGGCCACGATATGACTCGGCGTCCTCCCTACCATCTTCTTCGCTTCAGTTCCTATAGCCAAAACCTGTCCTGTTCTTTTGTTAATAGCCACAACAGAAGGCTCATTGATAACTATTCCTTTTCCACGAACATATACCAACGTATTTGCAGTGCCAAGATCAATTCCAATATCTTTGGAAATACTACCAAAAAGAAACCCCGTTGTTTTTCTTGATATCTTTTTTATCGATTCTAACATAATAAGTTTTTCTGTATAATGCTTACTCCTATTATATGGTAAAAAGCTAATAAAAAGCAATTATCGAACTTTCTTCATACTATTCCTAAAATAAAGACAAGAAAAAAGCTCGTTCGAAAAATATTTCATTCGAAGAGCTTTTAAAAAGAGAACGCTATTCTATAACCTTTTTTTGGGATATTTCAATAAAGTTTCAAATGATACATTCTTATCATCAAGATAACGGAACCACTCGAACCAGAGGCGTAAAAAAAGAATTCCGAAATCATACTTACGGGGAAGACTATTTGCCTTTCTTATTCCATTACGAACACCCAAAAGTATATGATGCGTTTTCTCAGGATAAATAAATCCCATAGAACCCATTTCCTGACCCAGATCGTAAAGCTCTTCGGAAGTCATTTCTTCGATTTTTTTACTCATCGTATTTTCCTCTTCGTTTGCAAGGTTTCAAAAGAACACTATCCCCCATCGAAATTAAAGAAATAAAAGAAGAATGTCAAGCTGTTATTGCTTAAAAAAGAAATATTGTTACACTTAAAAAACAAGCAAATAAAAAATTATGACCATCGATATTTTTATAGGATTTTTTACTGGATTCATCTTCTCTTTTTCTCTTGATGTAGAATATTTTCCTTGGATTATGCTTTTTGGAATATTCTCCTCTTTAGCACCAGATATCGATTTTCTTTTTTGGGCATGGAAAAAAAAGTGGCGCATCAACCACTATGCTCATGAACATAGGGATATCTTACATCATCCTCTTTGGTTTTCTTTTGGTGGTGGTTTTCTTCTTTCTTTTTTTCTTCCCTATGAATTCGTTATTGTTTGGATTCTTGCAACACTTTTTCATTTTTTTCATGACACCTTAGATGGTGGTTGGGGTATTCTTTGGCTTCCTTGGCCATTTCCCAAAAAATTAAGAGAAATTTATTTTACGCTTGCACTTTATAGTCCAAAAAAAATAATTCGAGGAAGAAAAGAACAACGAAAAATAGCAAAAGAATATGGAAATAGAGCATGGTTTTCAGAAGAAAAGAAAAATAATAAAAAGTTGAAGATTTTAGTTATTTTCATTCTTCTCTCCCTATTCTTTTTATTCTTTCAAAAATATTTCTTTAATATTTAAAAAACTTGTATTCTTTCAATCCTCTTCTTTTTTACATCCGCAATCCTCACCTTTTCAAATTTTATGAAATAATGAATCCTCTATCCATATATTTCATCATTTTTTAAACTCTCCAATACCGAAAAAATATACTCTTCAATACGTGGAAATTTTCTTTTCAAATACTCTGGAGATGTAACGTGTAGCCGAACAGCCTCAGCAAAGAATTCATCATATTTTATCGTGTCATCTTTATACATACCCGCATATTCAGTTATGTATTCGCTATCCTCTACAAGGTCCTCCCATTTTTTTCGATCATTTTTTAGAACAAGATATTCGTATATATGATGAGCAACTTCATGAGCTACTGTACCCAACTTATACTGTTTCATTTTTTCCTTTTCTGAAAAAATAGAAAGGTATTCGAAACGATTCGGATCTTCCCCATAAAAACTATACAAACGAATTGGGGTAGGAATAAATTTTTTGCTAAATTCTTGATCTGTATTCCAAAAAACAAAAGATTCAGCTCGAAACTTTCTCTCTTTTATTTCTGGCATTTTTGCCTCCCATTCAATATAGCTATCCACAGGAAGTATGTAATCTATCCCCTTTATTTGAATATTCACCGTTTCAGAAAAATATTGAATCTTTGATAGTAAACATTTTTTAAGAAGTTTCTCTCCAAATGAATCAAAAAGAAAATTTTTAAGATCTTTTGTGTCTGGGTCAGAGTCAATGCCTAAAAATTCAATTTCTTTATCTTCATTTTCAACCAATGCCTTATCATAAGATTGAGCTTTCAAGAAAGTTTCTAATAAAGCATATATTTGGGCATTTTTACTTTCATATTGATCGTAAATTTTTTCAAAGTTACAATAAGGCCTTTCTTTTAAAAAATTTATTTTTGTATTTTCATCTCCTTCAAAAAAAGATATAGCTTCTTCTATTTGTTTTTCCGAAACATTTGGCAAAATTTCATTTTCAAATTCTTCTCTATGAAATGCTATTTTTTGTACCAAATTCTCAAGATCAATATCTCTTACTGCATATTCCTTATAATGCTCTTGCGCATACTGAGAAAGATTTTCCATGAAAAGATTTTTTTCTTCCTTTTCATTTCTATATTCACGTCGTAGTTCTTTTCCTCTTTGATATCCTTCTGTCATTCTCTCTTGCTCCCATATTTCTTTTCTTTTTTCTTTGTTCGATTCTTTTCGCAATTCCTGAGAAAGTTCATACCTATATTTTTGAAAATCTAAATTCTCCATATTTTACTATTTATACATATTCGGTTTTTCTCATTTTTCTTTCTCAATAAATTTAGAATAATAATGATCAATATCACGTATCCACTTAGCTGTTGATTCATCGTTTTTATCACACAAACTTCCACATTTCCAAACTACCATATCTTGTGGAGTTTCTTTTTGATATACATATACCAATTCATGAATTCTCTTTCCTACAGCTCGAACAGCCTCTTCAGGACTAGAAAAACAACTATACCCTGAAGAACCTAATGTATTACTCCTATCACGAAAACCCCAATAATTATAACAATCCTTTCCTTCAAAAAGAGGAACTCGTTTTCCCCAGTTACTTTCTTTTTTTGCAATACCTACCAAAAAAGCAGCTGTTTTTTCATCAAAACGTCCTATATAACGACTCATCTTTTCAATAGGATGTCCCTTAGTCATTTCTAAAACTTTTTTCTCTAAGGTTTTATCATAAGGAACAATCCAATCAGGAACTATCGTAGTAGAAAGGATATCAAGCGTTCGATCACCAATTCCCCGAAACAAAAAAGATACAAGAATAAACCAAAAAGTAAATCCCCATAAAAGCCAAAGATAAAGCTTTTTCGGTCTTTTTCTTTGTATGGCGAGATTAGAGGATGTGCTCTTTATTTTTTTCTTTATTTTTGTCTCCCGTTTCATAAAAATCTGTTAAAATTTCCATTTTTGAATAAGAGGTATATATGCATCCAAACGAAATCGTTTCATTTGTAAATATTTTAAAATAAGAAAAAGCCCCCCGAGAACATACACCTTCATCATTTCCCCTTCCCACATACTTGAGTGTATCAAAACAAGAAATAATGTTGGATAAGCAAGGTATTGAATTCGTTTCCAATTTTTTTGAAAAAATTTTATAGACACGTCATTGGATGTGAGCCCCAAAACAATCATCATCAAAAGTGCGATTCCAGCATAGAGAAGATGATTTGTAAATCCAAAAAAATCGCTTGGATTCAGAAGTCGGTATTGATATATAAAACCGATACCGTGAAATAATGAAAACCAAAATACAGCAACTCCTAATTGACGCCTGTAGGTAAGTGCTCGTTTGAGAAATTGTAATGGAACAATGAATGCTATAGGCTTCATAAATAAAATAATGAGCAGTCCAATCTGAGCTATTTGTCCAAACGTACCAAAAACATCCACAGAAGGAAAAAAGATGCTCAAAAACAATCCACCCAAAGGAATTACACCATAGGAAAGAATGTCTAAAACTTTTTTTATTTTCGGAGAAATTCCTATAGGCAAAAGAATTTTTTGAATATACTGTTCCATACTAATTGAAAAAAATAGAGCTTATTCTTATAATAACATAAGATTCATTATTTTTCTTGTTTTCAAATAAGAGATTTCCATGTATCGTAAATAAGGAACATGCTTTAACTCTTATTTGTTAAAGATACTATTAATTTCATTTATTTTACCGCGATGGATTCCAAAATTAAAGAAATTCTCGAAAAAATCGACAAACTCCAAAAATCTTTACAAAAAGAACAGATCCGTCTTTCAAAAAAATATGGATTCTTCATTCAACAAAAGAAAGTTATATTTCTTGAAAAAATCAAAAAAAGAAATAGAACATTCCGCATCCCTGCATGGAAGTATCTTCTACCCAAAAACATACGTCATTTTCTCTCCATTCCCTTCATTTATTCTATGATTATTCCTGCTCTAGTACTTGATATTTTCATAACTATCTATCATCACACAACATTTCCTCTTTATGGTATTCCCAAAGTAAAAAGAAGTGATTTTATTATATATGATCGAAGATTTCTTGATTATCTCAATGTTATCCAAAAAATTCATTGCCTTTATTGTAGCTATCTAAATGGACTCCTTGCCTATTCTATGGAAATAGCAGGGCGAACTGAACGCTACTGGTGTCCAATAAAATCTTCCTATAATAAAAATGTATTTACTCACAATTGGTACAGAGATTTTGCTGACTATGGAGATCCTGAGGATTGGAAGAATAAATTCAATGATCATGAAGTTTTCGAAAAAAAATAGAAAATAGAAAAAATTTTCAAACGATTCTTACCTATAAAGTTTTTTAACTTTATAGGTAATCCTATTCAAAATTAAAAGAGTCGCACATCTTTCGATGGCAACTCTTTTAATTCAAGAAAAAAACATTCTTTTTATTCACTCACAGATGAATCCTTTTTCTCTTTTTTTGATACTTTCTTTCCTTCTTTCTTAATAACTTCTTTCTTAACTTCTTTCTTCTTTGATTCCTTTTTAGGTTCTTCGGTTTCTTTTTGAGAATTTTTTAAACCATTTTCTCTCTTAGTACCAGAAATCATTTCTCCTAAAGATGCTCCTTCTTTCATTTCCTTTTTCTTTGCTTCAGATCCTTTGATCTTATTCTCTAAAAATTCCAATGTTTGAAACAATTGATTTACTTTCAAAATAAGAGCATCCATTTTTGTATTTAAAGCATCTATTTGAAAAGTAACCTTCTCAATTCCATCATTATTATTCTTTCTCTCATTCGAAAAGGAAGGAGAAAAATCTCTTCGAGAAAAATTACCCTGTTCACGATCATCTCGTCCACTTGAATGTTCTCTTCTTGGACGTTCATCTCGTCCATTTGAATATTCTCTTCTTGGGCGTTCATCTCTTCTTTCATGACCTCCAAAATTTTCTTGTTTTTCTCCAAAACACTCACTGCAATATACAGGTTTTTCTCCCGTTGGACGAAAAGGAACCTGACAAGATTTTTGACATTTTGCGCAAGTAGCTCGAAACATTTCTCTTGGACTTTCGTCATGGTTTCGATCAAAGCTGGAGCGCTCTCCTCCTCCAAAACTTGGTCTTCTTGAGCCAAAACCAGATCTTTCTCCTCCTCCAAAGCTTGGTCTTCTCGCTCCAAAGCTAGGTCTTGATGAACCCCCTCTTTCAAATCCTCCACCTCCACCACCTCTTCTTCCTGAAAAACCTCCTGATCTCTTAAAATCACCCATAGAAATATATTACGCTAGCTTTAAATTACGAACTCTTTTCTATTAATAACATAAAACAAAGAAAAAATCAAGTCGATAAAATATCTCCTCTATCTTAAGGGATAAATAAATTAAAAAACAAAGAAATAATCTACAAAACAATAGCGTCTGTTGGACATCGATCTTTCGCCTCCTTCACTAAAATACTCTCAGTATCTTTTTGTGATAATACTTCAGCTTTATGAGAATTTCGATCAAAGAAGAAATTCCTTGGAGCAATTCGAACGCATTTTCCACAACCAATACATTTATTAGAAATAATGTGTAATTTATTTTTATCAGACAAGTTTTCATTATCAATACTATTTTCTTTTTCTTCATCCAGAAGCACTATTTCTTTTTCAGTTTTTATTACATTTTCTTCCTTTTGATTTTCCTTTAGAAAATATCTAGAAAAAACTAAACCCCCAGAAATTAAAACGATAAGAGAGAGCACTCCTTGAGAATACTTTTTTGAAAATTTCATTTCTTTCTATTATTTGATTATTTCTTTTCCTTGCAAAGAATGATACGTAAAAACCACAGATAAACTTTCAAAAAAATATTTCTTCTTAAAATTGATTCCTTCAAAATAAAAAACTACTTTCAACCACATTTAGAAGAAATAAATATTACACATCATTTCCGGAATAAGAAAGATTAAAACTTTTATTAATCAAAGGAAAATCTGGAACAATATTATTAAGACCAGCATCTTTCAGGGCTGACCAGTTTACAAACGAAGGATCTCTCGGTGCAACCCGATTCAGTTGACCTTTAGCATCAGTAGTTACAAAATAAATAATTTCTCCCCGCCAACCTTCTACAGCACTTACGGTTAAGAAATTCTTTTTGCACACAATTTTACCCTTAGCAACAGCATTAATTCGTCCTTCTGGTAATGAATTCAAGGCCTTTTGAATAATTTTTATTGCAACACGTACTTCTTCAATACGAACATGAAATCTCGCATATACATCTCCACTTGTACGAAGCACCATTTTCTTAGGAAAAAGTTCACTATAAGCCGCATAAGGATTATCAATTCGAACATCTTTTGCCAAACCAGCCGCCCTTCCAGCAACACCCATAGCACCACAATCTTTGGCATTTTGGGTCGAGAATATACCGGTATCCTTGAGTCGATTCAATACTGAGGCACTATTTTCAGCAATTTCAATTACTTCAGAAAAATCTTTACTTAAATTTTTCAAATCTTTAGACAATCTTTCTTTTTCTTTCTTATCAATATCTTTCGTTACTCCTCCAATAATATTAACATTCCGAAGAAATCGACTTTTAGTAATTCTTTCGTTCATTCGCATAACAATTTCTCGTAATCGAGCTCCTTGTGCTCCTCCGAAATTAAAACCAACATCTGTCATAATAGCGCCGATATCGCCAAGATGATTGGCTAGCCTTTCCATTTCAGCATAAATAACTCGAAGATAAAGTCCACGTTTTGGAACATCTGTACTACTCAACGTTTCCAATGCCTGACAAAATGCAAGACTATGACTGAAAGAACTATCGCCAGAAATTTTTTCCGATAGTTTCACACCTTCTTCAAAAGAAAGTTTTTCGAATAATTTTTCACTTCCTTTGTGCGTAAATCCGAGACGTGGTTCCAATGAAACAATACGCTCTCCAGCAACGCTAAAACGAAAATGGCCAGGCTCAATAATACCCGCATGAATAGGTCCAACAGGAATTTCATAGATGCCCTCTCCTTTCACTTCATAAAAATCATACGTTCCTTTTGCCTCTGCTGGTTTCGTGTTCAATTCAAAATCTTTTCTTAAAGGAAAAACATCTTCTGGCCAATTTTCATGCAATATCAATGGCCTAGAATCATAAATATCTACAGACTTAAGACCAAAAAATGTCTGTATTTTTCTCTCGTAATTCAAAGCCTCATGAACAATAAGAGCAATTGAAGGGAATTCTGTTGTGTCTTTTAAACTAAGAAAAGGTATAATATAAGCATTTTCTTGAGGTAAGCCGAAAATATACCAAATTTTAAAACAACCATTTTCTTTTCTTTCATCAGTTGCTGTAATAAGTTTCAAAGAGAAATTTTTATTGTGATACAAATCCTGAACAAAATCTTTTATCTCTGTAACGGAAATTTCAAAAACTCCGATAGTATCAAAAATTTCAAGTTTTGCCTTCTTAGGAATAATTTCTTGTATTTTTTCTTTAATCATATCAGTAACATTTTAACAGCATCGTTAATTAACGTTGATAAAAATAATGGCATATAAAAACTCAAAAGAATAAAAATGCCCATAAGAATACAAGGAGGAATGATTAACCAAATACTTTCATTCTTTCTTTCAGCCCCCACTAGCTTTTTACCAAAAACCATAACGCTCACATGCTTGAAAAATCCAATAAACAAAATAGCCATAAGAAGTAAGGCGAAAATACTTACGAAAGGATGTGTTTCTATGCCTTGGGAAAGAATGATCATTTTACTGAAAAATACACCTAGTGGCGGAGCACCTGTAATAGCAAAAAAGCCTAGTAAAAAAACAACGCTCGTAACAGGTAGTGTACTCAAAATTCCCCTAATATTAGGAATTTTTGTGGAACCATAGGTAAGAAATATTGTTCCGGCAGAAAGAAACAATGTTGATTTGAGCAAAGAATGGTAAATCATATGAAAAATAGCACCGAGAGCACCTATGCCCCCGAGTCCAAAACCGAGAGCCATAATACCCATATTTTCAATACTTGAATAAGCAAGTAGTCGTTTGTAGTTTTTTTGGGTCAAAATAACTAACGTAGCAATAAGAATTGAAAGTAAACCGAAAATAATTAATAAATTTTGAGTAAAATTTTCATTGACAGCTATATCAGTAATAACTTTAAATCGCAAAACAATAACCAATGCCACATTCAACAAAACACCTGAAAGTAAAGCGCTGATTGGCGCAGGAGCCTTGCTGTGTGCATCTGGCAACCACGTATGCATTGGCGCTAAACCAACCTTCGTTCCATAGCCAATTAATACAAATATAAAAGCAATTTTTGCAATCAAAGGATCAAGTTGTGTTGCATTTTCCGTAAGAGATTCCCAACTTATAAATCCATTTTCATTTGCCGAATGTGTGGAAGTAAAATATAAAAGAGTTCCCAAGAAACCAAGAAGTAGTCCGACAGAATTAATAATCAGATATTTCCAAGCCGCCTCGATAGCAGATGGTTTATTATAAAAACTAATAAGAAATGCCGTAGAAAGTGTCGTGGCTTCAATAGAAATCCAAGCAAATATAGGGTTATTAGCAGAAATTGCCAATACCATAGCTATCAAAAAAAGATTTAATAAAACAAAATATTGCCTTACTCGAGTGAATCCAACTGCTTTTTTTTCGGTTTCTTTTCGTAGATAGGGAATAGAATATATAACTACAACAAATCCTACACAAGAAATTAAAAGTAATAAAATAGCACCCAAAGCGTCTACAGAAAAAATTGAAAACGAAGAATATTTTCCAGAAAGACTCACCTTTAAGGCAATATTTATTGACTCTACAAAAACAATAAAAGAAGAAATAACCGAAGTTAACTCAATGATGATTCGGTTCTTTGTTAAAAGCCCTACACCCGCACTGATACATAAGAAAATGAAAATAAATAATAATTCCATATTGTTAATCTTTTAAACTCTTCATAGAAGTTATATCAAGTGAACCAAAATGCTTATGTATCATAGAAACAAAAACCGTAGTAATAACAAGCCAAATAAAAATATCAAATATAATACCCAATTGAAACATTAATGATTGCTCCAGATTAGCAAAAATCGCAAAGGCAACAATGCTATTTTCAAAAGAAAGAATACCAATAATTTGCGAGAGAACACCTTTTCGATTAATAATCAAAAAAAGTGAAACGAAAATTGAAGAAAGTGCCAAAGCTAATAATGTCTGATTTGCAGGAAGAATTTCAGTCAGAGGAGAAAACTTTTGAGAATGAGCGATGAAAGTTAATATAGCGATAACCATCAAAGTTAAAGGGGTATTTAAATACGTACTTGCAGAAAAAGTCAGTTCGTATTTTTGAATTAATTTTATAAAAAATAATGAAGCAACAATAACCTTAACAATCAGCACAAGTAAAGCAATAAAAAGCAAAGAAATATCACCTGTTTCAAAAAAATAACCCAAAAAAAGTATCGTTGTAATTATCAAAGATTGAAGACCATATGCCAAAGAAGCTCCTAAATTCTTTTTTGCAATATGTAAAAACACAATAGTGCCGAAGAAAAATATCCCCAAGGAAAGTTGTAAAGTCAAAATACTCATAATCGATAAATGAGGCCAAGTGCCACGACATTAAGAATAAAAGAGGTTAGCAAAAGATCAGGTAATCGAAAAAATCGAAACTTCGCCATACTTGATTCGATAAGAGCTATAAAGAAGCAGAAAATTCCTATTTTTATCATAAAAACAATAATTCCTATGGCGATAGCCGATATTTCCGCACTTTGCGCTAAGCCAACGGGGAAGAACAAATTCGCCCCTAATGCAAAAAAAATCAAAAGTTTATTAGAAGAAGCCCATTCCATAAGAGCGAGTCTCTTTCCTGAATATTCCAAAATCATAGCCTCATGGACCATTGTTAGCTCTAAGTGTGTAGCTGGATTATCAAATGGAAATCGTGATGTTTCAGCAAGAAGAATAATAAAAAATCCACTAAAAACAAAAAAGACGGAAAGAAAATCTTTTCCTTGCGCAAATATATCAGAACTAGAAATGGCAAATACATCCGTTGTGCCACTTATGATAGCTATTACCAAAAGAGAAAAAACAAAACCTCCTTCTGCTAATGCAGAAAGAGTCATTTCTCGGCTAGAACCAAATCCTCCGAAAGCGCTTCCCGTATCCATACCAGAAAGTGCCAAAAAAAATGTTCCGATAGCCAAAGTATAAATAATAATAAGAATATCCCCAGTCAATTTATTTTCAAAAAATGATCCAAATAAAGGAATACTCATACCCACAACAAGAGTTGCTGTGAATATAATAAATGGAGCATAACAAAAAATCCAAGAAGCATCTGTGCTTATAACTTCATCTTTATGAAGAAGTTTCCATAGATCTCTGTAAGGCTGAAAAATACTTGCACCCCTTCTGTTTTGAAGTATTGCCTTTATCTTTCTTATAATGCCCACACATAAAGGCGATACGAGAGGTACAAAAAGAATTTGAATAATCCAAATAAAGATAGTCATAATTAGAGTATTATAAATAAAGCTACTATTAAGGCAATAAGTATATAGAGAATGTAGACGCTAATATTTCCACTCTGAATATTTTTTGCTCGCAATGAAATCTTCATGAGCAAATCACGCAATGGTTGATAAAAATAAGATTGATTAATATCTCGAACGCCCAAAGTGACAGCTTTTGATTTTGGTAAATATCTTGTTTCAGAATCATGATATTCAATTTCATGTTGAATGGTTGGTTTCAATATACCCTTGAAGATAAGAATGATAGATTGAGCGAAACCCGTAGCTGTTATTTCCATGCGTGGCTTTAAATCAGTTCCGCAATCCCAAGTAAGACCCGTCTCTGTTTTTTGTTCTTTATATATGAGATATCGAACGACACCCACAACAAAAAGAATAGTGATGCCAAAAATTAGAAAAAATACAAGTCCTGAAACGGAAGCAAAGCCATTTCCCACAAGTATTGTTTGATTTTCTGACAAAGAAACAGCAGAAGATGTTGTTTTGAAAATATCAAGACTTTTTCCTATTTTTTCAAGAAAAAACGTTATCTTTCCAGAAAATATTCCAAATAAAAGAGATAATACTGCCAATGAACCCATTCCAAAAAGAAGGAAAAATGAAGATTCCTTCGTATGAAAAATTTCTTCACTTCTTGGTCTAGCTAAAAATGTCACTCCAAAGGCCTTTACAAAACAAGCAAGTGCCAATCCCCCAGTAAATGCAAGTGATCCCACCGCAATCATAAAAATCCATTTTGCGGAAGAACTTAACATCATAATCCCCTGAAATAATGATTGAAATGTTAACCATTCACTAAAAAATCCATTAAATGGAGGTAGCGCGGATATAGCCATCGATCCGATCAAAAAGAAAAATGCTGTTTGGGGCATATATTTTATTAAACCACCATATTCTTCCATGTTTCTTGTGTGCGTCTGGCTAATAACCGATCCCGCGCTCAAAAAAAGTAAAGATTTGAAAATAGCATGATTTGCGATATGAAAAAGAGTTGCTGTTAAGCCAAGAAGAGCGAGTGAAGGAAAATGTAATGAAGAGAAAACAAGAGCACTCCCAAGACCAAGAAGAATAATCCCAATGTTTTCAATACTGTGATACGCCAAAAGTCTTTTTATATCATGTTCAGCAAGTGCATACAAAACACCAAGAAGAGAAGATACAGCTCCAATAATAAGAATGGCAAGTCCCCACCATACTGGAACAGGTTGAAGAATGTCCAAAAATAATCGAATCATCATAAAAATACCTGTTTTGATCATCACGCCCGACATCAAAGCAGAGATATGAGAAGGTGCTGCAGGGTGAGCAGCTGGAAGCCAAATGTGAAATGGAACAATACCAGCCTTCGTACCAAATCCAATTATGGCACAAAGAAAAATAATATCTTTCACAAAAAGCGGGACAGCTACAGAACCCAATTTCATGGCTTCAAAATCAAATGATCCCGTAAATTTATACAACAACAAAAAAGAAATCAAAATAAAAGCTGTTCCAATATGAGTCATAACCAAATACAAAAAACCAGCTTTTACATTATTTTCATCTTTATGGTCATACACAACAAGAAAATAGGAAGCGATCGACATAATTTCCCAAGCAATAAGGAAAAAAATAGCATTCGAAGCAGTTACTACAAAAATCATTCCCAAAATAAATAGATGAGAAAAAAATCCCAAAGCTCCGATGCTATATTTTTTATAGAAATGTTTTATATACCCAATACCATAAAAAGAACAAAAAAGCGTAATCAAAGAAATGATAAAAATAAAGAATGCGGAAAGCATGTCAATACGAAAGGACAATGAAAAGAAAGAAAGTGGTGCTGTCCACAAAATAAAAGACAAGGAATTTCCAGAAGAAATCATAAAACCAGAAAAAACCAATCCCCAAAGAGATCCTCCTATAGCAAAAAAACTATTCCAAATATTCGCCAAAACATCATCTTTTTTTACAAGTAAAGAACCCAATGCTCCAACAAAGAAAAGAAGTATCAAAAAAGAAAAACTGATCGGGGATGTAATAATTTCCACCATATTATTTTAATTTAGGAGATGTTTGATCTAAATCTTCAAGAATTTTAAGAAGAGAAAAAAGGATTACTTTGGGAGTTGGAGGATCACCAGGAATTTGATAATCCACAGGAATAACAGAATTCACTCCCCCAGAAACAGCGTATGATTCTTTAAAAATTCCCCCATCAATAGCATCATCCCCTACTGCTACAACAATTTTTGGATTAGGCGTTGCTTTGTAAGCTCGACGTAACGATTCAGCCATATTGCGTGTCACTGGGCCAGTAACAAGTAGCATATCCGCATGTCTTGGAGAAGCCACGAAGTGAATTCCGAAACGCTCAAGATCATAAAAGGCATTTGAAAGTGCGACGAGTTCCTGTTCACAAGCATTATCTGAACCAGCATCTACTTGACGAATAGCCAAAGAACCTCGAAACAATCGATTTACTTCGTTTTTTATCTTCTTCCCCACCCGTATAACTTCAGTTTCATCAAAATCTTTTCCTTCTGGAGAAACTACATTCTTCTGAGTTTTTACTATTTTTAGAAAAAGTTTAAACATAGCCTTATTTTATTAAACAATAAAACCAAACGTCAAAAGAACGTCTGCTCTTTTCTTAACCATTTTCAAAAGTTAAAAATGTCGGACTGTTTTTGATTCAGTCTCTGTTTTTACAATCATAAAAGAAAATCAAATGTATGATTTCTTAAAAATATACACCTCTTCTAGAGTATCTGCAATTTTTACAATACAAAAAATTGCATGAACTTTCTTTTGCTCTATTTCAAGAAATCTGCTTTATAGACAATCTTCTATTACTATAAAATAACTATTTACACTCTTTGAAAACAGTATAGAGAGTTTCTAAAATTTAATCAAACAATATCAAAAAATATTAACTGCAAAGCAAAAAATTGAGAAATATCATTATCTACTTTTTCTTAACTTTTTTATTTTTAGAAAAAAATGAAGTTTTGTTTAATCCAATTCTTTCGTTGGCGGAATTGATGTTGCTACTGAGTCTGACCTTGGTAAATCTGTATCTTCTCTTGGCGGAATCGTTGTTGATGACGTGTTTGATGAAGTAGTTATGACCGAAGAAGATGACTCCTTATAGGTTCGCTTTACAGCAAAATAATAAACAAGAGCCCCGATAAATCCTGTAAAAACAACAAGAATCATCCACATTGCTTTATCTTGAATATTATGTTTAGCGATATGAACAATCATCAGTATCCAAAATATAAGAGAAAAAATTCCAAAAGCACCAAATATAAGAAGAAAAAATCCTATTCCCAAACCTAAACCAAGAACCCCTTTAACCTGATTCTTCAACGCTTCACAAGGAACCTCACTACCATTTACCGTACATTGAGATGCGGCAAGAGAAATGTTATTGGTTACCAAAAACAATGCAAGGATTAAAAAAGAAAAAATAGCAACATTCTTTTTCATTTTCAACATATATTTTAAATCCATATATTATATTTAACACTCTAATTATTACACAAAATACTTACCCCTAGCAAATATGAAATAATATCTTTCCTTATCTTATTTCATATTTTAAATACCTGAACAAATTTCGATCAATTTTTATTTTATTTGAGGATGAATTTGATAATCTTATTTACTAAATTTTCCTATTATATAGAGTATCCAAAATAGCTATTAATACAATAACAAAATATACATTTAAGAAAAATATAGAATAGTATTCTTTCTTGTTTTTTAAGAAAAAGCCTGAACGAAAACCGTTCAGGCAAAAGAGAAGAAAAGAAAAATTTTTACATGTATTAATCTTTCATTTCATTCAAACGATCTATCTGCCGTTGCAGATAATCAACGATAACCCTCCTTGAAAGTGGATGAAGAAGCGACAACCCTTCTCGTATACGATTAACCTCCTCTTCAGCAAATTACTGCTCCCTAAAACGATCTTGCTGTTCGAACAACATGAGAAAACTCTCCAAAAAAACTAAGGGGTGAAAAAAGAATAAGAAAAAATAGTACTTTTGTCAAAGTCTATGATAAAAGTATTTCCATTCAAATACAAAAAAACGTATCAAAAGTTTAGCAAAAGATATCCTTATTTTAGATAAGAAAATAAAAAACCCTGCCGTTTTTGACAGGGTCAGTAAAAAATGATTATTTCCTATTTATTTTTGATAGACTCCAGTTGACCAAATATAATGTCATCAATTCGATTTTTCGAGGTCGCTGCCTTCATAAAAATCGTAACTCGATCAATATCTTTGATAACATTTATAAGTATTTCTTTCTTTATATACCTCGCTGAAATCGACTCGAATGCCATATCCATAAGGTCTTTATCAGCACGTGCTATACCTATTGCATAGGCTATAAAGCAAGCAATTCCCGGATGTCGCTTATCTATTCGCTGAGAAAAATTCCTCCATGATATCCTCCATCGGCGCCATTCGGTATCCGAAATATTAACGCGAGAAATACGAAGGAAGAGGGTTATTTTGGCCAATTCATCAACCCATCCCCACTGTTGTAAAGAATTTTCTTTCAGAAAAATTCTTTCTATAGATCGTTTGTGATACTTCTGACAATGAGAACATTAATAGTACAAAGCGAGTACATACGCTATGTATTCACGCTCAAGGAAGGTTAAAACGAATGGGTCGGATTCACCAGGAGATCCCTCGAAAGCATGTGCATGAAGTTCTTCAAGAATTTCAGCAAATGCACTTCCAGGAATCACGGGAGTTTTCATTGTATTAGCCATTGCTCTAGAAAACCTCTTTTGAAAAGAACCAAAGAACGTACCTATCATATACCAAAAGATTTCTTTTATTCAAGAAAAAATAAATTTACCTATTTTTCAATAAAAATCTAAAAAACATTATTTTTTAATTTCATCAAATCCAAAAAAATTCATTAGAAAATAGAAAAGCTCAACATTATTATGTTGAGCTTTTTTGATTGTTATACTACTAATCTACTAATCCCTAAGATGTCTGATTGTCCCGATTATTATCAGCCTCTTTCGAAAACTCCCAAGAATTTTCGAGCTCCTTAGTCTCCTCGGATACTTCGAAGAGTTCGTCGTTGAGGATCTTCTCAACGATTTGTTTTTTTCCTACAACTTTCATGACTCTCTCCTCTTTATGAAAAGAAACGTATTCATCGCCTATATGTTACATTTTTCTTGTAACACAAGAAAATAATATAGTATCAATATTTTGTCAATACTTGCCAAAAATAACATATTGTGTTTCTATACTCTTGTTGAAATTTCAACAAGAGTACTTTTTAAAAAAAGGAGAAGTAAAAAATGATTACATCTTTAGAAATAAAAGAAGAAATAATGATTCTTGAAATTCGAGAAATTATCAGGGACTGCATTTCTGGAGATCTTGAAAGATTTCCCCTTCTCAAAGAATATCCAGAAGATGTCGTACATATAGAACTTATATCTTTAAAAATCACCGGTGACGTTCTCTTACAATGGGAAGATAATGCCAATCTTTCTATTTTTATAAAGGAATCGTATGGTTGTGATTATGGAATACTCCATCCGGATGAAACCATAGAAGAATTTTGGGATCATGAAAATTAAAGTTAAAATCTAAACGTTCTTTGTTTGAAGCCACTTTTTTACAAAGTGGCTTTTTTATTTAGGCAAGAATGAAATAGCTATTTATTTTTATTTTAAAAAAAGAAACCCCTTACTTTTTCATGTAAGGGGCTATTGTATAAGAAGATAGTATCTTCTTATTATTGACGATATAGAGTGGGTCTTTTCATAGAAAATATGTCTTTTTGCGACATAGGGGAACCTCTAAAAAGTGGCTCCGAGGGACCTTTTTTATCAGACACTCCCCAGGGTAAAGATTTCTTTATTTTCATTGAAATGATTGGTTTCACTTCCAAATGATGATCTTTATCAGGAAAGGTATTTTGATCAAATTCTTCAATCACGAGTATTCTCCTCTTTGTAAAGGGTAAAAAAATAGTAGAGAGAATACCCAAAAAAGTCAAATTCAAAAGTTAAAATTTATCCCCATTCTCAGCGAAAGAAAGAAGTTGTATGAGCACTGGTCAACGTTTCAAAATTTAAGCTCTACATTAACAAATTTTTCAAAAATTAAACTAGGGATTATAAAACATCTCTATCAAAAACGGGAATAGAAAGAAGTTTTAAAATTTCTTGGCTAGTTTTCGTAATTCCACAATTTCATCTCTAAGAAGCATGGCTTTTTCGAATTCCATTCGTCTTGCGGATTCTTTCATTTCTTTTTCTTTCTGAGAAATATGTCGCAATAACTCTTTTTGACTAGAAAAAACCAAAGTGTCATTGGGAATTTTTGGGGCAATTTCATGATCTACTATTGATGATATTTCCTTACTAATTGTCGTTGGAGTAATGTTATGATCTTCATTGTATTTCTGTTGAATTTTCCTTCGACGATTTGTTTCATCGATAGCTCTTTTCAAAGATCCTGTTAATTTATCCGCGTAAAGAAGAACTCTTCCACGAATATTTCTTGCTGATCTTCCTATTGTTTGAATAAGTGCTGTTTCACTCCTAAGAAAGCCTTCTTTATCAGCATCAAGTATTGCAACCAAAGAAACTTCAGGAAGATCCAAACCTTCACGAAGCAAGTTAACTCCTACAAGTACTTCTATTTTTCCTCTACGGAGGTCTTCCAAAATTTTTATTCTTTCTAGCGTATCTACCCCAGAATGAAGATACTCAGCCTTAATTGCATCTTCTTTCAAATATTCGGAAAGATCTTCCGCCATTTTTTTTGTAAGTGTTGTTATAAGAACACGATCACCCCTTTTTGTTACTTTGACAATTTCTTTCATAACATCATGAACCTGATCCTTGGTTGGACGAACGATAAGTTCAGGATCAATAAGTCCTGTTGGTCGAATGATTTGTTCTACGACGTTCTCAGAATGAGCTTTTTCATACACAGCGGGTGTTGCACTCGTAAAAATAACATTATGAATATGATCTTCAAATTCTGAAAATCGAAGGGGTCTATTATCCAAAGCACTTGGGAGACGAAAACCATATTCTATAAGATTCTGTTTCCTAGCACGATCTCCGTGATACATACCTGAAATCTGAGGAACACTTACATGAGATTCATCAATAACAAGAAGATAATCATCTCCAAAATAATCCACCAAAGTAAAAGGTGGGTCCCCTGGAGATCTTCCTGTAAAATATCGAGAATAATTTTCAATACCAGAGCAGTACCCAATTTCTCGAAGCATTTCGATATCTTGTTTCGTTCTATGTGTTATTCTTTCCGCTTCAAGAAATTTTCTATGTTTCTCAAAATATCCAATTCGTTCTTTTAATTCTTTTTCAATTCCCGAAAGAGCATCATTCATAACCAAATCAGGAACTACGAAATGTTTGGCAGGATAAAAAAGTATACGATCTCTTTTGGAAATAATATCTCCTGTTAAAAAATCATATTCCACAATTTCTCGGACAATTCCTCCATCAAAACAAACTCGCACTATCGTTTCATGACTAGGAAGCATAACTTCAATAACTTCTCCACGAACACGAAAAGCTCCTCGAACAAGAAATTCGCTTCTAGAATATTGCATTTCTACTAAACGTCGTAAAACATCTTCTCTATTTAACTTTTCACCAACACTAATATCGATCATGCTATTCCTATAAAATTCTGGACTTCCCAAGCCATAAATACAGGAAACACTAGCAACAACAATAACATCTTTTCGACTCAACACCTCCGCCGTAGCACTATGTCGAAGTCGGTCTATTTCTTCATTAATTTGAGTTTCTTTTTCGATATACGTATCAGTCACACTAATATATGCCTCAGGCTGATAATAATCATAATAAGAAACAAAATATTCCACAGCATTCTTGGGAAAAAACATACGGAACTCAGAAACAAGTTGTGCAGCAAGTGTTTTATTTGGAGCTATAACTAATGTTGGTTTTTGAATTTTTTGAATAACATTAGCAATGGTAAATGTCTTTCCTGATCCTGTAACTCCAAGAAGTGTTTGGAATCGATTACCCTTTTTTATACCAGAAATAAGCGATTGTATCGCTTTCGGTTGATCACCAGAGGGTGTGTAATGTGTAGAAAGTTCAAACTGCATAGTTTTTGGTTCCGAATTGTTTCAAGCCTATTTTGTTACTATAAAAGACTTGTTTCTAAAAAACAAGGAAATGGTATTCAATTTTAAAAAGATTTTCTAAAATTTTCTTAAAAAAAATCCTCGAAGATTAAGAATCCTCGAGGACTATTCTTTCTTTTTCAGAAAGATTTATTCACATCTCTCTTTCAAATATTTTTTTGAATATCCAGAAAGAAGAAAAGGAAATGTCGCTAAAATTTGACCATTTTGAGCTCGAAGCGTTGAAACCAGCGCAAGCTGACCAGAAAGAAAATTTCTCGTAGTCGAAAGTCCGGGACGATAAAAATTTAATGCCCGAATCCGAAGACGATCAATACTCTCTATTATCTCTTGAGGAATTTTGGGAATACTCTTTCGAATGAAAGTCTCCAACTCCTCGAAAGTCATATCAGCCCACTCTTGAGGAACACTCCATTCAAAATGAGAAAGCGATTGAAGAATCTTCTCCGGAACATCTTCCGGTATCTGTTCTGAAATAAAAACAGGAACAGGACTTTTAATCAGTCGAGTGATATCTTCACCGAAACTCTCATTTATCATTCGTCTCTCCCCTTCTGGAAAATGCAACCTCTTTCGATTGGCTCGAATAATAGAAGCCGCAAACCCTACAACAAAAGAAAGAGTGAAAATTCCTCCGTTAGAGCACTCATTTACCGGAAAAGGTAGAGCTGCTTCATACGGGCCTCGGGCTCGATTGGTTATCACTACGACACTTTCACTGTGGTGTTGATATGGATACGATCCTCTTTTATTGAGCAATAAACCCAAAACACCATTAGCAAGAAGGAGGAAAGATCGTAAACGAAATTCCTCTAGAGACATCTCTTGAGAAAGAACATTACAAAGATCTCTCGAAACAGCGAGAAGCATTTCGTAGCCAGGCTCTGAAATTCCTCCCCAAAGTCGAAACATGCTTTCAGCATAGTCTCGATCAAAATCGATTGTACCAATATTCCTTTTTATTTCCTCCGTGATGAATTTAGACAATCCGTCCTCTTTTTTTGCAAAAACTTCTGTTGAAAGGATTTTTCCTTCTCGAGAAAGTTCTTTTAAAACGGAGTCTGTGAAACCTTCATGGACAACACGCGGGTCAGAAAGTACGAGAGGTTGTTCTAATCCCATGAACAAGAATCCTGATCGAACATCGAAAGATACTTGGATAACAGATATCTTGCATGATTCTTTCGGACCAAACTTCTTCCGAGAAAAATCTTGTATAGCATCCGCAATCAATTTCTTTCGAGAAACATCCTGAAAAAGTCCATTATCAAGAGAAGAAACTCCACAAGACAAAATTTCTTCTTCTCCTTTTGCAGCGCAATAACTATGACTATCTAGAATCACAAAAGCTCTTCCAAAACGCTCAACACGCTCAAGAATTTCTTGAGTAAAATCTCCTTCTTTAAGGAAGAAACTACCATCTTGTCTACAAAGAGCATCCGAAATATCTGCTGCAGGAGTTCGAAAAGAAACAAAGGGTAAACCAAATACTGTTTCCGAAAGAACTCTCCCGTCAATACAGAATACTGGAATTACGGATTCGATAGGAAGAAAGAAAATCCTTCTAATGATTGAATCCACCTTTTGCATTCCGATAGATTCAAAATCTGCCACTCTCGCATTTCTTGTTCTCACGAATTCTTCTATAAGAAAACGAAGATACTGAATCTCAGGTGATTGAATAGTCCTCCCAAAAAGAGAAGCAAAATTTTCAATGTATCGTGGTATGTTTTTCAAAAAACTATCTCCCAAAAAAATGTTTGAGGGTATATATACTCATCCAAAAATGAGCCGTGCTGAGTATAAAAGGAAAATTATTTTTCAGCAAGTGTTTGACGCTTTGAAATAGAAAATGTCATCCCCTTGCTTTTTCCCGTGCGTATGCTAAATTAAGACCAATCAAGAAAGTCCTCTGATTATCTCGCCTGTTTTTAAATAATAGGATTAGATGATCATATGCCGTCGCAAAAGGTTTTCTTGCGTCGTTTTTATTTTTTAAAAACATGTTTCTTAAATAGATAAGCACAATAATCATTATGCGGTACGAAATACTCTATCTCATTGGGGAGCCTGATACGGCTAACCTCGAAGTTATCAGCAAAACAGTTGAAGACCAACTTACAAGTCGTGGTGCTATTCTTTCTGAGGAAAGATGGGAGAATCGAAGAAAACTCGCCTACCCTATCAAACATATTACTCGTGGAACTTTTATAGCTCGAAGATTTGAAATGCCTGAAAAAGAAATTGTTTTAGGAAAAAATGATACAGAAGAACCCATATCTTCTCTCCAAAAACAACTCAATCTCATGCCGGAAATTCTTCGTCATATTATCGTTCGAGCTGACGAACTTCCCTCTCTCAAGGATTTTTCATCAAGAAAAGAAGAAGAGAAACTCAAACATTCTCAAGAACCAAAATCATCAGCATCTAAAAATGTTAGTGGAAGAAAATTTGAGAAAAAACCCTTAGAAAAGAAACCTATTTCTTCAGAACCTTTTATTAAAATTGAAAAACAAGAAGAATCTACTCCTGAAAAAACACCATCAGAAAAAGAGGATATGCCTAAGAGTAAACCTATTTCGGATGATACTACAAAAGAAATAGATGAAAAACTCGACGAAATTCTCAACATGTAAACCAGCTTTTAGTAGTCTGAAATAAACATATGAATCTCAACAAAGTTATGCTCGTCGGACGACTCACAAGAGATCCGGAAATCCGCTCTACATCGTCAGGTCAATCAGTTGGCACCATAGGACTTGCCACCACCTATACATGGACTGATAAAAATGGCCAAAAACAAGAAAAACCAGAATTTCACAATCTCACTCTCTGGGGAAGAACAGCAGAAATTGCTGGTCAATATCTAACCAAAGGTCAAGAATGTTATTTTGAAGGACGTCTTCAAAGTAGATCTTATACAGGAAAAGATAATGTGGAAAGAAAAGTTACCGAGATAATCGTCGAGAATATGCAAATGGGATCCAGGCCTCAAGGCTCCGCCCCTCGACCCGCAACAGGACAATCATTTTCTTCAGAGAAGACGCCTTCGTATTCGAATCAGGGTGCCCCAACAGGAGCTAAAAGACCTGAAGAAAATAAACCCAGAGATGAAGAAATCCCAACTATCAATCTTGATGATGAAAAAGATGATATCCGGATCGAAGATGTTCCTTTTTAATTTTTATTCTCTCATTAATTTAGCTATACCCCTATGAAACAATGTTATTTTTGTTCCAATAAAATCGATACTATTGATTATAAAGACGCCTATCTTCTTAGACGCTTTATGAACTCTTTGGGAAAAATTTATCCTCCCAAAAAACATGGTACCTGCGCAAAACACCAAAGAAGTCTCACGACATCAATAAAAAGAGCTCGTATTATGGCACTTGTTCCTTTTACAACAAGATAAAAAGAGTAATTGTTTTTTACTACAAATCAAAAACCTATGCTTTCACTTTCACAAATCAAAGCGGGTAAAAATATTATAGTTGATAATCAACCCTATACTATACTTACCAACGAACATTCTAAAATGGGAAGAGCGGGTGCTGTTATGAGAACGAAGCTCAAAAGTCTCATTACCGGGTTTCTTATTGAAAAGACATTTCAGGGTGCTGATAAAGTAGACGAGGCTGATATCTCCAAGTCAAAAGCTCAATATCTTTATACTGAGGAAGAGAATCTCAATTTTATGGATATGGAAAGCTATGAACAATTTTCCCTCCCCAAAGAAGCTATTGGAACCTCTAAACAGTTTCTTCTAGAAGGAACTGAGGTTGATATTCTTCAATGGAATGGTCAACCTATCAATGTTGAACTTCCTGTAAAAGTAACGCTATTAGTAACTGATGCGCCTCCAGGAATAAAAGGTGATACGGCCTCTGGTGGAGATAAGGTTGTCACGCTCGAAACTGGTGCAACACTCACCGTTCCTCTTTTTGTAAAATCAGGAGATAAGGTTATTATCAATACCCAAACAGGATATTACGTTTCTCGAGCCTAAATATCTTTTTTATTTTTTTATTCTCTCACTGATCTCCTTTTATTACAAAATTTAGAAAACTATGAGAGAAAATAAAGATTAACAATACGATTCTTCTACGTAGAAAATCCCCTTTAATAAGGGGATTTTTTGCTATAAAACACTCTATGCCAATTTAGGGTTGTATTTCTTTCCAAATCTCATCATCATTAACATTACCTGATTTTGGAGGGTATTTAAGAAAGAGAAGCTTTGTAGAGTCAGGATTATAATTTGTTTTTGTTACTCTTATTGTTCCAGAACATTTATCTTGAACGCTTGTAATTATTCTTGTCGAAGATGTTCCTGCTGACATGCTTAAACAAGAAGATTTTGAATTTGTCCAAGCAACCCCTTCAGCAGGAAGTCCTGTAGAGCTATCACATACAGTCATTACAGCAGAATCCTTTATGGCAAGAATTTTACTTTCAGGAAAAAATGATCCATTACAATCACTTCCTGACCTGAGGACAAGACTTTTCTTCTCAATGATAACCTTATCTTGTTTTGTAAATGGAATATCTTTTGTGCAAGAATTTCCAAAAAGAGTATAGTTTAGCCTTATAGACGGACCAGAAAGAACTGTTCCAGGAGCTCCTATTTCACCTATAGCCGTATAATTAATGGTGAATGTTCGAGAATCTCCAGATTTCATATCTGGAGAAGAATTATTCCAAGTGAGAAGAGATCCAATTTTTGAATTCCATCGAGGAGTTGCACTTACTACTGTTACATATATTTCTTCTGCTGGGAAACTTATTGATATATCTTCCATCAAAAATGGCTTTCTAATTTCTCTAAAAATATTTTCGAAAATAGTCTTCAGATCATCTGCATTTCCTTGTGAATAAAAACCTTTTCCTGTTCCTGCTGTGGTAGCAATTTTTACAAGATTTTCTTTATTAAATTCAGTACCACTGTCAGTAATACCTATGGTATACACCGTTACATCGCTTGGAACTGCATTTATACCCGCACTTATTGGTGGGTTTGTATTATGAGCACCATCTGAAGCCAAAATAATAAATTTATTTGAATCTGGATTTCCATTTGAATTCATATGAGTTCCCGCCGTAAGGAGACCTCCTCCGATAGAGGTAGCTCCCACTGCAGTAATTCTATCAATTGAATTTTTTACTGCTTGAAAATTTTCGGATAATCCATAATCCAATGTTGTGTCTGATGAAAAAGTCACTAAACTAGCTCTACTTCCTCCATTTTTGTCTTTTGCAACCATATCAACAGCCTCTTTGAGAACGCTTTTTGCAGCATCTATTTTGATCTTTCCCGAAGCATCTGGCCAAGCCATAGAACCAGATCGATCCATAACAAAAACGACATCCACATTTCCTCCATCTTCAGTGTTAGCATCGCCCGTTACTTGAAAAGAAAAAGTTGTTGGAATAGTATCTCCAATATAAAATGTATTCCCACTAATTTCATGCTTGACGTTGGGAAATAATGCCCCACAATTTGCCGGGGAAGCAGCTTGAACAGAAGAATATAATCCTCCCAAAAAAAGAAGGAAGGAAAAGAAGAAAGCCACTCCTATTGTTCTCATACTTGTATAAAATTTCATTAATTATTCTTTTATATCTTTTGCTGGAGGGCCAACAAATACTGATTCAGCAACCAAAACAGCTTCTCCTGATTCTACTTCTGAAACAAAAACATCACCCGAAAGAACAAAGGCTATACTATCTCCTTCTGCCACTTCTTGAAAACCAATCTTTTTTGTCCCCGTTTCTTTAAAAATTGTCTGTCCTCCGACTTCTTGCAGAGTACCCAAAGTCTTAGTAATGCCATTTTTTTGAGAATCTCCGGTATTTACTTTTACCGTTGTATACACACCATCACCATTGCTATCAACACTAACCCTAATTGCATCCATATCTTTCCCTATTACAGTACCACTCAGCGTTCCCACAATAGGCTCTTCTTGAATAGATTCTTCATTTTGAAAAGTAGAAGATTCAACATTTTGAGGAACTATCGGAAATTCTTTTTCATCTTTAACGCTCTTAGAAAACACTTCAAGAAATATCCACCAGAAAAGAACGAGAATGATAACAGTAGAAAGAGAAGAAATTATCGCAGAAAAAAGTATAATTTTTCGTGTTGATTGTTTTGGATAGGAAGTTCTACGAGAAACCTCCTCCTTAACAGCTTTTTCAAATTGTTCTTTTGTATAAGAAACTTCTTGTTTTTTGTTAGCCACCAACTCTTTAATGTGCTGTACAACTTTTATCGGAGCTGAAAACCCACGAACAAAATATCCATCAATACCAAGATTTTGAGATCGTTTTCTATCTTCATCACGGTCAATATGGCTATTAATGATGAAGAATGGGGTATTTTCTCTCATTTCTGAGCGTATCTTTTCTATCAACGAAAACCCATCCATACCAGACATTTCTATTCCAGTAAAGACAACATCAAAATGGTGCTTTTGAGAAAGTAAAAAAGCGTCTGTTCCATTGGAAGCTGTAGTAACCTCCAACCCCGCTAATGTCATGGATTCCTGATAAATTTCCAAAGTAGAACGATCATCATCTACAACAAGAACTCGTATTTTTATTTTCATATTTGTATACATTATTAACTCCTTTCATTTATTATACTTGAGTTTCTTTCTTCTTGCAAAAATTCTTTATTAGTTTCTTCTAAACATTCAGAAGGAAGTTCTTGAGCTTTTTTTAGCCTCTTTTCAATAGTACGACTTTTCGAAGATGCTCGTTCAATAGCATTGCTCGCTTCTTGAAGCTTCTTATGTGTTTTATCCAAAATATCACCAAAAACAGAGAATTCTTTCTTTACTGTAGCTAGGAGCTCCCATACTTGACTAGATTGTTTCTCAATCGCCAAGGTACGAAATCCCATTTGTAAACTATTAAGAAAAGCTGCAATTGTTGCTGGACCAGCAACAACGATACGATATTCTCGACGAAGCACATCAGCTAAGCCCCCTCGACGAAGAACCTCGGCATATAATCCTTCATTAGGAAGAAAAAGTATACCAAAGTCAGTAGTAGTTGGAGGATCAAGATATTTATCTCGAATATCCTTGGCCTCACTTTTTATACGTATTTCTAATTGTTTTGCATAATAATCAATCTTTTCTAAATCACCCTTTTCCGAAGCATCCACCAATAATTGATAATCCTCCAAAGGAAATTTAGCGTCTATAGGAAGAAGAACATACTTTCCATCTTCACGTTTTGCTGGAATTTTTATAGCAAATTCAACTCGATCATTCGATCCTAGTTTTGTAGCGACATTTATATCGTATTGTTCAATAGTAAGAATATCCGCAAGAAGATTTCCCAATTGTGCTTCTCCCCATGTTCCTCGAGTTTTTACATTTTGAAGAACTTTCTTAAGATCCCCCACACCCAGAGCAAGTGTTCTCATTTCTCCAAGTCCTTTATAAACAGATTCTAATTGAACTTGAACTTTTACAAATGAAGCGTCTAGACGTTTCTCTAAAGTATTATGAAGTTTTTCATCCACTGTCTGTCGCATTTTCTCAAGTTTTTCAGCGTTATCTTTTTGAAGAATAAGAAGTCTTTCTTCTACAACCTTACGGATATCTTCCATTCTGTTTTCATTTTTTTCGATAAGCTCAGCAAGTTGTTTGCGAAAACGTTCAAGGCCTTCTCCTTGAGATTGGGAAATGCCTTTTAAAATATCTCTCAATTCTTCACGAGAATCCTGATTTCCTCGAGACATTTCTTGACGACCTTGATACGATTCTTGTCTAAGAAGTAAAAGAATACTTTTTTCCATTCGATCCATTCGATCCAAAAAGAAATTTTCTTTCTCATTTTTTTCGGAACTTTTTTTAAATAGAAAGAAAAGAATGGCTACGCCAATAAATACATTTCCAAAAAGAAGATATTTTTCCATATTTTTTCATTTTTTTTAGTATACCATAAAAACATACACCTTCCGAATACTTTTTCATTGCAAAAATTATAGTAATAACGTTAACCTTTTCAGAAACCATTCTTATCCGTATGATGAAGTAATCTACATACATTTTCCAAAAAAAGTGAGCACGTAATGTGCTCACTTTTTAATGTATTAGCAAAAAGTTTTCTTTCAATTTTCTTTGAAAGGCTCTTTTCCTTTGAGATTCAAAAGAATATTTAGTCCTTTTTCTCTTCTGTTTGGGCATCTTTCACCTCATCTTCTCCTTCAGATTTTTTTTCTTCCTCTTGAACATCTGATGCGGGGGCTTCTTTTTCTTGAGCCACTTTGTAGAGTTTTTCTCCTATGGTTTGGGCTGTAACAGAAAGTTCTTGTGTAGCTTTCTTCACAGCTTCAACATCAGATTTCTCATCTCCAAGAATTTTTTTCAATTCTTCAATTTTTTCTTCTACGGGCTTCTTTTCTTCAGCTGAAACCTTATCTCCTGCATCTCTCATAGCTTTCTCCGTTACGAAAATAAGTGTATCAGCAGAATTTCGCACTTCTACTAATTCTTTCTTTTTCTTATCTTCCTCAGCATGTAATTCTGCATCTTTTTTCATTCGTTCAATTTCTTCTTTTGTGAGCCCACTAGAAGCTTCAATTTTTATAGATTGCGTTTTTCCTGTTGCTTTATCTTTAGCAGTAACGCTCAATATTCCATTAGCATCGATATCAAACGTAACTTCGATCTGAGGAATTCCTCGAGGAGAAGGAGGAATACCATCAAGGATAAATCTTCCTAATGATTTATTATCTGAGGCGACTGGACGCTCTCCTTGTACAACATGAATTTCTACACTCGGTTGATTATCAGATGCTGTGGAAAATGTCTGTGATTGTTGTGCGGGAATAGTTGTGTTTTTTTCAATCAAAGGAGTGGCTACACCTCCCATAGTTTCAATTCCAAGAGTAAGAGGTGTTACGTCCAAAAGAAGAACGTCTTTCACATCTCCAGCTAGAACACCTCCTTGTATAGCAGCTCCTATTGCTACAACTTCATCAGGATTTACACTTGAATTAGGTTTTTTCCCAAAAAATTCTTCTACCTTTTGTTGGACAAGAGGCATTCGAGTCATTCCTCCCACCATAACAATTTCTTCGATATCTTTCACGCCAAGACCAGCATCTTGAAGAGCTTGTTTCATTGGTTCGAGTGTTTTATCAACCAAATCATGCACAAGTTCTTCTAATTTTGCTCGCTTAAGAGTCATTACGAGATGTTTAGGACCATTCGCATCAGAAGTTATAAAAGGTTGATTAATTTCAGTTTCAATCGCGGTAGAAAGTTCAATTTTTGCTTTTTCTGCAGCTTCTTTAATTCTCTGAAGAGCAAGCGGATCTTTTCCGAGATCGATACCTTCTTGTTTTTTAAATTCATTCAAAATCCAATCAATAATACGTTGATCGAAATCATCTCCTCCAAGATGCGTATCTCCATGAGTTGATTTTACCTCGATAGTATCATCTCCTACATCAAGAATAGAAATATCAAACGTTCCACCACCCAGATCATATACAGCGATTTGTTCATTTTTTCTCTTATCAAATCCGTATGCAAGTGCGGCAGCTGTAGGTTCATTTACTACTCGTTTCACATTAAGTCCTGCAATTTCTCCAGCTTCTTTTGTTGCTTTTCTTTGAGCATCATCAAAATATGCAGGAACAGTAATTACTGCGTCAGTAATAGTTTCTCCAAGTTTTGCCTCAGCATCACTTTTGAGCTTTTGCAAAATCATAGCACTGATTTCTTGAGGAGTATAATCTTTCCCACTCATAGAAACCTTCACTCCACCATTATCAGACCCTACTACCTTATAAGGAAGATTTTTAATATCTTTTTGAATTTCTTCATTTGAGAAATCCCCACCAATAAGACGTTTCACACTAAATAACGTATTCCCGGGATTCGTAACTGCTTGACGCTTTGCAAGAAGTCCTACAAGTCGCTCCCCCGTTTTTGATATTGCTACCATAGATGGGGTAGTTCTATTTCCTTCCTTATTCTCGACGATTTCAGGCTTTCCCCCCTCAATAACCGCCATAGCGGAATTAGTGGTTCCCAAATCGATTCCTAAAATTTTTGCCATATTTTTTTAATCAAAGAAAAAACTTTTTTGAAAAATTTCTTCCTGATGTACAAATAATTATTTATTCTTTACCATTTTAATTTTGGAAAACTGTCGCTTTCCTTTTCACCGCTTTGCAAGAAAACAAAGCAGTGTTAGGAATACTCAGTCTTCCCTTGTCTCAATAGCTACTCTCCTCGGCTTTACTTCTTCCGCTTTGGGCATAGTAATAGTGAGAACTCCTTTCTCATAAGAGGCTTTTACTTTCTCGTTCTTTACCTTCATGGGAAGAACGACTGAACGAGAGAAACTTCCTTCACGAATTTCTTTTCGATAATAATCTTCGTGTTTAATTTCTTTTTTCTCTCGAGTTTCTCCAGAAACCGTCAGTACATCATTTTCCACTGAAACTTCAATATTTTTTGGCTCAATATCAGGAAGAGATACTTTGGCGATAACATTATCACCATCCTGATAAACATCCATAGCTGGAGAAAAACTTCCGGAAAACCATCTATCTTCATCAAAAATTCGATCAAGATCCATGATGGGTTGCCAATGCATTATTTGTCTTCTCATACTTCGTTCACCCCCTTTCTTTACATTCTTTCTTCTCTACATTTATTAGTACAAAAGAAATTCTTTTAACTTTCGAGATATTTACAAAACAGCTACTCGAGCCGGACGAATTATTTTTCCTTTAAAGCGATATCCTTTCTGAATAATTTTAGAAATTTTTATAATAGAGGATTCTTGCTTTTCTTCTTCACTTTCTTTTTCTGATTCAAGATTTCCCCTATTTTCAATCGCTTCATGAATCTCTGGATCAAACACATCTCCCTCTTTCACTTCAATCTCTTCTACATCTATTTCACGAAGTACTCCTTCGAGTTGTTTGTGAATATAGGTTATTCCTGTAACCCAAGGATCATTCTCATGATCTTTGGGAACATGCACAATTGAAGATGAAAAATTATCGATCACGGGAAGAAAATTTAAAACCACATCCTCTACCGCACGAACAGAAATTTCTCTTCCGTATACCTCTTGTCGCTTTTTAAAATTTTCAAAATCCGCCAAGCAACGCCTCCATCCAAGTAATGATTCCTTACTTTCCTTATATTCTTTATAAGAAAGAATTGCATCTTTACTATCTTTTTCAAGCTCCATATCTAAAGCTTTTGAAAGATCAAACCATTTGTATTCATTATTATGAGTTTCATTTTCAATCTCATCTACCTCATCTTTGAGAGAAAAAAGAGAAATACAAGAAAGATATTTTTCACCCTCTACGGTAGTAAAAGAAAAAGACAATTTATCTTCAACACTCACTCGCATATTCATTTCTTCGTAAATTTTTTGAACGAAAAATTCTTCAAAAGATTCTTCGATGCTTACGCTTCCTTTAGGTATACCAAAAGGAACATTCCCTTCCTTTTCTTTAACAAAAAGAATATTTCCAAATTCATTCACAATAATACCCTGAATAAAACATTGAGACATCATCCCTTTTCCTTCTTTAATTTTTTCTTCTTTCTTATCCATATACATCTTCTTTTATTATTATCAAACATTCATTCTCTTACCCAATTTTCCACCCAATCAAAAGAAAAAAACGAAAACTATTCCAAAGGATGGGAGGGTGTTAAGAATTTTTTTCATATATTCTACAAGAGATTTATTTCTCTCATATCTCATTCTTTTTGGTCCTATAACAGCAACAATTCCTGGCTCACCGCTCTGACTTTCATACGATGAAACTACCATGGAATATCCCGATATCCCATGAATAGGATTTTCATCTCCTATATAAATTTTTGTCTTATCCTTTCCTAAATCCTTAATGAGAATATCAACTTTTTCATCTATATAATCTAATGCCTCCGCCAATCGACACAATTCATCTCGATTCTGATCAGACTCTATCAATAAACTTCTTAAACCTGATTCATAGAACTCTTCTCTATCCAATCTCCCTACCATTCCAATATTTCCCGAAAGAGCAGAAAGAAGTTTTGCTGTTGTTCTTGCCATTCGAACATTTTTTGCTCGTAACTGAAGAATTTCTTTTTGCATATGAATTTGTTCTTCTCGCGTAGGCTCATGTTCTTCCATAAGGGTCTCCACAAAGAAACGATAGCCTTTATCCGTAGGAACCCTTCCTGAACTCACATGAGGTTGAAAGAGAAAGCCTTCTTCTTCAAGAATACTCATATCATTTCGAACAGTTGCCGGGCTAACGTCCGGTGCATATCTTTCAACAAGACAACGAGAACCAACAGGGAGTCCGCTTTGAGTATATTCTTCTATTACAGCCGAAAGTATTTTTTGTTGACGAGGGTTCATAGAACAAAATTCCCAACACAAAATAAAAATGAATTACATTCTTATTATAGTAACCGTTTTAGCACTCGTCAAGTCCGAGTGCTAATTTTATATTTTTAGCTTAAATAAAACTATTGCCAATCTTTTTTTGAAACGAAATTTTCAAAGTTTACCTTCTTTTTCTCGCTACACGAAGCCTGGCAAGTTCTTTTTCAAGTTGAGCAGCTACTGTTGCGTATTCTATTTCATTGAGATCTTTTCTTTCTTTAGCCTCTTTAGCACGTGCTACAGCTTTTTCTACTCTCTCGATATCTATTTCTTCTGCACGTTCAGCAGTATCAGCAAGTACTGTAAGTATATTTTTTCCAAATTCCAAAAAGCCACTCGACAAAGCAAGTTCTTCTTTTTTTGAATCTTTAGCAAGAACAAGTCGAATTTCTCCTGATCGCAAAACTCCAACATAAGGAATATGATCAGCTAAAATGGTAATCTCCCCATCCACAACAGGAAGTGTTACCTGTACAACATCACAATCCATTACTTTTCGCTCTGGTGTGGCAAGAATAAAATGAAATGATTTCATAGATTCACAAATTTTTAGAAGTTATAGAAAGGCTAACTATCTATTACTTACTCAAAGCACATACATTAGACACCCTCTCTTACTTCACTAATATCTCCTTTCAAATAAAAATTTTGTTCAGGAACATCATCCATTTCCCCCTCAGCAATCATCTTAAAGCCTTTGATAGTATCTGTAATCTTTACATATTTTCCTTCTCTTCCAGTAAATTGTTGTGCCACAAAGAAAGGTTGGGAAAGAAATTTTTGAATTTTTCTTGCTCGAATAACAGTAATTTTATCTTCATCCGAAAGTTCATCCATTCCTAAAATAGCAATAATATCCTGAAGATCTTTGTATCTTTGCAAAATTCTCTGTACATTTCTCGCAACACTGTAATGTTCTTCTCCCACAATTCTTGGGTCCAAAATAGTTGAGCTAGAATCCAAAGGATCTACCGCTGGATAAATTCCCAATTCAGAGAGTGCTCGAGAAAGCACAACTGTTGAATCTAGATGTCCGAACGTCGTTGCAGGTGCTGGATCAGTAAGGTCATCAGCCGGAACATATACAGCTTGAACGGAAGTAATAGAACCTTTTTTTGTCGAAGTGATACGTTCTTGTAATTGTCCCATTTCCTCTGCCAGGGTAGGTTGATATCCCACCGCTGAAGGAATACGTCCAAGAAGCGCAGATACTTCAGATCCAGCTTGTGTAAAACGGAAAATATTATCGATAAAAAGAAGAACGTCTTTCCCTTCTTCATCACGAAAATTCTCTGCCATAGTAAGCGCTGAAAGAGCTACTCGTTGACGAGCTCCAGGAGGCTCATTCATTTGTCCAAAAACAAGTGCTGTTTTTTCAAGAACTCCAGAATCTTTCATTTCATGATAAAGATCATTTCCCTCACGAGTCCGTTCTCCTACTCCAGCAAATACCGAATAACCACCATGCTCTTGAGCAATGTTTCGAATAAGTTCTTGAATAACTACTGTTTTTCCCACTCCAGCACCTCCAAATAATCCTACTTTTCCTCCTTTAACAAAAGGACAGATAAGGTCGATAGATTTTATTCCTGTTTCAAAAATTTCTGCTCTTTGTGACTGTTCAGAAAAACTAGGCGCACTTCTATGAATAGAAAGTTTTTTCTTAGCTTTTATTTCGCCCTTATTATCGATAGGCTCTCCCAAAAGATTAAGCATTCTTCCTAAAATCCCCTCTCCCACAGGTACCTGTATAGAACTTCCTGTTGATTTTACTTCCATATGTCGTCTCAATCCATCCGTGGAAGCAAGTGCAACACATCTTACTATTCCTGTTCCCAAATGTTGATGTACTTCCAAGACCACTTTCTCCCCATCTTCTTTTATTATTTCAATAGCCTCATAAATCTTTGGTAATTCCTTGAGAAATTCCACATCCACTACCGGTCCGATTATCTGCGTAATTTTTCCTGTGCTCATATAATTATTCCTTTTCTTCTACGTTATAAAATAGTATGCGTAATAACATTATAAATATTTTTTATTCCAGAGCCGCCCGTCCAGCACTTATTTCTGCAATTTCTTGCGTTATCTTTGCCTGTCTAATTCGGTTATATACCAACATAAATTCATCAGCAATCTCTCCAGCAGCATCGGTTGCATTCTTCATGGCAACCATTCGCGAAGCTTCCTTTGATGCATTTGACTCTAAAACCATATGATATATCTGCGTTCGAATAAGTGCGGGCAGTAATGCATCCAAAACAACTTCCGGGGATGGTTCAATTTTATATTCATACGAAGGGCCAGTAAGTCCAATTTCTTTTTGTAAGATATCCATTTCAGCAAGTTGTTTCTCAAATTCTGAAACGCTTACTGGTAAAATTTGACGCGTCTTCGTTTCTTGTTTCAGGGCAGAAATATAATCCGTATAGACAACAACAATCTTGTCATATCGTCTTTCTAAATACCAATCAATAAGAGTATTAGCAACTGTTCGCGCTTCATCAAAACTTGGCGTATGCATCAAATCAGGAAAAGAAGCAATAAGATTTTTTCCTAATGTTGTCGCCATTTTTTCTGCTTTTCGACCAATAGCCACAACATCTACGATGCGATCTTTTTTTGATAATTCCTTTTTAACTTCTCCAGAAAAAGCAAATAATCGATCTTCTTGAGAAAGGAGAGAGCGAAATTTTTTCTGTACTTGTGTGTTAAAACCTCCACAAAGACCTCTATTAGAAGCAATAACTACAATTAAAACATTTGAAATTTCTCGCGCATCAAGAAGTGGGTGTTTTCTATTCTTCATTGCTCGTGACATATTTGCCAAAATACTCCAAGCATTATGAGCATAAGGACGAATATCCAGAACATTCTTCACAGCACGTTGCATTTTCGCAGCTGAAACCATCTGCATAGCACGCGTCACCTTCTGCGTGTTCCTAATGGAAGTCACTCTTGATCGTATTTCACGCGCTGATCCCATAAGAAATTATTTAATCGTATAAAAACACTATTTTTTAGATTCCAAAAATATGTAAGACACCCCCTTTTCTATCAAATATTTTTCTTCTTTATGATAGATAAAGTTTTATACATATTTTTCTACTGTTCCAGATATACTTCTTTAAATTCTTTTATCGCCTTTTTAAGAAGTTCCTCAATTTCTTCCGTTATCACCTTTTCCTTCGTAATCTTCTCAACAATATTTTTTTTCTGAGAATCAAAATAAGTCAAAAGCTCCTGTTCCCATACGCGAACCTTTTCAACAGGAACTTCATCAATATATCCCCGAGTAACGGCGTACAATGAAATAACTTGCTGAGAAACTGTTAAGGGAGAATACTGATCTTGTTTTAAAATTTCTACAGTCCTTCTTCCTCTCTCAAGTTGACTTCGCGTTTTTTCATCAAGATCAGAACCAAATTGTGCAAAAGCTTCAAGCTCTCTAAATTGAGCAAGGTCGAGACGAAGTTGACCAGCCACTTGCTTCATAGCTTTAATCTGAGCCGATGATCCTACGCGAGAAACTGAAAGTCCCACATTTACTGCGGGCCGAATGCCTTTATAAAATAAATTACTTTCCAAATAAATTTGTCCGTCAGTAATAGAAATAACATTCGTTGGAATATAAGCACTTACATCTCCAGCTTGAGTTTCAATAATAGGTAATGCTGTTATAGATCCCCCTCCATATTCTTTATTAAGTCGAGCACTTCTTTCTAGAAGTCGTGAATGCAAATAAAAAACATCTCCTGGATAAGCTTCTCGTCCTGGTGGGCGACGAAGAATAAGAGAAATCTGACGATATGCCCAAGCATGTCTTGAGAGATCATCATAGACAACTAGAACATCTTTCCCTTGAGCCATGAAATATTCTCCGATAGCGCATCCTGCGTACGGGGAAAGAAAGGATAAACTCGCAGCCTCTGATGCTCCAGCACTTACGACTACGGTATATTCCATAGCTCCACGACTTTCTAATTCTGCAACAATTCTTGCAACTTTAGATTCTTTCTGTCCTACAGCCACATAAACACAAATCATATTCTGCCCCTTCTGATTAATGATAGCGTCAATAGCTACAGCAGTTTTTCCTGTTTGTCGATCACCAATGATAAGCTCTCTTTGACCTCGTCCGATAGGAATCATAGCGTCAATAGCTTTGATACCAGTTTGAACTGGTTGATTCACTGCTTCACGAGTCACCACTCCTGGAGCAACTTTTTCAATAGGCATCCGTTCTTTTGCGGGAATTTCTCCCTTTCCATCTTTCGGAGCTCCAAGTGGATCAACGACACGACCAATAATCTTTTCACTCACAGGAATAGATAAAATTTTTCCCGTAGCACGAACCATATCTCCTTCAGCAACATCTCCGGATGATCCTAAAATCATCACACCAACCTGACTTTCTTCCAAGTTAAGAACTACACCAAAAAGACCAGATTGAAATTCTACCATTTCCATAATGGCAACTCTGGAGAGACCGGAAATGCGAGCGACGCCATCTCCTGATTCTAAAACAATTCCAACAGGATCCTCTTTTGCTTTGGGATCAAATGCTTGAATCTGTTTCTGAATATAATCAATAATAGGATCTGTATGTTGCATATATGTGCATTATAGTTAGAAAAATTAAGGGAAATAGAAGAAATCTTCTTTTATTTCATATATGTTTTTAATACTCGAAATCTTCTGGCGATACTTTCATCATAACCTTTCTCTCCAAAGTGAATTTGCGCTCCTCCACCAAGAAGTCTATTTTCCTCCCATACAATATTCATTTTTGGATTTTTTCTTACAGCCTGAATCTTTTTTTCTAAATCACTTTGTTCTTTTGGAGAAAATGTATAAGCAGTCTGGAGTCGAGCCGTTTCCGTAATTTGATCTTTTTCCTGATATTCCCAATACAACCGTTTAATTTTTGAAAAAAGTCCCAAATGATGATTTCTTCTCAAAATAAAAATAAATTTTTTCGAGATCATGGCGGTATCTTCAGGATACTTTTTTATAAGTACCCTTAAAATTTGAATATATTGTTTTGGAGTAATTTTCATACAGATAAAAACAAAAATGCACAATAACTAACTATACAATACTATCTTCTTATGACTAGGAACTCTTTTTCGACATATCCAAAAGAATATCCTCAATAAACTTTTTATCTTCAGATGAATCCCAACGCTTTCCCACGACCTTTTCTGCGGCAAAAACAACCAACTTCGCTATATCTGACTTGAAACGAATAATGTATGCGCGTCGTTCTTCTTCCGCCTGGCTTTTAACTTCTTGAAGAATTTCTATTGATTCTTCTTTTGCCTTTTCAAGAAAAACATCTGCAGAACGTTTAGCTTCTTTATGTGCTTCTGAAAGAATTTCTTTTGCTTCTCGTTTTGCATCAAGAACAATTTTCTCCGCTTCAATTTTTACTTTTTTATGAAGCTCTTCAGACTTTTTTGCATGCTCAAGACCCCTTTCAATTTTCTTTCTTCGTTCCTCCAAATATTTTAAAATTGGAGTAAATACAAATCGTCGAAGAACATAGAAAAAAATAAGAAAGTTAATCAATTGTGCAAGAAAAAGTCGCCAATCAATTCCTAGTTTGGAAAGAATTTCCATACAAAAAAGCTAAACGAATTTAATAATCAAAGCTATAACTAAAGCATAAATAGCAACTGCTTCAGTAAATGCCATACCAAGAATCATCAATGGCTGAATTTTTCCTACTGCTTCAGGATTTCGACCAACCGCTTCAACAGCTTTTGAAACCAAAATACCCAAGCCTATACCAGGTCCTATTGCTCCAGCTCCAATAGCTATAGCTGCACCAAGTGATTTCATAGCCTCAACATTACTTACCATCGCTTCCGCGACTTCTTTTGCTTCTCCCATATTTTTACGTATTCCCTTTATTTCCCTCATCCCTTAAAAAGAGAATGGGAATATAATTAACTGACAAATTATTCTTTCTTCACTTCTTCTTTTTTTGAAAGAAAAAGTATTTAAAAGAACAATCAATGTTCCGCCTTCACTGTTGCCATCTTAATAAAAACTGCTGTAAGCATAGCAAATACCAATGCCTGAATAAAACCAACAAAAAGCTCCATAAAAAGAAATGGGATAGGTACGAAATAAGGAACAAGCACGAGCATAACCATAAGAAGAACCTCTCCAGCAAAAATATTTCCAAACAATCGAAAAGAGAAAGAGAGAATTTTAGATACTTCACTGACCAATTCTAAAAATCCAACAAAAGTTCCAATCCCATAAGGTTTCTTAAATGGACTTACAAAGAACTTTCCAAGATAGGAAGAGGCGCCCAAGGCAGAAACACCGAAATAATGAATAGCAAAAAGAGCGACTGCCGTCAAAGCTAATGTCATATTCATATCTGCCGAAGCACTTCGGATAAAAGGTATAAATTCTTTTTCTCCATGGACAATTTCAAACATTCCCACCGTTCCCATTCCGGGCAGAACTTCAAAAAGATTAATAACCCAAATAAAAATAAATATAGAAGCGATAAGGGGAAATGTTCTTCGAGAAAGATTTTTATCCTGCATAACATCATTCACCAAATCCAAGAGAAAATCTATCAAAGATTCAAAAGCATTTTGAATCTTCTTTGGAACTAAAGAAATTTTCTTCTGAACAAAAAGAGAGATAGCAATAACAAATCCACTCAAAGACAACGTTGCCAATAATGTATTGGTAAGAGGAAATGTTCCAATAAAACCAAGAATTTCCGGAGAAAGGGAAATGTGCATAACTATTCAAAAATAATAAATTCTCTACTTTTTTTTCTTTTTTTCAATATCTTGCTCAAGAGAACGTAATACGTGAAGAGTTCTTCTATAAACCAAGATTGCTGTTCCTACAATAGAAAAGAAAAGGCTCAAAAGAAAGAATATAGGAGAAGTTTTAAATAAAAAATCTATATATTTTCCCACCATTACTCCCAAGATTAAAGGAATAACGATAATATATCCTAACTCCCAAGCAAAATTCAAAGCACTCCAAGGTGTGTCTTCTTTTTTCTTCAAAGAAATCATAAAAAAAACAAAAAGAGCTTTTAAAAACCCTCTTTTATTTTCCTCTTCTCAAGAAAAAAGTCAAGAGCTTAGAAAATTAACAATGAGATGCACTATTCCTCTCAAATATTATAAAAATTCACCCCCTCTATTGGCCTATAAAAACCTCAAATATTTTCATTTCCTCTACCCATAAAGCAAGAAATAAGAAATTTAAATTTTATTCTCTTAAAAAATGTTCTGCATCAAAAACAAACTATTAAAAAACATTCTTCCCTAAAGGTTATCAGCAATCAATCCCCCTTCTCGTCAGAGTAAAGAAATTTTTATTACAAATTTCAATTTCCTCAAGTATAAAATAACAATATTAAAAAAATCGAAAAATATGAGATATACACTTCAATACAAAAATATTCACAGACGCTTAACGACGAACTCTTATTTGGCAACTATCAAATTCATTTTTACAATAGTATGTAATAGTTCCTGAAACATCTGTGCGCACTATTCGGACATCTCGTTCTTCCAATCGTTTTAGTATATCACTATCAGGATGACCATATTTATTATCATTCCCAACAGAAATTATAGCGTCTATTGGATGAATTTTTTCCAAAAAATTTTCTGTTGTAGAAGATTTTGATCCATGGTGCGCTACCTTCAGAACGTCCACATTTGAGACATCAAGGAAAGACTCTTGCTCTCCTGGAAGATCCCCCGTAAAAAGAAATGATTGTGCCCCATATTCCAAAAAAAGAACAAGACTGGCTTTATTAATATCCTTTTCGGCTTCTTTAATTTTTCCAGAAGGATGTAAAATATTCACAACAGCCCCATTAGGAAAGACAAAACGATCTCCCCAAGAAAAAACTTTTCTTGGGGTAGTATATGTTTCGAGATTCGTTCTCCATGCCCTATAGACAGCAGTATCTTTCTCTGTGTTCGTCTCTCCCACAAGACCTATCTCATACACAGGCATAAGTTCAGAAAAACCTCCTATGTGATCCGCATCCGGATGAGTCGCTATCACCATCTCAATATGTCTGTCATTGTATGGCATTTCTTGACGCAATCGATCAAGAAGAATTTTTGGATTCGGTCCTCCATCAATAAGTACTTGTATATTTCCTGAAGAAAGTAAAATAGCGTCTCCCTGACCAACATCTAAAAAAGAAACTTTTATACCAGAAGAGTCTTTCCAAGTGCTCTGAAAAATATGCCAGCCAAAAACAAACGTCATTCCTCCCAAAATAAATAGAATCCAAAAAAGGATCGTGCTATTTTTCACCAGCCTCATAAAGCTCACATTGTAAATATTTTTTCCTTCGATTTTTCACATAATACCAAAAAAGTACAAAAAGGATAGCCCCATAATACATATATGAAAAATCCATCGAGAAAGATGAGATAGAAAAAAACGAAAAAGAAGAGATACTATCTATAACAAAAAGATTATAAGAAAGAATCAAAGAAGCCCCCAAACCAAAAAGTTTCGCAAGAAAAAAAGAAAAAGAACTTACTACAAGAGCAAAAAAGAGAAAAAACATAACCAATGGTATATTCCAAAGAATAAGAATATTAGCAAACAAAGAAAGAAAAGAGAAAGAGCCAAATGTTCCTAGTATAAGTGGGAGAACAAATAATTGTGCGGCCAACGTAGTCAAAAAAATTTCAATGAAAATTTCCACTATCCAGGGAAATTTTTGCTTGTTCCATTTAGTTACTATTATAGGAACGCCCAAAAGAATTCCTGCCGTTGCTAATACGGACAATTGAAAACCAACATCGTATCGAAGAATAAACGGATTATCAAAAACCATCATCGCACTTGCCAAGAGAAGAGCTCTCGTACCAGAACCTATTACACCACCTCGCACAGCAAAGAGAACGAGAATACCCATAATGCCGGCACGAACTCCAGAAGCTGGAAATCCTATAAGAGCAAGAAAGAAAAAAATACCAAGGACGCCAATCCACCAAGAATGTTGTCGACGAATACCTATGGCAATAGCAATAAGAGAAAAATATTGAACCAAAAGGGTAACATTATACCCCGAAACCGCTACGATATGAGTCATAGAAGTATTATTAAATTTTTCCTCCCATTCTTTGCTAAATCGAGAGGTCCCTCCAAAAAGTAATCCCGAGCCAAGAGCGCTTTCTGGGAAAGGAAGGATTTTTTCTAATCGACTTTCCCAATCAGATCGCATATCCGCTAATCGCGATTGCCAAGTAATCGTTCTTTCTCCAGTTTTTCGAGGATTATAATCATAGCAAAAAAGAACTGGCCCACGAGAAGCAAATATTCTTTTCCAATCCATTTGAGTTTCCTTGTCATATTCAGGAATTTCCCAATTGCATGAAACATAAACATGTTCTCCCTGCTGATAATTTTCCCATAATTGAGTACGTAAGAAGGCCTCCTCTTAAAAACAATCTCCCCTATCACAATACTGAAAAACAAAAGGAACTCTTTGCGTTGAATTTTCTTTCACAGATGATCCAGAAATGACAACTTCTTGAGAAAAAGCTGTTCCAGAAATACCTTCAATGAAAGAAAAATCTGTCTTTTTTGAAAAGATTAATAAGAAAAAAGGAAGAGAAAGAAAAAAAATAACATAAGGGTATATATGCCTATTTTCATAGAATCCTCCAAGAAGAGCCATTCCTAATCCGAAACTCAAAAAAAAGATAATCCAAGAAAATTTAAAAAAAAGAATACTTATTGCACCAACAAGAAGGGCTATCGAAAAAGAAACCAAACCGTCAGATACAAAAAGAATCTTCTTTTGTTCAAAAGAGAGCATGTGCTAAATAGATAAAAAATTTTCCTTCCCCTATGAAAGAAAAGTAGTTTCTTTTATAAAAAAATGCAAAAAATAGCCACATCGATATAAACAACAATGACCATCTCCCTCACTATTTTTTCGAAAAAAAGAAAGTCTTATAAAAAATTATCTTTTTATAGAACCTTGCTTATGAAAATATCCAAATAAAAAAATCCTAAAAATTTCAACGTCGAATCTCAATCAAACCGAAATGATCTTGTATGTTTTTTTGGATACGATCAAGATTTACAAATGTATCAGCTGCAATTTGTAAGTCTTTACATAAAATCTTTCCTTGTCGAAACTCTTGCAAATAATAAGCACTCGCGCCATCTATCCATTCTGCAATACGAAAAAAATCTTCTTCTTCGTGAATCCCAGGAACAACCGTAGTTCGAAATTCATATTCTTTCGCTCGTTTCATAAGAAGAGAAACGCTTCTTTTTATATCATCAAGAGGAACACTTACACCAGTTGCGAGTGAATATTTTTCTGGCATATGTTTAATATCCATAGCCCAATAATCAACAACATTCTCATTGAGAATTTTCTCCACAATATCTGGAAAAAAGCCATTCGTATCGAGTTTAATCAAAAATCCCAAAGATCGTATACGAGAAATTGTTTCCAAAAGATCTTTCTGAAGTGTGGGCTCTCCTCCTGTAATACAAACAGCATCAAGTTTTCCTTTTCGTTTTTCAAGGAAATCAAAGAATTCTTCTTCACGATTTTTTTTGAATAATTCCAGAGAAATACTATCTGTCACCTCAACTAATTCAGGATTATGACAAAAAGGACATCGAAAAACGCATCCAGGAGTAAAAACAACTGTGGCCATTTTTCCAGGATAATCAAGAAGGGTAAATTTTTCAAAGCCTGCTATATGCATATATCTCTTTTTCTAAAATTGACAAATTTAGTTTTTTGTGTTATATATAATCCGCTCTTATGCCCTTTAACATCTGCTCCCTATCCCCTAGAGGAATTACTTCCATGACCACTAATCACGAAGATTTTTCTGACTCCGGCGAAGATGAGATGAAAATTAAACCCCGCAGATCTTTAGTTGGTTATATGGCCAAATTGATCTCCTTCTTCTTAGGTTTTTTTCTGGTAGGTTTTTTGGTTTATAATCTCCTTCAAGGAGGAAATAACCCCCTCACATTACTTCAAGAAAAATTCTCGCGAAAAGAGTTCTCCTGTTCTTTCTTTCTCAGCACATGGGATACGATCAATTTTAAGGATGATTCTCTCGGGATTGTAAAGTATCGAAGGCATGCAGCCTTTCCTTTTAGTCTTTTCGAGGGTCAGAAGCTCGAAGTAATCTTCATAGACACTTCAGGAAAAGTATCTGAAAAAACCTTTGATACAAAATCAAGTAGTTTTTGCACTTCCATAAGAGAAGTCCAATCCTTCGGGGAAAAAGAAACGCTGTCTAAATGGACAAAAAATATGGAAAGGTCAAGGAAACTTATTGATAAACAAGGAGCGTTGTAATAGGTTTCGTATCAAAAGGGGAAAAACATTTCCCCTTTTTTTCTTTTTAAAGAATTCGGAGCTAAACTAACAAGAACAAGCGTATTCTTTCCTATCATTATATTCAGCTTGCTTTCCTTTATTCCATTGAGAAACAGGGCGGATATATCCCACAACACGAGAATATACTTCTGTTGTGCGATAATTACGAAGCATTGAATCTTTTTTAAAACATTGTACGCATTTATAATATGAGCATTTTTGAGCTTCATATTCCATGTATTTCTCTCCCTCAGAAATTATCTCCTCGCAGTCATGACATGTTATTTTTTCCATATTCGCTTTTTTTTGAATATTGATAATCTTTTTTTAAATCATCAATACTCTTATTTTATTATTTTATGTATTATTTTCCTTTTTCTTCACTTGTAACTTTTCACTTACTCCAGAAACGACACAAAACGGACAAATAGGAACTTCTCCTGACAAATATCCATGTTCGGGACAAATACTAAACGTCGGTGTGATAGAGAAATAAGGAAGATGATAATGATGGGAAATTTTCTTTACAAGATCTCGTACCTGAGTTCCTTTAGAAAGTCGTTCTCCAAGAAATCCATGAAGGACAGTTCCTCCTGTGTATTTTGTTTGCAAATTATCCTGAAGATCCAATGCCTCAAAGATATCTTGTGTGTGTCCAACGGGAAGTTGAGATGAATTTGTATAGTATGGTTCTGCCTTATGTTTTCGAACATCCTCATCATTAGCAAAAATAATAGTATCAAATTTTGCCTTATCCTTGAGGGCTAATCTGTACGACGTTCCTTCTGCAGGAGTTGCCTCAAGATTATACATATTTCCCGTTTCTTTTTGATAGTTTATTATGCGATCTCTCATATGTTCAAGAACTTCCTGAGCAAGAAAATTTCCTTTTTCTGTTGTAATAGGTTCCCCCACAAGATTAAGAAGTGCTTCATTCATTCCCACAATTCCTATAGTAGAAAAGTGATTACTCCAATAAAGAGAAAATCGCTTATAAATATTTCTCAAATAAAACTTTGTGTAAGGATAAAGACCTTTTTTCGTAAGATGCTCAACAGCATTTCTTTTAATCTCCAAACTTTCTTTAGCAAGGTCCATAAGATGATCTAATTTCTCATAAAAATCGCTCATATCTTGAGAAATATAACCCAAACGAGGAAGATTTATCGTTACAACACCAATAGATCCTGTAAGAGGATTCGCTCCAAAAAGACCACCTCCACGCTTTCTTAACTCCTTGTTATTCAACCGCAATCTACAACACATACTTCGTGCATCATCCGGACTCATATCAGAGTTTACAAAGTTTGCAAAATAAGGAATGCCATATTTTGCTGTCATTTCCCAAATAGGATCAAATCGTTTATCCTCCCAAGGAAAATTCTTCGTTATATTATATGTCGGGATAGGAAAGGTAAATATTCTTCCAGAAGAATCTCCCTCACACATAACCTCGGCGAAAGCTCTGTTTATCATATCCATTTCTTTCTGAAACTCACCATACTTTTCTTTTTGAGGAACACCCCCTATAACCACAGATTCGTCGCGGAGAGTGCTTGGAGGAGTCATATCAAGAGTGATGTTCGAAAACGGAGTCTGGAAACCTACACGAGTAGAAACGTTCATGTTAAAAACGAATGACTGCATTTCCTGTTTCACTTGTTTATAAGAAAGGTTATCATATCGAACAAACGGAGCTAAAAGAGTATCGAAATTTGAAAAAGCTTCTGCCCCAGCTGCTTCACCTTGTAATGTGTAAATGAAATTAACTATTTGTCCAAGAGCAACGCTAAAATGTTTTGCTGGAGAACATGAAACTTTCCCATCAACACCAGTAAATCCTTCATGTAAGAGATCTTGTAAATCCCAACCACAACAATATGCTGATATTGCCTGAAGATCATGAATATGAAAATCACCTTCTTCATGTGCATTACGAATTTCTTCTGGATAAATTCTACTCATCCAATACTTTGCACTTACAGCACTAGAAATATAATTATTAAGACCCTGCAATGAATACGCCATATTGGCATTTTCTTTCGTTTTCCAATCTAATTCACCCAAATAATCATCCACAAGGCGAATAGCGTCCTGCAAAGAGTTTCTCGCTTCCCGTGCTTGTCGTCTTTTTTCTCGATAGAGAATATAAGCCTTGGCCGTTTCTTCAAAATCCAAAACCATCAATACCTTTTCTACAGTATCTTGAACACTTTCAATATTTGGAATATATTCCTTATCTGAATTTTTTTTAAATTTTAAAGCCTCTTTTTCCAAAAGCGCAACTACCTTTTTGGCAACCTTCTTTGCTTCTTTTGTTGTTCCCTCTCCTGTAACGAGAAGAGCTTTTTCCACAGCGATCACAATTTTTTTAGGTTGAAAAGCTGCTTTTCTCCCACTCCTCTTTATAATACGAAGTAAAGTAGAACTTTCTAGAGAGCTATTTTTTTCCTCTTCTTTTTTTGGGATGGCTATTGTATTCATACAGTCTTTTCTTTTCTTAATCCTATCTTTTTTTCTTCTTCAAGTTTATCCAGCTCTTTACGAAAATTTCCTACACTTTTGAACGATTTATATACACTTGCAAACCTCATATACGCAACATCATCAATATCCCGAAGCTTTTTTAAAATAAGCTTTCCAATGTCTCTACTTTTTATTATTTCATTATGTCTCGAATGAATACCGTATTCTATATCTCCAAGAAATTTTTCTATCTGCTCAAGTGTTACGGGCCTCTTTTCAAAGGCTTTTTCTAATCCTTTCCGAATTTTTTCTCGATCATATTCCTGCTCTTCCCCCGATCGCTTTACTACAGTAATTTTTAGCACTTCAACTTCTTCATATGTGGTAAAACGTCGTCCGCATTTTTCACATTCCCTTCTTCTTCGAATAGCACGCCCCTCATGCACATCGCGGGAATCAATAACTTTAACGCTTGTATTCTGACAAAAAGGACATATCATAAAAAGTCTTTACATTTTCTAGATATTGTGTAGCTATCTTTACTTTCTACACAATATATTGTGGTTTTTTACATAATAATGAGTATACTCGAAATTATTTGCTTAAGCAAATTCGCGAGTATGAAAGAAAAAAAATGATTTATCCACCGAAAAGGAAGAGGTGCCTATTTCAATAATTCACTTAAAAAAATAATTCCATACAAAAACCCCTTTACATATATTTATCTAAAGGGGTTTTTCTTGATGAGAGAAATAACGTTCCTGAAAAAGTTATCTTTGAGGGAGTATTTCTACTGTTATTTGATCTCCCAATCTACAAGCATTCATGAGGAGTCGTATTGAGGAATGTGTTTTTGGCTTTCTCAATTCCTCTTCATATTGCTCTGCAAATCTCAAGAAAACGCACTCCCAATCCAAATCACGAAGACATCGAGCGACAATTCTCCGCATTCCATCTTTATTGGGCAAGGGTTCTCCCGAGAGATAAAGCTCTGAAGGACTTCTCAACAAGCCCATGAGCTCGGCGATAATAAGAATTGATCCTGATTGATTTTCAGGATCTAGACGATAGGGCCCAACCTTTACAATAAGTCTATCAAGATAATCCTCTCCGATTATTTGTTTGGCTTCACGCATCCGTCTAAGATTTCCCCTATCAAATACTGGGGTTTGAGAGAGATTTTTTTGTATCATTTTTCACCTCAAAGAACTAAAAAAATCGGATACTTTCCGACACAAAAACCCTATCATATCCCCAGAAAAAATCAAGGGGTACGTATATATTAATTTCGCCTATTGCTTTATTTTTTCAAAAATTTTTTCTTTATTCAAGCGAGGGAAGATCAGAAACTTCTTTTAGTTCCTGTGAAAGAATTTTATCCCCTTTTCCAAAATAAAATTTTCCTTGAAATTTTTTGTTTTCGAGAAATAATGGAAACCAATATTCATCATCTGCCCACATATCTTTATAAGGTATATTTTCAAAATTAAACCATTTTGGTTTCATCTCATCCGTTTCCTCAGGAAATCCCACAAAACTATCCACACAAAATATATGCACTACCATAATTTCATCAGGACGAGATTCAAAAATGAATTCATGCACGCCTCTGTATTCCATATTTTCAACACCTACGCCACATTCTTCAAACATTTCACGACGAGCCGCCTCAGGAATTGTTTCTCCCGCCTCAACTTTTCCACCAAATCCATTCCACCGTCCCATACCAAAACCCCTCTTTTTCATACCAAGAAGAATTTTTCCTTCTTTAGTAGCAAGACAAAGAGTAAAAAGTCTTTTCTTCATAGATTCTGCGATTATTTCCAATTAAGTTCTTGGTATATATCCATCGGATATGAAGATATAAAATCAAGAAGAAACGGTACTGAAAAAGCAATTGCGATAATAGGAAGAACAAAAAGAATAAGACTTATAATAAAACGGGTCATGAGATGCTTTCGTACTTTATGTACTTCTTGCTCGATGATATCAATCTTTTTTTCTATAGCATCAAGTTTTTGTGTAAGTTCTTCTTCATTCATACAAAATAATTATTTATTTATTTTTCAAAACATTTCTTATACTCTCTCATACATTCGCGAAAAAATATATACTTTTTTTGAACTAAATATTAAAATTTTAAGACCCAAAAAATTTCCTATACTTCCTAACGAGCCCGCGAGCGAAAGTTTACTTTCATTTGAGGTGAACGACGGGATTTCAAACTACGTCACGCACCGTGACAGCGTTTATATTTTTTTCCACTTCCACATGGACAAGGTTCATTTCTTCCTACTTGCTGCCTAGCTCGTATAGGCTGAGATTTTGATTCTTCTCCTCCGCTAGAATTCATCTTTGTTGTATCAAAACCTCCGAATTGCTTCACTTGTTCTGATGGTCCACTTAGTTTTACATTCTGAAGAGATATCCCTCCGCCAAAAACAGCCGGAGCAGATTCGAGACGAAATACCGAGGAAAGAACTGACCCTCGCACACTTTCCATAAGACCCGAAAAAAGATGGAATGCTTCTTTTTTATATTCAATAAGAGGATCTCTCTGTCCATACCCCCGAAGCCCAATACCCTGACGCATATATTCCATCTCATCTAAATGATTCATCCAAAGCATATCAATAGTTCGAAGATAAAGTGCTTTCGCAACTCGAGAAACATTTTCAGCGCCAAGCTCTGCTTCTTTCTTATTAAAAGCCAGCTTTGCTAAACCAAAGGCATGCTCACAAAGTTTTGTTCTTTTCTGATGCGATTCCAAAGAACGATCATCTCGTATTCGTTCAAGCTCTTTAATAACACTCTTATCCACTTTAAACATATCTGAAAGATTTTCTTGTATCCGAGCTACTTCCCATTCCATATCTTCTCCTACACATATATGAGAAAATTGCATTTCAATATGGTCATTAAGAGATGTAAGAAGAATTGATTTTATATCTCCTGTTTGAAGAATCTCCATCCTCTTTCTATATACAACTTCTCGTTGCTTGTTCATAACATCGTCATATTCCCAAACATGCTTTCTGATATCAAAATTAAATCCTTCAATTTTCTTCTGAGCACTTTCTATAGTTCGAGAAATCATTGCATTTTGAATAGGATCATTCTCAGGAAGCCCAAGAGTTGTCATAAGACTTTTAAGTTTATCTCCACCGAAACGACGCATAAGTTCATCTTCCAAAGAAACAAAAAATTGAGAGACTCCCGGATCTCCCTGTCGTCCAGCACGCCCTCGAAGCTGATTATCAATTCGTCGAGCCTCATGCCGTTCACTTCCAAGAATAAACAAACCGCCTAAAGCAGAAACACCTTCTTCAAGTTTAATATCAGTTCCTCGACCCGCCATATTTGTAGCGATTGTAACCGCACCCTTTCGTCCCGCTTGCGAAATAATTTCAGCTTCTTTCTCATGTTGTTTAGCATTAAGGACTTGATGTTTAATTCCTTTCTTTCGCAAAAGCTCACTCAAATATTCTGATTTCTCTATAGCAATCGTTCCCACAAGAATTGGCTGTCCTTTAGCGTAAACTTCTCTAATTTTTTCAACAATAGCCAAAAATTTAACTTTTTCAGTTTTATAAATAACATCGGGGAAATCTTTTCGAATCATTTGTTTATTGGTCGGGATCTCCACAACATCAAGCTCATACACTTTTGCGAATTCTTCTGCACTTGTCATAGCTGTTCCGGTCATTCCGGCAAGCTTTTCATACATTCTAAAAAAATTCTGAAAAGTGATAGTAGCTAAAGTTCTTGATTCTCGTTGTACAGAAACACCTTCTTTAGCTTCAAGAGCCTGATGTAATCCTTCGCTATAGCGACGCCCTGGCATAAGTCGTCCGGTAAAATCATCAACAATCATAACTTCCTCATCTTTCACCACATAATCTTTATCTCTTATAAAAATAGCGTGAGCCTTGAGCGCTTGTTCCAATTGATGAATAAGACGAATATTAGTTGGATCGTAAAGATTAGAAACACCAAGAATCTTTTCTACCCGAGAAATACCATCATCCGTTATAGCAACTGATCGAGATTTTTCATCCAAGGTATAATCTGTATTTTCTTTTAAACCTGAAGCAATTTGAGCAAATTTGGCATACATATCGACAGATCCCGAATCTGGTGCACTTATAATAAGTGGCGTTCTTGCCTCATCAATAAGAATAGAATCAACTTCATCTACAATAGCATAATGAAAAGGTCTTTGAGCGATATCCTCAAGACTTTGCGCCATATTGTCTCGTAAATAATCAAAACCGAACTCATTATTTGTTCCATACGTAATATCAGCCGCATATGCTTCTTTTCTGGTAATAGGTCGAAGGTTTTCTTTTTCTATACTTACTTCATTAGTATCAATTTTCTTTGGTTCATAAAGAAATGATGCGTTGTGCATAATACACGCCGTAGAAAGTCCCAAAAAATCATAGACCATACCCATCCAATTGCAGTCACGACGAGCTAAATAATCATTAACCGTCACCACATGAACTCCTTTTCCTGAAAGAGCATTAAGATATACTGCCAATGTAGAGGTAAGTGTTTTACCCTCTCCCGTTTTCATTTCTGCAATTTTTCCTCGATGTAAAATAATTCCTCCCATAATCTGAGCATCGAAATGTCGTTGTCCGAGAACCCTCTTTGCACCTTCTCGAACTACAGCAAAAGCCTCTGGTAAAATTTCATCCATCGTTTCTTTATTTTTCAATCGATCACGAAATTCCCGTGTTTTCAAACGAAGTTCTTCATCGGAAAGTATTTTTATATCAGCCTCCAAGATAGCAACTTTTTCTACGATAACCTGCATTTTTCGAATTTCTCTTTCATTAGAACCAAAAATTTTTGAAAAGAAACTAATCATATGTATTTTTCTAAAGAAATAAAGCCTCTTCATACTAGCAATGAAAGTTTAAAAGGTAAACTTGACAAAATATGTTCGTTGTATTATTTTCCCTTCGTCGCTTCAAAACATTGTCGTGGCAGAAAAGTTCTTTTAATCTTACCAATTGTAGCAGGTGTATCATGAGTTTAAACATCATATCAATGATTGTAATTTCCCTTTTCTATACTTTCTTAGGATTTGCTTTTGGATCACTTTTCAATCATATTGGAGGGAGTGATTCCATCTATACAGTAATCCTCTTCACTCTTTCCTTTGGGTATATTCCCATAAAATGGGATGTGTCTCTCAACGAAAAAAGCAATACAAAATTCTCAGAATTCGTGTTGTCCGGAATAGTGACTGTTCTCGCTCTTCTCCCTCTCTTTCCTGAAATCACAAAAGAAGAATATCCTCTTTTTTCAATGTTTCAGGGAGTGCTTCTCCTATTGGATGCCTTTGTTATCTTTTTTCTCTCCTTGGCTACTCTAAAGGAAGCGGACAGTGATATAGAATCTCTTTCCTAATTAGTCTTTGTTAAAACAAACCAACTTTCAACATGAAGTCGATTTTTTTTCTTTCTTATAAAATTCGAAAGTACTTTCGGAGTCAAAACCTTGCATCTTTATCAATTACCATTTTCTTCTTTATTGATCGAGCACCTCTTTTTTTGAGAACAGCTTCTCGTTCTTTCACTTCACGAATCTGTCTTTTTAAATCTTCTTGCCCCAAATCCATAGCATTTTCTATAGTATCGGAAATATTTTCTGATCGAAAGGTATTTTTGGGTGTTTTTAACATTATCTCAACTCGATATTCCCCTCTCTTATCCTTTTCAATTTCAACATCAGCAATTATTAATTCTCTTATTTGCGCGTCTACAAAAACACGCTCAACCACTTCAAGCTTTTTTTCTATATACATTCGAGTTCTAGCACTTACATCTACTCCTTCGAAAAGATATTGTACATTCATATGTTTTTTATTATAGCGACTAAAACAAATTAAAATCCAACAAATTCAACTTCCTGCACAAGTTCTACACCAAAATTATCACGAACTTGTTGCTTTATATAACTCATCAACATTATAATCTCATCCGATGTAGCTCTCCCAACATTAAGAATATAATTGGGGTGTGTTTCACTCACCATAGCATCACCAATACGTTTCCCTCGAAGACCAACTTTATCAATTAACCAACCTGCAGGAACTTTATTCTCACGACAAGGGGATGCGACTTCTTTTTCAAATTCCAATCGAAGCTCTTTATTCTCTACTATTGGATTAACAAAAAATGATCCCGCGCACATCGCTGATTGATCTTGTCTAGAATTTCGTTTTTCTTCAACATCTTTCATAACTTTTTCTAATTCATCAGTATCGCCCTGTTTCAATAAAAATGTCGCGTGTGTAATAATTTTATCTCCTCTTTCTTTAAATACACTTGTTCGATACGAAAAATGACATTCCTTAGAAGAGATTTTTTGGATCTCTAAGTTTCTTTTATCAATAAACTCAACTTGAGATACTACATTTTTCATTTCTACTCCAAATGCTCCTGCATTCCCCCTCACAGCTCCACCAACAGAACCTGGAATACCATAAAGATTTTCCATCCCTGCTAAAGAATTTTTTTGAGCCATTATGGCCACATCTTTGAGAGAAGTCCCTGAAAAAGCTTTTATTTCAAAATTATTTATTATAGGATCAATATTTTCCAAATGAATAACTAGACCATCAAATCCTTTGTCTGATATCAATACATTACTTCCCCCACCAAGAAAAAAAATGGGTATATTTTTTTCTCTACTCCAAAAAAGTATTTCTTGAATTTCTTTTGTATTCGAAACACACGCAAACCACTTTGCCGGCCCACCTATTTTAAACGTGGTATATGGTGCAAGTCGTATATTTTCTTGAATTTTCATAGCCATGTATTTACTTTAGCACGAACAATCTCTCCTGAAAATATACTAAAATTATGCTCTCCCGAAAGAATTTGAGCATAGATTACAAATACAGGAATATCTTTCACAAAAAGTTTCATTTTTGGTGGACGAACAGCAACAACAAGTCCATATTTTTTTTCAAAAAAGTCCTTTATAGCAGGCCTATTTGTATAAGGAGATGAAAACATGAATGGTCTAAAAAAATTTTCTGACGATGAAAAATATTTTTTGTGATTTTCATGCAATATAACATAGGCACTTGCTTCTTTTGAAGGAAAATTTTCTTTTTTTTGTAATGATTTTTCTTCCATTAAGCCATTTTGAAGAAAATAAGTACAATGTCTTTTAAGAGAACAAGGCTCGCATTTTGGACTTTTCACACATACAAGTGAGCCAAAATCCATAACCGCCGAATTTATATCTTTAAAAGAAAAATTTTTATTTTTAGATAAAGAAAGTATTTCAAAAATCTTTCTCTCAAAATCTTTTGCCAACAATTTTCCATCTTTTGAACCCAGAAAAAATCTCCCGAAAACCTTAGAAAAATTTGTATCCCATGCAAGAACTTTTTCATCATTCGAAAAACTCGCAATAGCTCTCGCCGTATAGGCACCCACACCAGGAAGTTTTTCAAGCTCATTCAGATCAAGAGGAAAATTCCCATCATGCTGGGAAATAATTTTTTTTGCAGTATGGAGCATATTGCGACCACGGCGATAATAGCCAAGTCCTTGATAATAAGGTAAAAAATCTTCCCATGAAGTTTTCTCTAATATATCGAGAGTAGGAAATTTTTCAAGAAACCTTTTATAGTATACTTCTACACGAGAAACTTGCGTTTGTTGAAGCATAATTTCCGAAACCCACACCTCATAAGGTGAAATATTTGATCGTCTCCAAGGAAGATCTCTTTTGTTTTTTTCATAAAACGAAATAAGTTCTTTCACAAAGAAAGAAAGTATCTTTCTTTGTGAAAATTTTTCTCTATCTTGTTTCTTTTCGATTTTCAATACGATCTTTTCCGACATACTCTTGTAATACTTTCGGGATCAAAATGCTTCCGTCTTTTTGTTGATTATTTTCCAAAATAGCAATAAGAGGTCTTTCTGAAAAAGCAGTAGCATCATTCATATGAACGAACTCTAATGTTCCATCTAACCGCCTTACACGAGTATTTAAACGCCTTGCTTGAAAATCTCCAATAAGGTCTGAAGTGTGCGTTTCGCGATATGTATTCTGCCCCGGCATCCATGCTTCTATATCAATTTGCCTATAATCTGGCTTTCCCATATCTCCTGTACAAACAGCCAAAACTTGATAAGGAATTTCTAACGCTTTCATGAGATATTCTTGAATAGCCACGATAAAATCTTGTTCCACACGAGAAAATTCAGGAAGGGTAAATGTTTCCATCTCAAGTTTATTAAATTGATGCAGTCTTAAGATTCCTTTCATATCCTTTCCATATGATCCAGCTTCTCGACGAAATGCTCCAGAAAAGCCGACCATGCGAATCGGAAAATTCTTTTCATTAAGAATTTCATCAGCATACATCGCGCCAAGTGTATGTTCTGCGCTTCCAATAAGAGTAAGATTATCTCGATCAAGCATATACATTTCCTCTGGATCGAGTCGCCCCATACGCTTATGCATTTCAGGGCGAATCATCATCGGCGGAAATACTGGAATAAAAGGTTGAGTAGAAACATCTATATTATTTTCTTGTGCTATTTTTTTGAGAATATCTTCATTGGTGAGAGTGCGAAATGCGAACATCATCATTGCCCATTCAAGCATAACTAAATCACCCTTAAGATACACGAATCGAGAGCCACTCACCTTTACAGCTCGATTACTATCAATAAGATCCAATTCTTCTCCCAACACAAAATGCTCTTTAGGCTCAAAATCAAAGGATGGTTTTTTTCCAATCTTTCGTAAAACAACATTGCCACTTTCATCTTTTGCTATAGGAGTATCCTCGCTAGGAATATTAGGCAAAAGATACATATATTCAAAAAATTGTTCGTCAAGAAGCTTAAGCTCAGGTTCTTTTTTCTCTAATTCTTCTTTAATTCTTCTTCCTTCTTCAATAGCCCTCATTCGATATTCTTGGTCCGTTGTCTTCTTAATATTTTCATTTATCTCATTCTTTTTTGATCGAAGAAGTTCTACCTCAGCCATTAAAACTCGTCTTTTTTCATCCCTATCCAAAAGTTTATCCACATCAACCGTAATGTTCTTATTTTTAACCGCCGCCCGAACAATATCGGGATTATTTCGGACAAATTGAATATCAAGCATAAAAATATATTATTTATTTTCCCATTTTTAAAAATTTTATCTCAAAACCTATTTCCAGGCATCTCATTCCATTTCTATAGTATCAAAAATACATTCTCAAAATTTTCAACATCCATTCTCAACTGATTCAAAAAGTAAAAGTATATTTTCTTTTTTTACTTGAGAATAAAGAAAAGTATATCCTCATTTTTTGCTTTTAGCAAACATATATATCCTAACCAAAGAAATAAACTCAAAAAATTTTATTCATTCCTTTCGTTTACTCTATCGCAAAAATTAACTCACGAAAATGAGAAATAATCATTTCTGGATTACCTTTTTCTAAAGTCTCTCTCAGATGAAACCCAAAATCAACAGCTATTGTCTTGAGGCCAAATTCATTTGCTTCCAGAATATCTCCCAGGGTATCTGTTACAAAAATACTTTCATTTTTTTCTAAAAAATATTTTTTAAACACATATTCAAATTTTTTTATTTTTGAATAAGCAAATTTACTTCCCAAGATCTCCAAAAAAATATCTCTCACCCCATTATTTTCAAGATACTGACAAATAACATGTTCATCCCCCGAGCTGATAACGAATAATTTTTTCTTTTTTGATAATTCAGTAAGAGTTTCAAATATTGTTTTTTCCATTGTAAGATTTTCAAAACATTCACGAACATAGTCTCTATATTTTAACCAATCTATTTTCTTAAGAGCTTCTATATCATGACTATAAAAATTACCATTATGCATACTTCGATATTCTTCTTCCGAAATAGGATAACCCGTAAATTCTCTCAATTTTTCCAAATGCAAATTAAAGGTATTATAAAGAACTCCATCAAAATCAAAAAGGATAGTTTTCATTGTCATGCTTATATAATTTTCTACTTAAATAATAGGAAGTTCTAGATCTCCATAATTTCCCCTAATTGAGGTATAAATACACGAGAAGTAAGATTTTCTTTTGCAAAAAGGGAAAGTGCGTCCAAAGCATCAGGGTCTCCATGTTGCAAAATAAGATTTTTATGTTCAATATTTCTCATAACCTCATGAAGGGAATCCTTATCTAAATGTGCCGAAAAATTAAATTTTCTCATATGACATTGTACGGGAATAGGCATATCATTTTCATCAAAAAAGACATGATCATCATACATTGACCTTCCTTGTGTCCCATTGGTTTGATATCCAGTAAGAAGAATAAAGTTATTCTTTTCTTCTACAAATTCTTTTGCATAAAAAGATGCGGGACCACCCTCTACCATACCAGAAGTCGAAACGATAATAACACCTTTTTCTTGAGCAACACGTTCACGATCTCTTTTGTATACTTTTTTTATGCCACGAGCTATCCGGGTAAGTCGTTCTTTATTCTGGATATAAGGATCCTGGGCATAAAGAACGTGATCGAGAAGCTTTCTTGCCATTCCATCCAAATAAATAGGATTTTTTCCTACAAAATAATCCAATATCATCAATATTTCTTGACTTCTCCCTACTCCAAAAACAGGGATAAGTGCAGAACCACCAAGATTCATACAAGTCTCTATAGAGCGAATAAAGGCTTCTTCAGTAAGTGCTCTTTCAGGATGATTTCTCGTTCCATATGTTCCCTCGACGATAAGTGTATCTACAACAGGACATTCCTGTGCTATTTTCGAAGGAATCATAAGCTGTGTATGCTGTGTATTGAAATCTGCTGTATAGAGAAGTTTTCTCCCTTCGAGTTCGAGAAGAACTGAGGCTCCACCAGGAATATGTCCAGAATTAAGATATCGAAATTTTACCATTCCATCTTTCGTTGTATATTCTTTATCATAATCAACAAATACAATATCCTCTTCAACACGAAGAATGTCCTGAGCATTGAATGTTGGCCTTACTCTTCTAAGTTGCTCCAAATGACGTGTATCTTCCAATAACATCTTCGTTATCTGCCAAGTAAGTTTTGTTGTATAGATAGGAGAACCTAAACGTTTTTTCTCAAAAAAGGCCAAAGCTCCGGAATGATCTAAATGTGCATGTGAGAGAAATACAGCATCTACACCTTGAATATCTTCAAGATATTGAGGGTATTGAATTCCTCCTCCTATAAATTTAACACCTGCATCCAAAAGATACCGTTGTCCTCGACTCTCCACTTCAATACAACTTTTTCCTATTTCTCTCGCTGCCCCATGAAATAAAATTTTCATATATCGTAAAGATAAAAATATATACTATTTTTTAAAAATTTAGTTTTCCAAAGCACACTCATAACAATTCTTCCTTACAAACATCTAGAGTAAACCAGTTTTGCTCTTATACTATCAAAATGTCTTTAAATAACGTTTTTTTACACATACAAAATTTGTTTCATATTTTGTGTTTTCATAAAAAGATTACTTTTCAAATTTTACAAACCAACCATATTGTTCAAAAGCAAATCCGTCATATCCCTTCTTTTTCATTTCATCAATTTCTTCTTTTGAAATATATCGGATATCTTGTATTCCTTCTCTTCTAAATACATCACTGTTATTATAATTATACCCTCGAAAAATCAAAGGATTTTGAAAAGCAATTATTTTCTTCTCTATCTCAGGATGAGCAAGAATTGCCGCTTTTTTAAATTTTCGAAATCTTTGTATAAAAATTTCTGATTGTCTTTCGTATTCTTTGTATCGAGCGATATCTTCCTGTGACGCCTCTTTTCTTTGTATTTTAAAAAATAATTCTTGAGTATTTTCTTCTTCTTTACAAAGAGGATATTCCTCTTTCATTGTACTATATATTTCTTCATATAAATATGTATGTAGATCTTCAGGAAGATACTCTTTATATAGATCTTGTTCATTCGTATAATAGGTTACCAGATGTTTCATATTTCTATCCTTTTCATTTCCCGAAACCCATTCTTTCGAACGATAAACTTTTATGGGTAAATTTTGAGGATTTTTATATTCTTCTCCAGCATGAACGGATGTAAGAAAGAAAAAAGAATCAGCTTCAACTGAAAATTCATCACTATTTTGAGCCGAAAGATCTCTTTCAAAATAAGAATCTTCTTGAGTAAGAATTTTTTCAACATCATTTTCCTCAAGCCTTTTTGTTTTTAAAAGATTTTCCAAAATAGATGGTCTGAAAAAATTTATTTCTTTCATATAATTATTCCTTCGTCATATATATTCCTGCAAGTATTCTCCCCGCTGTTTCACCTTCTCTTTTATAGGAAAAAAATTTCTCCCCAGTGCACACCGTACATTCCTTAGTCATTTCAATATGTTTGGAAAGAATTCCAATATTTTCCAACTGTCCCTTACATGCCTTGGCTATATCCCAATGTGATTCATTTTCTGACAATCCCAAAAAACCACGTTCACGAACTGGATAAACTATACGTTCATCTACTTCAAAACAACAGCCTCGAACAGAAGGACCAATCCATACCTTTATAACATCCCGATTTAATCCGTATGTTTTCACCGCATTTTCTATGGTTTTGCCTGTTATGTTCTGAAGCGTTCCCCGCCAACCCGAATGTATGGCTCCGATAAAGCCAAAATTATCCTCAAAAAAAAGTATAGGCACACAGTCCGCAATCTGTACCACAAGAGCTACATCAAAAATATCAGTAATTATCGCATCAGTATCCAACAACGCATTCTCATGACTTTTTGATCCTCGTCCGATATCTTCTTTTCGAACCAATGTACTTTTTGTTCCATGTATCTGTTTCAAAAAAACAGATCGCTCTAAAGAAATTCCTAAATTTTCAAAAAAACGGTAACGATTCTCTTGTGCTTTTTCCCTTCCTTTTCCAGCATAATATGCCATATTTCCATCTCCTCTTAGAGAAAGAAATTTCTTTACTCTTAGCGTCATATTAAAGATTTTCTTTTCAAATATCGTCCCCGTTCTTCTTGAGGAAATTTTTCAATAGCATATCGAAGCATGGTTCTTGGCATTGCATTGGTATATTTTTCAAGAAAATGTATTAAGATTTCTTTATCACGCTTTCCAACCTCTCGAAGCATCCATCCAACTGCCTTATGAATAAGATCGTGCTTATCCACAAGAAGTTTTTCTGCTATTACTATCGTATCAGAAAAAGAATTCTTCTTAATAAAAGCAAAAGTGGAGAGAATGGCAACTCTTCTTTCCCAAAGATTTTTTGATTGCGCCCAAACATATAAACGATTTTTTTCTTCAGGGTATGTACTCATATATTCCCCAAGAATATAAGGTGCTGTAGTATCCACAAGATCCCAATTATTTACAAAACGTATATGTTTTCTATAAAATTGATAGATTTTTTTTCTCTTTTCCTCGTCTGAAACTTCAAAAAGATATACCAATAAAAATAAGCCTGTTAAGCGATATTCATGGAAAGAACTTTTCAAAAGTTTCTCGATATCTTGAAAACTACATATTCGAAAAAATTTCTTTGCAACTTTTCTTTGTTCTGGAACACGAATGCCCAAAAAACAATCTCCTTCTCCGTATTCACCTTTTTTCGTTTTAAAAAAATTTGAAAGAATACGAATATCATTTTCTGTCCCTGCTAAAGATTGTAATTCTGAGGTTATTCTTTCATATATATCTGAATTTTCCATATTTGCCTTTTCACTCTTTTTTCATTTTTGATAGGTTTATGTAATTTTTTGTTTTTCTTATTCTTCTTTTCTCATAGGAGGAAAGAGTACTGTTTCTCGAACAGAACGATTCATAAGTAAAGCAAAAAATCGTTCACTCATTCCAAAACCAAACGCTGGTGGCATCCCATATTCCAAAGCTTCCAAAAAATCTTCATCAATCATTTGAGCTTCTTTATCGCCATTTTCCCTTAATTTCATTTGCTCTTCAAATCGCATTCGTTGTTCTATGGGATCATTAAGTTCAGAAAAGGCATTACATAATTCTGATTTTCCTGCCACGATTTGCATTCGTAAAACTTTTCTAGGATTTTCAGGATCTGATTTTGCCAGAGGAGAAACCTCGATAGGATGTCCTACAAGAAAACATGGTTGTATAAGTTTTTGTCGAACTGTTTTTTTATAGAGGGTATCAATCATTCTTCCTTTCCCATACATCGGATCATAAAGTATTCCTAATTCATCAGCTTTCTTCTTTAGCATTTCAACCGTAACTTCACCCGAAAGGTCTATCCCCGTTTCTTGCAAAAAAGCCTGAAAATAATCAACTCGAGCGAAAGGTCTTTCCCAATCAATTTCTGCACCCTCAAAAGTATGCGTGTAACCACTCAAAATATTTCGAGCGATACATCTAAAAAGCTCCTCTGAGAGTTGCATTCCCTTTTCAAGATCTCCATAAGCCCAATAAAATTCAACATCATCATATTCTTGGAGATGTTCTCGGTCAACACCTTCATTGCGAAAAAGCCTTCCAATTTCAAATACTTTTTCATACCCTCCTACAAGTAGACGTTTAAGAGCGAGCTCCAAAGAAATTCGTAAATAAAAATCTCGATCCATTGCATTGTGTCTGGTAATGAAAGGTTCTGCATCTGCACCACCAGGGACATTTTCCAAAACGGGTGTCTGTACTTCCAAAAATCCTTCCTTAGAAAGAAAATCTCGAACAGTTTTCCAAAAAATGTTTTTCCTAAAAAAAATATCTTTTGTTTCAGGATGAACAAGGAGATCCAAGTATCGTTTTCGAAGAAGTTCTTCTGTGTCTTTTATGCCAAAATGCTCACTTGGTATAGGACGTATTGTCTTGGAAAGCATACTCCATGAAGTTCCTTTTATTGTTTTTTCTTCTTTCTTTGTAAGAAAAACTTTTCCAGAAACCTCTATAAAATCACCAATGTCTACACTTTTAGAAAAAAGTCGAAATGTTTCTCCGAGAGTTTTTTCTTCAAAAAATATTTGCATTTTTCCACTAAGATCTTCTATATGCGCAAATGCAATTTTCCCCATTACACGAAGTGATCGGATCCTTCCTGCGATTGTTACTTCACTTTCATTTTCAAAAAATTTCTTAAAAGATTCTTGAACATCTTCAATATTCTGCATCCTTTTTGTTTTTTCTGGATAAGGATTCATCCCAAAATCCCGAAGTACTTGTAATTTTGCCCTTCTCCCTTCAATAATATCATCTCTCATACCCATTTTCTTAAATACATTGATTTTTTAAAACATTTCCCATTAAGAATATCCTACCGCACACACAAACAAAAAACAAGAAATATACCATCGCATAATCAGGATTTCATCAATTCAAATAAATAATAACACAAGGTTTTCCAAAACATTTCATGAATATTAACTAAAAAATATTCTTACTAAAATATAAACTATTAAAAATACATACTAAATTACTATTACTAAAAAATTCTATCAAAATGCAAATCGTATTTAAAAATTTTAATACAAATGACTAGTTTTTTTCAATTATAAAAATTTATTTAATTCTCACAATTTGTAAAAATATTCATCAAGTATAAATCTTTAACTATTAATTATTATATGGAGCATCTTTTTCTAAAAGCTTTTTATAGATTTCCTCCAAACGGTCCTTGTATATTTTTTCTTCAAGATCATTCACGCTTTGCAACGCTTTTTTGGAAACATTTTCAAGATTTTTCTGTTTCAAAACTTTTTTCATTACATGAGCTAAATCTTTAACATTTCCAAATTCAAAGAGGAATCCATTCTCTCCATCAACTATTCTTTCTGTTATTCCTCCAATTCGCGAAGCAATCACGATCAATCCCTTTCCAAGAGCCTCTACCAAGGCGTAAGGCATATTTTCATACCAAACAGAAGGAATAATAACAAGAGTAGTCAAGCCCATTTCTTCTGAGAGAGCTGTTTCTGAAAGATGTCCAAGAAATCGAACTCTATCAGAAACACCCAAGGAAACAGAAAGTTTTTCAAGATTTTTTCGTTCTGGACCATCTCCAGCAATAGTAAGAAAAAGTCCTTCGACAGAAACCATTGCTCGAAGAAGAACATCCACGCCCTTTTCAGAAGAAAGTCTTCCAGCATAAAGTGCTGAAGCATTTTTTTGATATGTATATTTAAAAGAAACACTATCTCTTTTGATAGGTTGAGAAAGGATTGTTATTTCTTTTTGAAATCCTCGTTCTTTAAATTTTTCTTTGAGAAATTTACTTGGAGAAAGTAAAATGTCTATTTTATTATAGATACCTATCAATGTATGGAAAAAGTTTTCGAAAGAACAGACCACACTCGAAGAAAAAGAATTTTGTACACATGTATCCAAAATACATTGAATGTTCCCTCCTTCCCAAATATGATCTCTCGAAAAAAGAGAATAGTTGGGACATACTAATTTATAGTCATGAAGCGTCATAACTATCGGAATATTTCTTTTTTTTAAGGTTGCTATAATTGAGGGAGAAATTTGATGATATATATTATGAAGATGTGCAATGTCCGGTTGAAATTTTTCCAAGAGCCTTTCTAAATTCCTTTGCGCTTCAAAATTCCATAAAATCTTTCCCGTAAAACAAATACGATCTTGTATGCTATACTGTGTATGATAATCTACATTTTTTATAAAATAAGATTCCCATTCTGTTGGTTTATTCTGAGGATGTTGCATAGAAAAAAATGCTACCTCGTGACCCGCCTCAGAAAGAATCCGAGCCGTATCAAAATAGGCACGTTCAGCTCCTCCTCGAAGATAATGAAATTTATTAATCAAAAGTATTTTCATAATTCCATTCTAACGTATTTATGAATAAAAGCATACCTTTCAAATTTTCCCTCTTCATGATTTTTTTAGCAGTATCTAGTGTTCTTTTTATAAGCCTTCTCATACTCAATTATCCCGTTTCTCAATCTTCTATTGTTTCTCTTTTCTCTCTTTTACCCTTCTTTCTTTTTGCCTTCCCATTTATCACCCTTGGTTTTCTTCTTATTGTTCGTCCGAGTCTCGATTACCTTTCGGATACATTTTATTTTTTTCTCCCCTTTGGCGAAGGTATGACCGTAACACTCGCTCAAGGATTCGGCTTGGGAGTTGTATTTCTTTCCCTTCTCTTTTTTCTTCGTTTTCGAAAAGCATTTCTCTCACACACACTCTCAAGTTTTTTTCTCCTCCTCCTTTCTTGGGGTGCTTTTACACTTTCATACACCATAGATACAACACAAACTATGTATGAACTTTTCCGTTTATTGTCAATATTTTTTGTATTTTCTTTTTCTTATTATCTTATCGTAAACGAAAAGTCTTTTATTAAACTTCTTATTATTATTCTTGTCTCTTGTGTTATTCCTGTATTCACAGCATGGACACAATTCGTGCTTGGAATTGGTTATACAGATGATGCTTTTTCTGTTCCCCGTATATACGGAACATTTGCACATCCAAATATTTTTGCTCTCTATCTTACTATTGCCATCGCCGCAGGATCTCTTCTTTTTCTCTTTATCAGAAAACCTCTTTACAAAATGTTTCTTGGATCAACATTATTCATTCTTCTTATAACTCTTTTCTTTACGTATTCCCGAGCAGCGTGGGGAACATTTTTTCTTTTTGCCATCCTTGTAATTTTCTATAAATATCCCAAATCACTTCCTTTTATTATTATTTTTCCCCTTATTGTATTTTTCATCTCTTCTCCTGTTCGCGATCGTGTAGAAGATGTTTTACACTTTTCTCAATCAAGCTCTCTCACCTGGCGTATAAACATTTGGACTGACACAATCTCCAAAACCCAAGAAGAAGGAAAAATTCTTCTTGGTTATGGCCTTAACACTTTTGAAGAAGTTGCTGAATCTTTACGGGGAATACGATTTGTCGTCAATGATCCTCATAGTGAATTTGTACGCTCATTTGTTGAAGGTGGGATTATTGGACTTCTCGTTTTCCTTATTTTTTCTCTCGCCCCTCTCATTATTTCTTGGAAGCAATTTCACATTACCTCCAAAGAAAAACTTACATCTCAGGATTCTCGTAAAAAAACTGTATTTTTCATTCTCTGGGCACTCCTTCTTTCACTTTTTTTCTTGAGTTTTACCGATCACGTTCTCCGCTCTACTATGGTTCAATGGTCGCTTTGGGCTCTTCTTGGTGGAGCACTTCGTGTATATGTAAAACCTCCATCTTCCCTAAATGAATAATTTGTGTTAGATTATTCAATTACGTTATATTTTGATTTTTTAAAAAGTACTCTTATCTCACTACTATGCAAAGGATTTTCTTTTTTCTTCTCACCAATATCGCGGTTATAGCAGTCGCTTCTCTCTTATTGAGCATTTTCAACATTGCGCCCTATCTCAGTGCTTCAGGAATAAATTATCAATCTCTCCTTATTTTTTCTGCTGTATTCGGATTTTCTGGATCAATCATTTCCCTTCTTATCTCTAAATGGATGGCAAAAAATGCCTTTGGTATAAAAATCATCCAGCAAGCAAAAACTCCTGAAGAACAGTTTATTTTTCAAACAGTGCAAACACTAGCGAGACAATCATCTCTTGGTATGCCTGAAGTAGGAATATACGATTCACCCGAAGCTAACGCATTTGCTACAGGTTGGAATCGAAATCATGCGCTTGTTGCTGTTTCCACAGGACTTCTTAATGGAATGGAAAAAGATGAAATAGAAGCGGTCTTGGGCCATGAAATTGCACATATCGCCAATGGCGATATGGTAACCCTCACACTCATTCAAGGAGTAGTAAATACCTTTGTTATTTTCTTTGCTCGAATCGCAGCTTATGCCGTTCAAGTCTTCTTTAGTAAAGATAATGAAGAGGAAGGAATAAGCACACTTGCCTATTCTCTCACTTCCATTGTTTTTGAAATTCTTTTTGGAATCTTAGCAAGTATGATTGTTATGGCTTTTTCTCGACACAGGGAGTTTCGAGCTGACTCAGGAAGTGCAAAATTTCTGGGAAAAGAAAAAATGATCAAAGCCCTTCAAAAACTCGAGACCCTCCAAGATCGCCTTATCGATCCTCGAGGAAAGTCTTTTGCTACTATGAAAATTTCTGACAAGCCTTCTGGATTTCTTTCTTTTTTTTCTAGTCATCCCCCACTCAAAGATCGGATAGAAGCCTTGAAAAAACAATAAAAAATACCCCGTCTCATATCTGGACGGGGTTTTAAAAATCTTTCAGTCATCTAAATTTTCTTCGGCAAACATTGCGCGCAAACCTTCCCACAAAAAAACCAAAGGAAAGAGAACGAGAAGAATGCCAAACACCAGAGCTATGTACCACCATGAATTACTCGGCTCACTCATTATATATCTCCAATACGTATCAAAAAACTTTTTTCACTCTAGCAGAAAAGGCTCGTAGAGAAAAGATCCCCTCTGAAATGAAAACCTTTTCATCAAAAGAAAAACCGCCGAAAGAAGTATCTTTCAACGGTTTAGTAAAAACTAGAGACTACTAACTACACTGTCCGAACTTCCCTCTGAAAACGATAGGGACGTATCTTGTGGGATTTATGAATATTCCACAAGCAGTTTCGTCATCGGCAGTCCATGTGCCGGGCATTTCGTCTGAAAGACGATTTTTGCCATCCGTAACGATGTACGGTTTTCCGAATTCCATTTCTGAGCTCTTTTTTACACATCCATGTAATCTACCCGTTTCTTCATTCACCCTACAGGCGAAGAAGTTTTTAGAGTTCCAAGAAGTTATCTTTTCCTTGTATATTTCGTTCCACAACAATCCATCTGGAGTTGTCGCCGCGAAAACCTTCGAAGAAAAAAAGAGGAAGAGGAGAAGAATTCCTGTTATAAAGAGAAAAAGAGAGAAAGCCCCTCCGAACAAGTAGGGTGTATCGTATTTTTTCATCTCTCACTCCTAGGCTCACTTGCCTAAAAAATATAAAAGAACATATTTGTCCGAAAAAATTCGGTACAGGTTTGGACAGAGAGATTGTATTCTCCGTATCCAAGACTTTATCGAATAAATAAAAAAGAAAATCGACAGAGAACAATACGAATACTATCTTCTATTCGGTAAATTTTACCAAAAGAAAAATATTATTGTATGTTCTCTGACGATTAATCGAGACGATGTTCAGACGGTTATTTTACCGTCCAGTAATCGTCGGATCGGGCCTTGAACGACCCGACCACGCTCCCGGGCCCAATCATTTGGGTTCCAGGAGCGGACCCAGCCTCACCCCATGTTGATCCTCCGCAGAAGATCACGTATGGGAGTCCGCTCTGCATGGCAGAAGGAGGCCCACACTCAGTCATCGACGGGCGTCCATTTTCGGCGCGACAGATCTCGCAAAGAGATGGGTCATAAGGAATGACCCTTACTCCTTGGGAAGCCGCGGACCAAGAAGTTCCGTCGTAGCGTCCAGCGTGGGCCGGAGAGGCAAGGAGGAGGAGCAGAAACAGGGTTCCTACTATTGCCAGTGTGGCTATGAAGCCCCCAAAAGAAGCTTCCGCCCACGTCTCATCCTGCTGTTGCTGATTCTGAAAATAGTTCATCTCGAACTCCTGGGGGTGTTTTCCCCTAAATATTGAAAAAGTACTTGTTCTCTCTTCCTTTTTGGGAAGATGATGGAATGACATCAACGATATCAATCCAATAATCTTTCGAAAAAAAGGAATGCCCGGAAGCGAGAAAGAGATTATTCGAATACATCTCTCACGCTTCCTGGCAATATAGCACATCCTGACAATTTTGTCAAGATATATACGGATTTTACCGCGCACTTTCAAGGATATCCTTGAATTTTCTTTGAGAAAATCCTTTCTCAAAGCGGAAAGTCATACCTTCTTTCCCATTTTTTATCTTCTTTGATTCTTTACAATTTCCGTGTAAAGGTTATTTCCTTACCAACAACTACCCAGAAAAAGAACCTAATGCACTTTCAATTCCTCCCGAAGAAGAAATTGTTATGTGCTGTTTCTCCTCATTATTGGAAGATGCAGTTTGTTGATCTGCGGCCCAACCAAACGGTGAGGAGGTTGACGTGTTATTGTGTTGATCAGCTTTATAATCCTTTACAAAATGATTTTCATCACTCTGAGAGGATGGGACTGATTTTGCTTTCGGAGCTACAGCTTTCGCTTTCACACCGAGGTATTGCTGAGAGCTTCCGGCATTGTCCGTAAGAGCCGTAGTAGCAACCTGCGAGTTAGCACGAAGCCAACCCAATCCAGCATTCCACTCGATCTCCACGATGAAGTGAGGATCGGGGAATTGTACACCTACACCGATGCGCCAGACATCGTCCTTCGTAGCGATTCCGGCAAGGATTTTACCCCCGATCGGATTACTGACCACGTCGCTGATATGCCAGATCCCCAGCGTAAGCTCGGGTTTGACATTCCAGTCTGCTCGATCTAATTCGAACCGAAGAATGGCGCCGACCACGAGTTTCCTTGCGGACTCATGATTGACAGGTGTTCCTTTCCAGAGAATGTCCGTTTTGTTACCACTAAGAGGAATATCCACCCATGGCATAAAACGAACAGTTACACCAGTCTGATCATCAATTTTGAACCGCTCCCGAAGTTGCAAAGCGATTCGAAGATCCATACCATCGGCACGGAGCTTTTCTACCAGACCATCCTTGGAGTATCCACGAGTTGAGCCTTGTCCCGCAAGGACAACGAATTCAACCGCATCGATGTCACCGACCGGTCCACGACCTTCGATACCAACGCCGTAGAAATCAGAGACTTCCACCCATTCCTTATTATTGAAACGAGCGGACTTACCTGCGATCGACGGACCCACCTTCCAGCCGTTTCCAACTGGGAAAAGGCACGAGAAACGGAGTGATCCGCTTTCTCCACGTTGCCCCATCTGAGCCCAAAGAGCACCTACGGCTTCACAACCAAGACTTTCTTGGGTAGGAGCGGGAGCTGGTGGCGTGGGAACTGTTACTGTGTTCCAAGCAACGTTTCCACACCGCATGGCGATGTCAACCTGCTTGCTACCATTCATGGATGGGCATGCCCAAACCATGATGTCAGTACCACTGGCGTTTTGAGTCTTGCCCCAATTCCCCTTGCCCATAGCCATACCTTCCCAGGTAAAACCTATGGGACGAGCAACGGCCTGACACTTTCCAGAAACAAGATCTCCCCGAACCTGCTCCACTTCCGAACTCGAAAGTCCGAATTGAGACAGGCGACGAGATTGCTCTGAAGTGAGTTGCAATTCTTCCGTCTTGTGCCATTCTTTCCGGAGGCGAAGAGGAAGAAGAGAATCAGCGCCGACTTTCTTCCACTGGCGAATACCAGAGGAAGATTCCAGAACAACAGGAGATTGTTTCACAGAAGAAACGACTATTCCTGATTCTGGAAGCGTGAGGGTTTGTCCAACGCGAATCGTGTGAGGAGCCTTAATCCCATTCGCTCTGGCAATTTCTTGCCAAGAAGTCTGGGATTTATTGGCGATTTTGATCAAGGAGTCACCCTTGACCACCGTGTACGTCCCCGCCGAAGCAAGGGGCGCGCCAACAACCGCGAGAAAAATTCCCGCGATGACGAGAAGTTTCCTAAACATCATAACCTCCCGAGGATTTCTCCTCTTTTTTAGAACTTTCTTTCTTCTCTTCAAGAAGGTTTGGCTCTTTGAGGAGCGCGCACCCTATTTGAAGGACTTTGGGAAGGGCTCCAATGGGTCCATACATTATCGGTCCGAGAATATCGGATGACGATATAGACCCAAGCCCACAAATTGCTGACCGTTCTTTCCAATCGACAAGCGATGGGACCGAAACAGCGTTGAGTGCATCTTCTCCGAAAAGGAGTCTCGCTCCTGATCCCGGTATATCATCGGAGATAAACGGGAACTCTCCTCCGAGATGAGCATATATATCCCGAAGCTCGGAAGCACTTAACTCCTTTGCCACAGGGACCATATACGCCTTACCTCGCGCGGAGATGACTTCCACACCTCGGAACTCACTCGAAGAAAAAACATACCCTTTTTCTCCTTTCGGATAAAGAGAAATGTTTTGACCCGAGACGCGAGCTCGAAATGCCTTTCGGCAAATTTCGACCTGCTTTTTGTCAAGAGTCATGTACTGTTTGCACATAACCTCTCGTTTCACCTCCTTCGGAAGTGAAACCTCATATCCCTTTGCCGAATGAATCGGCGGAGGGGCCACAAATGTCGTGGCATTGGCAAGATATTCCATCTCACCACCACTCAGACCCAACGACTCACGAGGAGTCATTGGAGCGCATCCCGACGCGATAATCGCGACGAGAACAAGACTCAACCTATTATTCACAACAAACCTCCTCTCTCTTTCGAGAGAAAAAATCAAAAAAAATTTTAAAAGTACTCGGATCAAAACTTCATATAAACTATGAAAGTGATCCCGCAAGGAGAGAAAAAGAATTTTCTCCCTTGTGCGGAAACATTCTCAAGCAATTCTTTCAATAAACTATATATCGTAGATCAGACCGCCACGCGATTCCTTATTCTTCATTGGAGGAGCGAAAACTGAATAATCTGTTGTATCCACTTCTTGTTTATACCATATACGAATAAAGAAAATGGCTATTCCAAGGATCATCCCAGCGATGCTTCCAAATATCAATTGCATTATGGTTGGATTCTGCTCCACAATAGGTCCTGATATAAGCTTTATCGATAATGACTCCGGTGGACCTGATCGAAATAATGTATTTTGATTAATAAGCACATCAGATATAGCCTTAGCAATACCAATAGCATCATTTCTGCTATCACGATATACAGTCACTTCAAGAATACCTGCATTCGATCTTTGTTTTACCTCTACAGTATTCTGCCATTCTTTTAAACGACTTCGTTCATCACCCGAGAAAGGCTCTCTTTCAAAATAATTTGTTCGAGAAGCCTCGTTAAGAAAAAGATCACTCATCACAGCTTCACGAAGAACATTTCCACTATATTCAGCACTTTTAGAAAGTGTATAGAAGTCTTTAGAATCCTCACTGTGTTGCATTACAAGAAAATCTGTTCGAACTTTGTATGCATCAGGAACAAATATCAAAAGAAGAAAAACGAAAACGCCCCCAATAAGTGCTGAAAAAAATATATTTCCAACATTGTTACGGATATTCGTAAAAAACAGAGAATAGTAATACATAATAAAGAGAGTTTTTTCAATAATGCTAACGGGCTACATTAGCACAACTTTTAATTTTTGTCAATAGTAACGACAAAAAACGCCTTATTAAAAACGTTTTATTTTTCTCTTTATTTCTCTATTCTGGTTGAGCACCAAGAACAACTGTAACTTTTTGTTCAATTCCTTGACGAACAAATGATACAGTCACTTCATCTTTTTCTTTAAAATTACTCAAAACATTGGAAAGCGGATTTTCATAACTAATAGAAATATCATTTACCGAACGAATGATATCCCCATAGCGAAAACCAGCTTTTTGCGCAGGAGAACCCAAAAGAACGACTGGAGAAAGAGGACTAGTCTTTTGTTCAAAAGACAACCAAGCGCCTGATTCTATATTTAAGTCATTTCTTTTTGCTATAGTCGGGGTAATGGATATATAAGACGCTCCAAAAAATGGAGGTTGATAGCTAGGATTTGCAACAACCCTTTGCATGCTTTTTTTCATATCATTTCCTCTCAAAACATAAGGAAAACTCTGATCCCCTACCGTCCTAGTACCCAAGATACCCATTAATTCTCCCGTATAACTTAATACCGGAGAACCAGATCGTATATCTTTTTCTTCCAAAAAAGAAACTTCAAAAACTCCTTGATGTTTTTCGGTTGAAGAAGAGACCTTATTAGCCAAAGAAAAAGTTGGATTAAATGTTTTAATAACTCCAAAATAAATCTCATTTTGATTCAAAATATCATTTTCTCCAAGAGCAATAACTTTTCTTCCGGAAGAAAAATCTTCAGAATCAGCAAAAACTACTGGAGTAAAATTATCCCCAGATATTCGAAGATATAATAAATGAGAAAAAGAATCATATGCAAAAAATTTCGCATCAAAACGAGTTCCGTCAAAATCCATTATGTCATAAGTTGTCTCAGAAAAATCTAAAGAATCTGAAAAAGATGTAACCAATAAACCATCCGTAGTAAGAATTGTTCCTGTTAAAGAAAAAATTCTTTTTGTTAAAGCTTTTTCCTGCATCATAATATATACAATGGAATTGCTCACATTTTGAATAGAACGATCTAGTCGATCATCATCACGTATAATTATCTCTTCCCTATTGTTAATAACTGTTGTATTTTCTTTTGCCGTTTCTAACAAAGAAAAATTTGAAAACATTTCTAAAGAAGCCAAAAATGGCAAAGCCAAACGAATGGAAAAAATCGAGACAATTCCAATAAAAAGAATAATCCCTATATATCGAAAGAGAAATCTAAAAATAAATACAGATTTTCGTAAAAAAGGAATCATATATATAAAGAATACACGAAAAATAAAAAATATACAATAATACAAAAATAAGTACGCGATGCTTCCTTATTGATTTTAGATACATTAAAAGTTACACTAAGATTTATGAGTATTCTCTGTGAAAACAAACGAGCCTTTCATGACTACACCCTTCTGGAAAAATATGTAGCTGGCTTAGCATTGACCGGACAGGAAGTAAAAGCTATAAAAAATCATCAGATTAGTCTCAAAGGATCCTTTGTAACTTTTTCCAATAATGAAGCTTTCCTCACAAATGCCCATGTTAGCGCCTATAAAAACGCTGGGGAACTCCCCTCTTATGAACCAGAGCGTTCTAGAAAGCTTCTTCTCAAAAAGAAAGAAATTTCAAATCTTGTAGAAAAAAAACAAACACAGGGACTTACAGTTGTACCCATAAAGATTTTCATTTCTAGACGTGGACTCCTTAAAATTGAAATAGCTCTCGCTCGAGGAAAGAAACAATTTGATAAACGTGCAGACATTGCAAAACGCGAATCACAAAGAAGAATGCAGAGAATATCTTCGTCCTTGAATTGAAGTTCGGTATAGAGTATACTTTTTCCTAGAGTTAAAAATAGTATAAATAATAAAAAAGATTTTTATGAACGACGTTCAGACATTATTCGATCAAATGCAAAGTGCCAAAAAAGAACAGAAAGATATTAGAAAAGAATATAGAGATGCGCTTTCACACGATTCAACGTATCAGCAATCGCTAGAAGATCTCAAAGTTCTTCGTGATAAGAAAAAACTTATTGAATCTGAAGTTCAATCTCAAATGGGAAATCGTTGGGAACGAATGGATGACCTTAAAAGAGAAATTGCTAATGCACAAGAGATGATTTCAGATGCAACATTAAACGCTATCATGAAAGGCGAGTCTATAGCAATAAAAGACGAGTACGACACTGTATATGAGCCTCAATTCAATGTTACTTTCAAAAAAGCCGACGGCGTAAGAGACTTTCAATAAAAATTCTCGAAAAAAAACAGACTTTGCACAATAAAGTCTGTTTTTTTATTTTCATTTCTTTCTATTACGAAATTTTCACAGATTTGCAATAAAAAATAGAAACTCTCATTAAATTCTTTTATGTTGTCAAAACCACCCGGGAATCCATAATTATAGATCCCTCTCCTTTCTGACAAACCAGAAGAGGATTAATATCAATCTCTCTTATTTCAGGAAATATCTCCATTATATGAGCGATTCGGAAAACTGTTTCTATAAGAGAATCCTTATCTAAAATTTCTCCTCCTCGAGCACCTTCCAGAATAGGAAAAGATCGTAAAGAATGAATCATATCAATAATATCTTGCCTAAAAATAGGCAAAACCCCAAAAGAAACATCTTTAAAAACCTCCACATAAACACCTCCAAGACCAACCATAATAATTGATCCAAGAACTTTATCACGCTTTGCTCCAACTACCATATGAAGTCCTTTTTCTGGAGCCATTTCCATAACCATAATACCATCAATTCGTGCATAAGGTGCATTCATACGGACCACTTCTCCCATATTTTCAAATTCACGAACGACATCTTGAATCGGAATTCCTACGCGAACACCTCCTACATCTGTTTTATGAAGAATATCGGGAGAAACAATCTTCAACACAACTTTCTGACCAATCTCTTGTGCAAAAGATAATGCCTCTTGCGCATTTTCTACTATTTTAGATCGTAGCATATGAAAACCAAGACTTTCTAAAAATGGACTAGCATACGCTTCGGGAAGTTCCAAAATATTCTTTTGTTGAAAATTACTCAAAATTAATCGGGAGTCATTTATTTTTTGTGTTGAAAAATATTCGCCACTCACACGATCACTCTCGGCATTCTTCTTAAGAAATTGTCTTCTCTTTTCAATCAAGCCCAGAACAAATCCCGCTTCATTTGGATTTCCAGCGACATAAAGCCCTTCTTTTTCCAACAAGGCCACACCTTCAGAAACAAGATTTTTCCCCATAAAAACAGGAAGGATAATTTTATTCGTTTCTTTAGATTTTTTTATAATAACTTGAGCTGTTTCTTTTACAGCTGTCATTGTTTGAGGAGTTAAAATAACACAGACTGCATAAACAGCCTCATCTTTAAGAATATATTCAAGTGCTTTTTCATAACGATCAGCATGAGCGTCTCCTAAAATATCAACAGGATTTATAACACTTGCTGCTAGAGGAAAAGATTCTCGCAATTTATTTTTTGTTTCTTGAGAGAGCTCTGCCATTATAATTCCCTGTTCAGAAAGAGCATCCGTTGCCAACACACCAGGACCTCCAGCATTTGTTATCACAGCGACGTCACCCTTTTCGAAAGTATTATCGTACAAAGAAAAGATTTTCATTGCCCAAAAAAGCTCTTCTACTCCAGAAACACGAAGGATCCCTGATTGTCGGAATATAGCATCATACGTTTCATCATTCCCTGCAAGCGCCCCTGTATGAGAAGCACTCGCCATTGAACCTTCTTTCGTCTTTCCTGATTTGAGAATAATAACAGGCTTTTTCTTCCCCGAGGTCTGCATAAATTCAATGAACGCATCTATTTGTCGTAAATCTTCTGCATAAAGAGCAATAACATCTGTTTCTTCATCATTCATCAAATATTCCAAAAGTAAACGTTCTTCTAAAACAGTCTTATTTCCCGTACTTATAAATTTAGAAAAACCAATACCTTGCTCTTTGGCCCAATCCAAAACAGATGCGCATAAAGCACCACTCTGTGAAAGAAATGCAATATTTCCCTTCTTAGGAACAAGTGGTGCGAAAGAAGCATTAAGGCCAATATGTGGATTAAGAATTCCTAAACAATTAGGTCCCAAAAGTGCCATGTTATACTTTTTGGCAATATCTGAAAGTTCTTCTTCTCGAGCAATATTTCCAGACTCTCGAAAACCAGCAGAAATAACTATTACAGAATGAATTCCTTTCTCGCCACATTGAGTGAGTACTGTAGCCACAATTTTTGCAGGAACAATAATAATTGCAAGATCAATGGTGTGTGCAATATCATCCACGTCTGCATATACTTTTTTTCCAAAAAGTTCTTCTATTCTTGGGTTTACCAAAAAAACATCTCCTTCATACAATCCTTCTACAATATTTTTCGCTACATCATTTCCCACACTTCCTTCTTCCCCAGAAGCACCAATAACAGCAACTGACCCAGGATGAAACATTTTTTTTATTTGCTCTTGCATATATTTTTCTAAAAGTCCCTATTTATGTATATTCACATTTTTAAACATTCTTCCACCAAGAAACATTTTCTTTATACCACCTTACGGTTTCTCTCAAACCTTCTTCGAGAGAAATGGAAGGCTCCCATTGTAAATCTTTTTTTATTTTTTCATAATTCATATCATAGCGAAAATCATGTCCAGGACGATCAGATACATATTCAATCATTTCTTCATCAAAGCCCAAAATATTTAATAAAAGCAAAATAATTTCTTTATTTGTAGGTTGATTTCCTCCTCCGATACAATACGTTTCACCAATCAAACCTTTCCGTATAATAACATTAATGGCACGACAATGATCTTTCACATAAAGCCAATCACGAATTTGATTTCCTTCTCCATAAAGAGGAATTTTTTTTCCATTTAAAACGTTTGTAATAGCCAAGGGAATAAGTTTTTCTGGATAATGAAATGGTCCGTAATTATTAGAACAATTTGAGAGTGTGACAGGTAATCCATATGTCTCAAAATAAGCTCTCACAAAATGATCCGATCCAGCCTTTGATGCTGAATAAGGACTTCTTGGATTATAGGGAGTTTTTTCATCAAAAGCTTTCTCCTCAAGATGTAATGCTCCAAAAACTTCATCAGTAGACACATGATGAAAACGAGGAATACCCAATATTCGAGCAACTTCAAGAAGTGTCTGTGTTCCTAATACATTTGTTTTTACAAAAGAAGTTGCATCTGTAATAGAACGGTCCACATGAGATTCTGCTGCGAAATGAACAATCACATCCACATGAGCATTTTTCATTGAAAGTATAAGTTTCTCTTTATCACAAATATCTCCATGAATAAAAGAATATCGAGAATCTTCCTTCCAATTTTTAAGATTTTCAGGATTTCCAGCATACGTCAAAAGATCATAATTTATAACTTCATCTTGAGGATATTTTTCAAGAATGTAATGAATAAAATTTGATCCAATAAAACCACACCCACCAGTTACAAATAATTTCATAGTATTTTTCTTTGAAATTCCTTAAATGTCATACTTACTGCATCTTTTTTAGAAATAATAACTGCATTCTTTTCCATAGGCCAAGAAATAGCAATTGTTGGGTCATTCCAAAGAAGACTTCCTTCGCATTCCGGACTATACACATCAGTACATTTATAAGAAAAAATTGTATTATCCTCCAATGCTATAAAACCATGAGCGAAACCAGGTGGAATCCAAAATTGTTTATGATTTTCTCCTGAAAGCTCCAAGCCAAACCATTTTCCAAACGTTTCAGATTTTGGTCGAATATCCACAGCAACATCCCAAACTCGACCAAAAAGAACGCTTACCAATTTCCCTTGTTCGTGGGGCTTTTTCTGAAAATGAAGACCCCGAATAACTCCCCGATTCGATTGTGAAACATTATCTTGAACAAAAGAAAAATGGATACCTATTTCTTCTTGATAGCGATACGAGTTAAAAGACTCAAAAAAGAAACCCCTTTCATCTTTATAGATATCAGGAGTGAATACCAAAAGACCTTTAATAAATATTTCTTTTTTCCCCATATTCATTTCTCAAGAATACCCCAAAAAGCAAAAAAGAAAAAGGACTCATTCTAAAGAAGAGAATGAGTCCTTTTAGCGCACCAAGAAAAAATATTATTTGCTTTCATTAAGAGTAATATCTCTATCCAAAATTATTTCATGAAATTCTTTCTTTCCAGTTGAATCCATAATTTCTATTGCGTAAGGGACTTTCTTAAGACCTGCTTGTTTTTGAATTTTGAGATTATAAAATTCTCCATCCAAGAAACTCGGAAGAGTATATTCGAACGTAAAAGTTTTCGAAGAATTTAAAGGAACTTGCACAAGTGTTCCGAAATATTTTTTCCCAAATTCATTTCCATACTGAACATCTTTAACAAGTCCCTGAGTTGATTCAAGCCAACTCCCTTCTGGAACATAGATACGGAGATATGATTGGTAGTCACCCGTTTTCCAATCTTTTGTTTTTCCATTGTGCGTATATGTTATCGAAAGAACAGCACGAGGTCTTTCCTTTGTAAAATCCAGGGAATATGAAACTTTTCTTTCTATAAGTCTATCACTTTTTAAAGCTCCTAAATTAGCATCTACCAATAAGAGATAATCATTCTTCCACGAAGAATCTGTAATACCGCCCCATGATCGTTCTTGAATTATTTTATTCAAATAACTATCTTTAAAATAAAGTTGAATATCTTTGCTATATAAATCATCAAGAATCACTCTTGCCAATCGAATTTTCTTAGAAATATCTAAATCTCCTAATTGTGCCAAAACAGCTTTAGCGAGATCATTAAGCATAACTTTTCGATCGCCTCTTTTTATGCCCTGGTCCACAAATCCCTTTTCCACTTGATACTGTAATAATTCAATAGCATTTTCCGTTCCATATCTCCCAGGAAAGCCCTCTATTTCTACTGGACCAGTAATTTCAAGAGCGCTCAAAAGAACATCTGTTGTTATACCAATAACACCATTAAATTTCTCTTCTCCCTTTCCCATCTCATAGAACATAAGAGCATTCTCTGCATTTGTTGGAAAATCAGGAGAATAATTAGAATCTCGAAGTTTCCAAGAATCCACTCCCAAAGTCTCTTTCATTGGAAAAGGGGGTGAAATTATCGAGGGTATTCTTCCATCAAAATTCGCTGTATCATGAACGGAAATATCTTTTACAAAACCATTCTTCACTTTTAAAACACCGAAAGAGCCAATAAAACCCCCTCCTGGTCGAAGTTCCCAGTAGTTTTGAAAAAGGAGAAGGTACGTTCTTTCAACATCATCATCCACCATAAGAAGATCCGCCAAGGAAACAACAGCTTCAATGTCCCCCTTAAATTCTTCAGACAAGGGAAGAAATTCCGCTGTTCGAGAAATCATACCAAAACCATTATTTTTTACTTCCAAGAAAAAATACCAACAAAAAAGAAAAATAACCGAAACCGTCCAAAATATAATCCAGAACCTTAAAGAATATTTTTTCGACATATATATACAATTAGAAAGATAAATACAATAAAATTATGCACAAAAATTTATATCATTTTTCCCCGGAGAAGATCATTAAGTCTTCGTTTATATTCTTCATTTGAAGGTTCTTTTTCTTCTCTCTCATTCAAAGACATCATCGCATGAGCATCTAATTCTAATAACTCTTTTTTCAAAGATTCTTCTTCGAGAACATCATCATCAGCAATGGGAAGATTTATTGGAACATGTCCTTCTGGAGAAATTATTTTAGGGAAGTCTTCATTTAAATCAATTTTCTTTTGAGATTTTTCCAGTGAGGGGGTTTCTTCTTTCAAAAAAGTTTCTTCTTCTTTTTTAACATCTTCTCGTTGTTGTAAAATATATTTTTTTGTTTGATCCAAAAAATGAAAAGCCTCTAAAGAGCTTGGCATTTCCTTTTTCTTCCAAAAGTTTTTCCAAGAAAGTTCCTCTTTTTGAGGAATATTACTTTTATCTTTATTCGCTTCAAAAGACTCCCATACAAGATTTTTTCGTCGAGAGAATAAGAATTTTTCTTTAGAAAGAAAAGAGCTCAAAAAAACCATAAGGGAAGCCAAAAAAATACTCATCCAAAAACCAAAGAAAAATCCTTTATCATAAATATAGGGAGGTTCCAAAATATGAAGAGCAAAACGATCTTGAGTATCATAATATTTACCACTTTCTGAAAGAAAGGTATTAGCAACTCCATACAAAAGCTGTCTTGTTTCAAATTCATCTTTCCCATAAGAAGAAATTCGCAATGTATGAGCATATGTTTGTGTATGAATTCTTTGTTCCCATTTTTTCAAAGGATATTCATCATCCTGCTCATTCATTTCAATAAGTTCCTTAAGTTGAGGATATTTTTTTGTTACGGAAGAAATAAAATTTTTAGTTTGTGAAAAGACAGAAAGATTTTCAACAATCTTCTCAGTATTATCCAAATCACTCAAAGATTGAGGAATAAAAAGAAATACTATAGTTCCTTCATATCGAAAAAAGGTCGACTTCCAAATAAAAGAGGAAAGACTGAATATAAAAACAAAAAGAAGAAAAGAAAAAAAAGTTTTCATATATTTATAATTGACGAACACTTTTTGAGTAAGAAACTTGCTGAGTAGCCTTATTCTTTTTCATTTTTTTTGCCAAAATTAAAGTTTCGTTATAAAGAGAAATTGTTCTTTTTGCAATGCGCCCAAAACCAAATTTACGATGAATACGCAATTTTGATTGTGTCAGAAATGTTGCAATCGTATTTTTGGGAACATTCAAGACATAAGCGAGTTTTTCAAAAAGTGCCATATCTCCCTCATAGGGCAATGCCATTCCTCGAAAACTAGAAGGAGTCTTTTCTGTCAAAAAAACAATTGGGATACCAAAACCAGCAGCATCTTCAACGGAACCAAAGAAAAAATCAGAATCACATTTTTCAACAACGCAAGCAATTGATTGGGATAAAAGAACGTCCCTGTCTTTTCCATCTTCAAAAAACAGAAGAAGAGGTTGTGTAAGGGATAAAATTTCAGCAGCTGTCTTTTGTTCTTGAGATAAAGATTCCGTCACAACAACCAGCGAGGTATTATTAGCAATTCTATTTGTTGCATATAATTTTTCAAAGGATCGAAGAAGGCTATGAAGGCCATCCGGATGAGAAGCAAAATCTGAAACACATACTATATAAGACTTTTGCTTTAATCCGATATTCTTCTTCTTTTCAAAAAATTCTTTTATTCTAGTTTCAGAAATTTCATATGACTTTCCTTTTGGAAGCAAAATACTCTTTGCTTGTGATATTTTTCTCACATAGCGAATGCTTCTTTCACTATCTGCAATTATCCCATAGCTAGAAGAAAGTGCCATTTGATAAAGCTTTTTCATCGTAAAAGTTTTCTTTTTAAAAAGAAAACTTTGATTGACTCTTCGAATAATCACAAGAGATGGTCGAAAAATATGAAGTAAAAGAGATCCTAATATGAATTGATCATTACAGACATCTACAATATCCGCTTTCACAGAAAATAAAAAAAGGAATCTTTTACATGAAATGAGTTTATTTTTAAAGAAAGAATTGGATTGTGGAAAACATTTAACAGAAAAAGAAGATCCTTTTTTTGAAAATTCATTCAAAAGAAATTTCTCTCGATGTATAGAATCAACGAGACAAATTACTTTATGATTATCATCCAATAATTTTTGAAAAAAAATTGTATGAACAAAAGATGGTTGTGTAACCATCTTTTGGGAAGTCGATTCAAGAAAAACAATCTTCATATGTTCAGGAAAAAAATATAGCTACAAGAACTTTACACTATCTTTATTGAAAAAGTTTCTTTAGAAAATCTTCAAGATCGAAGATAATCCGCCAAATTCATTACTTTTATACGTATTATTTTTTTCCGTCACATTCTTCCAAGCTTTTTCTATACCTGAATTTCTCGAAATCCTTGCAAATCCGTAACGATTATTTTCTTCAAAATTAACATTATCTATATTGGCATATCCCTTCGAGCCATAAGCATTTAACTCTAAACCTTCTCTATTGTTTTCATTAATATCACAATCAATAAGAGAAATATCAGAATTATCTAATACAGCAAGAACTCCACTTTTTTCATTTTCTTCAAAAGAACTATCTTCTGCCCACAATTCTACAGATTTAGAAAGGGCCATACCATTCCCATCATTCTTAGAAAAAGAACTTTTTATAAGAACAATTTTTCGATCTTCTTGAACATAAAGTCCAGACCATTCATTATTTCGAATAATACTTTTTGAAATAGTTACTTCATATCTTTCATCTTTTGAGTCTGCACCCAAAACAAGTATTCCTTCTTTATCGTTATTTTGAACAATAACATTAGAGATTTCAGCTCGAGATTTTTTCTTTACAATAATTCCTTGTTTTCCATTTTCTACAGTAACACCAGAAAGTTTGGTTCCATGTTCCATATAGACAACAGTATCATCATCGTCATCCGCCTTAATTGTAGTTTCGGAAGATCCTGCTCCAATAATTTGAGCATCTTCAGGAATATTTATATTTTCTTCATATTTCCCCTTAGCTACGTATATTTTCGTACCATCATTATCTTTTACTTGCTCAATTGCTTGAGAAATTGTTTTGAAGGGATGATTCTTGGAACCATTTTCTGTTCCAGAAGCATTTTTATCAACATAGAGCTCTTTATAAGAATCACCGATTGCTAAAAAAGGAATCGCTAAAACTATTGCCATAAAGGCAAAAACACCCACACCAAAAGACGTTTTCTTATTTGAAAAATAATTCATAAATAAAAACACAATTAATTACAAAATATCAAAGTAATAACGTTCGAAGATAGCAGATAAAACGAAAAATGTCAAGACCTGCGTTATTGCAAAATCAAGTTAAGTTTAACGCACCTTTTTTTCCCTCCCCTCCTAATCCCCCACCGTAACCGTCATACTATGAGTAAGACGATTCCCTGCTTTATCTGTTACTTTGAGAGTAAGGGTGTAGATTCCATTTGAAACAGATTCAGGGATGATGAAGAAAGAATCTTTTTTGTTTGGTATCTTTTTCCATTCTTTATGATAGGGAGTGAGTTTTACTTGATAGGAGTCTATACCAGAGAAGTTATCTTTTGCAGGAAAGTCTATTCTTGTTCCTCTTGTTACGTTTTGTGTTTTTGGAAGTTCTGTTTTGAAGGTTGGAGCTTTTCTATCATAGATTACTTTAAACCATTGTGAGATGTCAGATTCATTTCCTGCTTCATCTATAAGTTTGATAGCATAGTGTCTTGAATCATTTTCTTTTTTTGGGAGAGAGTATTCCCAATTCCCATCTTTATCTATACGTGCAGTAGCTATTTTTCTTTTTGCTCCAAGATAGGTTCTTTGATACACAACGACAGTTCCATTCTTTGCTTCTTCATTCCTTCCTTTAAGTTTGGGACGTTCTTTTTGTGTATAGAAGGTTTCTCCTTCTTCTATGTTTGTTTTCTTTGTTCCTTTGAGTTCGAGAGTGATTTGAGATTTTGGTTCGAGGGTAGGTTCTTTTGTATCTATAGTAGTATCTTCTGAAGGAGATGTTTGTATGCTTGTACTATTTCCTACATTGTCTGTTGATCGTATGTATATGATGTGGTTTCCATCAGAGAGATTGGTGAGGGTGCAGGTGAATGATTCTTCTTGTTCTTCAAAGAGAGAATCGTTTGAGGTGCATGGAGTCCATGATCCTGAGAGAGAGTCGAGTTGATACTCTACGTTTTGGATAGTTCCATCAGTATCTTTTGTTGTTCCGGTAAGAATAAGAGTGGAATCATTGGTAAGAGGAGGGAGAGGGTTAAGAGTGAGGGAGGGATAGGTGAGGTCTATGGTGAAGGTGAAAGAAGATTCTTCTCCTTCTTTTGTGGTATTGGTATTGGAGTCAGTAGATCGTGTGTATATGGTATAGGTTCCATCTGTGAGTTCAGGAGTTGTGCAAGAGAAAGATTCTGATGCACTGTTAAAAGTTCCATCATCTGGGGTGCAGGGAGTCCAAGATCCGGAGGTAGAGTTGAGTTGGAATTCTACGGATTGGATGGTACTAAGGAGATCAGTTGCTGTTCCGGTAAGAGTTGGTGTGGAGTCTGGGGTGGGAGTGGAGATGGGAGTGAGGGAGAGGGAGGGAGGAGTGGTGTCGTAAGAGAAGGCGGAGAGGAAAATGTCGGATCCTCCAAAACCCACCCCTGATTCATAGGGATCGGTAAAATCTCCATCACCGTTTAAATCAGCTATGTCGGTTATGCGACCCGTTATGTAAATATTTCCAGAAGAATTACTAATACTACTATAAACAAAATCATTTCCTACCCCTCCCAAACGTCTAGACCAGAGATATTCTCCAGAAGAAGTAAAGGCAGAAATAAAGGCATCTTGCCCCCCATACGGAACTCCGCCAGTTTCATTAACATCAAGAATATCTCCGTCACCATTAAGATCAGCTATGCCCGTTACGGATCCTGCTATATAAATATTTCTGGAAGTATCTCTACTACTAATATTCCAAATGTAATCGAAGCTCCCCCCTCCTAAACGTTTAGACCAAAGATATTCTCCAGAAGAAGTAAAGGCAGAAATAAAGGCATCTTGCCCCCCATACGGAACTCCGCCAGTTTCATTAACATCAAGAATATCTCCGTCACCATTAAGATCAGCATCACCAGTTATAAATCCTGTTACGTAAAGATTTCCAAAAAAATCAGTTATTACTTTATAATTAGTGTCTGTCTCTAATCCTCCTAAACGTTTAGACCAAAGATGTGTACCATCTGATGTAAAGGCGGAAAGAAAGGCATCCGGCTCTCCATACGGAGCTACGACAGTTTCATTGAAATCATTAGTATCACCATCGCCATTAAAATCAGCTGTACCCCTCGTTTGTCCTGAAATATAGATACCTCCAGAAAAATCCACAGAACTGCCTCGACCAGTATCTTGTTCTACCCCTCCCAAACGTTTAGACCAAAGATATTCTCCAGAAGAAGTAAAGGCAGAAATAAAGGCATCTTGCCCCCCATACGGAACTCCGCCAGTTTCATTAACATCAAGAATATCTCCGTCACCATTAAGATCAGCTATGCCCGTTACGGATCCTGCTACATAAAGATTTCCTGAGGAATCAAGAGTTATACTCGAACCATTATCAGTTCCCGTTCCTCCAAGACGCTTTGACCAGAGATATGTTCCGTCTGAGGAAAAAACGGAGAAAAAAGCATCAGTTCCTCCGAATCCTATTCCTGATTCATAGGGATCAGTAAAGTCTCCATCGCCATTTAAGTCAGCGTCTCCAGTAATATATTCTGCAACATACATATTTCCTGAGGAACCTATAGCTATGTAATAACCAGTATCGCTCCCTGCTCCTCCCAACCGCTTTGACCACTCATGTGTGACCGTTGCTGCCTGAGCATACTGTGAAAGAAAAAAGAAAACAAAGAATATTCCGAAAAGTGTGGGGAGAAGATGTGATTTTTTATAAGAAAAAATTCTCATATTTTTTTATTTCATTCTATTTTTTTACTTTCTCCTATTCTATCATATTCATAAAAGAGAACAAAGAAATTGCATAAAAAAATTCTAAAACAAAAGACTATTTCTAAAAAGAGGAGGATATTTCTTTTTCATATACTGTGTATAATCTATAAAAAAGTAATTGACATAATTTTTCTCACCTTCTATTCTTTATTCAGTACCAAGAGAGGATGGGTAATTCTTTTTTAAGACAAGGAGAATTCCCATGCATTGCATCATAAAAAACATCTTTCTCGGAAGCGGAATAATCCTGTTTGCGGTACTAGTCTATCTAGCATCATTCAAACAAACAGAGATTCTTAGGACTCCTCTTTATGAGATATGGGTCCCACTTGTAATAGTGGTAGTTCTTTCCTTCATACTTGCTGGAATAAGAACTCCCACGAGCAAATGTCCCTAACGAAACAGCTGTCGGCGAATAGCTATTCGCCGACACCCTCACCATTTCAAAAAGAAATGGTTTTTTTATTTTATAAAAATCTACTCTTCTCATTCCCAGAAGACTACATCGTTCTTTTCTTCACCAAATAGATAGTTGTCATATATCCAACATTGGAAGGAAGATTGGAAGAGAAAATATCAAGATCATAAAGTGTCGCACAAACCAAAGGAGCAATCACCAATGAATTTTTTTCATATTTTCCATCACGAAGATTTTTTGCAGCAAGAGCTGTATCAGAAGCTTCTCGGAAAACGCACTGAGAAAACATATTTTGAAGAGCAATCTTATGTTCTTTAAGAGCCTGGGGATGTGAATAAAAAATTACAGGCCTCTTTATATCAATTACAGAATGGGAAAGAAGTGCGTGATCAAGTTGAAAATCTTGTTCATCTACTTTTTCAAAAGAATATTTTTGTATAGCTTTTTGAGTTTCTGCGACAAATCCAGAGCGAGATGATTTCCAAGCAAATGTTCCGTATTGAATATCTCCCCTTTCTAGTGATTTCAAAACATTTTCGGTTGTAATAAGATATTGAATATTACTATTTTTCCACCCGTATTTTGTAGCAAAGAAAAAACAAGCCCTTTCATTTGTACTTCCTTTATCCCCTTGTATACCGATACGCATACCATCCATAATTTTTTCTTCTCTATTCTTTTTTGATACGCTCTTCATCAAAAATTTGTGATTCGTACGGAGAGTCTATTATCGTTCTTTAGTACTTTGGTATTATTATAATCTATTGTAGCATCTTCTCGTATTTGAGCAGAAGCAATGTCTGATCGTAGTACATACGTATATTCAGGTATGTATTTTATTTTTGAATCTGAATCAAAGGAAGATTTTCGTAAAATTTCAGAAAATAGGGTACGAATTTCCAAGCCACTTTTTACTCCAGAAATTTTATTCCCAGGCCATATTTCATTAAGAAGGAGTAAGCCTTTCTTTTCCAAAATAGGATATAAATTTTCCAAAAAATCATGAATTTTTTCATTAACTTTATCCGCATCTTTTAGCTCACCCACCATAAAATGGAATAAATTATTTGTACAAATAACATCAAAAGACTCTTTGTCGAAAGGAATTTCTCCTCCATCAGCAATACTAAAATTAATATCTTTCTCTTTTTGAGCCTTCTTATAGTGCGAAATATTTTTTACATCAATATCAATAACAAAAATATCCGATTGAAGATTTAATTTTTTAGCAAAATCATAAAATTCCTGAGCGCTATATTTCCCATAGGATCCTACAAGGAGAAATTTTGGCTGATCCAAAGATTGAATTCTTTGTATTTCTTCTTGTCCCAAAAGTTCAAAGTATGTCGGCTCTGCAGCACCGAATGTTGAGCTAAAAATAACCTTTTCATTCTCGATATACCCACTTATTTGTGGAGGCTTTCCAAATAAATTACTATTATCCCGCATCATTTGATATTCAAGAGCAATTTCTCCAAAACTTTTTTTCAAAATTTCAGCTATTTTTTCTATAGATTCTCGATCTGAAAGCCCTGTTATATCTGTAATATCTTCAGGTCGTATATTCTGAGGAAAAGCCTCATAAGAAATCTCTTTTTCTTTTTCAATGTTATTTGGAGAGAAAAATTCTTTCATATATATGCACTATTTTTTATTTAATGACTCCAGACTTATTATAAAATAGCCTTTCTTTGTTTTTTAATAAGAATACATTCTCTCTTTTATAAATCTTCTAACTTTTTTTGAAGAAAAAGAAGATCCTCAAAAAAAGGATTTTCTTTCCACTGAAGAAGTAAACTAGCTATTGTTTTTCTCATATGATTAAGTGTTTTTTCTTTAGAAACACTGAATCGTTCAAAAACAACATCGCCATCTTTAAAAATATCAGCCAAAAGCTCAGAAACATTTGCGATAACATCAGCAGATTTAACTAGAAGAGAATCTTTTGAAAATGTTTGAATATGTTCAAGTGCTTCTTTTTTTCTTTCATCCCAAGAAAGATTTCTATCATTTTCTGTTACACTATATACTAAGAAAGCAACTTCTTCTCCGAATCGTTCAGCAATTAAATCCTTATTAACTTTTTTATAATCAGGACTATCTTCTATGGTATCGTGAAGTATTCCAGCAATAACAACTTCCTCTCGAGCTTGCGCTTGAGAAAGTAAAAACCCTACTGTTAATGGATGAATAATATAAGGTATATCTTTCCCTTTTCGTCGTTGTTTCTGGTAAACTTCATGCGTTTTAAGTGCAAATCGAATGGCTTTTTGAATATTCATTGTATAAATCATATATATCTCTCTATTTTTTATTATCCTATCCCTATTCTTCAATAAGCCCTTTTATCATAATACAGCCTAAAAGCAAAACCTTCCAATTATTTTTTTCTTAAAACAAATTTATAAATTCTCTATTTCTCCCCCTTCTCAAGCAAACTTTTTTTCAAATAAAAAAGCAGAAGGTATAGTTATTTTTTATAACCATCTGCTTATAAAAGCTCTCGAGGCATATTTAATAGAATTTTCTATTATAATATTCTCTCTTTAAATATGTTTTTTTAGTATCAGTTACTCTCCTGAAAAGAGTTACCCCACAATTAATTGGAAAAAATTTCCGATTATTGCAGAAAAATTTTTCAGGCTCTTTTTTTTCGAGAAATGCCATTATAGACAATAAAGTGATTTGATGTCCTATTATAAGTATATTCTGGTCAGTATATTCCTCCATAATAAGAATAAGCCAATCTCGTATTCTTTTAAAAGTATCTCTGGTACTCTCTCCTCCTGGATATTGATACTGATATGTTCCTTTATACTCACATAATCTCCTTTGTTCAGGATGAAGTGCGTAATAAATCTCTTTATCATTATAAAGAGTCTTAAGACCATGCTCCTTTTCTCGAATTCGATATTCGTTAATAGTTGGCACAAATTGAAGCTGTTCCCAACCTCGAATTAAACCAAAAAGTGTTTCCTGAGTCCTAAGATAGGGGGAAACGAAAATAACATCAGGAAGACAGAGCTCCTTAGAAAGATTTTTCCCCACAATTTCCGATGTTGGACTCTCTGAGTCCACCAAGGGAATATCCTTATCATTGATTTCTAAAGGAAATTTTTTAGCAACCTCTTTTGCTAAAAACTGAGTTTTATAACTCTCTGGATTTTTTCTGTATTTTTTTAAGAACTTCTTATAAAGAGGGTCTTTCTCCTTTTGCTTCCGAAGCTGATTATATACAGACACATCGTGTCTAATAAGAGTTATCGTTGCGGGTAAATTCATTTAGAAAACCTTCTCTTTTCTTCTCAAAGAACAATATCTTTAGGCTACTTCTTTTTTTATGTTAAATCAAGGATTAAATCTATTAAGACTCTAAAATCTTATACATTAAAAAGGAGAAAAGATATGTTCTATCTTCTCTCCTTTATTCTTTACACCGAGATTCTCTCCAAAATTTCAGGGTAAACCATACCCTGAATTTCTTCCCCATCTAAAACCTCAATGGGAAAATGTAAAAATTCATTCGGAACAACTTCAAATTCTTCTGTTCCGAAAGCTTCTATAAGAACCAAGTCTAGTTCTTTTATCCACTCAGAGTCCTGAATGGTGTTTTTAAAAGAAGGAGACTTCTTCGTTGGGGCTAATTGATAAGCCCAATATTCCTCTCCCCCTTTTTGCTTAGTAGAAAAGGATTTTTTTGCTATCATGCACAATAAACTACTGTACATGACTATTGTACCCGGCTGTAATTGCAGATGCATTTCTTTTTCCTCAACCTAGAGGATGAATGTTTTTTCTCGCAGAAAAAGCATTGCGGGAAAGCCTGCCAAAAATTCGGCACACGAAATTCAATACAAATATAAAATTTCCTGTGCTAAATTCTCGATATATTTTAAAACTTTTTATCTAAAAAAGCACAAATTCTAGAATTTGTCAACGACAATTCGAGTAATTTCAACAATTAATTATAAGTTGAATACTAAAAATATCTCGTAAAAAACGAAAAGGTCCCGTATAAACGGGGCCTTTAAAAAACGATTCTCAAAGAAAATAAATGCTTAACGTTTGCTCCATTGTGGTGCTCGTCGAGCTTTTTTAAGTCCTGGTTTCTTTCGTTCAACCTTACGAGCATTTCTCGTAATCATACCAGCAGATTTAAGTGTGGGTTTAAGACCAGCATCCATATTCACTAAAGCACGAGCCACTCCTAATCGAACAGCTTCTGCCTGACCTCGCATACCACCACCACGAACAACGCAAGTTACTCGAACCTTTCCCATAAATCCAGTAAATTCGAGAGGTCTCTTGGCTTGTTTTTTAAAATCAAGATTACTAAAATATTCTTCAAAATCAACTCCGTTGACGATAAGTGAAGATTCTTCATCCTTAACTTTTTCATCGTAAACTCTTACTTGAGCTACAGAAGTTTTTCGACGACCAATTCCAGGATAATATTTTTTCACTATTACCTTCTTTTCTTGATCATCTTTCGTAGTTTGTTGTGTCATTGTTGTTGTCATATACATTAAAACTCTTTATTCATGAGTAATGTGGATAGTATGAGCATGTTCTTCTCCAATATAGAGAAAAAGTCGATTCATACGATTCTGTTGAAGCTTATTTTTGGGAAGCATTCCTAAAACCGCTTTTTCAAAAATTCTTTTAGGATCACGGTCTTTTACTTCTTCATATCGAAGCGAAGTAAGTCCTCCAGGATATCCAGAATAATGATGGTACATTTTTTTTGTTTCTTTTCCTCCTGTTACTTGAATATTTTCCACATTAGTAACAACTACAAAATCTCCTCCATCAATATGTGGAGTGAATGAGGGGTGATGCTTTCCAATTAAAATCTGAGCGACTTTAGTTGCAAGACGACCAAGAACCTCGTCTTTAGCATCAAATAAATGATATTTCCGGGTGATTTGCTTCATACGTTCACAAAAAATCAATCAACAAATTCTACCACTGCCATCTTAGCGCTATCACTTTTTCTGGCAGGGAGTTTAGTTACACGAGTAAAACCACTAGTTCTTATTTCAAATCGTTTACGAAAATCATCATCAGCAAATTTTTCTACCGCCATCTTAGGAAGACGACTTGCCAAAAGACGCAATATAGCAACTTTTCTTTCCGGATCAGAAATTTTCTTAGCAATAGTAACCACACGATCAATTCGAGCCTTTATTTCTTTAGCTTTTGCCTCTGTCGTTACAATACGTTCACGCTGAATAAGACTTCCCATGAGAGTCTTTAAAAGTGCTCGCCTCTGCGAACGAACTCTTCCGAATTTTCTTCCTTGACTACGATGTTTCATAACTGTTTCTCAAATAATTCTTTTAGAACTATTTTTCTTCTTTAGGTGAAATCAATGATTGGAATTGTTCAACGAGTATTTCTACTGAGCGATCAAATGCCTCTTTGGGAGTCATCACACCGTCGGTTTCAATATCTAATCGAACTCTTTCATAATCCGTTCTCTTTCCGACGCGAACGTTATCGACCGTAAAATTTACACGCTTTACTGGAGTAAAAATAGCATCAATAGCAATAACTCCAATTTCTTTTTCAGGACGATCTTGCTGTTCTACAGGAACATAGCCAAGTCCTTTACGAACTTCTATTTCCATTTCGAACTGAGCTTTTTTGTCTGTAAGTGTAGCGATTACCTGGTCAGGATTCACTACCTTTATATCAGAGGTTACTTTTATATCACCGGCTGTAACAACCTTTTCACCTTTTACTTTAACAGAAACTTTTACACTTTCTTCTCCGAGTACTTGAAAACGAACTCGTTTCATATTGAGAAGAATTTGTATAATATCTTCACGAACATGTTCGATAGTCGAGAATTCATGTTGAACTCCTGAGATTTTTATAGAAACTGCTGCGGCCCCCTCAAGAGAAGAAAGAAGCACTCGTCGAAGAGCGTTTCCTAATGTTGATCCGTAGCCAGGATAACACCCGACTATTTCCACGGATCCGCGGAATTGATCATCTTCATGGTACTCTACTTTCTGAGGTGGGAGAATGGCGTATTTCATGGTAATGGCATTTTAGAAAATTACGCGAAAAAATTATATTTACTTAGAATAAAATTCAACAACTAATTGAGGATTGAAATCACCTTCAATATGATCACGAGTTGGCTGAGCAAGAACAATTCCTTCCCATTTCGATTCATCAAAAACCAACCATCCGGGTGTATCATTCTGACGAGTTTTTCGAGCTTCCTTCAAAAGAGTAAGGTATTTTTTCTCAACATTTTCTTTTCTTATAGCAATCGTATCACCTACTTTTATTCTACAAGAAGGAATATCTGTCTTTTTCCCATTAAGGAGAAAAAAACCATGACTAACAAGCTGACGAGCTTGTGCTCGAGAAGTAGAAAATCCGAGACGATATACAACATTATCAAAACGTTCTTCCAAACGCTGTAAAAGTAAATCACCAGTAATACCTTCTTTTCCTTGAACTTCAGCAAAATGTCTTCGAAACTGAGCCTCTAGAACACCATAAGCTCGTTTAATCTTTTGCTTCATTGCAAGTTGACGCCCAAATTCACTTGGAGCCTTTCCTCTCGCTTGTCCATGCATACCTGGAGCATATGGACGTCTTACCATTGCACATTTTGGAGTAAGACAACGATCTCCTTTCAAAAAGAGTTTCTCTCCTGCTCGTCGACACAATACACATTTGGAATTAAGTTCTCTCGCCATATACTCTAGGAATTCACGATTATATAATTCTCACACTTTTCAGGAAACACTATTTCTCATTATACTCGACGAGGTCGTCTAGGTCGACAACCATTGTGAGCTATTGGTGTAATATCTTTAATAGAAAGAATTTCGAATCCATTATTTGCCAAAGATCGTATAGCAGATTCTCGTCCACTCCCGACACCTTTCACAAAAACTTCTATTTCCTTCAACTGATGCTTTCGAACTTTTTCAGTCACATCTGCTACTACTTGGGTAGCTGCATAAGGCGTAGATTTCTTTGCCCCTTTAAAGCCCAAAAGCCCACTACTTGACCAAGAAAGAACACCCCCCTGAGCATCACTCAACATAACCATAGTATTATTGTATGTACATTGGATGTGAGCTTGTCCGCGTAAAACTTGACGCTTTCCTCTTTGCTTTTTGGAAAGAGGAGTTGTTGCAGAAACAGTATTCGAAACAGAATCAATAACGGATTCCTTCTCAACAGCTTTCACTTCTGAAACTTCTTCTTTCAAAGCTTCTTTTTCGCTCGTTTTATTCTTCTCTTCGGTCATAAAAACATATCAATTACAAAAATATATCGGGCACTTGGAATTTAAAATCTTTTATGTCTTTTCAGACGCTGATCTTCGACCACTACCCATTGTTCTTCGGACATTACCCCTAACTGTTCTTGTATTCGTCTTCGTTCTTTGTCCCCGAACAGGAAGCCCTTTTGAATGGCGCATACCTCGATATGATCCGATTTCTTTCAAACGACGAATATTCATCTTTATTTCATGACGCAAATCACCCTCTACACGATGTTGTTTTTCTACAACATCTCTAAGTCGATTCACATCCTCTTCTGAAACATCTTTCATTCTTGTGTCGGGATTTATACCAAGTTCAGCTAAAATTTTCTGACTTGTTGGAAGACCTATTCCATATACATAGGTAAGAGAAATTTCCACTCTCTTTTTATCCGGCAAAGTTACTCCAGCAATACGAGCCATATAGTTTATTAAGTAAGATTATCCTTTATTCTTTAAAATTCTTAACCTTGTCTTTGCTTATGCTTTGGAGTTATGCAAATAACATAAACACGTCCGCGTCTTCGAACAACTTTACAACGATCACATATTTTTTTCACAGATGCGCGAACCTTCATATATAATAATCATTACAATCGTCTAGTAATTCTTCCTTTAGAGAGGTCATATGGACTCAGTTCTATAAGAACTTTGTCACCTGGCAATAATCTAATGTAATGCACTCTCATTTTTCCTGAAATATGAGCGAGAACCTCATGATCATTTTCGAGTTTTACACGAAACGTCGTACTCGGTAATGTCTCTAAAACAGTACCTTCTAAGACGATAACGTCTTTTTTTTCTCCCATAGGGTGGTAAAAAATTGATTCTTCAATAACAAAAAATGAAACCGTGTGTGTTTCATCGAATTTTTTTCTCCGATGAATCTGAACTCGCTTTTTTTAAAAAAAATAGGCACTTCAGCGCATATATTCAAAGCGTATGTACACCTTAGACCGTACAAAAAGTTTTGTCAAGACCTACAGAGTTAACAGGAATAGGTAACACTTGGTATACTATGAGGTGACACCATTAACTATGAAAAAGAGTATTACCAATTTCGATAAGTTATATTCGAAAAAGAAAGTGTTTTATAACAATACAAAGATGGATAAAAAAAGAAAAAAGAGCATTATTAAAAAATTCAACAATGCTCTTTAGATAAAGATACTCTCCGTCTATAGATATAGACTTTAGATATAGACTTTGTCTATTATTTAATCTTATTCTCTTCCCTTAACTTTACGACTCCTAGATAACACGCTTCCTCGCAATCAGGGGCTCCACTATGCCAGCCCTGACGCTCTCGGACCTTACAGCCAGAGCCACCAAGGAAATAACAAAGTTTCCTCTGCAAAGATTTGAGCTTTGCTTTTTCATTTCCTCTCTTCTTCAATTTTTTTCTCCTTTTTTAAAGCTCTTTAACCCATTCAAAGAACTTATTCAATAAATACATTATTTTTACTATTTTGTCAATACTAATTTTACTTCTTGAGCACATTTCCTCCAAGAATATTTCATAGAAACTTTCTTGGCTCTCAATATGATTTCTTCTCGCAATACCTTATCTTCCAATATCTCATTTAATGCTAAAGAGATTTCTTCAGGTCGAAAGGGGTCTACATAGAGAGCACCTTCTCTTGCAATCTCTCCAAGAGATGAGGAAGATGATGTGATAACTGGAACACCACATTTCATTGCCTCTACTACCGGAAAACCAAAACCTTCGTACAAAGAAGGATAAAGAAATACAGTTGCTAAATTATAAAGTTTTTTCTTATCATCTTCACAAATAAAACCTATGCGTCGAATATCTTTTTTGTATGGACTATCCTCAATTTCTTTTAGCATCTCCTCTTCTCTCCATCCCGAAGAGCCTGCAAGAATAAGTTGTACGGGAATGTCTTTTTTTATTTTTACACGTGATCTTCTATATGCGGTATATCCCCGAACAATAGCTTTTATATTTTTCCTCGGTTCAAATGTCCCCATGTAAAGAATAAAACGATAAGGAAGTTTTAATTTATCCTTAAAAGTCAATAGATCCAAGTCATTTCGATTCATGATGCCATAGTTATTGGAAATTCCACTATGAATAACATCTATCTTTTCTTCTTTTATTCCATAAAAACGAATAATATCATTTTTCGTTGAGTGAGAAACCGCGATTAAATTATTGGCTCGGAAAAAGAGCTGTCGTGGATTTACAAAAATATGCCACAGTCTTCGTTTTAAAGAAAAGGTTTGAGGATAAATATCAAAAGAAACATCATGAACAGTCAAAACGAAACGGCATTTTGGTGAAACTGAAATAAATCCTAAATTTGGAGCAAAAAAAATATCTACCCCACCCATGAAAATATCTAAATACGGTCTTCGAAAATACCAAAGACAAAAATTAAGGATTTTATTGGGTATTTTTTTTCGACAAATGGTAACATTTTTATATTTTTCTACCCATGAAAAATCTGGGATATTTTGAAAAAAAGCATTAAAAAAAAGAACAAATGTGTGCTCGGGTGATGATTCCACGAGTCTTGTTATCACATTTCGAGCATATTCTTCAACTCCTGTACACCTTCCTCCAGTAAAACACCGCGCATCAATTCCGATTTTCATATTCTATGCTCTTATTATCATACGGCTATAAATCTCTTTTCTAGAAATACTGTCTTGAAAAAATCTAACTTTCAAAATGAGTTCGGATACCAACACCCCACAACCCAAAAACAATTCCCACAGCCAACGCTCCCAAAAGTACTCGAGTCCATGGTATATGATAAGGGTATGTTATCGGCTTTTCTACAACAACTCGAAACCATGTAATATTTTTTTTAGACTCGTCAATATTTAGATTTGCCGTTCTCTCATTAAGAACTTTCTCTAAAGAAGTTGCAAGATCTTGGGCTATCTTCTCTGTTGCGGTAGTATATCGAACTTCTATGTATTGAGAAGAAAGACGCTTTGCTGAAAAAATCTTTGGCAATTCATATTCCGCTGGCATAACAACACTTCTACCAATTCCAGAATAAATATCAGCAACAATACTTGGTGAAGCAAGCCAACGAACGAGCGTGTCAGCAAAACGCTCATCCGCTTGAAGCCTATAAAAGTCATCATAGTGATATTCTTCCGCCTGAGTTTCATTATGAACTCTACCCACATGAAGAGAAAGAACGGTTGTGTATCGAACTGGTTGCAAAAGAAGGAAAAGTACAACTATCCCCACTGTGGAAGCTACTATCAAAAAAAACATAAAATGATATTTTTTTAATTTAGCAATAAATTCTTTCAGTTCCATACAATATTCCTTTACTTTATAAAATTTCCATCTTTTTTCATTTGATCGAGTCGAACTGAAAGGATTTGTGAAACACCATCCTCCATAGTAACTCCATAAAGAACATCCGCTTTTTGCATAGTTTCTCGATTGTGAGTAATAACAATAAACTGAGTTCGCGACGAAAGAGTTCTTAATAAATTTCCAAAACGCTTTGAGTTCGTTTCATCCAAAGAAGCCTCAACTTCATCAAGAAAGACAAAGGGTGGTGGATTATAAGAAATAATTGCAAAAAGAAGAGCCAAAGAAACTAAAGATCTCTCTCCCCCAGAAAGAACGCCCAATTGATCTATTTTTTTCTTAGGAGGTTTTACAATGATATCGACACCCCACTTTGCATATTTTCTTTCATTTATCAAAACTTCATCATATTCATCATAGAATTTATCCTCTTCCTCTTCTTGATCTTCAGAGAATTCTTTTACCTTTTCCAAACTTGCCGTACCACCATCAAACATTAATGTAAAATATTTTCCAAATTCTTGATTTATTTTCTCAAAAGCTTCTGAAAAATCTTTCTCTATTCGAATATTCATTTCACGTATTACTTTTTCCAAAGAAATAACAGCTTGCTCAAGATCATTATGTTCACGAACAAGAAAAGAATATCGTTCATTAGTTTCTGAGTATTCCTGTGCAATCATAGGATCTATACCCCCTATCATAGCTAATTGAGATTTAAGTCTCTCTATAAAGCGAAATGTTTCATCATTCGCCTGTATATCTTCCCCAATTTCAAGAGCGAGCGATTTTGGATCTCGACCCAGTTCTGATTGAATTTCCCTTTCTAAATCTTCTTTTCTGATTTCACATCGAGTAAAAGCAATTTTTTTCTCGTTAAAAGATTTTCTTACTTGATAAAGATTCTCCCGAATATTAACTATTTCTTTTTCGAGGGAAAAATAAAGAGTACTTGCATTTTTCGTATCTGCCTCCAAAAGAAGAATTTCTTTTTCTTTTTTAAGAATTTCTTTTTCTTTTTTAAGAATTTCTCTAGAAAATTCTTGAACCTGTTCTTCTCCTTTTTGAATCTTTTCCTCAAAAAATTTCCTTTCTTTTTCTAAAATTTCTTTTTCTCTTCCAATTCGAACCGTTGATTGAGCACAATCTTCATAAAGAGAATCTATTTCTTCAAGAAAATTATCAAGAAACTTTTTTCTCTCTTCCAAAGAAACTTTTTTTTCTCTTCCAAAGATTATATTCATTTCTTGAAAAGATTTTTTGAGACTCAAAAGTCGCTTCCTCACAAAAGGAAGATCCACAGGAATGACATCAAAAATTCTCTGATGATTCTTTCTTTCTTTTTCAACATCGATCATTCCCTGACATTGAGATCTCTTTCTTTCAAATTCGGAAATTTCTCTTCTTAATAATGCGATCTTTTTTTGAAGTAAATTACTCTGAGAAGTTTCTTGCATTTTGTTTGAAACCGAACTTTGTTGAGAAATATATTTTTGTAATTTTTGTTCCAATACATTCTCCTCCTTTTCTAAAATTAAAAGTATAGATTGAAATTCTTCATATTCACAAGAAAATCTTTTCCACAAAACTCTATAATAGGATGATTGGATAATACGAAGTTGATCTTCAATTTCTCTTCTTTGTTCAGCACGTTTTGATTGACGTTTCAAAATACGCAATCTCGGTTCTATTTCTTCAATAAGCTTCCCTGTTATAAGAAGATTTTCTCTTGTTGTTATAAGTCTTTTTATCGAACGGTCCCGTTTTATTTGATAAGGTTTCACACCAGCAGCTTCTTCTAAAATACTTCTTCGCTCCATCGATGAAGCTGATAATATTGCATCAGACATCCCTTGGTTAAGAACGCATTGACTTTCTTTTCCAATACCGATAGAAGCAAAAAGGTCAATAACATCTAAAAGTCTAACTTGCGTTCCATTTATAAGATATTCTCCTTCTCCGCTTTTATAAATCTTTCTTGTTACCAAAACATCCTGATAATCAACATCCATCTTTTTGTCTGAATTATCAAAGACAAGAGTTACTGTTCCAGAGCTCATCATTGATCTCTTTTTCGAACCAGAGAAGATAACATCATGGGATTTTTTTGCACGAAGACTTTTTGTAGATTGTTCACCCATAACCCAGCGAAGAGCATCTACAATATTTGATTTTCCAGAACCATTCGGACCCACAATAGCTGTCACACCAATACGATCAGGATCTCGATCTTTTTGTAAAACACAAAAAAAGAGCTCTGTTTTAGTAGCAAAAGATTTAAAACCATTTAAAATTATTTTTTGTAAATACATATATCTGAGAGTGATCTTTTCATTTCAAACAAAAGTAACACATTCCGCACCTCTCCGACAATAATACTTCATTTCTTTAAAGCCATGACTTTTTCTCCAAAGCTAATCGAGCGGCATTTCGTTGCGCTTCTTGTTTTGAAGGGCCCGCCCCTTCAGCAATAAGTTCATTTCCGAGATAAGCACCCACGACAAAAACCCGATCATGATCCGGTCCATTGGAAGAAAGTTCTTTATACGTGGGAGTTATACCCACTATTTCTTGAGCTTTTTCTTGGAAATAACTTTTTGAATCTAAATAGAGCTTTTTTTCTAAAACTTCAGCCAAACGAGATATGATAAAACGTTCAACGAATTTTTTCGCCTCTTCATAACCCTTGTCTAAATAAATAGCTCCGATTATGGCTTCCACAGCATTAGCAAGAATGTATTGTCGCGCTCGACCAACATCCCTTGCTTCCCCTCTACTCATAAGAAGTTGGGGCTCTATATTAAGACTATTAGCAACACTTGATAACATTTCACCACAAACCAAAGCAGCTCTCCAAGAAGTCATTTCTCCTTCAGGATTCGGATAGGTATCATATAAATATCTCGTCACTACTAACTCTAAGACAGCATCCCCCAAAAATTCCAATCGTTCATTATGATCAAGCGCATACGAACGATTCTCGTTAAGGTATGATCGGTGAGTAACTGCTTGTTGATAAAGGTCAATATTATTTGGTTCTACACCAAAAGATTCAAAATAAACAAGTATATCTTTCTTTGTCATAACTAAAAAGTTTCTCAGCTCGCGCTTGATTTCCATGCGCCAACAGATAAACAAATGTTTTTCAAAAAAAATTGATTAAAAAACTTTTCTTTTATTCACTCTCTTCTTTTTGTAAAGGATCTTCCGATTTAATAGTAAAGATACCTTTTTTTTCAAGTCTTTCTCTGTTCTTTTGAGAATCATCGTCTTTCATAGGCTCTCCCATTTCTCGATATATTGTTCCCAAAACGCCATTTACAAAACGAAATGAACTATCCCCTCCAAATGTCTTAGCTAATTCTATAGATTCATTTATAGCAACTTTAGGTGGAACTTCTTCATAATTTCCAAATAGCAATTCATAAATACCCAAACGAAGAATCGCCCTATCAACAGCCGCAATCTTTTCAACTGGCCATTCAGGTGCGCATTTAGATATAAATACGTCGATTTGAGAAATATTTTCAATAACTCCAAAAACAATTCTTCCTGCAAGATCTGAATCTTCTACGCCAGGAGCGAATTGTTCAACATTTCGACTCAAAATGGATTTCATTTCACGATTCTTTCCTAGCAAAGCATAAAAATCCCATTCAAAGAGAGATTGCATTGCTAAGGATCGTTGGAGATGGCGATTTGCCATAAAATAAAGAACTTATACCACTAAATATTACAAAAAACAATTTATTCTTTGCTAGAAATAACTTGTCGTCCACGATAAGTTCCACATTCAACACATGCTCGATGAGGAACTGTTTTAGAACCACAACTCTTACAGGGAACAACGCTAGGGGTCTTAAGCACGCTATTATGGCTTCTTCTTCTATCACGTCTTGAACTCGTGTGTCGTCTTTTTGGTACTGACATAGATTCGCTTAAATTAACATTTCAAAGACATAATAACATACTTTTTCAAAAAAGCAATATCTCAAATATTCCTTACATTTCACGTAAGTCTCCCTCTTCTCGAACAAGCGCTAATGTCTTTGCCTTACCGAAAAGACGAGAATAAACCTTTTTTCGAAAATCACAAAATTCTTCAATACGAAGCCAATGACTCATTATTATATATGCTATAACCCCAATTGAACCAGCAAAAAAAAGACGTCCAAAAACTTCCCAAAAAGTATTAAGGTCAGTGATACTTCCCCAAAACAATTTCATAATCTGAACACATACTCCCGAAACAAAAACTGCTAAAAGCATAGGAAATATATTTAAAGATACGCCAGTTTTTTTATCCATCCAGCCACTCCCCACACGCCTTCTTAAAAAGAAAAAGAGGAGAAAGATTTGAACGATACTCGCAAATGAAAAAGCAATGGCCAAAGAATAAACACCCCATATTTTCCATGTTAAAAGAATGCCTATGATATTTATACATTGCGAAAAAAGAGCAACAAAGAAAGGCGTTTTTGTGTCCTCTAGAGAATAAAAAGCGCGTATAGTAAGAGGAAGAAGGCTTTGTGCGAATAAACTTATAGAAAGAAGGCCTAAAACTTGAAATGTTCTTGTTGTATCTTCCCAATTAAAAACTCCGGAACCAAGAACAACTCGAACTAATTCTGCTCGAAGTAAAATAAGGAAAACAGAAGCAGGAATAACAAAATATAATATTCGACGTGCAGTTCCTATGAAAATATGTCGAAAATTTTCCATATTTTCTTCATCAACAGATGCACTTAATTTTGGAAATGCAGCAACAGCAAAAGATACTCCAATAATAGCTAAAGGAATACTTTGAAAATTATTAGCAAAATTAAATACAGCAAGAGATCCCGATACCATTATTGAAGCAAATAAAGTAATTATCCAAAAATGTATTTGTGAAGATGCAATCGAAAAAATTTGAGGAAACATAAGAAGTAATATCTTTTTTATTTTTGGATTTTTCCATGGAAATGCATAAGGACATTGAAAACGATAGCCACTTCGAACAACGGATATTGCCTGTATAAAAAAATGAAGTATCGATCCCATTACAACACCCCAAGCAAGACCAGAAGACCCAAATTTTTCAGAAAAAAACAGAATACCAAAAATAATTCCAATATTATACAAAATTGGTGCTATCGCATAAGCAAGAAATGATCTCTTAGAAATGAGCACACCCCCAAAAACAGCACTCGCACCCAAAAATATTGGGCTAAGGAGCATTATTCTTGTCAGTTCTATCGTTGCTTCCAATTTTTGCCCCGAAAAACCAGGAGCTACCGCATAAACGAAAAAAGGCATGCAAAGAAAAGAAATTAAAGCAAAAAAAGTTATAGCCCCAACCAAAAGCAAAAGAAAATCGGATGTTAATTTCCATGCTTCTTCAAAATCATCTTTTGCATAAATTTTCGAAAAGACAGGTATAAAAGCAGCACTTAAAGCACCTAAAACAAGTATTCCGTAAAGAAAATCTGGGATTCGAAATGATGCATAATAAACATCAAGAACGTCTCCAGCTCCAAAAGTAGAAGCTAATAATCTATCTCGGATAAGCCCAAGAATTCGACTTAATATTCCGAATATAGCCAAAATCAAAGCAGCTCCGGCTACTGTAGATATCGGCCGAGAAAAATGAGAAAACCAATCTAAGAAAAAAATTCTATGAATCATTATTATTCTCCTATCCTAGGGATTTATTCAAAAACAGCTCCAAAAAACATATCCGTATCCCAATCAAAGGTTTTTCCTATAAGTTCCCCTTCTTTTGATTCTTCGATATTTTTATTTCTATATAAAATATCCCATTTTTCTGGATATTGCAAAGTATAGGAGTATTTTCTTCCCATATTTCCCGATTGTTTTTGTGCAAGTAAAGAAAAAGATTTAATCTTCTGAGAACTTTTTTCTTGAACTCGGAAAGGTAAAATATACGTATACGTAACAGTTACTTCTTCTTTTGGACTCACGTAAACCCAATTTCCAAAAACAGTCTTTCCAGATTCTTCAAAAATTTGAGTCCCTGAATCATCCCGTATCATAGTAGATTCAATGTGAGAAACGGTTTCATCTGAAGTAAAGCCTAGCGTTTTATAATCAAGTGGATTTCGGATTGCTTCTCGAGTATGTCCCGTAACAGAAATTAATTGAGATCCTTTTGGTACGTATACACGGAGATAATCAGCGTTAACACCATTATACCATTGATACTCCGTATCTCCTCCATTATGTTTTCGATGTATGGATACCGTGTTTTGAATAGATCCATCTTCCATAATCTTCGATTCATGTCGAACATCTTCTTCTATAACCTTATCTGTTTTAAAGCCATTAATATTTGAATGAATAATATTTAAATAATCATAATCCGTTTCTAAAATATCGCCAGACCAACCGGAAGATTCATAAAGAGTTTGGATCTTTTCGTTTCGTGAATACAAAAGAATATGTTTTTCACTCAAAGAATGAATCATTAAGGAAAGTATAGCAGAAACCCCCTCTTCACGTACATTCAAGAATAATTTTTCTATAAGAAGTGAAGAAAGCTCACCAAGGATTTTTTTTGGACGATTTTCTTTTGGATCATAACCTTCTTCAACTTCATATTGAATAAGGTCCATAAAATTTTCAGCATCAATAGTCACCTCATATTCTGGAATATCGATAGGGCCTGAAATTTGCAATAATCGCTCTAATACTTTTGGCGTAATAGCAATAACACCATCCACGGTTGGTCCCCCTCCTTTTTCATAGAAATACATTGCTTTTTCTGCTGAAAGAGGAAAATGTGGGAACCAATTGCTATCATGAAGACTCCATCCAGCGCTAATTTTTCTTATAGGTTCAGGAGGGATGGTATCTACTCGAAGCTGACCATCAGGATTAAAAACATCGTCCACAAAAAACTTTCGGATATGTCCCTTTTCAACATCAAGAAAACCGTAACTTCCTATAAAACCACCAGTAGCTCTCACTTCATGAGTATTCTGAAAAAGAAAGAGATATTTTCTAGGACCATTAGCCCCTACCATATCAGAAAATGCTTCCATATTCTCAACATAATGATCTGTTAAAGAAATAATCTCAGGAAGAGATGATTTGAGAAGAAGAAATAATTCTCGCTTTTCCTCTGGTAAATGATCTATCTGTATATTCTCAGTCTGTTTTTGAGCTTCAACAAGATATAAACGCGCCTCTGCAATATTTTTTGAAAATTCTTCCAAAAAAACAATAAATGTTGTGTCTTCTGGATTTTTTGATGTAATAGCATCTCCTGTTTCCAACAAAAGTCTCGCCGAAGCGCTCATACTTTTTCCTGCGTAAGACAAATTCATTGCAATTTCCAAGGCACTTTTTCCCGAAGATATTTTTGAAATAAAAGGTATAGACAAATAAGATCCCCCAAGAATACCAGCCCAATCATTAAATTGAGTAGAAAGATTTTCAAATTGTTTCCCCGCATCATTAAAATAATTTTCGGATGAAAGGAAATCGAGTTCTTTCATTTTTTCCACAGCAAACATAGCATCGTCCAAACCTTCTGTACTCACTCCCAAAACATACTGCTCTAAAGCGAGTCCTCTGAAAAGAAAAATGCCTGAAAATACAAAAATAAATACAACCGCTGAAGAAAGTGCAAAAGGTTTTATACTTAAGAAAGAAAAATTTTCTCTTTTTTTTATTCTCTTATTCTTATTTTTATAAAAAGATTGTATTGAGGATTTATTCAAAAAATACTTTCTTGCATTAAAAAAACCTAAAAATATACTCTCTTTCTTCTTTTCTTTAAGGGAAAGTTCTGGGGTTATTTTTTTAATAGGAAATGTTGCAAGTTCTTTCTTGTGTTCTTTCTCGGTTTTCTTGAAAAGTGAGAAAAGTGAACGTTTCTCTGGTTTAGGTAAAGAGATTGAGGGCGCTTTCCATGGAAGTGTTGTTTTATCTTCTTTTTTTAGCTCCTTCGATTGGATTACTTGTGAGAAAAGGGATACCTTTTTTAATTCTTTGGGAGGTGGAACAGGAATTCCTCCAAAAAAATATCCTGTTTCTCTTAAGCCCAGAGAAGGCTTCGAGGATCTACTTTTCAAAGAATTTTCCCCTTTCTTCAAAGCCCATTCTTTATTTATACTCTCAAATTCGGGTTTTTGAATTTTTATTTCTTCTGAAGAAAAAATATTTTTTTCAAGAATCTTCTTTTTTTTCAACAACGATACTTCTTTTCTTTCATGAGAAAAGATGCTATCTTTTTCTTCACTATAAAACACTTTATTCTTTATAGTTTTTTCTTCTTTTTTAAGATTATGAACAATCTTAATTTTGTGTTCATTTTTTTCAAGAGCCTTCTTTGAAATCACTCTATTCTCCTCTACTTTTTGCTCTTTAATCTGAAATAATTTCTCTATATCAGTATCCGCTCCAACTCGAATACCTTTAAAAATAATTTTTTTCTTATTTTCCTCTTCCTTATTTTCTTTAGAAATAATTATCTCGCGATTTATAACTTTCGTTTTTTCCAATTTTATTATTTCTTTTTCATTTGAGACCAATTCTTTTTTCAAGGAAATATCATTTTGAGAATAGAAAAAACCCCTCTTTTGAGTTTTTTTAGGGCCCATGCTATCGATATTCACTATTTTCTTTTTCTTTTCCACAAGACGTAATATTTCTTGTTCTTTTACTATTCTACTCTTTCGATGTTTGTGTGTACACCCGATGAATTATATGAATGAAACTCCTCCATTTATACTTTTTCACCTGCTCATATCCCCTACGAATACATCGATTTCGAACATCTTCATTATCTAAAACCATTCTCATTGCCCGCCCTAGAGAATTCTGATCCTTAACATCACAATACAAAGATGCTCTTCCTTGAATTTCCGGCATAGCACTTATTCGAGAACTTATCACAGGAATTCCTCTTGCCATTGCTTCCAAAGGAGGAAGGCCACATCCTTCATAAAGAGAAACAAACGTAAATGCTTTTGCCTCCCTATAAAGAACATCTAAAATATCATCACTTACTTCCCCCACAAATATAATAATTTTTTCTTCCATAGCTTCAGAAAAAAATTCCTGAAGACGTTTATAAAAAATATCTATTTTTCCCACAAGAACAAGACAAATATCATCTCTTTTTATTGAAAGAAATGCCTCTATAAGATTCGAAAGATTCTTATGTGGGTAAGCATTTCCTACATAAAGAAGATACGGTTTTAGTATACCACATTTTTTCAATATATCTGAATAGTCTGATGAATTTTTTAAATCTCTCTTTATAAGAGAAAAAAAGGGTTGATACGCTACAGTAATTTTTTCTTTTGGAAGAAACGGATAATGAGAAATAATATCTTTCTTTGAAAATTCCGACACCGTTAATATATGAGAAGCTCTTTTTAAGGAAGTACGTAAAATATATTTATATGCATAAAATTTAAATATATAAAAAAAGAAAAATAATGTTGAATTTTTTTGATGAGTGCTGTGTCGAAGAAGAATAAGATCATGAATTGTAACCACAAAAGTTCTTCGATAAAAAATAGGAACATTAAAATGTAAAAAATGAACCAGATCAAGTTTATATCTTCGAAGTATTTTCGGCATTAAAAATTGCTCTCGAAATCCATACCACGGAATATCGGCAAGAATTTTATGAAATCGATCATTTTTTGGTATATATTCAGAAAAATTTTGACTACGCAAGAAAATAAAATATTCATTCTCTCTGTCCTCTAATTCCAGATAATGAATAAGTTGTTGTGTGTATCGACCAAGACCTTTTCCAAGTTTTCCATAGAATCTCGCATCAATACCTATTCGCATAGAACAAAAAATAAGAGGTGATTCAATTTTTCTTGGGAAGAAGTGTTTCAATAGCTTTGTCCAGTTGTGGATCACGATCTTTTTGATAATCCTCTTCTGTCATGAGGACTTCTATTTCAGGTGAAATCCCTTCTTTATCTATATGTTCACCTGAAGGGGTTAGCCATTTAGCTATTGTTATTTTTGCAGCTGTTTTTTGAGGCAAAGGAACAAGTTCTTGCACGGAACCTTTTCCAAAACTTTTCTCTCCTATTAAGGTAACGTCTTCTCTATGATGTTTCAAAGCTCCTGCTAAAATTTCTGAAGCACTCGCACTCCCTCTATTAATAAGAATAACCATTGGCATTTTAGAAAGATATTCTGTCTCCGTTGTTTTTGTTGAACGTAATTCATTTCTTTTTCCACTTCCGTCTTCTTCAATAACAACAATTGATCCAGGATTGATCATCATACTTGCTATTTCAACCGCTGTAGAAAGATATCCTCCTGGATTATTACGAAGATCAATAACTAATGATTTCATATTTGCCATTCGAGCATTCCCTACAGCAACACGAAATTCTTGAAGTGTTTTTTCTCCAAACTGTCGAATTTCAATTAATGCTACATCATCACGCATTTCCAGAACAACACTCTCTACTTTTATAGTTTCACGAACTATACTCACATCAATCGTTTTTGACGCTCCTTCTCGAATAATAGTCAAAACGACTTCCGTTCCTTTTACTCCTCGTATCTTCGATACGGACTCCACAAGGCCCATATCTGTGATATCTTCTTTATTTACAGCAATAATAATATCTCCCGATCGAAGTCCCGCGCGATCAGCTGGAGACTCTTTTAGCGGGGCCACTACGGTCAATAATTCATTCTTTTTTTCTAATTCAGCACCAATTCCTTCAAACTCTCCTGATATACTTTGATCAAATTCTTTATTTTCTTCAGGATCGAAAAAAGTTGTATAAGGATCTCCTGTAGCATGGAACATTCCTTCTATAGCACCATAAATTATCTCTTGATTATTTATTTTTTTAGTATCCACAAATTTTTCCTTGAGAATATCCCATGATTTCCAAAATAAAGAAAAATCTGCGTCAAAATTCGAAGGGTTACAGGAAGAATTATCTCCAAAAGCAAAAGAAGATAAAGATGTTCCTAAACCACCTTCTTTTCCTTGTGTATATCCATAACGATATACACCGAAAAATGAAATAAAAAGAATAACCCAAAATAAAAAATATCGTAAAAAAAGAAATCTTTCTTTATTCTTTGGGGAGGTTTGCATTGTTTCTTGGGTATGATTTTCCACGGTATTTCCAAAAATATTTTAACGCACTATCTATATGTATCCATGTTAGTTTATTCCATAAAAGCGATCGAATCAACCCCCCATTTGCACTTCCCTTTCCGTGAAAATGATAAATTCTTGCTTTAGGGAAATAAATAACTTTTTTTCCAATCTCCCAGTATCTTCTACACAAATCAGTATCTTCAAAATACATAAAAAATCGAGAATCAAAACCTCCTATTTTTTTCACTTCCCTACGTCGAACCATCATTGCAGATCCCATTATCCAATCAGGTTCAGAAATTTCATCATTTCCGAATTCTTTCATTGTAAATTGTTCTAAATGTTTTTTGGCGAAAGCAAGCTTTCCCAAAAAAGTTCGTCGATAAAGAACCGTTATGGGACTATAAAAACGAAATCGCGTATTTTGAACAGATCCATCAAAATTTAAAACCTTTGGTGCAACCAATCCAACATCCGGATTCTTATCTAAATACATACCGAGATTTATAAGAGCCTCCTGATCTATAATAGAATCATAGTTAATAAAAAAAATGTAGTCTCCTCGAGCGTGTTTAAGTCCACAATTAGCAAGAGCTCCCATTCCAACATTTTTTTTATGAGGGAAAAAGTGAATATTTGGAAAATCTTCCCGCATCATCATTTCCGTATCTTCTTCAGTTTCAGAATCAGCCACAATAATTTCCGCCTCAAGACCTTTCGTTGCAGACATCGCATTTCGAACACACCGAGAAAGCATCTGGGCATTCTTATAACTATTGATAGCAACAGTATATTTCATATTATAAAACTCTCATTTTTGTATTATTTTTGAGAACTTTTTTCTTTATCTACAGCGCCATCTTCTTTAGGAAGAAATGATTGAAACATTTCACGAATACGGTCATAGGAGTCCCCTCGAGGAAGAAGAATATATCCAGCGTCTCCTGTATTTTCAGGAGCATAAAGAAGACCTTCTTCAGAATTTTCTAAAACTTTTTGAGGTATATCTTGTTTATCTTGAAAAGATTGAACGAACTCAAAAAACTTCTTCATTTCCCACAATTGAAGATCCGTTCTAAGATTATTTCCAAGAGCATCGAGTATTGCATTTACTTTATCTATATCAGTAACCAGGCCCAAAGAAAAAGCTTTCTCTTTTAATAGCTTAATAACTTCTTGTTGGCGTCTTGCTCGATCGAAATCGCTAGAAGTAACTCGTGAACGAACATAGCATAAAGCCTGCTCTCCATTTAAAGTATTCTTTCCTGCTGGAACTCTAAAAATACCTCCGCATTCCTCTTCTGCGTTATAACACAAAGGATACCTAGCACTTATTTTTCCAGTTTTTTTACTTATTTTTTCTTGATAATTCCCAGAAGGAACAGTGAAGACATTTGCATCACAAACACGTTCTTCATGAAACTGTAATGGTTCAATAAATTCATTTTCTAAAACAATTTCTATACCACCAAGAGCATCGATAAGTTCTTCAAAAGCTTTAAAATCAATACGAATAGCATAATGTATTTCTTGACCAAGAATATCAGAAAGGACAGTTTTCATATATTGCAAACCTTCTCCTTCACCTTTCTCTTCTCCTAATGTATGTATAGCATTTATTTTTACTCTATTCGTTGTTTCAGGAACAGCCACCTGAAGATCTCGAGGTATACTCACCAAAGAAACTGACCCTGTTTTATTGATACTTACTATCATTATAGTATCCGAAAGAAGTCCACCCCCCTCAACTCCCAAACCACGCATACCAAGAAGGACAATATTTGTTCGACCTTCTTCGGTAGATTTAAGCTCATCAGAAACGCCAGGCAATGATCGAAAGAGACTATTCATAACTCCAGCATTAGGAGCTATTTTTATAATTGTTTTTCCAAACCAAAAAAAGATCACCAACAAAAGAAGAAAAAATACAGCTATTACACTAATGATTATTTTCTTTTTCTTAGAAAATTTTTCTTTCTTTTGATCGGTATTATTTTGCAATTTCTTTGTTCTTGTTAAAATCATAAAAAAATATTTATATAAAAATCACTCTTACATTTTATGGTATACTTCCGCAAGCATTTGAGCTGATTTCTTCCAATTAAAAAGCTTTTTTCTCTCAGAACCTTTTTCCCGAAGAGACTGAGAAAAATGCTTGTCTATGATGACACGATAAAGAGATTCCGTCAATATTTCTTTTTTAAAGGGAACAAACAAGGCAGCATTTTCAGCCACTTCTCTATAAGGAGGGATATCAGAAACTACAAGAGGAATATTTCGAGCCATTGCTTCAAGAAGAGGTAATCCGAAGCCCTCATAGAGAGAAACACTCACAATAGTATCAGAAAGATCCATAATAATTTTAAGATCCTCCTCTGGGATATATCCCAGGAAGAGAACGCTTTTTTGAAGCTTATATTTTATAATGGTCTCCTCGATAGATGTGTCGAAATGATACGACTTTTTTGATCCTGTAAACACCAATGCCACATCTGGAATTTTTTTTAAAAGTTGAGAAAATGCTACCAAAAGAAATGGTATATTTTTTCGAGGCTGAAGAGTTCCTATGTGGAAAATAAATTTTTTCGGTAATATATATTTCTTTTTTACTTCTTCTTTCTGAAAATTAGTAGAAATATCTTGTCCATATACGTCCTCTACAGCATTAGGAATAACAAATATTTTTTCAGATTTTATTCGATAATAATGTATCAATTCTTCTTTTGTAAATTCTGAAACAGCAATAATCGCCGAAGAACGTTCAATACTTTTTGGAATAAGTGTTTGAAGAAAAAATCTATCTTTGTAAGAAAGATATTCGGGGTATCGTGCAAAAGAAATATCATGAATATGCGTTATCATCTTTGTCTTTTTTGGTATCCCCCATGGAAGAATATATTGAGTATGATAAATATCTAGATCTAATTTTCTTGCAGCATTTTGAGCAGAAAAAGCATTCCATAAAAATTTATTTCCATTTCCACATTGATACAAAGAAGTATCTCTAAAAGCTTTTACTCCTAAACGATTTTCTAAGATTTTTATTTCTTCTTCTGTTCGATCATCCAAAAGAAATCGAAAAGAGTCTTCTTCGCTTACCAGAGGAAGATATTTTGCTAAATGAAAAAATACTGTTTCATCACCAGTTCTATTCTTTCCTACATTTCGGATATCTAATCCAATTTTCATACTAATGTAAAATTTTAATTTACTTTCTTTCTGGGATCATCGGATTGAGAAGACTTTTCATACAAAAGAGGCACTACCAAACCCAACCACATCCAAAGCATACCCAAAAATTCTGCAGAATTAAAGAAGTTAAATATTCCCACTACACAAAAAGTAGAAAAAATTCCGTATCCAATAATTCTCGTTGATCGTTTTCTCGAAAAAATACTTTGAAAAATACTCCGCACTATATCACCAAAAATAAAAAATAAACCTATTACACCCAATAATCCTGATCCTATAGCAATATTTAAGAAGATATTACTTGCATTAAGTATTTCTCCTCTCCCGTCATATCCAAAAAGAAATTCCATCGAACCCCAACCCACACCAAAAAAACCGTATTCACGAAGAGCTTGAAAAGACTTCATCCATACGTTTTTTCGTTCAGAGACATTTGGATCATTTCTAAAAACGCGAGTAACGAATTTTCCTAGAGACTCTTCTTTTTCTCTTTCTTCTAAATTAATGTGATAACAACCCATTTTACTTAATTCTTCCAAAGAATATGTTAAATTTTCTGAAAAAATCATTTCTTTCTGACATGAAATAGTTATTTCTTGAAGGCCAGAAATGCTTGATTGAAAACGATTTTGAAGTTCGAAATGAGTAAGGGGAATTATACGTACATAAAGGATTGCCACAAGAAAAAAAAGGAGGAGAAAGCCTATTTTCTGCATACTTTTCATCCCGTATTCCAAAAATGAAAAAATAAATAGAATTATCAAGCCAAAGGAGGAAGCTAGCCAAGCGCTTCGCGAAACGCTAATAATAAGTGCAACACAAACAAATAACAAAGCAATTCCTATAATTATAAAAAATAATTTTTTTTGATACTTTTCTCGAAAAAAAAGAAAGGTGTGCACAAGTAAAATCAATGCTAATGCCATTCCCAATCCAAACCAATCTGGTTCAGAAAAGAATCCATTAGGACGTCCTGGCATACTTTCGGATGGAAATGTCCAATGCTGAAGAAATGCTATATTTTGAAATATTCCCCAACAGGCCAACAAGAAAAAATCAAAAATAATCCAAGGAAAAAGAGAGAAAACATCTTTCTTCGTACGAAAATTCCAACGAATTATTCCATACATAAAAAGAAAAGAAAGCATAATAATACTGAGTCGAAAACTTTCTTGAAAAAACGGAGAAAAAAAAGAAGAAAGTAAGCTTCCTATCCCCAAAAGGAGAACTCCCCCATCAATAAATCTAAAATGAAACGGTATTGTATTTATTTTCTTACATTTTAAATGAGGAAATAAATTTTGAAATTTCAATTGTATATTTTTTCGTTCAAAAATGAAAAAACGAATACATGAAGAAAAAAATAAAGACAATGCAAAAAATTGATAAGGACGCAAAGAAAATGATACGGATTCAGGAAGAAAATTTATTATTTCAAAAACACTCGACACTACAAAAATTGAAAGTGCTTGTTTAAAAAAGAATAAAGAAAATAGGAAAAAAATAAAGAAAAAAAGAACACTCAACCAAAAAGGAAAAGATATCTCAAGAAAAGAGATTCCTCCAAGAAAAAGGCCTATTCCTAGTGTAAGAAAAATAGAAAGTATTTTTCCTGTTTTCAAAAAAAATATCATATTTCACAAATATACTTAGACACTAGACCTTCACATTCGCAAATAATATATCAACAAAGCGTTCCCAAGAAAAAAGTTGGGATCTCAAAATTCCCCGCCGACGTAATTCTTTTCGAAGATTCTCATCTTTCATTATTTCTCGCATTGCATCGGCGATACCATTAATACTTCCATCGCAATATCGAGCAGCGTCCCCCGCAACCTCACCAAGAGAGGTTTTTTTGGTAGTAATAACAGGTGTTCCTGCATACATAGCCTCTAAGACCGGCATTCCAAATCCCTCATACAAAGAAGGAAAAATGAAACACATTGATTCACTATAAAGTGCGCTTATATCATTTTGAGGTACATTTCCAAGGATTTTTACACGATCTCTTAAGCCTAATTCTCGAACAAGAGTTTCCACATCTACAATGAGTGGTGCTAAATGAGGAAGAAGAGTTCCGGATAAGACAAGATGAGGAATGCTTCTTCGATCACCATCATCATCTGCTAATAATTTATATGCTCGAATAACCGATTCGACATTTTTTCGGACCTCGAAACCTCCAGAATAGAAAAAATATTGCTTTGGGAGTGCGTAATGATTTCTCACAAGAGAAGCCTTTTCTTTTGTTACCGGCTCAGAGAATAAAGGGTTTACAGCGATCAATGCTAAAGAAATTTTATCCGGAGCTATATTTAATTTTTGGATAAGATCTTTTTCTGTATGCTTCGAAACTGACAGAATACGATCAGATTTTTTGATACCAGATTTTACACTTTTCCACGAAAAACGCTTTCTCATATTATTCGTATATCCATCCACAACCTCTGGAATAATGTCATGCACCACCATAGCATGAGAAATCCGAGAAAAAGAAGAAAATGTCGTTGCACTTTGATATAAACTTATAAAAGCATCCAGAGTGTCTTTTTTTGCTTGTTTAGGAATGGCCCATTTTTCAAAAAGCCATTTTCTTATAAGATCATCTCTCTTATACACTACCTCAGGGACTCTTTTTAGAAAACTTTTTGAAACACCTGTAGCTTCATCTTTTTCCAAATAAAGAAAAAAAGAAACGTCCTTTGCGTCAACTCTTTTATTATGGGCAAAAATATAGAAATCTCTTTTTGAAATTTCACGCAAAACATTCACCGTTACCTGACCTATTCCAGTATACGGCTTACGAAGAAATGAAGCATTGATTCCTATTCTATACATATTTTTAGTATACTCCATTTCCGTCTACATCACAACGAAAATATCTAAAGAATATTACCAATTAACTGAAAATATAATATCAGGAGAATTCCAGTCACCCTCAAAACCCTCTCCTTTAGAATCAGCTCCATCATAACCCACAGAATAAAGTATTTTTCTTTCTTTATTGTATTTTAAATCATTTCCATCAAAAGGATCTTTGGAAATTTCGGGCAAATATTGAGGAACTAATTCCTTTAATGTTTCAGGATAGTAACCCTTTTGATGATAGAAATATTTTAAAGCCAAAGTTATTTCAGAAGCTCCTACAAAAACATCTTCCTCACATCGTTTTTCCATAAGATCAAAAGGATCTATTCCGTAGGTATAAACAAGTTTTTTTCCAATACTATTTTCTTCAAAATATAACTGTATTTGTTCTGCTGGTGATTTTGATTTGTCAAAAAAATTAGATTCTACACAAAGAGCATCAACTTCGCGTATAAAAATTCTTGTATTCTGAGCGAAAATGTTTCTCGTTTTATTCGGTTTAAAATGATAGGTATTTTTTAATTTTTCAGAAAAATCTTCTTGATATTCAGCTTCTTTTTGAAAAATTGACGAGATCATTCCTGGATTTCCCTCAGAAAGCGTGGCTATCGCCAAAGCTTGCCCATGATATTCTGATTTAAAAGCTGAAATAATTGCTATTTCATTACGAGAATAACGATGTATCTCTTCGAGATATTGTTCCCATTCAATATCCACAGGTCCAGCGAGAATAAATATTTTTCGAGCAGCATTCATACCCACTTCCTTCATTGCACGTGCGGATAAATATTCTATCGTCGTACATTGAGACTCTTCAATCAATTGAGCAATACGAATTGATTTCATTGTTTCTTCTATAGCCTCGTCATATTTCTTTTCTTGCATAAGCACAAAAGCACGAAGTGTTTGTAATTGAGCTACATATTCCCACGCTACTGCTAGAGAAGAAAAATCAAAATCTTCCATAGTGATACTATCTGGATTGAAAAATCGAGGATTTTGATATTTTAATTTTTCAGAAGCTTGTGAAAAAAGATTTAGAGCATGTTCGTATTTAATTGATAATTCTTTAATAAAAGACTCCTCGACTACAGCACCTTTGATCATTTTTTTAATAACATCTTTTTCTTCGGTTGTAAGTGAAAAAGATTCTTCTAATTCAAGAAGTTGATAATAAGCATTTTCTTCTTTTGAAATTTCAATTTTTCGCCAACGAACATCTGAATCATCTACCAATTCATCATCGTGAGAAAATTTCTCAATCAAAAAAGGTCGAAAAAAAACAAAAAAAATACCCAAAAACAAAAAGAGGATAATAAAAAATAATATAATATTGTTCTTTTTTTTTCCCTTTTTAAGATTTTTTGGTTTTGATGGAAATATCTCCAAAGGAATATCGATAACATCATCGAATCCAGGAGTCTCTTTTTTCTCTCCAAAATTTTTCATACATTTCTTTCTGAAATTTTTCCTTTCTCGGTATTCTCTCAATATTTTCAAATATTCATTCAATCACAAAGAAATACTCTTCGGTAACAAAGTTTTACAAAAGTTTTTCAAAATACAAAAAATAGTAACTGAAAATATCCTATTGTTTATCTCTAACCTTTCTAAGAACCTATCTAAAGTCTTTGATTTTAAAATATAGTTCTATTTCCTTCTTTTTTGGCTTCAAGTAAAAATGAAACCGAAACTGTGGACCCGAGAGGACTCGAACCCCCCACCTCCTCGGTGCAAACGAGGCGCTCTACCAGATGAGCTACGGGCCCAAAACATATATACTATCTTCTTTACAACTAAAAATATATACTGTTTTTCTCACAATATCAAGAGCTCTCATTCTTTACAAGCTATATTGAAAAAATATAAGTATTAAATTTTTTTCTCACGTCGTACAATATTCAAAATAAGAGCTATTATTATAATACCCACAAGAAGAATCGAGGCAGGTAATATCCAAACATTCCGCTCCAAAAATCTATTTTCAAGGCTATCACATTCATCACCAATAGTATCCCTATCCGAATCTACTTGAGCACGATTGGGAATATCTCGACAATTATCTTCAGCATTTATGACACCGTCTTTATCGAAATCTTCACAAGCATCTCCCAAATAATTATTATTCACATCTTTTTGGTCTGCATTTGAAACATTCACACAATTATCTTTCTCATCTTCAATACCATCACGATCAAAATCAGCTTTTTCATATAAGATATTCTTTGATTTCACTCCAATAGTATTGAGTGACAAAAAGTCATTCCCCTTCAAAAAAGGCATTTCTTTTGTATAAGGCGCTATATTTCTATCTGCGTCCACAAAAATACGATATTCTCGATTAGGTTGAGCAAGAAATCGAACATTTTCTTTTTGTATTATTTGGACCTCCTCAAAATAAGGATTGATTTCTGTAAGGCGAAGAGGTTGTGCGTGTCTCATAGTAATAAAGAATGTCTGCGCTTTTGTCGGTGGAAATGGTGTTATTCGAGATTCTAATTTTTTCTCTGCTACTATAATTTTTTCTTCTCCATTTATTTGAGCTGTTATCTTAATCGTTTCAGGCAAAGCCACGTAGCGATCTAAGTGTAAGGCAAATGAACTTATAAGAGTCGGCTCCAAAAATTGTATCGCCACCTTACTCTGAGCTATTTCCCCATCCCCGTCTATAGGAAACTCTTCATATCTATCATAACGATTATCACTCAAATAAGATTTTGATATTCCATCTTTTTGAACCTCAAATCCTTTTTTATTTTCATTTATACGTGTAAACAGAGACGATCCTTCTCGAATCATTTCTTTATTAGCATCCAAAGAAAAAACAGCAATCTCTCTAGATGCCTGCGTATCTACTTCCACAGGGACTTGCACTATAGTAGGAACTGAAATATTGATCGATGGAATAATATACATCGAACGAAATGCCGAAATCGTCTCCTTATCAGATTCTTTAGCATCTTCAGCACGAACACTATATGAAAATCCTCCCCCCGAAAAAACAAAAAACAAAAGTAAAAAACTCCAATTCTTCATCGCAAAACCTTGAGAAAATTTCATATTTTTATAGTAAAGAATATTACTTTATTTTGAAAAAATTATACGCTCAAATCTTTTTTCTTTGATTTGTGCATAGAAGCTCCGATAAGAATCAATCCTATAATAAATGAAGTGATAATTCGTGCGACCATTTCCATTTCCCAAAATTCAATAACAAAAAATCTCAATAAAACTCCAATAATAATAGCCATTCCAAACTTAGCTATATATTTTTTATCATTAGATTCTACTGCTCCATAGAGAATACCACCAATCACAGCAAAAAGAATAAGTGATGCCATGCTGGCGAAATGATAATTCGGAATAATTATATGAAGCGAGAACCATATAAAAAACATCGTGTAAAAAACAAACATACTCGCATGAATCAATACCAAAATCCTTGATTCTTTATTCTCCCAAGAAAAAGATCGATAAAATGTTACCGCTACTGAAGCAAATAGCATCGCAAACAAACCAAATACGAACATTGATTTTGTGGGAAATTCTTTGCAGTAAGAAGGAATGGTTGGTGCGATTTCTTTATAGCCGTAACCGTCATCATACAAATCGATTGAATTCCTAGAAAGTTCCCATTCATCCATCCGTTGATCGTAATAACGGCATTCTATATACCGAGAAATTTTATAAGCATCTTCTTGAAAAGATAGTGCTACGGGCCACATAAGAAGAATCGTAGGGATAACAATAAGTTTTTTATCAATTTTTTCACCAAAAACCATAGCGCTAACAATTGTTAAACCTACCAATTCAAAAGCAAGTACCAAAGTAAACATCGACCCTGAAAGAAATTCACCTGTCGCTCCTATCAAAAGCGCCAAAGAAATAGCTCCGTACATAAATGTGGGAACTGCTATGTGTGTCAAACGATAGACCCCGTAAGAAGTTATGACATATATAAAAGCTCCTAATATATAAGCAAGTCCTACAAAATCTTCTGGAACTACCAATTGCATCCAAAAAAAGAAAGCAATACCCGTAAGAAATGCTACAACATAATCACTTATTTCTATTTTCTCCGTTTTGATAATGGAAGAAAGATTTGAAACAAAGAATGTTACCAAAAGCAATATTACAAAAATAAAATTTGGTAATGAGGGTTCGATCTCAAAAGATGCGATACCGGAATATAATAAAACCCCTATAATCGAAATTACTATCATCATTCTCCATTTCAAAATAAAATCAAGCCAAATCGTTCCCAATGAAAGAAAAAAGAAATAAACAAAAAGCACCTCTAAATCAATATAATTATAGACAAAAGCAGGTGCAATAAAACCAAGTATAGAAGCGGATATCGCTAATTCTTTTATCTTAAAAACAGCAGAAAGAGATGAAATATAGATAACTACCAAAAACATTACCAACAAAGCTGTGATCGATCCATAAAATTCATATAAAGCCATTCCAGAGAAAATAGAAATATAAAAAGAAATCGCACCCCCCAAAAGAAAAGCAACACCTTGTTTCAAAACTTTTTGAAGACGATAAGTTCCGAAAAGAATAAGTGCGAAGCCAAACATCACTCCAAGAAAAACTCTCCCAACAGGCCCTATCCAAGCATTCACAAATGCATAGGTAACCAGCCAAATAATCGAAAGTACGAGAAGACTTACTCCAATTTTTATAAGCCAGTTTCCTTGTGAAAACTGATTCTCCAGAAAACCATATTGTATTTTTTGGTTATTCACGTGAGAGGAATCCGAAAGCACTTCAACGCTTTCATTTAAGACAGGCTCTATTTTTTTCTCTTCAGAGAGAGATGTTTCGTTTTTTATTTCCACAAAAGGATCATTTTTCAATAGCTCTTTCGTAGAAAATTCTTGAGACTTCAATATCTGCTCTATTGTATTCAAACGTTTATTCGTTTTATTGATAAAAGCAAGGAAGAGTACTATCCCAACAAGAACTATGAGAATAATGAATGACATACACTATTATTTAAATATAAAATACAATTTTATGATATACTAAAATAAAGAAAATAACTATACGTGAATAACTTTTTTATTCTTTAAATATTTATAAAATTATGCTTTCTTCAAAAAAAATATTTATCATTTCCATTACTGTATTTTTCCTATTTACAGCATTTTCTGGGATTATGTATTATTACAGCGTCCGCGATGAATCAACCAAAAATTCTCTAACCTCTGAAGATAATTCAAAACAAATGAGTCAGGAAAAAGAAAATGAAATCATTCCTGAACCAAAAGAAAATCTTTCTAATAACATAAATGAAAATCAAATACCACCTATTCCATTAGACAATGCTTGCGAAACGCTTCTTGTGCACGAGTCCCTCATTGAAAGAGAAAAACTTCTTCTTATGATTCGAAATGATTTATCTTCCGGAGGAAAAGCGAAATATATAGCTCAAACCTATCAAGGAAATGAACCTCTTGATGAAGATGCTTGTGCTATATACATAGCGTTCCTTCTTGATAAACAAGACTCTTGTCTCGCCGATGCTCCTCGAGAAGCCAGACCACATACTCTAAACAAAGATACGAAATGCGAAATGCGTTATGAAACACTCGAACAAAATATAGAAACAGCTCTCCAACAAATGTTTGGTTTTTCTGAAATATACCCAAAAATAACTATCCTTAATGTTTTTGAGTGGCTTTCTTTTTAAAAAGTTATATTTCTATTGTAACTTTACAAAAACACTCCTTTTACAAAAAGGAGTTATTATCAATTTAGAGCATTCATCCCCTCTTTTTTTAATTTTTCATTCCCAGACTTTTTTCTGTTTTTATTTTCGGAAAAGTCGTTCAATATTTTTTTTCATAAGAGCGATAACGCAATCCATATCATCATCCTCGGAAAGTTTATTTCGTGATTGGTACTCACACAGAATACAACGGTGTATAACGAAATTTTCTCCTTTTTTCTGAAAAATATCCACAGGCTCCATCATTCCTTCACATGATTCCAGACGATCGCCTGGATATATGTCCACATGACATCCCCACAAACATTTTGAACAATGATTCGTGTACCCATTCCCACGAACAAAGAATCCACAATGTTTACAAGTAAAATCTTCCTTATTTCGTTTAAATTTTTTACTTTCCATAAAGGTCATCATTCTTCTTTTTATTTACCACAAGCTGTCCACACGCTGCCGCTATATCTTGGCCCATCGATTTTCGAACAGTAGCCACAACACCTCTTTGTCTTAGATATTCACGAAAATTCTCAATTCTTTGACTAGGCTGAAAATTAGTGTCAGTAGCATTGTAAGGAATAAGATTAACTCGAACTTTCCCTAACTTTCTAGAAAAATGTAGAAGTTTTTCAGCATATATTTCTGTATCATTTACTCCCCCAAGAAGAACATATTCAAATGTTAAATGTCGTCTTCTTTGATCATATACTTCGAAATATCGTTTTGCCCACAGAGAAAGTTTTTTCAAAAATCCCTCATAAGAAGAAGGCATGAGTAAATTTCTCATTTTCTCATCCGCACTATGCAGAGAAACCGCAAGACGAACATTTGGCCACGTTTTATCTGTAAGAATTTTTTCAAGCATAGGCAAGAGTCCTACAGTAGAAACAGTAATTCTTGTAGCTCCAATATCTGCATAAGAAAGAAACATATCGATCGAACGTTTTACCGATTTATAATTAGCAAGAGGCTCACCCATGCCCATAAAAACAATATTTGTTATCTTTCCTTCCAATTTTTTTTCATCACAATATTTTTTCCAAAAACGATATTGATCAACGATCTCATCTTCATTTAAGTTTCGAATAAATCCCATGGAACCAGTAGCGCAGAATGAGCATTTCATAGCACAACCAACTTGAGAAGAAACACATATAGTCCAATGACCTCGAGCATTTTTCATCAAAACCGTTTCTATTTTTGCTCCGTCAAAGATAGAAGAAAGGATTGCTTTATGTGTATCACCCCTTTCTCCTGAAAATATCTTATTAGTATCCCACAATAACCAAGTTAACTTTTCTTGCATCAATATTCGAATATCTTTAGGGAAAACGGTTATTTCATCAAAATTTTTCAAATTCTGTGAAAATAAAGCTTCAAAAAATTGCTTTTCTCGAAAAGACTTTTTCTCGGGCCAAATTTTTTCTAGTAATTGAATCCTGTTTTCCATAAAAATATTTTCTATTCTTCAACCAAAATGCCACAGATTAAGAAAAAAATAAAGTCTTTATTCTTTTCAAAGAAAAAAGAGCTGAAAAAAAATCAACTCTTTTTAAAAAAACGATGACTTGGATTTATTCGTAACTTTCCATAAAAGTACGAAATTTCTCCAATTCATACCGAGCAATCTTATCGAAATTATTGCATTTAGAAGCAAAAGGTGCCTCTTCGAGAGAGGTTACTACTATACCCAGACCGCGATCGTCTCTCCCGGCTGAAATAATAGGATTATTCTCTCTACTAAGAGTTACCTTAGAAAGAAACATCGGCATTTCTTCTATAATTTTTCGCAGTTGGAAAACCTCCTCTGGAAATCCCCCTTCTACAAAAATAGAGCAATTCCCATAAATATTCCATTTTTCAACAACTTGACGAGCTACATAAGCATAGAGAGGTTCTCCTCCAGCAAGAGCTCTCCCCTGAAATTCATCCGATCCAGAATGAGAAGTTCGACAGAGAACCATTATTCCTTTTTCTCTTCTTTCAAGGATTGCATTGAGAGATTTCATTCCCAAGTAAGGATTCACAGTGATAGCATCCACTCCCAAAACATCAAATGCATAATGTCCGAAGTTAGTAACTGCTCTAGGAGAGTTATTTAGACGAGCATCCAAAATAATTGGAACGTTTGGGGCCAAAGAATGAATATTTCTCACCGTTTGAAGAAGTGCTTCAATACCCTGAACTCCCCATATTTGATAGAAAATAACATCGAGTTTATATGCGCACACAAGGTCTTTCGTTGCTTGTATGATTTTTCGATTAAATGCTTCTACAACATTCGTAACGAAAAATGGCTGAAACTCTTGATATCTATCTTTCACACAACGAGGAATCCGGTACAAATCGCCATCAAGCTCCACGCAAATGAATTTACCTTGAAACCATTGAGCTTCCAACATTTATTTCGCGAAAATTACGATTCATTTTTCTCTCCACTGAAAGTTATTCTTAAAAAAGTACCCTATAAAATGTCTTGCATTTCATATCCAAGAAATCCTATCAGAAAGAAAAAGAAAAATCAAAAAAACAGCGACATTTCTTTTTAAGAAACACCGCTAAAAAATAAGAAAGCTAAGATAACACCGTTATGTCTAATAAGTTTTATTAATGAGAGAAGGTGTATGCACTACCATATTAGCCACAAAACTCATGGTAGTGTAGAACATTAAGGAAGTTATGATTGTTGGATTCCAATACCAATAATATGTATCCACGATATTCTCCTTTGCTTCATTTGAAGCTTTTTAGAACGGTTAAATGAACCCTCTTTCCTGCAAATCGAGTATATAACACAATTCTTATAAAAGAAAATAAAGTGTTTTAAAAAATGGACTTATTTACAAACCCCCACCTTCACAAGGGAAACAAGAGAGAAAGGATTCATTCTCTCCCCTCCTACCCTCCCGTCCAAGCAAAGATTTCTTTGAAGTTCTTTATGATGAGTTCTACAACAGATTCTTTTGTTTGTGGTGTAAGGGTGATGTAGTCTTTGGTTATGGTTTCATTCCCACTCAGATCTTTTACTATGACTTTGTAAGAGTAGAGAGTTCCTGGTTTCCAAGAGGTGAGTACAATGATGTGATTCTTTGTTGGGGAAGAACTTACATTCACTGTTTTTTCTTCTCCTGCTCTTCCTTCTTTGTAGATGAGGGAGGAAGAAGCATCTTCATCTGTTTGCCAGTTAATAATCATTTGTACTTTTCCGTTTTGTGAAAGAGCGGAGTCGGTAGAGACTCTTTCTACTGTAGGAGAAGTTTCATCTTTTTGCATAGTGAATTCTATCTCATCAGAGAGAGTTTCATTTCCCATATCATCTCTGACTCGTACAGTAAGAACGTAGTTTTCTCCAGGAGTGAGTTCTTTGAGGGTGAGGGAGTGAGTTTGGAGGAGGGAGGGATTTCCTTCACTCTTTTGATCTTCTTCTTTGTTTTTGTTTTTGTAGGTTACAAGAGAGTCGGTAAGAGTATCAGTAAGGAAGTTTACTTTTGCTTCTCTGTCTGAAAGAACTTCTATCTTGATTTCTTTGATTTGTGGTGGAGACTTTGGTTCAAAGGTAGAGTCGGAAGAAGAGAAGAGATTTTTTGATTCATCTTCTCCTTTTACTCGGAAGTGGTAGGTAGAGTTTTCTAAAAGATTGTTTATGATAATTTCATGATCTTTTTTGAGTTCTTCACTTTTTCTTGTTTGTCCATAGTTTTCTGTGTTTCCATATTCAACAATAGAGGTAGTGGGAGTGGAAGTTTTCCATGTGATAGTTGTTTCCCCTATTTGTTTGGAAGAAGCTTTAATGGAAGAGATGGAAGAAGGAGATTGCGTTTGGAAGGTTTGTTGGGAGGAGGTGCCTATGTTTCCGGCGGTGTCGTAGGAAAGTGCAGAATAATAGTATTTTGTAGATGGGATGAGACCTCGTAGGGTTACGCTATGCGCTGTGGAAAATTTAGTAGGATTTTTATTTACCAAATCATCTCCCGCCATATTTCCATACTCTTTTACACTCCCATAACTCACCAAACTATTCCCCACTTCATCCGTCTCCCAACTGACGACTGCACTCTCTCCTGTAATGTCTTTGACTTTGACTCCTGAGATAGAGGGAGGAGTAGATTCTGCTTGTTCACTTCCACTGTCTACTTGTTTGAGTTTTGTTGTGAAGCTTTTTTCTTCACTCTCTATGAGGGTTCCAAGATTATCTTCACAAAGAAGTTTGTAGAAGTAGGTTGTGTTAAAGATGAGTCCTCCAAGATGCAGGGAATGGAGTGTGTCATAGATTCCTGTCGCTTCTGTTTGAGGAACTTCTTGGTAGTTTCTTGATTGGGTTCCATATTCAAGGATGCAGTTTGCTGCTTGATCCGTCTGGAAGGTTATGACTGCTTTTTGATCAGTGAGTACTTTAGGAGGATCACTGATAGTATGAATCTTTGAAAGAGGTGCATGATTGTATTCTGGATCTAAGGTTGTTTTCATTGTTTGTATATCACTCTGTGATTCGTTTTGATTGATATCTTTAACACTCACTTGATATTCATACTCTGTATCAGGAGTAAGAGTATCGAGTACCCTGTAGTGAGATCTATCGTATGTTGTTCCTTGTTCTGTTTGTGTGAAGGTAAGGCTTCCTTTTTTTCTGTACTGAAGGAGGAAGGATGCTTCTTCATCTGTGTTTGCTGTAATAACTGCTTTGTCATTTGAGATAAGAGATGTTTGAAGATTCGTTATGGTAGGAGGTGTTTCGTCGAGTGTTGTAGAGAATTGAAAATAGTTTCCTCCATTATTGTCATTGGCAATGTTTCCTTGTGAGTCGGTGGAGGTAACGTAGAAATAGTAGGTGGTTCCTTGAGTAAGAGCATCTAAGGTTACTTGATGATTTTTTGTAAGAACACTTGATCCGGAGAGAGTGATAGGATCGATAAGAGATCCATTCTTGTTTTCACTGTAATGGAGTACAGAGTCTGCAGGGACATTCGTATTCCAGAATATGGTTGCTTGTGTGTTAGAAGCACTTGATACCGCTACACCACTGATAGAAGGTCCAGGATTCGTTGTGACTTCATATCCATTGCCATTATTGTCATTGACTCCGGTATTGCCTTGAGGATCAGTAGAGGCAACTCTAAAGAAGTAGGGAGTGTTTGGTGTGAGGTTGGTAAGAGTGACTCTATGAAGTCCTGATTGTGCTTGGGTGTCAGCATAGGTAGAGACTCCTGTTTGTTTGGTATAGGTGTTGGGAGTGGTTGCATATTCTACACGAGAGTCAGAGAGTTCATCTGTTTCCCATGTGATAGTTACGGTTGTGGTGTCTTTAGATTCTACGGTTACGTTTTGTAGAACAGGAGGGGTTTGATCTGATCCTCCTCCACCTTCTCCGAAGTCTTGAATACCATTTGCTTTCATCGTAACGGTTTGTGAGAAGAAAGAAACATTTCCTGGTGTGTCTGTTGTCTTTGCTTTGTAGGTGTAGAGAATGTCTGGTTGTGGGGTAGCATCAGTAAGGAAGTTTGTTGTTCTTGAGGTTATGATATTTTGAAGCGTATAGGTAGTAGCGTCATCACTTCTATAGAGTTTGTAGTTTCCGAATCCTGTTGGAGGTTCTTCTATTGTTTTGAATCCTACGAAGGCTCGGTATTCTGGAGGGGTAAGAAGCATATTACTCGTATCTTGAGAAATGACTCGTGTAGGAGTTTCTGGAGTAGTTGTGTGTATGGTTTGTGTTTCATTCCCGTATTGATCTTTGAAGCGAGTATAGACAATGTCGGGATCAGTTTCGAGTTTTATTGTTACCGTTGCATTAAAAGGTTCCCAAGGAGAGTTGGTAAGGTTTTCGTCAAGAGAAATCTTCATCTGTGTTGGAGAGTCATCACTGACTCCAAGAGTAAGAACAGATGTGGTGGAGGGAATGGTGAGGTCTTGAGTGGAAGCATCAACAAGGAGGGAGGGATTGGTGGGAGTTTTTGTATCGAGGGTAAAGGTATTTGATTCAGCTCGTGCGATATTATTCGCTCCTTCATTGTCACTTACGGTTACACGGATTTTTGCATTGGTAAGATAGAAAGATTCACTTACGAGAGAAGGAGTCCAGGTAGCACTGTGTGTTGTGTACGTATCTTGATTCACTGTTTTGTTTTGTATATCTTCGGGAGCTAGAGTATTGGAAGCGATATTGATCCAACTACTTCCATTGTAGTATTCAAAGCTCGGAGTAACTATTCCTGGAGTATTGGTTCCGGTATTGGTATCTTCATCTTTTGTTTCGTACGTGATAGTTACTGTTTTATCAGTATTGGGAGTAGTGGTTACATTTTGAATCATAGGGAAAGCATTCACAACATAGCCTACTTTTACATCATCGACTTGAGGTTGAGAAAGAAGGTCAGGAGAAGAAAGATCTACTTTGTATTGAAAGAAGCGATCTTCAAAGATATCTTTCATATCTTGAGGGATAGCACTGGCTGTGCAACTTACCGTTGTATTGTTTTTTGTACAATGTGTAGTAAGAGAAGAGGGAGTAGATTGTGCTATTTGTATCCAGGGGGAAGAAGAAAGATTTCCTTTCGTTCCTGCAGTTTTGAGAGAAAGAGTTACTGAAGAACCTGTTGGGAGTATTTCATTTTCTTTCCATTCTATTGTTCCCATGACATTAGCATCACTACTGGAATCAAATGCTGAAGAGATAAGAGAACCAGCAAGGTATCCAGATTTAAGTGAACCTGCGCTTCCATCAGTTGCAGGTGCGGTAGCTCCTTTTGTTCCTCCGAGTGTTTGAATCGTTTGATTGGTAAATGTTTTGTTTTCATAGGCATAGGCGATTCTTCCTCCTCCCCCTCCTCCTCCACCACCTTGTCCCGCCCCACCATTGGCTTGAAGCTTTCCACCGTTTATGGTGAAGTTTTTTGCATAGAGTATGTTTATAGATCCTCCTGATCCTCCTCCACCATTGGTGAGTCCAGCGCTACCGTTACTGGATATGGTTCCATAGAGGTTGAGATTGTTATTCGTTCTGATTCGTATATCTCCTCCTCCTGTTCCTCCTGTAGACTTTCCTCCTCCACTTCCAAGATCTTCGGGAACAAAGTCATTTCCATAGGTGTTAGGGGAAGTTGCTCCATCACTACTATTTCCTCCTCTTCCTCCATATGTTCCTCCTGATCCATATCCAAGAGAGCCTGTTGTTCCTGCTCCTGTTCCAAGAGTAGGAGTGTAACCTTTCGTGTTGGTGTTTATGGATGCTCCTGTACCACTTACTCCATGAATAGTGAGATTGGTAGAAATGAGAGTTCCTGTTCCATTGGCTACTATGTGTGAGGTGTCAGTAGAAGAGTTAAGAGTTCCTATGGTTATGTCTCCTGTAGTGTTAAGAGTGGTTCCTGTAGGAATGGCAAGAAGTCCTTTGTTTTTTACAATGATGTTTCCAAGGGAGAGGGAGTTGTTGGTGAAGTTGTCTTGGGGGATGAGGGTTTGGACGGTAGCTGTTTGATTATTGTTGTCTATGGTGAGGGTTCCATTGTTGGAGCCTTGGGAGGCGGTTTGGGTGTAGATGGTTCCGGCTGCTGCTCCACTAGAACCTCCGTAGGCTTGCATCGTGACGGATCCGAAATCATTTCCAGAGGTGAGTTTTACGGCGATGCGACCACCTCCACTAAGTCTATTTCCATTTGATCTCACTGCTCCAGAACCAACAAATAAACTAGTATTAATATTTACACTTCCACCGGATCCTCCGTTATTATTTACAGGCTCTCCATTTGAAGAAACTAAACCATTTATTAAAGAATTCCCACTAACATTCAAAATGATAGCGCCTCCACCACCACCAGCAGGAGGATTATGGCTTCCAGATCCTAAATTTATAGGATTCAATATAGATCCGTATGTGGAACAAGAAGAAGTTGACTGACCCCCATAAGAACCAGTACTTGTACAATATCCTGGTCCAGATCCAATTCCATATCCCTTCCCATCCACATTAATCTGTCCTCCGGTTTGAACATCGAGATTACCATTAATTGTAAGGTTCATTTTGTATGCTTCCGTATTCGTGTTAGCGCTATGCGTCATATACCCTCCGGATTTTACCGTAATATCTCCATTGAGCGTATGAGGAAGATCTGCAATAAGCGCCCAGTTTTCAATAGTAAGAGACCCCTGAGGAAGATCAAAAATTCCTCCTCGAAGAGCGATACCACTTTCTATTGCGGAGACTCCAGAAAGTCCGGTTACAGAATCGGGATTATCAAGTATGAGAGTGGTCCCGGTAGGAACGCTGATTTTTCCTCTATTTTTTACGACTAGATTTTTAATGGTCCATGTTTGAGTGGAGGGGATAGCAGTGAAAACGGAAGAAGTTTGATTGTTATTATCAATCGTTACTGCTCCGTTTCCCGTGCCCTGACTTGCGGTTTCGGTGTAGATGGTGCCGGCAGCTGCACCATACGCTTGCATAACAACGGATCCGAAGTCATTTCCGGAAGTAAGTTTTACCGCAATTCGTCCACCACCAGAACGAGACATTGCAGTTGTCTTAATTGAACCTGATCCATTAAGAATATGAGTGATAATATTTACACCTCCTCCAGACCCTCTATAAGCATCAAAACTACTAGATGAAATAGTACCATTTAAGGTAGTTACTCCAAAAATATTCAAAATAACAGCACCTCCTCCACTATCAGATCCTAAATTTATAGGATTCATTATAGATCCGTATGTTAGACAGCTTACATTTTCACTTTGTCCTCCATAAGCACCCCTTTCACCACAATATCCTGGTCCATATCCTGTTCCATACCCTTTCCTATCTACATTAATCTGTCCTCCGGTTTGAACATCGAGATTACCATTAATTGTAAGGTTCATTTTGTATGCTTCCGTATTCGTGTTAGCGCTATGCGTCATATACCCTCCGGATTTTACCGTAATATCTCCATTGAGCGTATGAGGAAGATCTGCAATAAGCGCCCAGTTTTCAATAGTAAGAGACCCCTGAGGAAGATCAAAAATTCCTCCTCGAAGAGCGATACCACTTTCTATTGCGGAGACTCCAGAAAGTCCGGTTACAGAATCGGGATTATCAAGTATGAGAGTGGTCCCGGTAGGAACGCTGATTTTTCCTCTATTTTTTACGACTAGATTTTTAATGGTCCATGTTTGAGTGGAGGGGATAGCAGTGAAAACGGAAGAAGTTTGATTGTTATTATCAATCGTTACTGCTCCGTTTCCCGTGCCCTGACTTGCGGTTTCGGTGTAGATGGTGCCGGCAGCTGCACCATACGCTTGCATAACAACGGATCCGAAGTCATTTCCGGAAGTAAGTTTTACCGCAATTCGTCCACCACCAGAACGAGACATTGCAGTTGTCTTAATTGAACCTGATCCATTAAGAATATGAGTGATAATATTTACACCTCCTCCAGACCCTCTATAAGCATCAAAACTACTAGATGAAATAGTACCATTTAAGGTAGTTACTCCAAAAATATTCAAAATAACAGCACCTCCTCCACTATCAGATCCTAAATTTATAGGATTCATTATAGATCCGTATGTTAGACAGCTTACATTTTCACTTTGTCCTCCATAAGCACCCCTTTCACCACAATATCCTGGTCCATATCCTGTTCCATACCCTTTCCTATCTACATTAATCTGTCCTCCGGTTTGAACATCAAGATTCCCTCCTATGTCCATAAAAAGTCTATGCGTTTCTGCAGATGAGTTTGCAGTATGCGTAAGATAACCATTGTTGAGAATCGTAACATTTCCTGTAACATTCAATTTTTTGTTTGTATCATTTCCGTTGTACCCATTACTCATAGTAAGAGTAGAAGTTGATGCTCCTCCTCCAAGAGTAAGAGATTGTATAGTAATGGTTCCACCATTTACATCGAGTGTAGGTTGATTCGTTCCTGTGTAATTTATAACAACATCATCTGTGCTTGTAGGAACAGTTCCTGTATTCCAGTTCGTTACTGTAGTCCAAGCAGTGCTTGTTGTTCCTGTCCAGGTTACAGTGGAAGCATGAGAATTTTGGGGTATAGTAAACAATCCTAAAGTAAGGAATGCGAAGAAAAAAAAGATTCTTTTTTTATGTTTTTGAAACATTCTTTTTTTCTTTTTTTAAAGTTTAGTATTATTGGGTAAGTATACTAAGAAAAGAAAGCATTTACAAATACGAGAGGGGATCTTTTTTTGTTTTATGTATTAGGAATTTTTTGAAATGTTTTTTTCTGCGTCATCTCGATTGAAACGAAATTCCGATTTCGTGAAGTGAAGAGATCTCTTTTGATTTCTTGTGTCTTTTTTATTCGGAAATTCGGAGAGTTTTCCGCCAAAGGCGGACCGAGTCTCCACTCCTCGAAGACTCGTCGGTCGAAAGAATAGGAAAGGAAATTCGAGGAAGTTTCTCGATTCTTTGTCTCTCCATCATTATTATTTTCAACCCTATTCATCCATTCCCCTCTGTAGTCGACACTGTTCCATATTTCATTTTTATATTCCCATGAGAATCTATATTCTTCTTATAAAGACATCCTATTCCTATCTGCTTATCAGGACGCGTCGTTATTTCAGTCAGTCCAATTCTATGCTTATGATGCGGATTAGAACCTTCAGCGAGAGCAACATCATTATCTATCATACAAACACCCGGAATATATTCCTCCATTCGTTGTCCGCCTGAAATATTTTTTTTATGTCCATGCACCACGAGAGTAACGCCCATCCTTTTTAAAAGAGTAGAAATCTCTTCTCCATATTCTTTATAATATTGATCCTCCGTCAATCCACCCAGATGTTTCTCCGTGCTACCAAAATCACATGAATGAAGTGTTTCTTTTTTGTCTATTCCTAAAGGTCTTTCTTCTAAAAGAGTGGATACTATTTCCGAAAATCTTTGATTTACTACCCAATCAGAAGTTGCCACATCACCATTATTTTCTTCATATTGAACCAGAAGCTCCTGGAGGAGTTCTCGTGTTGGATATCCATGCAAAAATAAAATGGATCCTTTTTTATAAACAATTTCACAATTTTTTAAAAACTTTATCTCCTTTTTTTTAAGACATTTTTCTCCATCTGCACTCCTTAAAAGAAGATCAATCTCATGATTTCCAACAAGCACCGTCACTTCACAATGTTCTGGTGCGGTTTTCTTTAAATGTTTTAGAAAACGAAATGTTTCGCTTTCAGGTGAATCTTTATTTACATTATCCCCTGTAAATACTAAATGTATCCGAGAAATTCCCTTCTTCCATTCTCCATCAGAATCTAAAATTCCTCGCTGTTCTAATGTAGTACGAGCCGCCAAACAATCATTATGAATATCAGATATTACCCCAAACCGATCACAAGAAGGATCTTTTTCCCAGTCTCCACTCTCTGAAAGAAAATTGCCCAAAATTTTCTTTGGAGACAAAGTCATCTCCTCAAAATGAAACATACTCATATAGATTCTGTATTATATTCATAAGTTATTTCATACTATCATAATTATTCACATACTAGAAAATTTTAACTTATCATTCACTATCTAAAGCATAAATCTTTTGTTTATGCTTTTATAAAGTTTCTTTATCTCATCCCATCAAGAAACTCTTATTAATTTGCAATAAGAAATTTAAAAATTGTAGAAGAAAATGAAAATTGAAAAAAATTCCTCCTCCATAGAAAATTCCCCGCCTTCTCGTGAAAAATAAAAAATACCTTCTAAAATTTTTAAAAGGTATTTTTCCAAAAAATCTATTTCATTTTTCTTCGAATGTTATTTTCCCGAGAAGAAGGAGGGAAATCCCACATCATTATTTCAGGATATCCTGAATCCAAAGGATCTCCCCCTTTTGCAAGATATTCATTCCTTTTTCTAACGACATCCTTTTGCCCCTCTTCCAAAGCAAAATCTCTATCAAGAGAAAGAAGTGATTTCCTATGCCAAGAAATGACTCGTGGCTTTAAAAAGCTAAAAAACCAATAGTCATATCCGACAGCTTCAGAAAACCAATGATAAAGCCTATCAGGATGCGGGAGAAAGGAATGAAGAATAACCCAGAACATATCATTTTCCTCTTTTGACAAAAGAACAGGTGATGCATTCTAGGAAGAAAAGTAAAAAAAATCAAGTTGTGGCTCTCAAAAATCATTTTTTAATTTTTCTACAAACTCCACAGATTTCATAGAAGTATCAAATAATGCGAAAGAAACAATTCCTGTAACTGATCCACAGATCTCTCCAGGATTAATAATAGGAACGTGAGAGATTTTCTCATTCCTTTTTTTATGAGTATGTCCATGAAAAACCGCTTCGTATTTTCCTGAGCATGCTGCGTATTCTGCAATATCTGGATAGTGAGAAAGAAAATATTTTTTCCCCTCTTTTTCCCATTCAGAATATTCTCCATCTGCCATAGTTACAGAGCTTCCTTCTCGAAGAGATTCTCGAATGATTCTCGCTCGATCCCCCTCATTATTTCCAAAAATAGAAAAAACAGGAAGAGGTGACTGAGAAAGTTTTTTTATAGCAAAAGGACTCACGATATCTCCAAGGCATAAAATATATTCTACATCCTTCTGAGAAATTTCATTCATCGCCCAAGAAAGATAATCGAAGTGATCATGAATATCTGAAATAATCGCTATTATCATACATTTTATTTATCAAGAAAAAATCATCAACATTTTTTTATAAATTTCTCGAGTGGCTGAAACATCACTTTTACAATAGGTAAGTATTTCATTCACACGACCATTTCGATAATATTCAGGAACTTGAGAGCCGTGCATGAGTTTCTTAGGACTAGGAATATCAAGAGCGAGAGAAATTTTTTCAAGACTAGCATATTTTTTTCCCAACCCCCACCCCCATGCAGTATCGAAGACTCGAGAATCTTTTCCTGAAAGATCAAAGTTTTTTGAAGGGCGTACGCCATGAACAAGAGATCTTTGATGTAAAAAAAGGAGATCACTATCTACTATTTTATGTCCCACAACAAGATCAGCTTCCTGTACCAATTTCCAAAAAGACTCCAAAACTATTCGCTCATTAATATGTTCATCAAAAATAATTTTTATTTCCTGATCTCCAAATACATATCCGATACAAAGAATCCTTCCAAAAGCTCCGTCAACAGAAGTTAACTCAATAGCATCTTCCATTTCAGAATTATGCTTTCCTATACCCTGAAAAAATTCTCTTACTTGGGGCTCTTTTTCTTGCGAAACAGGAATCATTTCCATATCGAAAATGAGTGTTTTCTCGAACATTTCCTTATCCATAAAAATATATATTTTCAATTTTGATTATCCCCTTGTTTCATGATACCATAGGAAACGTTTTCCAACAGTATTATTTTAAAATATGAGAAAAATTATCCTCGATATAGAAACCAAAAATACTTTCCGCGATGTGGGAAGTAGTGATCCAAGAATGCTCGACATTTCCCTTCTTGTTGCGTATGATTCTCATACTGATACCTACTATAGTTATCTTGAGGATGAACTTACAGGCCTCTGGCGACTTCTTGAGGCGGCTGATATCGTTATTGGCTATAACAGTGATCACTTTGATCTTCCCCTTCTGAATAAATATTATCCCGGAAATATTTCAAGGATAAAAAGCTTAGATATTCTCAAAGAGATAGAGAAGTCTATCGGAAAGAAAGTACGTCTTGATTCCGTGGCTGATGCAACATTAGGAAAGAAAAAAAGTGGTAATGGCCTTGAGGCTATAGAATGGTGGAAAAATGGCGAAATCGAAAAAATCCGACGCTACTGCGAAGATGATGTTCGCATCACCAAAGAAATTTATGAATACGCCTTAAAAAATAAACACCTTAAATATCGTGATATAGAAGGAGCTCATTCATTTTCTGTAGATACATCCCTCTGGGAAAAGAAAGAAGAGACTTCTGTAAACTTTACTCTTCCCTTCTAAAAATATTGCTTTTTTCTTTTTTTCTCAGTATACTTTTCTCTTATCCGGAGGGTAATAGGACTGTTGCCAATGTAGCTCAGTTGGTAGAGCAACGCACTCGTAACGCGTAGGTCGCCGGTTCAAATCCGGCCATTGGCTCCAAGTATTTTCAAACGCAGAGAAATTATTTATATAAATTCTCGATAATTTATTCTGAAAATAGAAAAACGAAAATAAAAAAAATATTCTAAGATCAAAAAAAAGACACTCATTATGAGTGTCTTTTTTCTAAGAAATACTATTTCTTATTATTTTCCTGCGGAAGTAAGTTCCTTTTCAATAGTAGCTTTGAGTTTTTCATATTCAACTGCTCCATTAAAGAAAGAATCATTTATAAAAGTACCAGGAGTTCCATTGATACCAAAAGATTGCGCCTCCTTCATATTGGAAGAAATCTTTTGTGTATATTGATTTTCATCAACACATCGATTGAAATCTGCTACATTCAATTTCAAAGTACCTGCATATCTTTTGAAAATAGCAAGTCCTTCTATTTCTCCCCAATCCTTTTGATTAGCAAAAAGATAATCAGCATATACTAAGAATTTTCCTTGTTCATTAGCACATTCTGATGCCAATGCAGCATTCTGAGCTTGCTGATGAAAGTCGAGAGGTAAATGTTTATATACAAGTCGAACTTTACCGTTATATTCTTTCAAGATTTTTGACATCGAAGTGTGAAGCACCTGGCAATAAGGACATTGAAAATCTGAGAATTCAATAATAGTAACTGGACCTGATCCAACAACGATATCATTTTCTCCAACCTCAGGAAGTTTCAAATATTTTCCAACCGGAACGCCTAATTGAGCGATATCAAGAGAGAAAGAAGATTTGTCTTCTTTCGGAATAAAAAGCTGAGCCGCTTGCAAATAAAAATCGGTCTTAGCCACGCTAGTATCAAAAACGAAAGCAGGAAGTGCGGTAATTTTTGACTCTTCAATGAGTTTTTTTCCTTCATTTGAAGTCACATCTACTTCACTAGCAAGCATAGTTGGAATATAGCGTCTCAAGAAAAGAAGTGCCTGACTCGGATCACATTCTTCACAATCTTTATCCACAAGAACAGAGACTTTTGTTATAGGCTCTTCGAAACTCACCCACGTTTTATTGTTTAAAGAAAATATATCAGTAGATTCTAAAGTCTGACTTGAAATACCTTTTCCTGTAACCAATTGAGCAATATCTACAAAAAGACTTCCTGCGAAAAGGCCTCCTACGATAATTAACACGGAAATAAGTGTTTTCATTTTATCAGAAGTTTCTCCACCTTTTTTCTCTTCTTCGTTAAGAGACTCTTCGTCTTTCTCTTCAATTTCCTTCTCGGCTTCATCGTCATTTTTCATTTCTTCATCATTCTCTTTATCCTCTTCATCAAAAAAATCTTCCTGCTCTTTTTCTGACTTCTTATCATTTTTACTTGTTTTCATAAAATCATCTTCAAAAAGATCTTTTTCTTCTTCTGTTGCAGTTTCAATTTTCTCTTGCTCTTTCATTTTCACATCTTCTGTCCCGGTTTCAACTTTTTCTCGTTCCTGTGGTTTCACCGTTTCAGTCTTATAGTATTTTCTTTTCGATCCTTTCGACATATTCGTATCGTTAAATTAGCGCGCACCATTTTAAAGTTTTTCTCTCCCACATTATTATTTACTTTAGGCCCCGCATGCAGCACCATTCATCGTTCCTTGAGACTCTCCTCCTCCATTAGCTGCAGCTTCTTTCTCTTCAGCTTTAGCTTTTTCAACAACTTCCTTTGTCATCTTTGCGTAATCATATGATTGAACATTCTTTTCGATCATATAATCCTCATACCCCATAGTAACGCGACTCGATATATTCTCTTTCACTATAACACCCACTACTATACCTAGAATCAAAAGAACAAAAAATTCAGCCTTTCCATGTTTGGAAAATAAACTTTGCGTTCTTTCCATATCATTTTTCTCTTTTTCTTCCATATTTCTTTATAATAATCAATTATGGTTTATAATAATATCATTCGTGAAAAAATAGTGCAAGGAAAATTTCAAACTTTATAATATTCTTTGTACCACAATACAAAATTTTTAATACCCTCTTCGATTCGAGTTGTTGGAGACCATCCAAGAGAACGAAGTTTTGAAATATCCGCAACTGTTTGAGGCACGTCCCCCGGCTGTATAGGAAGCATATTTTTCTTAGCTTCCTTCCCTATATTTAATTCAATTGTTTCTATAAATCTTAATAATGTTTCTTCTTTATCTCCCCCAATATTCATAACTTCACACTTTTGATTAGCATCCAAGACAACAATAGTTCCCGAGACAATATCATCGACATACGTAAAATTGCGAGACATTTTTCCGAAATTATAGACATCGATGGGAAGTCCTTCGAAAATATTTTTTACAAACAAGAACAATGCCATATCTGGACGTCCCCATGGTCCATACACAGTAAAATAACGAAGTCCTGTAGTCGGAATTCCGTATAAATGACTATAGGTATATGCCAAAAGTTCTGTTGCTTTTTTTGTCGCAGCATAGGGAGATATAGGATGATCTACAAAATCAGTTTCTGAAAAAGGAACTTTCGTGTTATTTCCATACACAGAAGAAGATGATGCGTATACAAAATTTTTCACAGCATATTTTCTTCCCATTTCAAGAAGAAGCATTGTTCCCTTTATATTAACATCTTCATAGAGAAGTGGATTCTTGAGAGAATTTCTCACCCCCGCCATAGCAGCTAAATGCACCACCTTATCAATTCCTTCTTTAGAAAATATTTTTTCAAGAAGTTTTTCATCCCGAATATCTCCTTCATACAAAGTATATTCCCTTCCTTTCAAAAGAGATGTTAAACGATCCCTTTTAAGTTTTGGTTCATAATAATCATTGAAATTATCAATAATAACCACATCGTCACCTCTGTCTCGAAGAACTTGCGCGACCTTCGATCCAATAAATCCCGCTCCTCCAGTAATAAGTACCTTCATACATTTCTTTTTTATTATTTACATCGACTCAAAATAATGAATATAATCTCTCGCCACAGAGGAAGATAGTGTTGTATATCTTTCAAGTGCCGTCTTTTTCGCTTCTCGCCCTACATGATAACGCAATTTTCTATCTTCGACGAGATCTGAAATATATTCTTCCCATTCCTCTTCATTTTCAGCAACGAATCCATCTTTTTTATGTTCTATAGCCTCTCGAAATGTTTGTGTAGAACTTGCAATCGTTGGAATATTCACAATTCCTGCCTCAAAAAATTTTAACTCAGATTTTCCTTCGCAGAAAGGATTCCCTTTTTCTAATGGAGCTATGTTAATATCTATTTGGGATATATTTTCAAAATGTTTTTTTCGAGAAGCAAAAGGAAGTCGATCTATTCTTTCAGAAAAAGGAAAAAATTCATCACCCAAAAGCAAAGGTCCTGCGATAACCAAACGAACAAAAGGATATTTTTTTAATATCCGAATCATTACCGGAGCGATAGAATTAAAATCCTTATCATGGCTTTTGGATCCAGAAAAATATCCTACATATACAAAAGAATCCTTTTTCAAATTCTTCTTTTTCTTTTTTAAAATTGAATGTGCCCAATTAAGGTCTTTCTGAGAAAGCATATTAGGAACGATAAAAACTTTTTTTCCTTTCTCTTGAAGTTTTTTGGCTAGAAAACTTGTTGTTGTTGTAGCTATTTGGACATAAGAATCTTTAAGAAGCTCCGCACCAACACCTGTTTCATATTGTTTTCTTTCAAGACTATTCATATTTTTTAAAACATCCATATGTTTAAGATATTCTTCATCAAAAACAAGATCGTCTGTTTCAAAAATGAGCGTCTTTCCTAGTGCTTTACTCTGCTCCACTATATTCTGAATCTCTGGTGTATACATCACTCGATGAAATACAAACACCTCAAACGCATGCACGTATCGAGAAAGAAAAGGCCGTCCTTGAACCGTTACACATGCCTTTATAGCATTATTTTTTAAAAACTCTGCTACATTTTTCGTTCGATACCTTGCACTATCTCCCATTCCTCCAGAAATAAACAATATTCGACCAGATCCAACAGGTTTTATAATCGCCCATACCCCCACACATATCCTTTTTAAAGCAACGAAAAAACCATCATTTTTCACAGCAGAGAGAGCTTTTCCAAGTTTTATACAAAAAAGATTCATACATCTCCATTATTAGCCCTGACCGAAAATAGCTATTATTACCCCGATAATTGCTGTAAGTAAGGTAAAAATCCAGGCACGCATAGTAACTTTCGGCTCTGGCCAACCTTTTGCTTCAAAGTGATGATGGAGAGGTGCAGCAAGAAAAACTTTTCTGTGAAAGAATTTTTTGGAAGTAAGTTGTACGATCACACTTCCTGATTCTAAAACATAAATAAAAACAATAACAAGAAGAACAATGGCCGAATTCGTTAGCATAGCAACGGTTCCCAAAGCAACCCCCAAAGACATTGCCCCAGTATCTCCCATAAAAAACCTCGCGGGATACACATTGAACCACAAAAAGGCCAAAAGCGCTCCCGATACAGCGGCGCAAAAAGCTGCGAGATCTATTCTATTTTGCGAATAAGCGATTGCTGAAAAAGCACTAAATGCCATAAGAAGAACACCCGCATTAAGTCCATCAAGTCCGTCTGTCTCATTGGATGATATAGCACAAAAAAGAACAATAAACATAAATAAAGGAATATACCACCAACCAATAGTAAAATCCCCCACTGCGGGAACATGTATTTCATCCCACCCAAGTTTTTCATAAAACCACCAAGCACCTCCACCAGAAATAGCGATAAGCCAATAAAAACGAAGAAGGAACCTCATTCCTCCTCCTTTATTTTTTCCAATGCCACGAACACTCATATAATCATCCAGCAAACCCAAAAGACCCCCTGAAACAAGCGCAAAAAGAGGCAACCAGACTTGAGATCGACTCAAAAAATCCAATCTTGCTACAAAATGAGAATCCCACCACAAAGCAATCCATGGAAATAAATAATGACTAGAAAAAGCCAAAATGAGAATTGAAAACCAAATAATAACACCTCCCATAGTCGGCGTTCCTTCTTTTCCTTTATGAAGAGCGCTTACGTACGTAAGAGTCTCGCCTTGAACAGAATTCTTTTTTATTTTTATCCCTATTTTTTTCTTATACAAAAAACCAGCCCAAAATGGAGTAACGATAAAAGCTATAATAAAAGCAAGAACTCCTGTGAAAAGAACTTTCAGAACATTAACAACTTCTGGAATATCTGATATATGCGCTATTTCCATAAAAATAAATTAAAAAAATATTTATTTCCATTCATAAGAAATAAAAGCCCAAGAAAACATATCTTTAATGGTATCCCATCGATAAGGATCGTCAAGAACCACGGCTACAATTTTATGTTTTCCTGTAGCATCTTCAGCAACCGCCATCAATGAATATCCAGCCTTAGGCGTGAAACCAGTCTTCGTTCCCAAAAGTCCAGAATACTCTCCCAAAAGAGCGTTTGTATTTAATAATTGATGAGAATATTTTCCATCCAGAGAAGAAATAACAAGTCCTGAAGGAAGGTTCATAAATTTTCGAATTTCTTCATAACTAAAAACTTTTGCAACAATTCTTGCTATATCATAAGCACTTGAATAGCAATCTTTTCCATCAATTTCTAAACCAGACGGAGTACAAAAATTAGAATCCCAAAGACCCAATTCTTTTGCGCGTGCATTCATTCGGAGAGCAAAGGCATCCACACTTCCATCAATATGAATACCTAGAGAAGTAGCAGCATCGTTTGCGCTATTCATAAGCATTGCTTTCATAAGATTGCGAACTGTTATTTTTTCTCCTACTTGCAATCGTGTATCTATACAATATCCAGATCGAGGACATCCAATTACAGTCCCTTCGACAGAACGCATTTCTTGCGTAATAGTAACAACATCATCAAGGTTTTTTATATTCTCCATAACAAGAAGTGCTGTCATCATTTTCGTAAGAGATGCAATTTCTCGCCGTTCTTTGCCCGCAGAATAATGAAGAATTGTTCCTGAATCCACATCAAGAATAACGGAAGCATGCGCAGTAGGAAACGCTGTTTCTGAATAATTTTTTTTCAAACTCGGCGTAATTTTTTCCCAAGCCACCAATTTTTCCACAGAAACAGAAGAATATCCCAATCCTTTTTTTTCTTCATCTTTTATAAATGCCCCTAAAACATTACCTGATGTCACCGATATATTGTATTCAGATTCTTCTTCTTTCCCTATCGCGAGAAGAAAAGGATGAGCCACATCCCAAACAAAAAAAGTCGAAAGTGTTATCGAAAAAATGAAAAAAAGTAATGTTGTTATTATTGTAGGTCTATGCATCTCCATCTCCATCTCGAATTAAACGAGGATCCTTCTGAAGCTCCTCATAATCCGGGAGTTGTTTAAGTGAAGTAAGTCCGACACTCTCAAGAAAAAGCGATGTGGGTCCATAAAAAAAGACTCGGTTATTCTGGGGATGATCGACTTTTTGTATAAGACCTCGTACCAAAAGATTTCTCAATGCAAATGTACAATTCGCCCCCCGAATATACTCAATTTCTTGTCTGGAAACAGGTGCTCGATATGCTACTATAGACAAAACTTCCAAGAGTGAAGATGAGAGAGGTGTCTCCACATCTTTCTTCATTAATTTTTCTACAAGAGGAGCATTCTTCGCTTTTGTTACCAACACCAGAGTATCATCTTTTTCAATCAAGGACAAACCACTTTCTGCACGACTACAACGCATTTCCAAATTCTCTAATATTTCTTCCAAATCCTCTTGTGTAACATCGATTAATTTCATCAATTTTTTCTTAGAAATAGGATCTCCAGAAATAAAAAGAATACTTTCTAAAGCACTTACCAACCGATTGCAATTCTGTTCATCCATATTTTTATACTATCATTTCTTTTTTTCCAAAAAAATATCCCCAAAACATTCTTCCTGTCGAGCTATTATAATTTGAGTGCGAGAAAGCTCCAAAACAGCAAGAAAAGAAACAGCTACCTCTTCAACCTTTGCAGAATCCCCTATAAGTTTAGAAAATGTTCCTGTAAGACGTCTCCCCACAAGCGTGCGGATATGTCGGATTTTTTCTTCCAAACTTATCACTTGACGGATCACTTTTTTCTTCAAAATTTTAGGATCAGGTATTCGAGAAAGTGTTTTTTTAAATAACTCATAAAATTCTTGAGGAAAAAGAGTGTATTTTTGATTCTTTTTTGGCAAGAAAAAACTTTCAGTTTGCAAATATGCCTCTCTTCGAAATAACGTATTTTTGGAGGTATAAAGTTCGAAAATAAGTTCACTTGCCTCTTTGAAACGTTTGTATTCTTTCAATTGAAATTCTAATTCGTAAGCATCTTCTTCTTTTTCAGTTTCTTCTTCCAAAACAGGAAGAAGTGCTCGAGATTTTATAACAAGAAGTTTTGCTGCAACCACAAGAAAGTCTGCCAGAAAATCCAAAGAAATATTTTTGGACGTTTCTATATACCGAACAAACTGATCGGTAACCAAAGAAAGACTAACTTGAGTAATGTCTAATTTTCTTCGTTCTATCATCTCCAAAAGTACATCCATTGGGCCTTCAAACTGTTGTGTTTTCACTATGTACATAAAAATCAGTCCTTAAATGCGTAGTTATCTCGAAGTGAAAAAGCTGGATATAGAGCTAAAATTATAAAGATAAATGCAAGCCAAAATACATAAGAAATACTTCCAAAAATAAGAAAAAAGGATGAGGTAATTGCAACTACCACATACCCCAAAGATCCCGCCGTTCGAAATAAGCTTATAAGTCCCACAGCATCCCCGTCAATTTTTTTGTAGAAATACGAATCACGAAGCACTTCCAGAAGAGCTGCGCCAATCCTTCCAAAAATAAGAACCAAGCCCCAAATAAAAATAGAATTTGTTGTAATAAAAGGCATGCAAAAAACTCCAATTCCCATAATAATAAGAGCTACCACTATAAGTTCTTTCTCTCCGAACCATCGATCAGCGATATAGCCAATAGGATATTGCAAAAAAACAAAAGGTAGCAATGCCAAAGAAAGAATGATACCAATATCAGTCAAAGCTAAGCCCAAAGAAGTTAAATAAAGAGGTGTGAAGATTATTAATACGGCATAAAAAACTTCAAGAGTAAATGCCAACCAATAAATAAAGAAAAGATCTTGATTTTTTCGTGCTTCGTGAAAAAATTTTCTAAAAACAATTTTTTGGGAGGTCCTTTGATTATTTTTCGAAAGTGCGAACACACTAAGAATAAGAAAGAGAGAGAAAAGTATTACGGTAAAAGAATACAGTGTTTGATATCCATAAGCATCAATAACGGCCGTAGAAAATACTGGTCCCAGAAGAAGTCCTGCGTTCATACAAGCAAGAAATATACCCCGAATCCTCCCCGATCGAGAATCAACAGAAAATCCTTCCAAAATAGAATCTAAATTTGTCCACAAAACTTTCCCCAAAAAAAGGGAAAAAATAAGAAAAATTGAAGGAAGTGGCGCTGGACTAAACAAAGACAATCCCAGAGAAACTAAAATTTCGAGAAAAAGCAAGAAAAATAAAACGGTTGATTTTCCAAATACATACACTATGCGATCAAAGAAGAGTAATTCACAAAAACTCAACAAATAAACGAAAAGATATATCAATCCAACATTTTCAGTATTCCATGCTTGGGAAAAATAAGATGATGCTGTGTACATTATCAACGACCCACATAAGCCCAAGAAAAAAGACATCCCAAATAAAAGTCTGATTTTTCCTCCATTAAAAACTTCATTCTTTTTCAAAACCATATAAGGTCTTTTATTTTTCAGGAATAATTTCTCGAACATATTCCACAAGCTCGCTTGGAGTTATGTGAGTTTTAAGAAAAAATCCCTGAATTCCCAATTCTCGAACCTCTTCTTCTTGTTTATCCAATATAGATGCTGACATAACAATAATAGGAAGATCGTATGTTTCTTTATTTTTTCGTATCAAACTAACAAGTTCATTTCCTGGCATTTCAGGCAAAAGAATATCTGTTATAACAAGATCAGGTTTGTTTTGATTTATTAAATCCAAAGCCTCTCTTCCGGATGTGCATACCGTCAAGCGAAATCCCTCTTTACGAAGTCTTTCTGAAAATAAATCAACAAAAACCTCTTCATCTTCAACAAATAATATATATCTTCCTTTTTCTTCTTCAACCTCCACAACTTCTTCTTTTATCTCCGATTTTTCTTTCAATGAAGCTTCTTTCTCTTTCAAAGCATCCATTCTCTCTTCATCAGAAAAATGTAATGTTCGGTTTTTTCTTCGCTCACGAATTTCTCGAAGATACCGTTCTATTTCTTTAAGAAATTCAGAAGGATTAAATTGTGATTTTGATATAAATCCGGATGCCCCATATCGAAAAGCGGATTCTTGATTCTCGGTATCATTTAAATTACTAAAAATAACAATCGGCGAAGGAAGTGGGAGAGCGCCTTCATTGGAGATTTCTTTCAAAATAGTTATTCCGTCAAGACCAGGGAGTACAAGATCCAAAAGAACAAGGTCATATGAGCCAAGACGAATTTTCTTTTCTGCTTGATTTCCATCAGCCGCCAACTCAACTTTATAACCTACTTGTTCCAGTTTTTTTTGGTAAATTTCTGAAATCATCTCATCATCTTCTACGAGTAAAATCTTTTCCATATTTTTTTACATTATTATTCCAGGAAATCCTGTTCTTTATTTTTTTCTTCCGGTTTAAAATCTAGAGGTAAAGTTATAGTAAATATCGTTCCTTTACCTTCCCCCTCTGAAACAAATGTTATCTTCCCTTTATGTGCGAGTATTATTTTCTTTCCCACATAAAGACCGAGCCCTGTACCACTTGCATGAAGCCGGCCCGTATCTTTTCCTCGACAGAATTTTTCAAAAAGATTTGGGCTATCCTCTGGAAGAATGCCTATTCCGGAATCTTGTATAGCAATCACAATTTTTCCAGAATCTTCAAAAATGGAAATTCGAACAAATCCTTTCTTTGTATATTTTATAGCATTATCGATGAGATTCCACAAAACTTCTCGGATCTTAGCTTCATCTACAAGTATCTGGGGGAGTTTTTCTTCTGGAAGTTTTAGAGTAAATTCCAAACCAGCATCTCGAGCCCTTATTCGAAGCATCTCAAAAACACTTTCCACAACATCATCTAATTGACAAGGTGCAAAAGTATATTCGAATTTTCCCGATTCAATACGAGAGATATTCAAAAGATCCTCCACTAATTGAATAAGGCGATCATTGGAAAGATATACTTTATTGAGAGCATTTCGGACAGAAGCTTCCACACTTCCATACGATCCCTCCAAAATAAGAGAAACAAAACCCTTTATAGCAGTAAGTGGGGTCCTTAACTGATGAGAAGCGATAGAAATAAATTCTGATTTTACTCGATCAAGCTGTTTGAGTCGATCATTCGCAAGAAGTAATTTATCCGCCATCTTTTGGAGCTCTTCCTTTCGCTGGATATTTCTCTTCGTTGAACCAATAAGCATAAATCCTGCAATGCTAATCAGAATAAGAGAAATAGCTGTTAAAACCATATTAATTCGATTCTGTATAAAAAAGAATTGTGAGCCAATAAGAAAAATAATTGTCCACACCAAAATCTGAATACCTAATAATTTTATATTCATGATATTAAATTTCACAATCGCATACGCAAGAAACCCAATAAAAACAGGCATTCCAAAAAGACCATACAATTCATATGAATATCCAACTGTTGCCTCTAAATAACCTTTTTCTATAACATAATTAGATAACATATTAGCAAATAGAAACATAGCAAGAAAAAGATTTAAACCTATAGCCACCGTTCGAACTTTTCTTTTTTCTTCTTCCTTAGCTTTTTTATATTCTCGAAAAGAAAAAATAAGAATAATCGAAAAAATTATTATTTTTAAATAATCAACATAATCCTTAAATAAAACCTCCTCGACAGGAACACATTCATTACCATCAAAATAAACAAGATTATAGGGAGTTCCTAAATAAAATATAATAGGAACAAGGAAAAGAAAACCTATTATTTTAAAGAGAAAGGGAATATCCCTTTCATAAATAAAAACATAAAAAAAATAAAAACCTAACATAAAAATGAGAGCATCTGTCAGAGATCCAATGGACCAAAAAAACATATACATTCTACTGTCATAGCTCGTCCAAAGAATGATATTCATAGCTAGGAACAAAGAAAAAACCAAACACAAAGAAAAAAATATTTTACTTATTAAAGATTTTCCTCCTTTAAAATAAACCAGCAAACCTATGAATAAGGAAATAATTGCTGTGGGTATATGAGAGTAATACACAAGGCCCAAAGAAACAGATTCTTTCACAAGCATCGCACATTGTTCTATGTTGGAAACAAAATCAAATGTCATATTTTTTATTTTCTAATAAACGTTGAGCCACTTCTTTCATTTTACCAGAATATCCACACCAAAACAATTCATTTTCATCTGGTATGACTACCATAGGAACAATGAGGGGTTTTATACCAAAAGTTTGAATAATTTCTTGGAAACTAGGAATAAATCTTTTCTGTGTAAATTCAACCTCAGCGCCCTCAATAAGATAATTTTCAAAGAGTATTCCATGCGTAAGAAATAATGCCAAATACTGAGAATAGTATTCTCCTATTACTCTATGTTCATTAAACCAATCCGAAAACTCCACAATAGAACTCAAATCAAAATTGGGTATTGATTCTGTAAGCATCGCGTGATGAAAATCTTTTAAACTCATTCCATTTAGAGTATTCACATCTTTTATACAAAGACCCTCATAAAAATTGAAATCCACAATCCTCTTGGCCGATATTATTTTTTCATATTTTTTATTTTTATTTTCTTCGAAAAAATAAAGTTTACAAAGACAATACTTTGTTTGATTTTTTGCTACGAATTTTCCCGCGAGGTATTCCAGATAGAGAGGAGAAAGACCTGAATGTGTTACCATGTCATAAAAAAAATGAAACTCATAATTAGGACTCATAATTTCTCTAGAGATAACAGCTCGTGGAGATTCTCCCATACCAAGAGGAAAGTCATTTCCCAAAAATTTTTCCACCCTTTTTCGTAAATCTTTATCTTGCCACCTTTTTTTTATTTCATATTTGGCTTCAGATAATTTGGTGTACACATTTAATTCGGAAAAATCTTTCATATATATTTACATTATTTAAAATACCTATTTATAGGATTGTTATCAATCTTCATTTTCCATTGCAATTTCCAAATTTTCACTGCAAATTCGATGAAAATTTAAAAATTTCATTTACAAAAAGAAATTAGCAACAATTCCTTTATACCATAAATTAAAAAAGGAATCTCATTGTATAAAGATTCCTTTAAAAGAAAATACTCGCTGAGTATTTTGTTAATTCCAAAAGAAAAAACTGTCGAGTAGTCCAGTATGCCGTACCAATGACCGAACTACCCAAGAAAACAAGCCAGTCTTTCTTGGAAAAAATCAAGGATCTTCTCGTGCCATTACTTGTTCGCAAATAAGCAACAGCAAAAAATGAATCCTGGAAAATACTCAGACTGAGAAAGGTGATAATCCTTCTCCAAGAAGAGAATTTTTCAGAGAAAATACTCAGGATTTTTCTTAAAAATCCAGTCTCTCCGACAAATACCACTCTGAAGTAAAAGGCTATTATTATTTTTCTTATAAACCTTTCCACCAAATCTAGACCCGTCCAATCGAGTTCAGTCATTGCGTGGAAATGAATGAGGATCCTATTTATAATGATAGCCCCTACCATAAGCCAGATCCAGCCATGAATAGGTCCCAGCCATTCAATTACCACTAGCCATAGTGGATAATTGTAAAGCCAATTAATGACAGCAAGGGTTGAGAGTCCCGCTCCAATTTGAACGATTCTTTCTCTATATTTGGAGAGAATATTCACTTTAGCACCTCCTTTTTTTGAATAAGAACTTGCTCTATAATAACAGAAATCAAAGAAAAAGTCAAGAAAAAAAAGTATTCGTCAAGGCTCTAGACTAGAAGAATTTTTTCTAATAGCCTAGAGCTATATTTAATTAAGATTTGATAAATTTAGCAAAAGACTTATTAATAATCTATAGTAGTCCAAGTGACTCTGTCACCAATTTTAATATAGAATTCTTTGTACCCCTCAGAGTACCGGACGGTACCCAATTCAGGTAAAGAATGGATGGAACTGCCCGCATAAAGGACCCAGTCTTTGTCGTCTTGTGTCATCATTCTGTTTGAGAATTTTGCTTCAAACTTCTCTTCGCTATTGATGAATATTTTAAATCTCTGACCTTCTTTAAATCTTGGTGTTTCACCCATCATCTTGAGAAGGCCAAAATTATCAATATGGACAATTGTTCCTGTGCTGATATCAAGGCTGATTAATTGCTCAGCATCAAATGGTTTACCGAAGCTATTTAATGGTTCTCCTGCAACTAATTTCGCAACATTTGGTGCATGTACATATTTACCACCGAAAGAGACAAAACCTGGGTCATGTACTTCATACAATGTTTTGTATCCAAAATCTTTTAATACCCAACTTAATGCACCCGTGTTAGCGCTAAAAAACTTAATTCCATTATTAAGTTCTCCATATATTCGCGCTGAGCGATGTTTTTGAGGGTTAATTACCACTGAAAAAACAGTGTCTTCGAAGTAGTAATCAGCCATAAGCCTTGTCAAAAAAGCAGCATTTATAAGTGAGAATTCTGCAACACACACAAGTTCAACCTCGACATCTTTAACTCCAAGTTTAAAACATTCGTTTAAAACAATTCGACGCATTTCATTAAAAGCAACATCTTTGCAGTCGGTGATAATTACTACATTTTTCTTATTCATATACAGTTATATTAAAAATCTCGTGAAATAAAATCATATCTTATCTGCTTATTCCTGTCTCTGAAATATATATCCATATTAATCACTCCGGATTCATCAGTAAGATAGAAATCAAGAATAATGTACTCCCCAAGTGCTGGAGCCATATAGGACGAAAACGTCTTAATTCCAAATATATCATCAATAATATGCATCATTATCTCAAAGTGTGACACTGCCAATACTTGTCTGAAAGATTCACCCGCAGTAATTCTGCGCAAAACAAGATCTGAAATGAATTTATAAAAGCGTAGACGCCTATTTGCGTGAGTCTCGACAATGTGCGAGCTTTTATGATATAGCTCACGATTCTCGTAATGCTCCCTCGCCACATCGTCAAGTGTAAGTCCAAGATCCTTTTCACGAGTCAAAAAGGTCTGTAGATCTGCATAGTCACTTGAGCGAATCTCTTGTACCTCAAAATACTCATCGCTAGGCAAACCGGCACCTTTAACGATAAATTCAAGCGTGCCTCGCGCCCGCGCCTTAGGGGAATGCAATAGGTCAACTCTTGATTTTGCGTCAATAATACCCTGTTCAACCAAATCTTCACCAAGATGAATTGCTCGCTCAACACCCTCGGGTGTCAAATCGTGTCCTATGTCTTTGTAATACGGTGCCTCGTGTCTTATGAGCACTAATCAAAATAGTTTATTACTCATATATCAGATTTTATTTGCTCAAACAACTCCCAAAACGTACTCTGATTAAAATGCTCACGCTCGGCAATAACTGATATTTTTGAATTAGGCAATTTTTGATGTAGGTATATTGCATTTCTTTCCGTGCACACTGGGTCGTTGTCCGAATACCAAACAAAAATATTTTTACATTTGTCCGCAATAGTATGAACTGCGGAATAATCAAATGTAAATGTTCCGGTACTCTCGTTAAAATCTTTTGGTTGAAAATCGTCAGACACAAATGGGGCAATGAGGTGTAAATTTTGTATTACGATTTCGTTCTCAACTAGATACTTAAGAATAAAGGTAGTACCTAGAGAGTGGGCCACAATATCAATGTTTCTATTTTTATATTTTTCTATATATTTTTCAAACACGATTTTCCAAATAGAGTACTGTGCATGATCAACACCAGGCATTTTAACCTTCGCCACGTCAAAGACATTTTCAAATGACCAAAGTAACCAATCCATCCAGTATTTATCTGTATGCACATACTCTATATCAAAACTTTGATAATATTTTTGCATTTGCAAATCATCGCAAAATGAATTTCCACCACTGATACCAAGTAATACTTTTTTCATACTCTATATTATTGTTAATACGCTATGATAATATTTTCTGAACAAATTCAGGACCAAAACCAGAGGAAATACTTTTCTCTTTTGCATTTCCAAGCAATTTCGACGACCAATCAACAGACCCCCCTCCAGCAACAAGCACCGGACTATCATCATCTTTTTTGACAAAGATATTAAAACAGAGATCATTGTAATAGCCTAATCCGCCTTTTCTGTTTAGTTCAATTACGAAATTAACCTCTGGAGAAAATGATCGCATGGAATCTAGCAAGGTCTTCTCTTTGTAAGCAATGTTTCTTACTGCATCTTGTATGCCGTATTTTTCTAAGTGATTTGTGGGAACTTCAGAAATAGAATACACCTCGTAAGGAAGATCGATATGATAATTCTTAAAAAGATCCCACTCGTCATTTAAAACATTTTTATTTATTTCCTCTCTAGGAACAGATATGTAGGATGCTAATAAGGGGCTAGTATCATTTCCTAGTTACAGTGTAAAAAAGTATATTTTTTTCCTATTTATCTTCATTTTTCTCTTTCATTCATTTTTCATTAGGATTAGAACATTCTTCTTTCTGAGAAGATTCCTCTTCCTGACAAAAAAGTACTTCACAATCCTTTTCTTCCATCTCACATTTTATTTCTTCATCGCAAGATTCTACTGAGTCATCTTCACAAGAAGGAAATGCGTATGCCTTTTTGTTTATAAGTTTATAATATTGAAGTTCTCTACCGTCTTCACTCAAAATACAATTTTCTTCTCCTTCTTCACATTCATAGACAAAACAACTCTCCAAAGAAGGATCGCATGGCAAATGCATTTGAATAGTATAATCTTTTAAAAGTATATATTTCGTATATGTTGCGCCCAAAGAAATAGCAACACCCACAAGAAAAACGATGAGAAGTATTTTTGATTTTTTATCCACAAGATATAGAGTTACATTTTATATTCTCTCTTTAAGATTGTACCACTTTGTATTATTTTTTCAAAAAATTTTCATTATTCTTCATTTTTTTCTCCCGAAGGAAAATCTCCTCTTTTTTTACAAAGGCCATATCCAATCATGCTGTAGCATAACTGAGCTGCGACATATTCAGTTCGGACATCATCTTCAAAAGGAGCTATCTCTACAATATCAGCCGATACAACTTCTTTTTTCAGAAATAAATGTTTTAAAAATTGAGAACAAAATTCCCATGTTAATCCCCCAGGAACGGGAGTTCCTGTGGCTGGCGCAACCGCCGGATCTAATCCATCAATATCTAATGTGAGATACACTTTTTCTGTAGGGATAGCATTTACAATATCTTCAACGGAATAATTCATTCCTGTCCCCCACTCAAAAATCAAAGATTTAGATTCTCTTGCAAAAAGTATTTCGCTCTTTGCATACGTTCGGATCCCTATTTGCACGGTTGGAAAACCCAATTCCACACCCCTTCTCATAACACAAGCGTGTGAAAATCTCCCAGGATTTACCTCATTAAAAGAAGAATCATCATCATACATATCCAAATGTGCATCGATTTGAACCAAAGATATTTCATTACTTTCTTTGAAAAAATCAGCTAGCCCTTGGAAAACTCCTATAGAAATAGAATGTTCCCCTCCCAATGTAATGATAAACTTTCCAGAGGAGAAGTGATGAAGCCATCGCTCACGAACAGTCTGGATCATTTTTTCAGGAAGTTCCGAATGAATAGAAAGAAGAGAATCATCATGAAAAATCGAAAATTCTTTGGCTGTTTCCAGAAGAAGAAAACGATCAAATAATTCCACTTTTTCTTCTAAGCAATGAACGATTTTCATGGGTCCTTTATCTTGTCCTTTTCGAAAAGAAGAAGAATAGTCATAAGGAACACTTAAAACAACAGCATCACAAGATTTTTCATCAATGACATCCAAAATAGATTCTACCATAAAAAATCATTTACTCTTTGTCATTATTTATAAATATTTTTCCCAATTCTTTCTTCTCTCTTTTTTTCCAATCTCCCTGATGATACACATAACTTATCATAAGAGGAAGAACGGATGTTGCTTCAGCATACACCATTTGTGTATTTTCAATGGTAACCTTCCCCCACGAATGAGCTTCTTTTAGCGTCGAGCTTGAACAAGCTCCATCTCGAACATCCGCAACTGTTATCTGCACTGCGTATTTATGCATCGGGGTATTTTTTTTACCCAACATTTCAGCACACACAACAGTGTCTTGAGTGAAATTTTTGGGAACACCGCCTCCTATCATAAAAACACCTGTTTGTTTTGCCTGCATTTTTATCTCGGTAAGTTCTCTAAAATCAGCAACGGAATCGATTGAAATATGAATATTTGGCTTTTCAACTTGATTCATAACTAAGCCAAAACCAGCACTACTGTCGGAAAAAGCAGGGCAAAATATCGGCACATTATTTTCATAAGCAACCTGAACTAAAGAATCTTTTTTCTTGGCCTTCTTAGGATTTTCAGAGAGAAACTTTCCCATATGATAAATAAATTCTCTCGAAGAATAAGGTCGAGGCTCAAGAGAATCCGCTATTTCTTTGATAGCGTTGTCGCACATTTGTAGTTCATTTTCATTTATATACGTATCATATATTCTATCGATATAAAGCGATCGTAATTTGCGGTCATCTGAATCTACTGATCCCTGATAATGCTTTGCGCCAAGAGCTTCGAAAAAATCCATATCTACTATCGTTGCTCCTGTTGCAACAACAACATCGATCATGTTTGTCTTTATCATGTCTACATAGATTTGCATACATCCAGCAGCACTTGTACTTCCTGCTATAGTAAGGATATTCACACATTTTTTTTCTTTTATCATGGCAGATAATATATCCGTAGCATGAGCAACTTCTCTTGCCGAAAAAGACATTCCTCGCATGGAATCAATAATGTATTGTGAATCAAACTTCTTAATATCGATATGCTGAACAACGTTTGAAAGTAATTCTTTCTTTTCCTGTGATTTCTTCATATTTTTGATCTATAATAAATTTTGACTTGGGTATCGAGTTCCTCTTTTAACAAAATTAATTTCCGTTTCTTTCAATTGAAATATTTCAGTAATGTGAGAGATGATCAGGTCTGTTTCCATATCATTTTTGCAAGTATAGACATCCGCACTCAAAAATCCTCTTCCAGGAAATGTGTGTATACTTATATGACTTTCTTCGATCAAAACATATCCACTCCAACCTCCAGGATCCTTTGTATCATTTCCCTTTGCAAAAAAAACTTTCGTCTCCGTAAGTTTGTGCATTTCACATTTAACCACCAGATCATCTAGACATTTACGAACAGATTCTTCATCGTTTAATTTCTCAAAATTCCCACCATAACCGTCAATCATAAGATGCTCTCCGAAGTTTATTGTTTCCATATATTTTTCTAAATTATTAATAATTAACTCATCTAGGTTCATTCCTAGGAAAATGCCCCAATAGTTTTGTGATTTGCAGTAACGTATCAACTAAGTTATACCTCTATTGTAACACTTTTCTATATAAAGACAAAGGTGAATGTACGAGATGAGTACCTCTTGGACACTTTACTATATTTTTTCGTAAACTCTATAGGTGTCATATAGTCAAGAAATTGAAAGATTTATAAAAAATTTCAAATATCGCCTTTTGATATATAATAGGATTAGATAAATATTATCCTCACCTACTAAAATAGGAACTTATATATGGAGCCCTTATTAATAAATTATTATCTCCATTTTTGAGCAATAATATTTCAAATTTATGATAAAGAATCTTGATAAATCCATTATAATAACAGGCGCCTCGGTTAGTGGAAAAACGACGTTATGTCGTCGTCTCATGGTACATTTTAAGCTTCAGCCACTACCTGTACACATGACCCGAGAATTGCGAAACGGCGAAATTGAAAATGTTGATTTGGTTTTTATTGTAGAAGATGAATTTAAAGCGCGTTTTCTAAATGGAGAATATTTGCAAGAGTCCCTTGAATCGGCATATTTTAGCGGAGCCTATTACGGTTGCCCCAAAGAATGGATTAACCATACTAGAAATGAAGATTATTGTTGCTTTGTATGTCCAACAGTCAAAATGGCGAAAGAGTTAAAAAAAACACTTGGACAGAAAATTTTTTGGATACATCTGACTACTAATAAAAAAGTTAGATTAGAGAGGTTAATGAAAAGAAATCCCGATATGAAAAAAGAAGATTTTGATGCAAGAATTGAAAAAGGAGATGCGATTGTTGATACAACAGGACACGATTTAATCATAGATACCAGTTATCTTAATGCTTGGGAAATTTTTTTCAACGCATTAGCGAGACTATAATATATGTGTGGAATTGTAGCCATTGCTGGAAAAATTATAAACAAGAATCACTATGACACTGAAGCTATGCTTCAGAAATTAAAGCATCGCGGACCGGACGGGCAAGGAGAAATAACATTTCCCCATTGCTGGCTTGGACATCGACGACTCGCTATCGTTGATTTAAAATTTGGCAATCAACCTATGGTTGATGATAAATTAGCTATAACTTTTAATGGCGAAATATACAACCATCGCGAATTACGTAATCAATTAGAAAAAGTAGGATATCATTTTCAAACTCAATCTGACACAGAGACAATTTTGAAAGCATATCGAATGTGGGGAAAAGATTGCCCAAAGTATCTAGATGGAATGTTTGCTTTCGCAATTTGGGATGATCAGCAAAACGAATTATTTATTGCCCGGGACAGATTGGGGAAAAAACCCCATTATTATTTTTTTGATGGAGACACAACGTTTCTTGCTTCCGAAATAAAATCATTAGTTGCTTCGGGTACTTTGGTTCCGGAAATAGACTATAAGGCTATCGACAATTTTCTAAGGGTGATGTATATTCCGCCATGGAAATCAGTATATAAAAATGTTCATCAAATTCCACCCGCACATTGTGGAGTCTACAAGGATGGGAAACTTTCACTCGACAAGTACTGGACACTTCCTTCTCGGAAAATCGATATTTCATACGAAGACGCCAAGGTTGAAGTTCGTAGACTTCTTCATGCTGCAATAAAAAAAAGAATATCCTCTTCCGATGTAGAATTAGGCTCATTTCTCTCCGGCGGACTAGATTCATCATTGGTCACGCTTATTACAGCTGGCGAGCTTAATCACCCGCTTAAAGTATTTTCTGTCAGTTATGATAATCATGATGAGCTCCCTTTTGCCAAGCAAGTATGCGAAAAAATAGGTGGTGAACATTTTACAACACGCATCGATGGGTGCATAACGCAAGAATTGGATAAAATAATCTCCTATTTCGATGAACCGCACGCTGATACATCCGATTTTCCACAACATCTTGTTTCACAACTCGCGGCACAAAAAGTAAAAGTTGTATTATCCGGAGACGGAGCTGACGAATTATTTTTGGGATATAAGTGGCATCTCAAACATAAAAAACCCAATCAAAACCATGGTTCATCAGATATTTTCCGTAATCGCCTTCAATCAATATGCGCATTTCCCTCTTCTGACAGATCACTACTTTGGAAATACCCGGATGCATTAAATGACGATATTATCATAAAAGATGCTTATAAAAAAAATTTCACCTCTATTGATAATGTTACAACATTTGATTTAACCTCTCACTTGCCAGGTCAAATTCTCACAAAAGTGGATCGTGCCAGCATGATGCATGGGCTTGAAGTTCGCTCACCCTTTCTGGATATAGCGTTAATAGAATTTGTTTTTAGTCTACCTTATGAATATAAAGTTCGTAACGGTGAACAAAAATATATTCTCAAAGATATTCTTACCGAATATATGCCCATCGATTTTGTTTATCGCCGCAAACAAGGGTTTGGAGCTCCAATAGAACGATGGTTAAATAACCCCACAATGAAAGAGTATGTATATTCGAAACTAGGTTCTGATGCAAAAATAAGATCCATTTTTTCAGAAAAAATCCTTGATAACTATCTGCATGATTTCTATATTAATGAACATAAGCACGAGCGTTCCGCACAGCGACTTTGGGTACTTCTATCCTTAGAACGCTGGATGACACAATTAAGTTTAACCTTATGAACAATAATAAAAAATCTTCGGCTTTGCTTGATAGTCTCCATACTGACTTTAAAAAAATATATACAACTATGTCAGAAAAAAACTGGCATGAGCAAATTACTTTTTATCTAAATAAAATAGGATTTTTTTCTGGTAGCCCTGCTAAAGAAAGAATGGTTACCGGCTGGATTGCCGGGCTTTGTGAGCGTGCATACTATGTTGCGGCGCATAGAAAACCAATAAATATTCGTTCAAACTTTAGCCGTCAACTCAAAAAAATAATAAGCTCCACATCCTTACCTGAGTTTCTTAGTTGTCCCGGACAAGTCATTTGCGGTAAACGTCAACCCTCATTCATCGAAGGCATTATTCCGACACTTGAACGTCTTCAAGTCATGGAACGCTTACCAGAAGTGTTTGGTGCCGGTATAGATTCTATTATTATCGGCGGATCAATGAGTTATATCCCCTTCTTCGGCATACGCGAAAATAAAAAAACTAAGGATTTTTCCGATATTGATACGCTTATCGTTATTAATAATAAGTTCTTTAAAAAGGCTTCCTGGAAAAAATTTATAAATGACAAGCTATTTCCCGTTAAAGAGAAAGAAAAATTTCTTGATCGAATAAAGGTTTTCCAAAAACTCAACCGCAACAATATTGCTGACGTATTCAGCCAAAAATTTTCTATTGTTGGGAAGTCTTTTATCGTAAGCAATCACTTTGTTACTCGTTCAGTATTCGAAAAAATGGTTTATACTGACTTAAAAAAATCTCTTCAAACAAGAAAGGATATGCAGTACATTATGCGCGATTTTCGAATAGATCCCTTTAGGCACCCTTGCCATGCGCGTCATACTTTTGACGGCCAACGTTTTGAATCAGTAATTGCTGGACAGGAATTAGAATCAGGCGGATTTATTTCTAATATGCCAGGCTATATTATTTCTAATGAAAAGCTTTATCCTGGTGTCTATCAAACTGTAATTTCTCCCGCATTTTTAGTGTTTTATGATCGCATAGGAGAAACGACAAAATTGGTTAAAGAATTTGAAAATATTATTTACAGAGAGGTTAAATATATACGAAAAAAAACACCGTCAGCAACATATGCTAAAGCACATAACCGTTATGATATTTTCCCTCTCGGCAGATATGATGACGGGCATAATTCTTACATTTCACCAAAGGAAATTAAAAAATATATACCACCCCCCAACTTTAATATTATTGGAATCAAATCGGTTATCTCACCAGAAGAAGTTATAGCCGATAAAATTAAAGATTCAAAAGAAAATCAGCTCGTTCGTTATAAAGCAAGACGCTTTCTAGAAAACTGGAAAAGGAAAATGTTAAGAAATGCCGAAATGGAAATTGATAAATTCATTAATCAAGAGAGCCTTAAATCACTAATGCTATCATCTAAAGAGCAAGGAAAACAATGGGCTACAGTAGCTGCCATCCCCTACGGCAAACAGATAATCGAAAAAATTCCGCATCCATATAAAAAATCAGATTCAAAAAACTTAATTGTGCGCGAAGAATTATTTACCCAAATCATAACGCCTGGTGATATTATGCGTTTAACTACATATGAAAAATTAGCACAAATATCTGGAAAAGTTTATGTAGCAAGTATTATGGATTCAAAAGAAAAACGCAAAAATTTACCACTAAGCTATGAAGTAGTGATACCGATACCAACATAACATCCTACCGCTTAAGCGTTATTATAATTTTCTTGTCTTCAATTGAGAATTCTTTTTTGATATCATTTTCTGAAAGCAAGTTTGATTGGATATTATTTGCCAAAACTTCTTTTTGAATCATTTCTCCAAACTTATTGAAAATTTCTTCCATTCCATCATATCCGACTCGAATACGATTATCAACTTCATATCCCGCTTCTTTGCGCATTTCTTGAATAACTCTAATTATCTCGCGAGCATTGCCTTCCATTTTCAACTCCTCAGTAATTTCAATATTTAGTTCAACCTTATTTTCTGGTCCACTTTTAATAACAACATTTTTGACATTAACCTCTTCTTTCATAATTTCTATAAAATCTTCCTGCATTTCATAGTTCGTAATTATCAATTCGGAAAGTGGTTGTCGGACCTTGATTCCATTTTTTGCACGCAATTGCAAAGCCTCCGTAATGATTTTTCTGGTATTATCCATTTTTTCATTTAACTCCGCGTCAATCAATTTTTCATCAGCCACAGGGAAGTCAACCAAATGTACAGATTCTTCATTTGCTAAGTTCTTATAAATTTCTTCTGCAATAAATGGAGTAAATGGTGACATAACCTTTGATAATTCCACCAAAACATAGTGCAATGTTTGGTAAGCAGCTTCTTTATCACCATCATCCTCAGATTTCCAAAATCTCTTTCGGCTGCGGCGAATATACCAGTTAGATAATTCATCAATAAAATCCATGACTGGTTTCGTAGCATTTGGCAAATCATAAGCCAACATGTTTTCGTCAGCTGTTTTAATAAGTTTATGCAACTTTGATACAATCCATTTATCCAGCAAGCTTATTGTTTGAGGTCTCTCGCCTAAATTTTGAGGAGACCATTTATCTACATTGGCGTACATGACGAAAAAACCATAACTGTTCCACAAGGTGCCCAATTTTCTTTGAATATCAGAAACATCCTTATCAATTAAGGCAAAATCGTCACCATTGAGCAGTGGTGAACTTATCAAGAGGTATCTCAAGGCATCGGCACTATATTTCTCAAGCAAAACATTCGGATCCGTATAATTACCTAAAGATTTTGACATCTTTTTACCATCCGAACCCGCAATCGTACCAGTTACAATGACATTTTTAAAAGATTCCTTTCCAAAAAGACCCACTGATACGGCATGTAGGTAATAGAACCACGCACGAACTTGACCAACATATTCAGAAATAAAATCTCCCGGAAAATTTTCTTCAAACTTCTCCCTATTCTCAAACGGATAATGAAATTGAGCAAATGGCATTGACCCCGATTCAAACCAGCAGTCCATAACTTTTTCAATTCTTCTCATCCCAATACCATCTATTTCAAAAGTTATTTTGTCGACATAAGGCAAATGGTAATCTCCAAGTTCTACGCCCGAAAGTTCCTTTAATTCTGCATAACTACCCACGACTTTTGTTACTACTGTTCCGTCAGATTGTGTTCCGCGCCAAACCGGAATAGGCGTAGCCCAAAATCGATCACGACTTAAGTTCCAATCGGGAGCAGTTTCCACAGTATTCCTAAACCGCTTTTCCTTAAAATGATCCGGGAACCAGTTGATATTCTCATTTTCTTCCAACATCTCTTTTCTTTGCCCGTCAATATCCATAAACCAGCTTGGATGAGCTCGGTACATCAACTTCGTACCACACCTATGGCAATGTGGGTATTCATGCTGGACATAGTCAATTTTTAATACAACATCATCCACCAAAAAAGTTTTGGCTATTTCTTTATTTACTTCCCAAACATTTTTATCCTTCCATCTTCCATCGACATAGATTCCGTTTTCATCAACCGTATTTACGACTGGCAGTTTCTCTTTTTTAGCAACCACATAGTCATCTTCTCCGAAAGCCGGAGCGATATGCACAATACCTGTTCCATCTTCTGTTGTCACAAAATCCGCACCAATGATTCTGTGCGCTTTATCCCCATGATTTTTAAAAAGAGGCTTATACTTTTTATTGACTAATTCCGCACCACTAATTTCTCCGACTATCTTCGGTGGAGTAGGCGGAACATCCAAGGAATTCAATTCTTTAACGGCAACAAATAAAACTTCCTTCTTATTTTCATAAGTTTCTTTTGCTAAAATAAAAATTTCTTCCTCCCCTTTTTTGTTATTATATCTAACTTTTACATAGTCAATTTTTTCACCTATTGCTAAGGCTACATTGGCCGATAATGTCCAAGGTGTCGTTGTCCAGGCTAATAAATATGTATTTTCTTCGCCTTCAAGTTGAAATTTCACATAAACCGATGGATCAGTTACCACCTTATAGCTATTATCCATAGCTACTTCAGCTTTTGAAATCGGAGTCGCACACCGCGTGCAATACATTAGAACCTTTTCACCTTCATATATTTTTCCTTTTTCATACAATTGCTTAAATGCCCACCAAACACTTTCCATGTATTCTTTATCCATGGTCTTGTATGCATTTTTAAATTCTACCCAGCGGCCGATTCTCTCAATTGTATCTTCCCAAACACTACCACCTTGAACCATTTCTCTATGACAAGTTTGAATATATTTTTCTAATCCAATTTTTGGAATGTCACGTTTATCTTTAATGCCTAGTTTTTTTTCTACCAAATTTTCCGCAGGTAGACCATGACAATCCCAACCCCAACGCCTTTCTACTCGCTTACCTTTCATAGTCCAGTACCGTGGCACTACATCTTTCACGATCGAAGAAAGTAATGTCCCATAATGAGGAATTCCTGTTATGAAAGGAGGTCCGTCATAGAAAACATACGCATCTTTTTTATCTCTCATCTCCACAGACTTTTTAAAAGTATCATTTTCCTTCCAAAACTTAATCATCTCCTGTTCCATTTCTGAATATTTTTTTCTTAATTCTACCTTTTTAAACATAAAATTATCATTTTATAATATTTAACTAACATAAAAATAAAAATCCCTACACAAATAATGTATAAGGACGATTGAAAATCGTGGTACCACCTTAATTCCCCCAATATTTATATGGAGCTTGATTATGGCTATTACGGGCCACCCGGTGGATTCTACTTGCCTAATAGGCTTTCTTTTCACAGCATTGGGATTGATAGTCCCTCAAGCGCTTTATATATATAATACTTCTTTTTAAATATTAGGCAAATTACCAATCTTCTTAACTATTTTATCAAGACTCTCAAATAATGATTTCCTTTGACGGATCTACCGTTAAATCTGGATGTTTTGGAATTTCGTAATGCATATCCTTACCAATTTTTTCACTTCGTATATAAATCCAAAAGAGATTAATCAGTTTTGTAATCATATCCCGTATTGATTAAAAAGGTGCTATAACAGGAACGACCCTATTAAAACCTTGGCTATTAAGAACTTTTGTCAATCGCGCAACTCGCATATTGTGTTCCTTTCTATCTTCATTGCTAAATCCTAGATCTATTTAAATTGATACACGCGATTCATCTCCATCAAGAACTACAGCACTTAGTCGATCCTTTAGCAAATATGCGAGCAAGGTCTTACCTGAATTAACATTCCCAGTTTACTATATAATTCTTTTTTTGCTGTCTCATATCTTGGTTACTGAGATTTCTTCAATTTGCTTTTCCATTCTAATCCTCCTGATTCCCCAGCCAGCATCACGACTATAAAAAACTTCTTTATATCAGGAATAGCTACTAAACATTTTCATCACCCTCATACTCCTTTCTAATCCTCGCCATTCATTCTTCAACCAGATAAAGATAGATAAAATCTTAGAGTATCTCTAGCAGCGATGACGACGCTGCCACATTCATTTAGAACAACATTAATGGGAGCATTATGACCTCTGTGAAACGGTTGCTAACGACCTATACATAATGATTTACTCATGCATTTATGAATACGCTGAATTCATCCTTAATTAATTTAACGGTTTTATCAGTACTTTAAAATCTGATTTATCTTATTCGCTTTAGTTTTTGAGTTTATTTCATCCAAGAAAAGAGTAAATGATTCTCTTCGTGGAAGTAACCCTATCTCTCCCCTTTCTATTCCACGAGAATGACCAGGCAAATCAATATCACCTGTCACATTTTTAAAATCAGCGTAATTCAGGAAAAGATCGCTATAATTGATTCCAATGTGACCACAAATTTTTTTCATTTCTTGAATGGGATTATTACAGAAATTTTCATACTTAAATATCATCACTTCCTTTCCTACTAAGCTTGTTGTTAGCTCATATAAAAAATCAAGATTTTTATCATAAAATGTTCTTGGAGAAGCATTAAGAGAAAGCCAAACATCAATAGCGTTTCTAACAAAAGCAATCGGTATAACCGGAAAAAATTTGAATAGCGCATCAAGCGTAGCCAATGATTTAGATGGTTTAAAATTATTATATCGGGATGGTACGAAACTTCCGAATGTCCAATCGCGAACTACTAGAGTTAAATTTTTAGAAATACAATATTCATATATTTCAGTTATGTTTTCAATAAATCCTTCCGACTTCAATTCCAAACCGTACCATTCTTTAGATTGCTCTTTAATCGTGCTACAAGAACTAGGGCACAAAGCTTCAATACTTACCTCAGATAAAACAAAAGTATTGGGAATACTAGCAATGCATCTATTAAGCAAAGTCCCTCCGGACCGTGCATAAGCCATCATCACCACAATCGGTTTAGAATATTTATTTATCATCGTTTCTTTCGTTAGTTTTTAACTAAAGCTTCATCATATTTCTTTGATATAATTTCAACTTGTTTCTTCAAGTCTGTTATCGTTCCCTTCGCGGGAGATAATGAATAGGATGGCGTGAAAATATAATTATTATTATTGCCACCAACCCAGTATCTTCCATCCAGTAATATTTGTTCAGAAGTATTTGTCAAATTATTTTTAAAAGTTTCGTCTACGGGAGCAATCCTAAAAAAGAAATCTTTATCCAAATCATAAATAATCCCATATCTATTTTTTATTTTTGTCTCATCATAAGCAATTTTATTTAATTTAATCCAATCGGCTAATATTTTTTTGATTAATTCAACACTAACATGAGGAGAATCATCAAGCCTCAATTCTTCTATTAGCTTTAAATTTATCTTATTTTTATAGCAAAAATCAAATAAGCTAGGTAATGACGATATATTTATTTCAGTTACCGGAGTATTGAACTCTATTCTGCCCCCCCTTGATTTGATGAATAATGCTGAATCCAAAGTATTTTTTAGACCATCTTTATCAAATCTCGCTCTTGTCGTTTTTTCATATATGTCCTTATCTAAAGATGGCAAATGTATATGAACATCAGATAATCCATTTTTCAATAAATCATCAGCTAACTCAAGAGTCATTCTGGAACCATTAGTAGTCATCCCAACATCTTTCACATACTGATTCAATATGCTAAATATTTCCACCAGGTCTTTTCTTAACGTTGGTTCACCACCCGTTATCTGGATGTGAAGATTTTTCTCATTAATAATATTTTTTAGTTCACTAACAAATTCCCGGACTTGCTCTAATGGAATAAATCCATATCCTCGCGTATACTTTCCATCTACGAATGGTCCGCAATATATACAATTTTGATTACATGCTCCCGTTACCGATAATCTTATTTCATAAAATGGCATAGAAACATGAAAATCTTTTGTATTCTCTAATAGCATAAATATTTATATTTTTTCCCAAGTTATTACATCTCCGACTCGAATGTTAAGTTCTCTTGCACTATCCGTGCATCTGACTTTTCCTAGTTCAGGTAACCCCATGGAACTTCCGGGATAAAGTACCCAAGTTCCGGTATCATGATCCATCATTCGCGCTGAAGTTATGACCTCAATAGATTCATTTCCATTTACAAATATCCTCACTTTTGTTCCTTCTGGATAATCAGGGAATTGATCTTTTATTTTCATTAACCCAAAATTATCAATATGAACGACGACACCTTTTTTAACAGAAAAGTCGCACAATTCGTCTTTACTTAGTTCCTTTCCATATTCTTCAAATGAAATCCTTGATGCTATTTTGGCAACCATTGGAGAATGAACATACTTGCCTCCGAACGGATAAAATTTACTTTCTTTTATTTCATATAGAGATTTTATACCAAAATCATCAAATAACCAATTCAATGTTCCAGTATCCGCACCTTCAAAATATATACCATTCGCAAGTTCGCCAAAAATTCTTTTTGGTCTCTGTTGGGATGGGTTAAGAATTAACATAAAAATAACGTCCTCCTTATAATGTTCTGCCATCAGTCGTGTAAGAAATGCTCCATTCGTTATGGAAAATTCCTCGGCGGGAATAAGAGGCTCAATCTCTGTATAGCTATTGCCCAACTTTTCACACTCAGATAATATTTGTCTTCTAATTTCACAAAATGCAACATCTTTGCAATCTGTAATGACTACAACATGTTTAACTGGTTTTTTCTTGTTCACACTTAATGTTAAAATTAGGTAATTAAAGCACGCTAAGAATATTAGTATCACGCAATCTGGCTATTATATAACTCATCTAGGGTTATTCCTAGGAAAATGCCCCAATAGTTTTGTGATTTACAGTAACGTATTAACTAAGTTATACCTCTATTGTAATACTTTTCTATAAAAGACAAAAGTGAAAAATCCACAAAAAAGACCGATTTTCTTCAATCGGTCTCAAGAAAATCTAATTTCTCGTCTAGAGTTATTCGCAATATTCATTCATATTGGAATAATCAACTTCACTCCCCCGCAGAGGAAGACGTTTGAAAAGATTTTTATTCTTCAGAGGAGAATTATTTACCTCAAAAAACTTTTGAATATCACCTATTCCCACGAAATCAAAAAAATCTTGATAATAACCTTGAGAAAAAGGATATTCGCTAAAGTTTGTTTTTGCTATTTTGTTCATAATTCGAACATTTTTAGCATAAACCTCTTTGAAAGATCTCATCGAAAGAAAGGGATAGAGCTTCTGCGCATCTTCAAAAGGTAACTCTCGTTCTTGATAAAGCCTCCATTGATACGTACTCGCCACAATCTGAGGATAAAATCCATTATATTTCGTTATATCTTTGGCATACCCCACGGATTTGAGGAGTCTAAATTCAAAATCCCCACAATACAAACCCTGCGTTAGCAAAGAAGCATTTTCCAAGTATGTGAGAATGAGAACAGGATTCACCACAAAACCCAGTTCCGAAGAACTATTTTCTCTCACCGAATAATAAACAATTTCGGCAGGAGTTAAATTATGACTCGCATTTCCTCCTTGCAGTTGAGGTGTTTGTATCGCGCCAGGGCCATCTTGCCAGCTCGGCCTACTCCAAGTATTACAAGGATCCGCGCTTCGTAGTATTCGAGACCAGCATGTTCTCTGTGCATAGCACCAAAGATTAGTATCTTTCATTTCTTGATACAAAGAGATCTCTTCGTTTTCATTTTCCGCTTGTAAGGAAAACGCCATCAAGAAAAGAAATAACGCCAAAACAAGAAGTGTGTATTTTTTCACCAACTTTTCCTCTTTATGATTTGACAAAGTACCACCGATGTTCCAGCTCAAAAGTATCGACTAAATGTATTTCTGTCAATAAAAAATCGTGCACACTTCACTTATTTTTTTAATTTTTGTTATAAAAAAACCGCGCAAAAAGAAATATTATTTTCCTTTCTACACGGTTTTTGAGTAATCAGCTCCAGATAATTTGAGCTATTTCCTCAAATTTTTCTCTTTCACTTCTATCATCTCTATACCATTGGGCAAGTGAAAGATAAGAAGTAATAATGGCATCAAGTTCGTATTCCAAATAAGGAGAAGGTAAGCCCCTCTGAACATACCCAATGTCATAAAAAAACTTCATATTCTTCTTGGTTTCTCTCCAATCAAAAAGTATCTCGGAAGATATCTTGATAGGAGGAAATGTTCTTCGAAACCACAAAGGATCCAGACTATGATGTAATTGAATTTCATGACGAATCTCATGACTGGCAATTTGAATAGCCATTGATTCAAGAGCTTCCAAGCTCCCATCAGTAAATCTGAATTCTTCTACGATTTCTTTTGGGTGAAGAATGTATCCGAACTCGCATGGAAAATCTTTTTGTCTTCCGTTTACGAAAGCACTGGTAACCAAAGAGTTCGGATGGAAGCTACAATAAGCACTATCTTCGTGAGGAAAAAATTTCTTTCTCTCTTGAATCGCCCCATGAAAGAAATAGAAATTCACCTTTCCTTTTTCAGGAATGTTTTCTTCATGAATAGAAACATTACTCAGTTGTATGATCTTTTGAGACCCCGTAACTACCGAATGTAAGATAGAGAAACAATTTCTCATTCCTCTTAAAAGACTTTCACTGCCTATATTTGTCATCGCTGTGTTCCTCCCACTTATTTCTTTTTACAAGGTACGAAAATTTACAATGCTATCTTTTTCCACTTTTGTCAAAATCTGCACTCCTTCACCTGATATATAAACGATTCCAAACGTATTCAATCCTCTAAGAAAACCACATAAAGCAAAACTCAAACGGTATAAAAATAAGAAGGTATTATTTATTTATAAGGTCCGACTTTTTTCACAAAACAACACTCAATAAATGAGTGTTATACCTATTCTGCGCAAAAATTCTCTTCAAAATTTTTTATTAACCTATTTTTTCATTTCTCCTCTTTTTCTATTTTCTTTGATGAATTCGAAATAAGATTGAACAAAGGATAAAAAAACTCCAATTCCAGATATAATGTAAAAAATTGTAACAATAAAAACGATTACAGATCTCTGCGATCTCTAGGATCGATATAAGAAAATAATTGCAAAAGAAGATACCCAAAAAAGGCATACAAAACAAGCGCTACCAGCGTTGCAAAATCGACCAAAAATCCTCCGAGATTAAAATCGGGAAGGATTCTTACAAATGGGCTAACAAGGGACTCCGTCACACCGTAAACCCAAACTACAAATGGTGTACTCGAATTGGCTGCAAAAAAAATAAATACAAAACGAAACATCAGCAAAAATTCAATGATGCCAAAGACTATATTCACCAACGTTCTTATAATTCCTAACATAAACTTACTATGCATTATAAAATCAATATCCACCTTTGATACAAAGGAGAAAGTTTTATATTTCTTTTTGAAATAATCGTCAATTTCCGAACAAGAAAAAACTTTGAAGGTTATTAAGAATTGTGACATTTTTCACCATTCCAACAATAGTTCTCTTTTAAATTATTTCATTATTTTTTTACTAAACATATAAAATCTCCCTGAACAAAATAATTCAGCACGCTATCAGTATCGATCTTAATAGAAAATATAAAAAAGGAAATATAAATGCTTGAATACTGTATCATTAACATCTGCAGATATGTATGACTCAAAAAAATATCATCATAACAGCTAAATTTATAATCGTCATTCATTTGCTGCAAAGCTGTAAAATTTTATAATCCAAAACTGTGCCCCAGTTTTTATACTATGAAGTAAACTGTGGCGTAGAGTGTCAAAGAATATAGAAATGATTGTGAAGGCCGACACATTTTCTTTTTTATTTCTTCTATACACCTTTGATTAGTATAATCGCACTGCTCTCAATTGCACTTTTTTATTTCATTAGGGTAAGTAAAAATCTCTATAAAAAAATTTGTGCATCGTTCATAGAAATGTAAAAAATTATTAGAATCGTATGTCAAAGAAATTAACCGAATCAACAACTCTCAAATTAGCAGTAATGGGTGCAAGTCTTGCTGGAATTGCAGCAACCGCCTATTTCTTCTTTGGACCAAAGGGTAAAGAACATCGCCAGTACGCGAAAGCATGGGCCATTAAAATGAGAGGTGATGTCATCGAGAAACTTGAATTAGCCCACGAAATCACCGAACCCATTTATTTAGCCATTATTGACACTGTAGCCAAAGAATACAAACGAGATAATAAGGCTAGCCAAATCGAGATTGATGAATTGTCAGCTGATCTCAAGAAGCACTGGAAATCCATAAGCGAGCTCGCTATAGATGCCAAGAAGAAACTTTCTGAAAATACTTCTCAGGTGACCAAAGAAGTCAAAAAAGTTCTCAAATAAAATATTATTACACTTAAGACTTCATAAAAAACACCCTAAAGGGTGTTTTTTATCGTCACGAGCTAATATAAACATTAAAACTTTATTTGAGAAAAATAACCAAGATATCCATATTCCAATCTTTTCTACTATGCTGTTGGGTTTTATTAATTTATTTTCGCTCTCATTCCGATTAAATAACTTTTTCCTACTGTTATACCGATAACTGATCCAATAATTGCGCCCGCTACAAATTCGGAAAACCAATGAATACTCGTAACAAAGACTGCAATGCCGATATAGAAAGCATAAATGGGAGCTAAGAATCTAATAATTCTATTTTTAGGAAATAAAACAAAAATAGCAATTCCCATAGCAAAGGCGATGGTTGTATGAGAAGAAGGCCAACCCCAAAAAATTCCGTGTCGAAAAAAGCCAAATAAAAATTGATTACTATTATCTACTAGATTGCCAATATCAATAAGTGAATTATGTATATGTGCAGGTGGTTGAACTCTTCCAGTAAAGACTTTATAAAAACTGGAAATAATACTTCCTAAGATAGCAGCTTGTAAAACCGCCAATCCGACTGTCAATATTTTTACTTTCTTCAGAAAAACGCCCATTAAAATTAAAATGAGTGGAAATAGAAAAGGTGCTATAGTTCCAAGAACTAAAGCAATATAAAAATAACCACGCCAAAAAGTAGTAACTACGTGGGTAAAAATTTTCCAGTCAAAGCCAAAAACGACGAGAATATACGTCAAAATAATCGCCAAAAAATGCCAAGGCAAATTATATCCAGAAAATATATTCCAAACATTTTTAAACATTTGATCAAAGAAATTTCGCATAATATGGTATTAAAATTTTTTCATATTATAAATTATTCCTAAAAAATTGTATTGTCCTCTCCCAGGCAAGAGATGAATTCTGTCCTATGTTATGATCATCACCTTGATATTCTCTATATTCAACTTTTTTTTCTTTTTTTTGAAGTTCATCATGTAAATGCCTAGAAAGTTCAATTGGTACACTCTTATCGCCAGTAGCATGCTGAAGTTGAATAAGTGCAAAAATATCATCCAAATATGTATATGGATCTATTTTGTCCCAAAATTCTGGATTCTGACTTGGTAGATCATACTTCTCGACAAGCGGATTTGATCCACGCATAAAAGAGATTTTATCATTATACGTTTCCAGTTCGTCCACATAACTTCCTACAACCCCAGCCCAAAGAGAGTAAGCCTTAATATCTTTAGAAACGACCGCTACACGCAAACCCGTTTCACCACCATTGGAATGACCCCAATAACCAAGTTTATCTGGATCAACGTCTTTATAGTTTTTTAAATACGCTATAGCGTTAAGTGTATCAATTGTATATTTTTCTGAAAAATGCGCACCGATTGCTTCCCCTTCTGATTGCCCATGACCCCGAAGATCTGGCTTAAACGTAATAAAGCCAGCTTTAGCCAATGTGGCTTGATAACTGGGATAGCTTCCCGTCGTGGAATATTGCGCAGGAGGAATATACCCATGTACAAATACGATGGCTGGAAAACCGTCATTTGGCTTTAATGCTAATGGCACAGTCAAAAGCCCAAAAATTTTCAGCTCCTCAGATTTATAGGAGACTATATATTGCTTGTAATTAGCACCATTTGCAAGTGTTTTTTCAATAAAAAAATCACCACCTAAATATTCTTGTTTTCGCAGCGATTCAATTGCCATTGAGAAATACTCTTCTTTTTTCTCTTCTGGAGTATTAAGCAAGGCCTCTTCAACCTGTACATCCTCAACAGGGTCCTCCATTTTTGAATTATTAAAAATAAGGAGAAATACCACTCCAATGAGAACAATAAATAAAAATAGACCTCCCTTTTTCATTGTAAAAATATTTGAATGTATATTACAATTCTACCACAAAACAAAAATCAACCTAATATTAGTTGATTTTATTTAGCCGAACGGGTGGAGAGAATTTATCGCGTCACTCACTATATATCAAGCTTTTGCACTAATGAAGTTTTTTCGAATCCCCTTACTCTTTTTTCTTTTCAGTCTCGTACAAGCTGTTAGCTGATGTATTTATAATTTTTTACCATCCTTATTATTAATTTTTTTCGAACCGAATATTATATAAAGAACAATCTTGTAATAAATGACCATCACTATAAGAAAGCCAAGGACGATAAAAAATATTTGTTGCAAAACTGAAAGGACGGTTTTTATAATTGACACTTTCCATACAGCCATGTCATCCGCTTCAAGCCCCCATAATAATGCCTTTTTTACATTGCCATAGCGCTCAAATGAATCTAATTCAAGAACTTGAACGCATTGAGCATTGTTTTGCGACAAATATTTTTTAAATTCATTTAATTGGACGATATTAAGGTCGCCCTTGTAATAATTTACTCCTGTTTTGGCTGAAATTTCCTCAACCATGTTGGATATATTTTTTGCGCAATAATATTCCTGTTTAAGTAGCCAGCCACCATTTCCACTATAAAATGATTTTCCGTTATTTGTGCCATATAAATTATACTCATATACAGCGACCTTTTCATCTGGTTTTATCAAATCTCCAATTAAACGAATTTTATCGTCCATGCGTTCCGACAGCATTCCAACACTACTATACTTAGGAAGCTGAGCATCATCGACACTTTTTAAAATACTAACGCCCAGAAGGGCTATAAAACAAATAATGAATACGATAAATAGAAGTCTATGCCACCAACGACCTTTTAAATTCAAATCGGTTCGAAAAAAATTGTTTTTCATAAGAGTAAAAAATTATAATTATTTCACATAACGTTTCCGAATATCTGAAGTTGCGCCCGCATTTATTGGCAAAAACTTTCAATATTCTCTTATCTTGATTATATCACCAAACTTTGCTTTATCATAGCGCAATTTGGGTGGAACAGAAAAGAAAATCACAAATATTTTCCTTATTATAAGCCCTTTTTTGAAATTTTTTTAATCTACTATTGACATATTATCTATTTTCTGCTATGATAGTATGATGCTAAATTTTTGCATACAATAAACCTAAACAAGGGAGGTTCTTTCAATGAAAAATAGTCAACCCGTCGTATTGCTTACAGTCACAAAGGAAATGCAGGCCAAATGCCCATTCCCAGAGGAAATGAATTGTCTGGAGTGCCTCAGTCGAGCATGCAATTCAGACTCAACCGAAGACGGCGACATGAGCTGGATGACCGAAATGGCCAACGAGATAGATGAAGAACGGGACAAGGCTCAGTAAAAAAATTTCAAAAAAGGGCATTCTAATTATCAAATATTTGTGATTTTCTTTAAGGTCGTTGATATTATTCGCGACCTTTTTTCTTTGCCAAAAATCATTTCTACCGCACTAAATTATTTGGGCTATTTCATATAACGTTAGGGATATGAGAAGTCGTGCGTAGCACGATTTGGGTGAAGAAGTCTGCAAGACTTCGTAACCTCATATCCCTTGTTATATTCCCCGAAGGGCTGAAATTTAGTGCAACGTTCCGAAGGAAAATTTCAGAGTATTTTTCTGGGGCGTTAATCATTATTGCTTGGAATTTTCTTAAACACAAAATAAATCCATTTATTATTCTCGATTTGTGTAAATTGAGTTTTCAGTTTTTCATAAGCAGAGCTAAGAATTTGTTCTTGATTTTCTTTTGATACATTTTCAAAAAAAGTTGCAGTTGCTGGAATCTTGAAAAAATTGAAGAAGTCATCTAATTTTCTTGGCCCAATATTTAAGGTTTCAGTCTTTTCAAGAATATATCCTGCGTAAGAAAATAACTCTTCAATTTTTTCTTTACCAATTTTTGGCTTAAGTTTGTTGCTGGGCTTATAACCTCTTTTCTTCATTTCAGAAAAAATCGTATCAATTAAGAGTTTCTGATTTGGTTCCGGTTTTCCAAAATCAAAGAATTGTTGATTTAGATTGAAAATAATCTTTCCGTTATCTTTAAGAATATTGGATATCGCATGAAGAACTTGATTTTGATTTTGGAATTGCCAAAAGGCAGAATTGCAAATAACCACATCCACTTTTTCTGAAATGAATTTATCTAAATCTTGAGCATCAGCAACAATAAAAGCAACTTTTTTTGATTGAACAAATTCTTTAGCGACATTAATCATGTCTTCTGAAAAATCAATTGCATAAATTTTTTCAACATCAGGACAATTTTTCAAAACTTCTTTCGTAGTCAAACCAGTTCCACAAGCAAGATCAACGACTATTTGATTGGGCATAATATCTGCAATTTGAACAAGCTTTTCGTTGGTCTGCTTGTATTGTGGAAAGTTTAAGGCATATTCTTGATATTGCTTTCCACTTTTGTTCCAAAGTTTTGAAAAATTAATCATAAGAATAATAAATGGTGTAAAGTTAATAAATGTAGTGGAAAATTCCAAGCACTATCTTTTCTCTTAGCCCCAGAAAAATATTGAATATAACTCGTTATTATACGAATTGTTTTGCGTAAATTATTTAATATATTGTATATTATACGAAATTTTTATAAATTATTATTATATAAAAACTACATTAATTTTAATATTTTTCAAAAGATTATACAAACTGAACTTAATAAACTCGAGCGAGAACTAAAAATCAAAAACTACAGTTCAAAAACTATAAAAAGTTACCTTTACGGTTTGCGAGAATACTTTTCCTTCAAATTTAATAATTACCCCGAGCTTGACCAAGAAGATATTAAAAATTTTTTGCTCCACTGCGAATATAATAAAATCTCACCTCAAAGCAGAAATTTATTTTTAAATGCAATCAAGTTTTATTATCGAAATATTGCAAAAAATATACAGAAAATTGAAATTCAATCTGCAAAAAAAACCAAAGGGATTACCTATCGTTTTGTCACGAATTGAAATAAAAAAATCATTGTATCTTTGAAAAATCCAAAACATAAATTTCTTCATTCCCCAATAAAAAGATTACTATAACCTACAAAGAAGCGTTTTAGGATCCAACATTCTTCGATCATTGACGATTAAGCCATCGCGTAACTCCACAATACGATGGGTTGACTGAGCATATTCCAATTCATGAGTCACCATAATAATGGTTTGGCCTTTTTTATTTAAATCAATAAAAATATTCATAATTTCGCAGGCACGCTGAGTATCCAAATTAGCCGTTGGTTCATCAGCAAAAATTATCTTAGGATTATGCGCCACCGCTCTGGCAATACTAACACGTTGTTGTTCACCTCCCGAAAGCTGACTAGAAAAATTTTCAGCTTTATTTTCCAAACCCACTTGAATGAGTGATTCTTTGGCTATGGTATAAGCTTTATTTTTTCTCTCTCCACGCATAAGTAATGGCAAAGCAACATTTTCCAAAGCATTCAATTCTGGCAATAAAGCATATTCCTGAAAAACAAATCCGAAGTTATTCAGACGATAATTAACTGCCTTATCACTAGATAATAAAGTTATCTCTTCATTATCAATAAAAACTTTTCCTGAAGGAGTTTCATCTAATAAACTTAAAATATACAAGAGTGTACTCTTTCCCGCGCCTGACCTTCCCATGATGGAAACAAATTCACCACTCTCAACTTTTAAGTTAATCCCCTTTAGTACTTTCTGTTCAATTTCACCAGTGATGAAAGTTTTAATTATATTTTCTGCATTTAACATAAGCTATCTCCCTAAAATAGAATCCAAAGTATTTCTTCTTATAACAATCTGCGCAGGCAAAAATCCCGCTATCAAAGTAGCTATAAAAAGCAATCCTAATCGCCACAAGGTACCAGCAGTCGTAACCGCTAAAATACCATCACTGAATGGAAAATCAATCGGGTTTTTGTCAAAATAGGGCACCAAAAAACCATAAAGTATTACCAAACCAAGAGCTGATCCGATGGTGGCATAAAAAATAGATTGAAAAAGATATGAATAGCGTATAGTTCCCCCACTAACACCGATACCTTTCAAAATTCCTATAAATTTTTTGCGACTAATAGCATTGATAAAGATAACAATAAAGATAGTTATCGAAGCAACCACCAAACCAATAGTTCCAATAACATTTCCCAAAATAGTAAAGGTTGTAGAAAGATCTTTAAAAAATTTTCCTTGAGCTTCTTCCCATGTTTGCACTAAGACACTTTCGTCCATTTTACTATTTTGCAAGCTCTCCTTCACGAAAGATGATTCCACCTTTGGATTAATCGTGATAGCTATTTCACTGGCATCATTTTTATCTAAATTGGTCAGGTTTAGCATATGATTCTTATTCATGAATATGCGCTGACTCACATCGCCCACTTTTATTTTGATTATTCCCTTAACGATAACTTCATGAAAATTATTATCACCAACAGTCATCCTAAGCTTACTACCAATTTTCACATTTTTAATTGTATTTTGACTTAATGCATCAGAATATTGACTCAAAAGACTACTCCCAACCAATATTTTATTCGTGTCATTCTCTGATAAAAAATCACCTTCAACCAAAAAAGAGCTTAACTCAGTAACTTTATCCTCATTGGTGGGCGTGATACCAACCAGAACAGTTGAAGAAATATTTTTTGATTTATTCTCAGAAAGCTGTGTCTTATAGTCATTCTCGAGAGAGACTGGAAAAAGATAACGCGTACTAATATCAAAAACTTCTGGCAATCCCCCAGCCATACTCACAATTTTATTAGTATCTCTTATAACCTTATATTCTGTTTTTGGCTTAACAAAAACATCCCCGGAATAATGGCTTCGGAAATCATTACTAGAACCAGCAATAAGTCCAATTAATATTCCGCTAATAACCACAAGATTAAGAAACGTGACCATCATCACCAATATGATTAAGGATGTAATCCAAAAATTAGACCGTTTGATTTGACGATAGGCCAGAAAAAAACCTACTTTTAACTCGACAATATTCATGTTTTTATTATAGCACGAGTTCTCACTTAGCACTTCCCCATACAAAAATATTCTTATTAAAAAAATCTCTTTCTATTTTGCACGGGATGAGGGATTTTCGTTTCGTCCGTGTCGTCCGAAACGAACTCCTTCTTTGTCTTTACGTAGCATTAAACGCCCCCCTATTTGCGCTTATCAACACTCGAGGAGGATCATCATTCCTACCCCGTTCGATTCCCTTTCCAAAAGCAATATAAAAGAAAAGACGCCACAATGGCGTCTTTTCTTCTATTATCAGCACGGGATGAGGGAATCGAACCCCCAACCGCGGTTTTGGAGACCGCCATTATACCATTTAACTAATCCCGCAAAAAAAGAACTTCTTTACTGTATATGAAAATTCTTTTTTGTTCAAGAAAACACCCTCGACAAGAGGGTGATTTCTTTATTTGAGCTCTTTGTGAAGAATATTCTTGCGACAAAATTTGCAATACTTGGAAAGTTCCAATTTCTCTTTCAATTTCTTCTTGTTCCTTCTGGAATAATGAGTAATGTGCTCACATTCTGAGCAACGAAATTTTACTATTCGTTCTTTCAATTTAACGGCCATATGTTTTCTCTACATCAATAATTAATTGTGAGCCGTTGACCGGATTCGAACCGGTGACCTTCTCCTTACCATGGAGATGCTCTACCGACTGAGCTACAACGGCAAATGCTCGGTCAAAAACTCTTTTTTATTCAAAAATTCAAACTCTCTCTATCTTTTTCAGATAATAATGTACAAACTACTACATATTTCATTTTGAAATATGCTTTGTGGGCAGGGAGGGATTTTCGTGTCGTCCGGAAACGGACTCCTTTGTCCTCACGTAGCGTTAAACGCTCACACATTCGCGTTCATCGACATTCGAGGACTCACTCCTCCCCGTTCGAATCCTTTTTCTCCCTTCTTATTTCTCTCTAATGTACAAACTACTACATATTTCAAAATGAAATATGCTTTGTGGGCAGGGAGGGATTCGAACCCCCGTAGACCGAAGTCGACAGATTTACAGTCTGCTGCGATTGACCACTCCGCCACCTACCCAAGTCTTTTCTCTCTATAAAAACAAAAAACTCCCCTTTCTTCTATCATTTTTGAGCCACCTGTCGGACTCGGACCGACGACCCACGGTTTACAAAACCGTTGCTCTACCAACTGAGCTAAGGTGGCGGGAACATATTTTCCAAAACATTCCCTACCATATCAGAAACTTTTCTTTTTTGCAAAGAAATCTTACTTTTACCTTAATGTAAAAATTGATCATGCGCAAGGACTCTTTCTAATCTTCGTATCCGCACCTTAGTACCCCGATGCTGAGGATCTAATTTTATCACTTGTCTATAGCATTCCAAGGCATCTTCAAAATTTCTCTGATCAATATAAAAGTCTCCGAGAGATTCATAGGCGGATATATCACGAGGATTCAGCGCTATCCTTCCAATTAAAGCCTCTTCATAATCATTTTTCGAAAGTACACGTTTTTTGGAACTTGAAGGTTTCGTCATATCACTCACCATAGGACGAGAAACGATATCCTCTTCAGATTTTACAACGTCCATTGCTTCATCTTTCTTGCGATCAAGAAACATTTCCTTTTCTGACATCCCTTCTTTTACTTCCCTATTCAAATCTTTTGATTCTCCATAAAGTTCTTTCCGAGAAAAGACTTTTTTCATGCTATTGTCCGTCGTTTTCTGTTTCTTGAAAAATATATTCAAAAATACTTTAAAAACAAACTTCACACCTCGAAAAAGAATTGAAAAAAATGAAGTAATTTTTTTTTCAAATAAATCCAAAAATCCTCCACTCTTCCCAACTAATTGAGGTCCTAAACGACTCAATTTTTGAGAAACTGAACTAAAATTTCCAAAGGGTGCCCTACCTTGCAAAACCGTTTCCCTCTCAGTTTTTTTCTTTCTAAAAATTTTTATAAGAAAAAAAAGAGAAAGAAAGAAAATAATGGGCGGAATGATAAAATTCCAATAGGACATACGTTTTTGAAAAACCTCCTGTTATAACTCGTAACGAATAAAATCTCCAACTTGAATATTTTCTCCCATTCGAGAGATTTTTTCAGTTATTATTTGTTCGACCGTCATTTCGGGGTTTTTGATAAAAAATTGAGAAAGTAAAGCTCGCTCATTTCGAAACTTCTTTTCTTTTCCAAGAAGAATATTTTGAATAATCTCTTCTTTCTTTCCTTCATTCTTAAGTTGCTCTGTCCAAATCTCTCTTTCCTTAAGAACTTTTTCATTGGAAACATCTTCACTTCTAAGACACTCTGGATCCATTGCGGCAATATGCATAGCAATATCTCGAGAAAGACTTACGAACTCCTCATTTCTTGCAACAAAATCAGTCTCACACAAAAGCTTTACCAAGACACCAATTTTTCCATTAGAATGAACATATTGTCCGATAATTCCTTCAGAAGCATCTCTGTCGGCCTTTTTTATAGCTTTATCATGTCCCCGTTTTTTGAGAATTTCAAGCGCCTTAGCATCATCTCCATTCGCTTCATCTAAAGCCTTCTTTACATCTACTACACCGGCTCCAGTTCGTCCTCGCAAAGATTTAATTTGCTCCATCGTAATTGCCATATAATTTTTTTCTTATTTTTTATTGGTATTTTGAATATTCTTTGAAGATTCAGGGGATTTCGTACGACGAGCTTTTCCAGCTTTGATAGCCTTAACGACCTGATTCAAAATAAATCGAACAGAAGAAATGGCATCGTTATTTGCAGGAACAATACAAGAAACTCCCGCAGGATCGTCATTCGTATCAACAATAGCAACAACAGGAATTCGAGCTATTTTTGCTTCTTTTATAGCAAGACTGTCTTCTTTTACATCCGTAACAAATAAAACTCCTGGAGTTTCCGTCATAGTGCGAAGTCCTCCGAGTTTTTCATTCATTTTTTCCACTTCTTCTTGCTTTTTCAAACGTTCTAATTTTGTATAGCTAGCAAAATCATTTCGTGCAAGCTTCTCTTCCAAATCAATTAAATATCGTACTCGAGATCGAATAGCATCAAAGTTTGTAAAAGTTCCTCCTAACCAACGAGCGTTCACAAAAGGCATTTCAACTTCCGAAGCCTTCTCTTTTACTAAAGATTGAATATGTTTTTTGGTTCCTGAAAATAAAATCATTTTTCCAGAAGAAGCTGTTTCTTCGATAAAACGTAATGCGTCTTGTAGTTGATGCAATGTTTTTTTCAAATCAATAATAGCTACCCCTTCTCGATACATAAATACAAATTCATCCATCTTTGGATTTCTTCGAGATTTTTTATGTCCAAAATAAGCACCTGCCTTGAACAAGCTCTCCATAGAAAGCTCTTCTATTTTTTCCACTTCTTTACCCTTCTCATCACTTTTGGTGACAACGATATCTTTCTCTTCTTTCGTACTCATATGCTTTTTTCCTTTGGGCACCTTCTTCATTTCTTGTTATCACCGATAATCCGATTTTTCGGACAGGAAACGGTGTCGAAACAAAGAATGTACTATATAATTATATAAACCTCTCACACAAATTAATACACACTCTCTTTGAATAGAAAACAAGAGTGTCTGCAATCAACAAAGCCACTCTGTGTTTCAATATAAAGAATACATCTGCTCTTGTCAAACCAAAAAAGACATGTTATCCTCTTTCGGTAGTCCTATTAAATGAAAGTATGAAAGATAATATCCACCCAAATTATTTTACTAAGATTGAAGCAACTTGCTCTTGTGGCGCTGCTCTTTCTGTTGGTGCCACTCAAGAGAAAATTCAAACAGAAATATGTTCCAGTTGTCATCCGGTTTATACTGGAAAGAAGAAAACTCTTGATACCACAGGACGAGTAGATCGATTCAAAAGAATGGCTCAAAAGGCTCAAGAAAAGCAAGAAGAAGACATTCGACTTAAAGAAGAAAAGAAGAAACGCGAAGAAATTCGAAGCACAAAGATTGAAGAAGAGGCCAAAAAGCCATCTAAAAAAGTATCAAAGAAGAAGAGTCCCGCAACAAAGAAATAACTTCTTACAGAAATCAAAAAATCGGTCTTTTCGACCGTTTTTTTGTTGCTCTTTTTCTATTTGAGTCGTAAACTAAAAAATACATTTATTACTTTCTTAATTTTTACTTTTTACATTCTTTGCTTTTTACTCTAAATTTTTATTTCTTTTTTTATGAATTCAACCATCCAAAAACTTCGAGAAGAATACGAAAGTATCATAAAGCATCTTTCTTCTGGAGAATCTAGTCCTTCAGATCTAGCTAAATTTGGACGAAGACAATCTCGTTTGGAAGAAATACTTTCTCTCGCGGATGCACTTGAAAAACTTCGTCATCAAATGCGCGGAAATGCCGATATCATTAACTCTGGAGAAGATGCTGAACTTTCTAGCATGGCTATGGAAGAAAATGTTCTTCTTTCAGCAGAGATTGAAACATTAGAAACAAATCTCAACAAAGCACTTCTTCCCCCTGATCCCAATGACGAGAAGGACGTTATTATTGAAATACGTGCTGGTGCTGGCGGTGATGAATCTTCCCTTTTTTCTGCGGATCTTTTTCGCATGTACACACGTTATGGTGAGCGATTAGGATGGAAAACGTCTATAATCCATTCCAATGGAACAGAGCTAGGTGGTTTCAAAGAAATTGTTTTTGAAATCCACGGATCAAAGGAATCTCCTGTTTATGAAAAATTACGCTATGAATCTGGAGTTCATCGCGTACAAAGAATTCCTCAAACAGAAAAAGCTGGAAGAATACATACTTCTACAGCAACCGTTGCCGTTCTCCCTGAGGCAGAAGAAGTGGATATTGTTATAGAGGCCAAAGATCTTCGTATTGATACGTATTGTTCGTCTGGACCAGGAGGGCAAAGTGTCAACACCACATACAGTGCCGTGCGTATTACCCATATACCCACCAACACCGTCGTTACCTGTCAAGATGAAAAATCTCAAATTAAAAATAAAGAAAAAGCTATGCGAGTTTTGCGATCTCGTCTTCTTAGTCTAGAGGAAGAACGTCTCGCCAAAGAAAGAACGGATGAGCGTCGATCTCAAATAGGAACTGGTGATCGAAGTGAGAAAATACGAACATATAATTTTCCACAAGATCGCATCACTGATCATCGAATCAAAAAAAGTTGGAGTAATATTGAAATTATTCTTTCAGGATTTGTAGATGATATTTTTGATTCGCTTCGCGAAGAAGATACAAAAAGAAAGTGGGAAATACAAAACAAAAAGGACCGTCTCTAATTGTATGAAATCCCTTCGTCTTCAAGATATTCTTCTTCTCAACCCCCCTGTCAAAAGACACGAAAAAGAAATTCTCCTTGCTTTTATTTTGGGAGTTTCACGAGAGCATATAGTAGCGCACCCCGAAGAAATTCTTCCTCAACAATATTTTCAAAGAATTAAAACTCTTTTTTCAAAACGACAATCAGGCATTCCTTTAGCCTATCTTACAAAAATAAAAGAGTTTTTTAATTTAAATTTTTTTGTAAACAAGGATGTTCTCATACCGCGTCCAGAAACAGAACTTCTCGTAGAAGAATCTCTCAAAATTTTGAAAAAAAAGAAATTTGAAACAAACATTCTTATCGACATAGGAACCGGGAGTGGTTGTATTCCGATTGCAATATTACATCACATTTCTCCTTCTTTAAGACCAAAGACGTTTGCTCTTGATATATCAGAAAAGTCTCTCATTGTAGCCAAAAAAAATGCAAGAATTCATTCTTTTTCAAACTCAATTATTTTTAAAAAAAGTAATCTTTTAGAAGATTTCTTAGAAAAAATACCCTCCTTAGAAAAAAATTCACTTCTTATTCTTACTGCCAATCTTCCTTATATTCCAGATCATTTCTACAACAAAGCATCTTCCCACAAAGAAAGTATAGGTATTTTATTTGAGCCCAAAGAAGCTCTTATTTCAGGAAAAGACGGCCTTAAACACTATCGCCGACTCTTTCGGCAACTCTCGAAAAATAGAGAAAAACTTCCAGATCAAATTATACTTCTTTGCGAATTCTTCGGGGACACCACCCAAAAAGATTTTTTTGAATCCCAAACTCAAACATATTTTCCCAAAAGCACCATTTCCATACAAAATGATCTTTCCAGTCGTCCGCGAATGGCCACAATAAAGATTCAAAACACAAGAAAAATTCCTCTTGACGCTCTACGCAGTTAACAGTATTGCCCCCTAAGCATACCAAGTATTACCCGTTACTACTAACTCTACAACCGCTTTTCAAAAAACTAAAAAGAGAGTAACCTATAATTACTAAGTACTTTCATAAAAATGTAAGGAGGGTAAAAGCATGTCTCAAAATACTCATGTTTTCTCTTCCATCCTTTTCCTTATCGGAACTGTTCTTTACTTCTTGGCAATCTCCCTCATTCAAACAATACTCAAAAAAAGAAAAGAATCCAAAAGGATCGCGCTACGAAAAAGTAAAGAACCCCCTCCACGGAAATTGGGTGAAAGAATATCTCCCGAAATATAAGCTTCTTTGCGACGACTCATTCTTTCCTTTTTCGATTCGTCGCATTTTTTTCTCTTATTAACCCCCTATTTAAATTCTCAATTTTTCACGTGATATGTCCCCTTTCGAAACAATCAAAGAACAATTTCCGGTTTTCTCTCACCATCCGAATCTGTGCTATTTAGACAGTCCTGCATCCACACTTGTTCCCAAGAAAGTGATAGATAAACTTTGTGAATATTACGAGAACTATCCCGTTAACGTAGCCCGTGGACTTTACCCACTTTCTGAGCGAGCTACAAAAGAAATGGAATTGGTACGAGAAAAATCAGCTCGTTTTTTTAACGCACACTCTTTAGATGAAATTATATTCACGAGAAATACCACCGAATCCATAAATTTACTCGCTAGAGTCCTCCTTCCTAAACTCAAAAAAGGAGATGGCATAGCCATAACAGCAATGGAACATCATGCAAATTTTGTCCCATGGCAACAGCTTTGTAAAATGTATGGCCTTGAACTCCGTATTATTAATTTTGATTCGAATGGAACAATTTCCCCTGATTCTATTCGAGAAAATATTGATACAAATATAAAAATATTTTCCTTTGTTCATGTGTCGAATGTTTTTGGAACTATACTCGATGCAAAAAAATTCATTCAAATAGCCAAAGAAAAAAATCCAGATATTATAACCATTCTCGACACCGCACAGTCAGCTGGAAATAGCCTCATAGATGTCCAATCTTTGGATTGTGATTTTCTTGCGTGTTCCGGACACAAAATGTTTGGCCCCAAAGGAGTTGGTATTCTTTATGGAAAGAAAAAATATCTCGACACACTTGATCCTTTTCTTTATGGAGGAGAAATGGTTACTTCGGTAACAGACGATGAAAGCACTTTTCAAAAACCTCCCCATCGATTTGAAGCCGGAACGCCCTCCATAGCAGATATTATTGCTTTTGGATCAGCATTGGATTTTATTGATTTTCAAGAAAGAAATACCATAGCCCTTTATGAGAAACAATTAAGTGCTTTTGCTTGGAATGAGCTTGAAAAACATTTTGGCCAAGATATTATTCTTTATGGACCCGAACCTTCCAGTGGAATACATTCTGGAATTCTTTCTTTTACTCTTTCTGGAATTCATCCTCACGACACTGCTCAACTTTTAGGACAAGAAGGGATTTGTGTTCGCGCAGGATCTCATTGTGCCATGCCTCTTCACCAAAGGATGCACACCGAACACAAAGCGACTATTCGTATCGGACTTTCTATCTACAACAACGAAAGTGATATCGAACGACTTATCGATGGACTTGAAAAAATAAAAAAGTTTTTTCCTTCTCATTAAATAATTATGGATATTTACAAAGAAATTATTCTTGATCATTATCGAAATCCAAAAAATTTTGGTTCTTTTGAAAATGCCACTTCCACAGAAACTATTGAAAACTTATCTTGTGGCGATATCCTTACTATGTCTGTCAAAATTGAAAATGACGTAATCGAGGATATTCGATTTTCTGGAAAGGGTTGCGCTATCTCCGTAGCAGGAGCATCTCTCCTTACAGAGTATGTAAAAAAGAAACCTATTCAAGAAATTCAGAGACTCACAAAAGAAGATATGATCAAAATTTTAGGAACAGATGTTGGTATAGTACGAATCAAATGTGCTCTTCTTCCTTTGGAGACCCTTCACAAAGTCATAAAAAAAGTAGTATAAAGAATCTGTAATCAAATAAGAAAAAATCTTTATGAGCAATCTCAAAGACAGTGGAAAACCATTTGGTCCCGTAGAAAAGGATGATTGGACTGTATCCGTAGATAAAGAAAAATGTATTGGTGCTGGTATTTGTACAGCAATTGCAGCTCAATCCTTTGAGCTCGACGCAGAAGGAAAGGCTCTTATTTTAAATGGTATTGATCAAGAAAATAAAGAGGCTTTGCTTGATTCTGCAAAAGCATGCCCCGTTGCAGCTATTATTATCAAAAATAAAGACGGGAGTACTGTTTATCCTGAATAAATTTTTCCGAAGAAACGAATAAAGATTCAAAAAAATAAGGAGAATTTCATACTCAAAAAAAGATGATTTCCACACCAAGTGAGAATCATCTTTTTTGATTGAATTTTTTTCATAGGACTATTACCAATCTCCTTTCGTATATGAAATTTTCAAATTTTTATCGAATTTGTAGCGAAAATTTGAAGATTGTAAGAGAAAATATACTTTTATTTATAAATCAATTTCCATATCATTTTTGATTCTCCTTTAGATATTTGTCTCAATAAAAATAATAAACCTAGAAAGAGAACAGCCAACGCAATGAAAAAATTTATTGGACTTTCTGTCATTAATACGGAGATATTAAAAATACCATGCATGCTTATAGCAATAAAAAGACCTTTTATGATATTTTTCTGAGAATGTTCGGGGCTGAATTTTTTTCTTGCCAAATATAAACCACAAATACCCGTAGCCACTATATGAAGCAGAAGAGGCATAAAAGAACGTAAGAATGAAATACCTATCAAATCCCTCATGGTATATTCACCAAATAAAACATCAAAAAAATATCCAGTATTTTCAATAAAAGAAAAACCCAAAGCCAAACAAATTCCATAAAGAGCTCCATCGATAATCTGCGTAAAATGCTCTGAATAATATACTACTTTTTTAAGAATAAAAAATTTTACAATTTCTTCTATAGCAACAAATAGAATAAGTACTCCCAATGAGGCTATGGACATTATTTCAGTTCTATTAAGAAGATTAACGTCTGAATTATCTTCTCCATAAAAAATCTCACTCAAAAAAACTTCCAAAAGAAAAGCAATTATTGCAGCCAGGAATCCCCACAAAAACAATTGAAAAAGTAACTTTCTTGGTTCAGGTTCAGCTCTATCTCGTCGACCAAAAAACCAAAACCAAAAAAATACAGGAAGAATAACAAAAAATCCATATAAGAAAACAATGGGTATTGATTGCATAGCCTAAATCGATTTAAAAAATTGCAGAAATTGATCCACTTAAAAGTCCCTTTTCTTGAAGATTCGCTATTACAACTCCAAAAATAAAACCAGTAATCATGCCTATGACAGAAAGTATCATACCAATCAATCCTAATGTTTTTTTGTTTCTTTTTCTAGCCAAGGAACCAAGAAAAATCCCAATCGGACCTAAAAGAATAGGAAAGGAAAGCAAAGACAAAGCAGCGCAAATAAGAGAAAATATTCCATAGATATTTCCACTCTCTCTAGTGGGAATTTCCGCCGGTATTCCCTGTGCCACAAAAAATGGTTTTTTTCCTTCTTGTGACTCCTGCGTAGCATTCCCGTCTGAAAAAGAAAAATTCTCTACAGTCTGTCCTTGATTCTCATTTTGACTTTCCATTTTTTTACACTTAGAGATTACTTTTTTTAGAATATCACACTGAACAATAATTTTCTATTAAAATTTTCTTTTCGTCCTTTCAAAAAAACATTTCTCTATTATTTTCTATTGCTTTTTTAGCTTTTTTTTGATAAAGTTTAGATGTCTATTTTTTATTTTTCTATTCATTGTTTGTATGAAACTTATCATCAATATTCCAGCATTTAATGAAGAAATGGTTATAGCTAAAACCATTAAAGGACTTCCAAGGAAACTCCAGGGTTTAAGTGAAATCCTTATTCAAGTTATTGATGATGGAAGTCAAGATAATACAGCAGAAATTGCAAAAAAGGCCGGAGCAGACATTGTATATTCCCATTCAACCAACAGAGGAATTGGAAAAACATTCAAAACAGCTATAGAGATTGCATTAGAAAATGGAGCTGATTACTTTGTTAATATAGATGCTGACGGTCAGTTTGATGCTAAAGACATTCCCTTGCTTCTTGATCCCGTTCTGAAAGGAAAGGCTGACATGGTAGTAGCTGATCGATTTGGAGGAAAAGAAGCAAAAAATATTCCTTGGATAAAAGACGCTCTTAATCGCTTAGCAGCTCGCATCGTCGGTGGCTTTCTTCGAACAAAAATTAACGATCTCACTTGTGGATTTCGGGCTTTAAATCGTGAAACTATGCTCCGCCTCAATCTCCCAGGAGATTTTACCTACACACAAGAAACAATAATCGATGCTATTGGAAAAAATCTCAAAGTTGAATGGGTTCCTGTTCACGTTACCTATTTCGTCGATCGAAAATCTCGCGTCGTTCGAACGATTCGACAATTCGTTTCCAATAGTTTTAGTATTATTATAAAGGCTATTCGAGATGTTCGTCCTCTCAAGTTCTTTGGTATTCCTGGATTTATTATGATGCTTATAGCGGTAAGTATTTTCCTTGTTTTTCTCTTTTTCTATTTTCAAGAATTCAAAATAACTCCCTATAGAAATTGGCTTCTTTTTTCTTTTGCACTTTTTGTCGTAGGTCTTCAATTTACAGTTTTTGCCTTTATAGCAGACATGATCCGAAGCTCAAGACGGCTCACGGAAGATCTTCTCTATCGCATAAAAAAAGAACACTATAAAAAATAAAGAGAAAAAGAAATAAAAAAATTTACCATTCTATGCGAATACTCTTTCTTTCTAAATCATATCCTCCTACTATTGGCGGAATAGAAAATCAAAATTTTGAGCTTGCTGAGGCTCTCAAAAAACATGTTTCTGTAACTGTCATTGCCAATACCCGAGGGAAAAAATTTCTTCCATTTTTTTTGCCTTATGCATTTATTAAGTCTCTCTTTCTTCTTAGAAAACATGACGTTATTCTTTTAGGAGATGGCGTTTTAGCACCCCTTGGATTAGCACTTAGCGTTTTTTCTCCATCCAAAACATACGCCTCCGTTATTCACGGACTTGATATAACATTTGCCAAAAAAAAATCCATTTTGGGAATTCTTTATCGCTTTATCAATATTCCGTCACTTTCCCTTCTCGATCATATTCTTGCTGTGGGAAATGAAACTATCCAAGAAGCAGTAAGCGCTGGTATTCCACGGAAAATATGCACTTTTATACCCAATGGAATTAATCCTTCTACCGTCATTGCAAAAAGAACAAGAAAAGATTTAGAAAAACTTCTTGAAAGGAAACTTGAAAACACCTTTGTTATTCTTCGTGTTGGGCGATTTGTCGAGCATAAGGGCGTAGAATGGTTTATTCGAAATATTCTTCCTTATCTCCCTGAGGATGTTATTTTTATCGCGGCTGGAGGCTTAGTAAAAAGCAAAAATGCTGGTGATGCTAATTTTTTTCCGGAGTGTAAAAAAACTGTCCAAGAGCTCAAACTTCAAACTAAAGTTCATTTTTTTACAAATATTCCTTGGAAAGATATGCAAACGCTTTACAACACTGCTGATATTGTCGTATCTCCCAATATTCGAATACCAGGATCTATGGAGGGTTTTGGTATTAATGCTATCGAAGCAGGCGCTTGCTCTCGAGCTGTTATTGCTAGTGATTTAGATGGCCTTAAAGACGCTGTTCATAATGAAAAAAATGGAATTCTCTTAGAACCCGCCAATAAAGAACTTTGGATAAAAACTTTGAGAGAACTTCTTGATAATAAAGAAAGAAGAGAACTTCTTGGAAAAAATGCGCATGATTATGTTCTCAAAAACTTCACACGAGAAATAATGGCTGAAAAATATCTGAAAATACTCCGAACGAAAAGAAAGAAATAATAAAGAAGCTTAAAGATACTTGTATTTATTCGAGCCATTCTTTTACTTAAAAAATAGAATACTATTTCTACTATTTGAATAGCGTTAATTCTTGTAATACTAAAAACTTGTAAAAAATAGAAGATTTTGATTTATAAAACAAGCTCATTAATGTTCTTAAAAAATTCTATTTTCTTTTTTAATTCTTATGAACTTTGAATGATCTTGGAAATATGCTCTTCGTCCTTACATCCGAAATCTTTACTTGCACTATAATACCTTTCTTTTTCGCCATAACATCCCCCATTATTCTCTGGTAAGGCTGTCATTACTGGCAATAAAAAACCAATTTTTTGTTCTCTAAACTTATCATAAAGCGATTGTAATGTCTTAGCGCGATCTTTGCTATCCATACGAGCGAACGTGCTCATGTCATCTCCATGTTTCCCACTCCAATCAAGATGTACCAACACATTATGTGCATTCGTTACATATTGCTCATGCCAAAGAAGAGCCCAACACCAATCGCCCTCTTTTTTCCACCATCTTGAAAAGCAAGGTTTATTTTCAACTTTTCCATTAGCATATAAACCGACACCCCCCTCAATATAATCAAACATCTTTAAATATTCAGGGTCTGTAATATCATTCGTTTGGGCACCGATAACAATCTCTATATTTCGAGATTTTGCAGCATCTCGCATAAAGGTAATAATTTGGGGTATTCGAGTTTTCTTTGTGTCATCCTGAAGGAAAACTTGTCCAAACATAAAATTCTGGATTCCGATATCCATGGCTCGAGCGGTTATTTGCTCAAGATATAATCGATATTCTTTCTTTTCTAAAGAAGGAACGCATGTATGTTCTCCCCATTTATTTTTTGTATCTGGTGCGCACATATCATAAAAAGAAAAATTTCGATTTTCTTTTTCATAAAGATAATCAGATTTGAGATGTATAGCCTCAGCAAGAAACATTCCCCACACAACGTCAGTCTTTCCTATCTTTTCGATAAAAGACTGTGCTTGATCGAAATCTGGAGGCTCCAACCATGTTTCAAGAGCTCTGTGCATAGAGTAACATGGGAGACGTTTCGCCATTTCAATATTTGATTCATCATCTCCATAACCCGAGAGCAATCCATCTACGATACATCCTTCTTTTTTCATTCGATCTATCGATGGCGGTGGAATTTTTATAGTTTCCTTTTTTTCTTCTTTAGTATTTGCTTTTTCAATAGTAGTATCCGTTTGTGCCAACTGTATAGAAACTGTTTCTTGTGAAACTGAAAATGTTTCGTAAGCACCATATCCCATCCCCATTACCATTGCTAAAAGACAAAGAAAAAATCCATATAAAAATGTACGAAATTTTTTTATAAACATAAATCCTCTACAACATTATCTATCCCTTTTAAGATCCTTACATGAAATACAAAAAAGAACAAAAAAAATTCCTTTTATCGAAAATATATATCCATCAGACTCCTTATGCTATATCTCAGATCTTATTCTTTACTACTTGTAGATCTTCTTGGGAAAGCACTTTGAAATACAATAAAATTCCTACATATAAACTAAATATGATAGGTGAAATAACAAAAAGATAAAGAATAGAAATTGGAAATAAACAAGCTATACCATATATAACAACACCAGCAAAAACAGAAATTCCTATTTCACGAAATAAAAGATGTGCTCCAAAAACTCGATATATAAAAAAGAGTACAGCGAAAAAGACGAGAATAGCCACAAACAATTTTACTCCCACAAAACCCAAAGTACCATATTTTTCTGCACCCAAGAAAAGAAGGGCGCCATTAAGAACTAGAGCACTCGTAGCGATTCCTGCGGGAATATATCCCTTCCCCGCACCTATGAAAGCAAATCCACACACATACAAAACGGTTAAAAATCCCATAGCCGAACTTAAAATCATAAGAAAAGAAGAAGCTCCGCTAAATTGTGACCCGAACAATAAACGAATGACTGGCTCTGCATACACTGAAAGAATTACTACGAATGGAATGGTAAGGAAAAGCATAAAACGAAGAGCTAAAGTAATAAGCATTTTCGCTTTTTTAAAACTTTTAAAAACACGTGCTTCCGAAATTGTAGGAAGAAGAATAATAGTAAGGGCATAAAAAAGAAATGTTGGGATTCTAGCAATTGTAAGAGCGGAACTGTATTCTCCCACAAGAACATCGTCTCCTGTTGTATATTTCAAAACATACATATCAAAGGAAATAAGTATTTCAAAAATTACCAAAAATATCGTTGTAGCACCCGCAAGAGAAAGTACATCATGAAAAGAAAATGTTGCTATTTCTTTAGAATCTTTCTTTTCAAACTTCCTCTCTTTATCTAATTGCCATGCTAAAAGAAAAATAAAAAAAGGAACAATTAAATATCCTGCAATAATTCCTGCCAAATGAAACCAGTATGCCAAGCCGATAATTACAGTCATACGAAGAAGTGCTCGCACAAATTTGAGTATGGATTGAATATGAAAATATTTAAGTCCAGAATAATAATGAAAATAATAAAGATCTGCTCCATAAAGAGGAATAATAAAAGAAGCTATCCAAAAAAGTTCTGTAAGAGAAGAATCTCCCAAAAATGAAGCCAAAAGTGGTGCGCTTAAGAAAAAAATTCCTCCTGCCAAAAACATAAAAATAGATTGCCAAAGAGCGATCCGTCTTTTAATAAGAAAAACCATTTCTTGATCTCCTTTGGCATAAGATGCACTCAAAAATTTTCCCATAGCAATAGGCAGTCCCGCTCCGACAAGATTGGCTATTATAAGTGTTATCGTTATGACTAGGGAATATTTTCCATAATCCTCCACACCCAAAATTCTCCCCGCTCCCATATGGACAACATAGCCGGAAAGATAAAAAAGAAATTCTGCTCCAAAGAGCCAAAAAAAGGATTTTCCAAGAGTTGCCATAGAGTAATTTTAAAGGCTGATCTTTTTAATTTATACGATCATCCACCGAACGATAAATACTTCTTTTTTCTCCTGAACTATTTTTAACCTCCACAGTGCGGAGATCTGAATCACATTCAGAAAAATTTTTCTCTTCCTCTATATTTACAAATATTTTTTTATCAAAATCAACAGCTATTTCTCCTTGAAAAACAACTTTTCTTCCACAAAAAATTTCATATGTAAATGTTTGTTTTTTTCCTCGTTGATATACACTAAAATCCAAAGATTCTAATTTTTCTGGCTCAACAAAAGAAATTTCCCACATATTCGAACTTTTTTCTTGAGAAACGCTTCTTCCTCCAAAAACTATCAAGAAAAATCCAATAAAAAGCACGCCCCCCACACTTGAAAGCATTTGGAGTGGTGTCATCTTTTGAAGTGGATCTGGTATATTCATATGTTCTCTATTTACTTTCCAAAATATTCGTATACAGAAAAATTCTCTCCAGAATATACCCGAGAAAATTCTTCATTTTCGCGAAATTTTTTTCCATCAAGGGATTCATTGATGGCGATCGCTTTAATATTAAGATCCTGATAACATTTTCTAGCTTCTTTCGTTTCTGGATAACTTATTGCATCCAGAGTACAGCGTTCAGACTTATCAGATGATCGATCATATCGAAAAAGATGTGCTCGATAGAAAGGATAATTATAATCACGCATAAAATATGATTTTATCCACGATCCCCCATTAATATTAATATGATCATACATTATCGTTTCTTCAGAGTGAGAATATTTTTCTCCTAAAAAAGAAGCGAGTCGATGAAGTTCCCCTGCTTTTATGGGTGAATTTCCAGAATTTAAAAAACCTATATTATCTGCCCATCCAGAAAAAGCAAATCCAAGAAAAAACATAAAGACAAAACCTTGAAGAAAAATAGGAGGGAGCATTTTTTCTCTTTGAATCAAAGAAAATACTTCAATAACAAATAATGAAGTTAATAAAACAAAAGGAATAATAGTATAATTCGCTGTTCTTACAGTAGGAATGTCTATACCCACAAGCGATGGAAAAAACACAAGAGCCAAAAGTGGTACCGACCAACCCATAAGAATAGCCGGAGCAAACAAAGAAAAATCGTTTTTATTTTGAGAAGGATTTCGAAATCTTCGTATCACAAGAATGGAAAGAAAAATAATTCCAAAAACACCAAAATAAGCACGGTCTTCTCCTATAGTCAGTGCGTATTGCTCAAACGATATACCCATGTGTTCTTCTTTTTCTACAGGAGAACCTACTACAGTTTGAACAGCTTTATTCGTAATATACGATGGTGTCCATACGAAAAAAAATAAGAATAAGCCCATAACCAAGACAATCCAAATTGAAGGCCTCAAAAGAAGTGGCACAATATTCTGTATGCAATATTTTCTTCCAAAAATAAAAAGGAATGTTACAATACCCACAAGAGAAAGAGCAAAAAGAAGTGTTGAAAGATGATGTGTATAGGCCAAAACGAATAAGAAAAATATTCCCAAAGATAGAAAAATAGAATTTTTTTTCATTATTCCTACGAGAAAAACAAGGATACTCATTACAATAAATAAATTACCCAAAGTATTTCCCACTACTCCACCCACAATATATTTCATTTGAGGCGAATCTAATCCAAATAAAATCCCCACACCAAACAAAGAAAAAACAGCTAACGTTTCAGAATGGAAAGTTCCAGCAAATAAACGTCTTGCCAAAATATAAACACCCAGCAATGTCATAATATGTACAAAGAACAAAGTAAATATGGGGTATATAGAAATTAAACTTGTTCCAGTTAAAATCGCTATCACGGAAAAAATGACATGTTCTCCCACAATAACATCTGATATAGGTTCAGGTTCGGAAACGGAATGTTTTTCATTCTCAGAGTCCGCCATAAGAATTTCACGTTCTTGGTATTTTGGTAATTCACCAGAGAGAATAATTGATTGTGACCAGTACATATGATGTCCCAAGTCTGTCGAGATAGGAATTGGATTTTGAGAAAGAAATAAAGATTTAAGAAGAACTAAAAGTGTAAAAATAATAAGAAAACCAAAAGAAAAAGATTTTTTGTTATGGTTCTTTAAAAACTCTTTTGCGTTTCTACTCGAATTTCGAACAAATAAAACAAATAAAATAATCCACGTAATATACAAAATACTCAAAGAAACAGCATCGATCCGAATATTCAAAACATCCATCAAAATAGCAGAAAAAAGAGCAAGAGAAAGACTCAAAACAAAAGATATAACCAATGTTTCAACTGGATCAAAAAGATGTTTTTTATCGATATACCGCATTAAAACAACGCCGGGAAAAAACATTACTACGATAAAAACACCAAGGAAAAGAAGATTTTCAGCAACGAATTCGATCATGTCTTTATTATCATCGAAAAACTAATGAAAAGCAATTCTTATTTCAGAATTTTTAACCTTCACCGAAAATTTTCAAACGTAAAGATTCTTTTCCTTTTCCTGTTTTGGCACTCATCCAAAGAATGGAATCTTCAACGCCTTTCTCTCTAAATTTCTTTAATGCCTTATATTTCTCTTTTTGAGTAAGTTTGTCTGATTTATTCGCAATAATAACAAAAGGAGTTTTTCTTTCAAGAAAAGCTTGTAAAATTTCTTCGTCAAAAGATTTAAGTCCTACCTGAGCATCTACAATCAAAACAACGAGTTCCAATTCCACACCCGATTCAAAGAGAAACCACAAAAGATGTTTTCTTAATTTCTCTCTTGATTTTTCTGAAATTCTAGCATAACCATAACCAGGAAGATCTACAAAATATCGTTTTTTTCCTAATGAAAAGAAATTTATTTCTCGAGTTTTTCCAGGTTCAGAACTAGATCTCGCTATTTTTTTCCCCACGAGGAGATTAATAAGACTTGACTTTCCAACATTAGAACGCCCAACAAAAACAATCTTCTTTTTTTCATCAGTTACGATGGGATCGGTACCAATAATTCCTTTAATAAATTCAACGTCTATTATCATAATCAAAATGTAAGTATTTTTTCCAATGAATATATAAATCTCTCGTCGCTTCGATATCTCTAACATTATAACGAGCAATATCTTTATATTGCTTTTGTGCGAATAATCGGGAGACATCATTACCTGAAACCCCTTGAATTTTCGGACTTTCTATACCAAATGCTCGGCACCAGAGATGAAGTGATCCTTTTCGACGAAGGGCTCCATAAAAACTTAATTCTTCTTGAAGATCTACATGCTTAGCTTCAGATCGTTGCAAACTCATATAACGATTGGAAAGAAAGTTTTTCGTTGGTCTAATGCTATGCACAGCACTTCTTACCATAAGAAAAGGGACATCAAAACTTCTTCCATTAAAGGTAACCAGTGTTGAGTACTTTTGAACTCCTTTCCAAAAATGAAAAAGCATCTTCGCTTCATCCATCTGTTTGAACAGTACACCATTCTCTTGAAATTCGCCAAATACTTCTCCGGGAGCTTGAAAATAAACAACTGATTTATTCTTCTCTACATCCAAAAGTCCTAAAGCAATAATTTCTCCTGTAAGTGGAGAAAATCCCATACCCTCCTTTACATACGTGAGTAATTCTTCATGTTCCTTAGGGTCATTTGTCTCTCGATCAATCCAGCGAGTTAATGCTTCCCTGGTAGGTTCGTCCATTTCATCGTAGGACTCTCCTTTCGTCTCAATATCTAATACGAGAGTAGACATATTATTTACTATTCAAAGGAACATTATGATCCTTCTTTGAATCCTTAAGTAACGTATTAAAAATTAGACTTCCCAAAGAAAGTATCATTGCACCAAGAATAGCATACCCAAAACCTTCTACTTCAAATCCTTTAATAAAGGTTGAGAGAAACCAGAAAAGAAAACCATTTATCACAAAAAGGAATAATCCCAAAGTAACAATATTCAAAGGTAGGGTAAAAAATATCAATAACGGCTTCAAAAGAACATTTACCACTCCCCAAAAAAATGCCAAGATTAAAGCCGTAGAAAAACTCTGCACTTCTATACCAGGAATATAACGAGAAATAATAAGAAATAAACCAGCAGTGAATAACCAACGAAAAAGAATCATACGAATAGTATCTAAAAAATTAAGAATTTTTTCGTCTCGTTGCAAGAACTTTTATAGTTCTTAAACAAAGAAGAATATCAAGGGAAAGCGACCAATTTTCAATATAAAAAAGGTCTAATCTAAACTCGTCCTCAAAATCCAAATCACTTCTTCCTGAAACCTGTGCCATCCCCGTTATACCAGGTTTTATAGTAAGGAGTCTTCTGTGGTATTCTCGATACTTTTCAACTTCCCTATTTTGGTGAGGTCTGGGACCTACTAAACTCATACTTCCCAACCATACATTAAAAAATTGAGGGAGCTCATCAAGAGAAAGACGCTCGATAATTTTTCCTATACGTGTCTTTCTGGGATCATCTTTAATTTTATAAATAGGACCCTTTCTTGTATTTCTCTTTTTAATAAGTTCCTTTTCATAAGCAAGTGCTTCTTCATAATGAGGATTTTCCACTGATGTGCTATACCTCCATTTCATATAACGAAATTTAAAAAGTCGAAATATTTTTCCATCTGCACCGACTCTATCATTTTTAAAAACAATAGGTCCATCAGGATCTTCTAATTTGATAAGAATCGCGATAATCATCATGATAGGGAAAGAAAGTAAAATCAATAAAGAAGATGCCACGATATCAAAAATGCGTTTGAGAATTTTTCCCCAACCATCTAAAGGTGTATGTGTGACTTCAAAAACTGGTTCACCTTCAAATGTTCGTAGTCGTATTTTCGACGCTTGTATACTTGTGGGAACATATAAATAACCAATATTGTGAATAGAACAATAATCAATAAGTTTTTCCTGAAGATCATCAGGAACACTAGGATCACAAAGAATAATTTCATCTATACCCATTTTTTTTCGAACATCTTTAATTTGACGAAGATTAATACCCTCGACAATATCTACGACACGATATCCAAGTTTGGGAATACTTCCTAAAACACGAGAAAAAAATTTCGTTTTCTCACTTCCGTTTATAAGAAGAACTCTATGAACACCAATGCCTCTTCGCAAAAGAAGTTGTCTCTGTATAAAAAGAAGAATAAAACGAAAAATAACAACATAGAAAGTTGCTAAAATCCATGTAGCTAAAATAATAAAACGAGAAGCAAACCATTCATTCTGAAGAAATATCATTACAATCACAATAACCAATCCTATACTAAGAGCGCGAAAAACTCTTCCTATTTCAGAAATAAAAGATCTCGTAATTCGTATGCTATACAGCCCTTCAAATGCAAAAATTCCTAAAAGAAAAGGAATGATCAAAAGAACGACATTTATATAATCGCCATAAGAAAACTCATAAAGACGATTATTAAAAATAATAACCTCTGGAATATTTCGAATCCAGTATGCCGTAGTGGCAGCAAGGGCAATAGCTAAAAAGTCGATCGGAACCTGAATACCACTAAAAAAAAGTTCGGATCGTTTCATATTGTTATCGAAGTTCACGAATAATCGAAACAACGGATCAAAACAGGTATATAAGCCGGATTCTGTCGAGGACGACCATTTCTCTAGACGTATCGTTACCGATACGCTCTTCTCCGATTAAGGAGAAAGCGACTCTTCTCTCAATAAAGAGAGACACGGTCTTGCATTCGGGTAAGGATTTAACCGTTTCACTTCTATAGTTTCCTATAGAACTCATCCTATTCGAAAATAGGATGTTTTCTTTTTCGCAAAAGAAAACGTCTCTGTTCGCACCTCGCGCTTCACAGCGTGCGGGAGTTACCCGCTACCCAGTTCCTTTAAAAAAATAAAGGGAATGTCCGGACTTTCCTCTTTCTCTCTTTATAAAATAAAAAGAAAAAGCGATCGTCATACCTGTTCTGATTCGTTGTTACGCTTAAAAAGAAACCCCTCTAAAATAGCACATTTTATATTTTTTGTCAATAACATTCCCCTTTCTTTCTTTTTGTCTAAGCGTTTCTTAGGAAATCTCCTTCTCTTTACAAATCAGTACTTCGAGTATAGACGTTTTTTTGAAAAAATACCAATCTAAAAAAACTCTACTTTAAAAATAATTATTTTTCACAAACCTACCCTGGCAAGTATTTCTTTATTTCTATGCATTCCAAGAATAAGAATATTTCAATTAACTCTAAAGGGAAAAACTTCTGTAAGCTCTCCAGAATAATAAAACTCATAAGCCAATGATCCAAAAGTATATTGTATATTATTAACTTCAATAGAGCTTCCTCCCACCTTCGGATCAGGTTTTGGTTTTGATTGAGGAAATCCTACATTAAAAAGAGTACCTACAATTTCTGGACGATATTGCAAGTCATAACCTGCGTTTTTCCATTGAGACATTATCTGTTTCAAATAAATGGCACCATAAAGATAAGAATAATAATGTGTATCATCGGTTAATCGAGCATATCTACCACCCTCTTTATTTTCAAAGTCTAAAACATTTTGAAAGTCAACTCCCAAATAATAAGGAGAATTTGCATCTTTCAAATGTTTTTCTGTTTCAATAGCTGTATTTTCTTTAATTCCCATAATGCCAAGCGAAATCTTGTTAGCATTACCAAGAATTTTCAACGGTTCAAAAATTTTTTTGAAAAGCTCGCGATCGCTATTAAACAATCTCACTTGTTCCACAATTGCGCACGCCACAAGCAAACGCGATTCAATCCCCGCGATAGCTGCCGCCTTATCAATAACATCCTTATCTTTAACAATGGCTTCTTTAATAGCACGCCATTCTTCATTATCCATCCAAGGAAAAATCGCCGCGCCCTTAGCACCTACATATTTTTCATCAATCGCTTTATCATCTATTTCTATATTTTCAGCATCACAATACATAAATATTTCTTTTCCATTCTTTTCTTCGATTCTAATTTTTGCCGCCAAGATCATTTTTAGAATTAAAATATCAGCATCTGTTTGTTGATACGTTTCAATTATTTTCGACGCTGTTTCAGGAAAATACTGTCCGATTACATCAATCTCGCAATAATTTTTCATTTTTATACGTCTTTTTTCAGAAATTTTTTCCATTTTAGAATCTAGTGTGTATAGAGAGCCTATTTTTGCAGAAACTTCCCCACCTTCAATTCCCAAGTTTTTTCCCTCAGATAAAAAGTCTTTTCCCTGTGAAAATTGAGAGAAAAGCTCATTATTCAAATCAACTGCTCCTTGCACATCCGTCCAATGCCAACGTATAGCGAAAAATCCAAATACTAATATAAAGCCAATGATAGCAAAAATATAAAGAATAACTTTATAAGTATAATGAAAAAATGTCCGTATACGTTTATCCATATTACTGTAAACCACACAATCAAATCATCAACAAAAACACAATAGCAATTGAAATATTTTTAAATTTTCCTTGAAACTATTTTATATCAACAAATTCTTTCATTTGGATATTCTAATATTTTTTTCCTTTATTAACAAATACACTTAAAAATTTCACTTACCCAAATAAAAAAATAAACTCGCGAACTATCATTACAGCCTCTATAGACGTAGTGTATGTATCATCAAGAAAAAATAATCACGGAAGTATTACTTCTTCTTTTTTTAAAGAACATTTCCTATACACTCTAAAAATAAAAAATACAAAAATACTCAAACATACCACTAGGGTAACAATAATATTCAAATATTGTCCGCCAAAACCATCAGCTGAAAGATGTTTAAGAAATTAATCCGAGTTGCTTTCTAATTTCTTTGATTTTTTCTTCATCCTCTCTTTTTTGTAATTCTTCTCTTGATGGAGCTAATTTGTGCAAAGTTATTCCATGCCGACCAGCAGCTTTCTGCAAAATAATTTCATATGTTCCTGTCGCATTTATTTCTTTTATACTAGTTACCAGAGCCTCTTTACGAAAAATTCGATCTCCTTCTTCCCCGTTTCCACCCACTTCAAGGGGCCATATTCTTGCTGTTCCACCTTCAGTGAGAAGAGCGTCAATGTTTTGAATAAGTTGCTGGATTTCCCTTGGGTCTTCTAGGTATGCAGGAACTGAATATTCCGCCCAAATCTCATCAGCACCCACAATACCCTCCTCATTCATTCTATCAATAAAATTTTCATCTGAAGCACTCAATGCCACAACTCTGTCCGCTCCTTCTTCGACATTCTCAACAAATGGATCCACATTAATAATTTCGCGAGGAGTAATATCATTTTCGGTTAACTCTTCTTTTAATTGACTACGCCCTCCGCCTAGAAGAACTATTGTTTTATCATCAAGTATTTCTTTAGCAAATGATCGAGTCGCTTTTGTGTCATAAGGAAAAAATAAAGTATTCCAATACGTTTCTCTCTTAGCTGCTCCCTTACCAGGCTGAATCTCAAAAAACTTTCTATTGCGCTGAGTTGTATCAAAAGAATCACTATCCGTAAGTTTACCTCGATTATGATATTCGACATTTTCCGCTATATCACGTATCACCCCTTCATTTTTAAAAGAACTTGTAGAATTTTCTTTCGCTTTAAGCGCTTCAAGAGAGATATCTTCAATCAAGGTTATAATGTTTTGGGGTAAATCTTCTTCCTTCGAACGTCCTGGGTCAAAAAGCATTCCAAATTTTTCCTTTAATTTTTTTGTAACTGTCGTTCCTGCTCGCTGAAGATAAAAGGCTTGAGACTCCCCCGATTGCCTTTCTATGTTTTCATATTCTCGTAAAGATTGCTCTCTATCAAAACTGGATTTTTCTTTTTCTTTACTTTCATCAGGAGTATTTTGTGGCGTATATTCTTCTAATTTCATAATTTTTGAGATTAAAAATAAAAATTTTCACGATTAATTCGATGAGTAGGGCGAGAAGGATTTTCTATTATTTCTTTTTATATTCTGATTTTAATTTTGAAAAAACTAATGTATTACGAAAATTGTTAAAATGCTCACTAAAAGAATCTTCTCTATATTTACCCTCATATACATAACCACATTTTTTAGCTACTCCGGAAGAAGCTTCATTTTTTTCATCACACCTTATTTGAATTCTGTTTAATTCCATTTTTTCAAAAACTTCTTTTTCAAGTATCTTTACTGCTTCTGTCATATAACCATTTCTTGTATGAGAAGAAGATAACCAATAGCCAATTTCACCGGATTTTTCTTTTTCATTCATATCAAAAATAGAAATGTTTCCTATATGCTCATTATTTACAAAAAGACCATATTCAACTTTTTTTCCTTTTTTTGTTTCCTCCTCTTTATCAAATAAATATTTCAGACTATCCTCTACTTTCAAAGTTAGTGCGGTCCAAGAGAACCAAGGTTCTAAATGTTTACGATTTTCGTCTACTACTTTAAATATAGTTTCAGCCATTTCTAAAGTTGGCCTTGTTCTTTTTAAAAGTAATCTATCACCTCTAAGTTGATTTTTGAATTTTATTACCATACTTTTATTGTTATACTCATCAGAATATTTAAAGATTTACATGCAGATCTGGAAAAGTTATTTCATCTAACATCTAGACGTCGTCTGAAATTGCATAACAAGTTTAAGTATAACGTAATGAAACCAGACATGCCACATTACTATATTGCATGATGTAAATTTATAAAATATGGTCGGATTGAAACATTGAACGTAAATCAGATATATTTTTATCAAAATTTTTAGAACTAAATTTTTTATCACGGTTTTTACCCATTAACATAAAAGGACTTCGTTCTTCATTTTTAAATCGAGCGAATATATGGAAATGACAGTGTTTTATTTCTTGACCTGCTTTTTCACCATTGTTTGTAGAAAAATTATAACCGCAACAATTTTCTTTACTTTGTAGTTTCTTAAATATTGAATTTTGAATATGTGTAAGGTCTTTTGATTCATTATTGTTAAGCTCAAAGGAATATTGCAAATGCCTAATCGGGATAATAAGAAAATGTCTTGGAATTATTGGATTACGTGGATACAAAACTCTAAAAAATTTAGTTCTAAAAATTTCTTGTTTTGCAATTACATCTTGTGAACAAAAGTCGCAGACCATATTTTATAAAGTTATTTCATACAACGTCAGGGATATACGAAGTTTTTCTGGAACGAAGTGGAAGAAAAATTTGGGTGAGGGGCGAGCCGAGCCCCGAACCGTATATCCCTTGTTATACGACCCGACGACTGAAAGGAGGAGAGCGCAGCGTGGCTTGAGTTCAAAAAATATTTTTCGTTCTCATTCATTATGATAGGCTTTCCTTATTTATTATAAATTTGATTTTCCTATGAATCAAATGCAATTGCTTGTTTGATATAATATCTCAATATTTCATCTTTATAATCCTTAGCTTTACTTAACCTAAGATTCAGACTTTTGTTGCCTTCTCCTTCAAGTAGCGAATATTTATCTTCAAATTTTTTACCATCGGAAAAAGAAAAAGTGATGCCTCTTTTTGTTGGGCTAAGTGTTATAACTATTCGTTTATTTCTATAAACAGGAACACCATAATATTTCTCGGTTCCTCCACGCATTTCTTCTTTAAGATCAGAAAATTCTTTTTTTATGAGCGCCCTGAATTTAACAACAATGGATTGATATTCAGGTAAAACTTTTGATTCAATGAATAATTCAATAGGTGGTTTCATATTATTTCCCTCCTTATAATCTTTGAACCATTTTTTTGCACTCTCTCTGCGATGAGGACAACCAGGCCAGCAACAAGGTCTTTTCTTTCCCTCCATAATTTCGGCTGATAAGCGGTCAATATGTCCTTTGCGTGTTTCTGTGGTTTTTACAATAGTAACCCAGCAAATCCACTCATTACGAGCAAGAGGGGTGAGCTTGTTCCACTTAGAAAGCAAATCTAAATTGGAAACCAGACCTTTTTCCATATCTTCTGGTACTTCATGAACAACTCCTGTGGCAATTTCTATTTTTTTCATATTTTCAGCGTTCACAGATTTCTTTGAAATACTCAAGAGCTTTTGGCCAGGCAGTATCAAACATTTCTTGAAATGCTTCATCAACTTCCATGACTACTTCAAGTGTTGTTTTTTCATCTCCTTCATTTTTGAAGAAGTAATCTTCTCTTGAACCAATCCACTTTTTCATCATCTCATCAGTGAGTTCCACCTCTATATTCTGTGGATTGACCATAGCAATATGCTTGCATTTTATAGAATTGTTTGGATTTAATTCTTCGATCATAACCTTGGTTCCACCTTGGGTTTTGTCAAAGAAAGAGATGTGTCCGCCTTGCTTCCATTCTCCTTCATACGTCATGCCTTCTCCCCAGGCTTTGGCCCACTCTGGATAAACTGACTTGTCCATGATTTTGTTGAACACAAAATCGCATGGTTTATTGATTGTTATTGAATAGGTTAGTTTTTTCATATTATTCTCTACTAAATTTTATTACTCCATCGAGTGAAGACCGAACATGTTTCCTTCAGAGTCCAAGCAAAGTGAAATAAAACCGTATTCACCGATACTCATTTTAGGTTTGACAATTTTCCCACCAGCAGAGATTACTCTCGATTCTTCTGTTATGCAGTCTTCAGAGTGAAAGTATATGAGGGTGCTATTGCCACCTGCGTTAAACCCTTCCATTTTTACCAGTGCTCCCGCTGCACCATAAGTTTCCATGTCTCCAGGAAAGCTCATCATTATTGTGTTTTGGTCAGATGGATCTCCCAGTGGTTCTAGTTTGGTGTCAAACACCGCCTCATAGAACTTTGTGGCTTTGTCCATGTCATCTACATATATTTCAAACCAAGCTGCTTTTCTTATTTTCATATTGTTCTCCATTAAAAAGTAAAGTTATTAAGATTTTATAATCTAATATTTCCACCAGTGTTACACTGGTGGTTTAATTTAAGGGAAATATTAGGGTCTGAGAAAAACGACCGAACCGAAGGTGAGCATGCCACTGGTGTTTCACCAGTGGTGTCGTTTTTCTCTTGACATATTCTCTTTAAAATCAAATTTGTCCATCTTTGAAAGCCTATCATTCCTTATTTTCCGTTAGAAAAATATTTTTTGAATTGCGTATAACGTATCCAAATATCTGAAGTTTGCTGGAGTGAAACGAAAGCAAATTTGGGTCGAAAAAGTTTTGCGCTCCTTAATTTAAAATCTAATAAGGCAAAACTTTTGAGCCAGATATTTAGTGTTGTACGATGTTTAGTTTTTAAAAAGCCCCCACTCTGAAGCTTGGTATTTATCTTGCTTTGCTATTATATCAATTTGTTTTTGTATCTCCAAAATATCCTCCTTATTTAATGGCTCAAATTTATCGTAGAATCCAGATTCACGAGCTGGCAAATACACGGACTCCGGAAAAACCTGATCCTTAGCATCAAATGTGCGACCGAACACATGCACATGCAAAAAGGGCTTTTCGCCAGTTTTAAACGCCCAGTTGCCCATATCTTGATAATTTATTTTTACAACTTTAATTCCGCGATTATTCAAGCTCTTTTCCATTGCTTCACCGACAATCATTGTCAATCTCATTAATTCTATGGCAACAGCAGGCACAAGGTGTGTTCGGTCGGGAATCGACGCATCTTTAATACGAATACGAATATGCCCTCCATCGGTGCGACTGACGAAAGGTTTTTCATGTGATTCAACGATAAAATTTTCAGTTAGATAAATTTTAGCCATATTTTTAATAAAAGATATTTTGCCTTTTAGGGCTTTTTAAAAACTAAATTTCGTATAACGTATCCGAATAAACGAAGTTTTTCTGAAGCGTAGCGAAGAAAAATTTGCGAAAAGTCCGAGCTGAGGACTTTTCCGTTTATTCGGTGTTGTCCGAGGGTTCTTTTGCCCCTCATTAATGTAATTATATCAGATAAAAGGGCAAAAGAAAGCGCAGCGCCTCCTTGAGTTTCAAAAAATAAACTTTACCTTATTAAAAGAGTCCTTTTGGAATTTTTTTGGTCGTCCTATGGACAAGGATTGATAAATATGCTTATATAAAATATATTCAGCTAATAAAGGCTGAAAACTAACCAAAGGAGGGAATTATGTACTTTAATCTGCATGGTGTTCCGTGGCATATTGACAAAAAAGAAGTAGCAAGTCAGTCAGCCAACACTCCTGTGCCTCGGTCGTATTGGGTGGCCGGAATAATCATCGGCTTAGCTCCTTATGTCATCGTTGGGCTGGGAATATTATTTTCACGGTAGACGCTGCCTCGTGCCAGAAAGTTTTTCGGAACAATTTGGCACGGGGCTCTTTTTTTAAAAAAATTCCAAAAGGGCTCAAATATAAAAATAAAAAGTTTGTTTTTTTGAAATTTCGGACAACGTTTGCGTGTATCAGAAGTTTTTTCGAAATGAAATGAGAAAAAATTTGGGTGGAGAAAATTTGCTTTCCATATTATTTTATTTGAGCAAATTTTCGCAACCTGATACACGCTGTTAGGTGATGTATTTTTTAAAATTTTATAAACTCGTCGATTACAGATACCAATAATTAATAATACCCATCGCTGTTATAACGGTAAAAATTATTGTCGTAATCAAGATCCCAATTTGCCCAGCTTGTTTATAGGATTTCCATGACGAATACAACCAGAACGGTTGGGCAAGAAGATTGATAATAAGTCCAAACTGCGGATATTTTAACGAAGTCGCTATTTGAGCACCAATAGTTAAACCTGGCAGGGCAAATTGGGTTACCGAATTGAATAATTTTTCTTTGTTCATGGCAATGTTTATAAAATTTTTAAAAATATTTCATCTAACGTTAAGAATATCTGAAGTTCATTGTAGCATAGCGGAAATGAATTTGGGCCGAAAAAGTTTTGCTTTCCTTTATTCAAGTATCTAATAGGCAAAACTTTTGAGCCAGATATTCTTTGTTAAGTGATGTAATAAAAATTTTTCTTCCTTTTTGCATTTTAAACAGGACAATTTTATGATTCCAATTTCAGAGGGTTGAAGTTAGTTTCATAATCGTAATAATCTTCATTTTCAGCTTTCTTCAATTTCTCCACAACTTTGTAAGTAACGGGAGTCATAATAACTTCAACTACAACTTTCAGAAGCCAGCCAGACAATATCGAAGCCACAAGCAGGTTGGTCGGAATCACAGCATAAAGCGCAATCACATAAAATAAAATTGTGTTCACTCCTTCTCCGACAACAGTTGAGCCAATAGTCCTAGTCCATAAATATTTTCCTTTCGTCCATATTTTCATTTTTGCCAAAACATAGTCATTTAAAATTCCACCAGCCCAGACCGCGATCCAGCCACCAAACAAAATTCGAGGCACTTGTCCCAAAACACGAACATACGCACTGTTTGCATCAAATCCAGCGGCGGGCGGAAGTAAAACCACAATAGAATAAATCACACCAGCCAATACAGAGGCAAGCAAAACCATCCACACAACACTTCTTGCTTTGGCATAACCATAAACTTCCGTTAGCACGTCAGCAAAAATGTAAGTGAAAGGAAAATATAAAACTGTTGCGGATACTGTAAAAATTCCAAGTTGAACAATTTTGCCAGCCGTAATATCAGAAACAAGCTGAAAAGTAATATACAATGCTGTAATTAGCCCAAGGTATTTGTATTGCTTCATAAAATTGTCCTGTTTAAAATTCTTAATTAAAAAATTTTTATTATTTCACTTAACGTTTCGGCATCATCTGAAGTGCGAAGCATTTGGGTGCAGCGTAGCGAAACCAGATATGCCGTGTTGTGCGATGTTGCAAGACAACCACTCAATCTTATTCCGCGCTTTCTAGAAATATCCCATGCTTGAAACCTCCACGGTCTTCCATTTTTTTCTGGCGAACATCCTCCAGCGTTTTTAAATCCTCACCTTTCAGAGCGCAAATTGCATGCAAAACTTCTAAAATATCCGCAGCTTCTTCTACGCATGGATTTTCCAAAAACTCACTAACTTCTTCATGCAATTTTCGCGTCAAAGCCTCCTCGTACTCTTTACCTTCCACAATGCGAGTGACTGGCTCTTTACCATCTTTTTTAATAATGTCAGGAATATTGTCTCTCACTAGTTTTTCAAATTTCATAAGAAAAAAATGGAATTAAATTAATCTGGTTGTCTTGCAATTTCGCAGAACGTTTGCGTGTATCAGAAGTTTTTTCGAAATGAAATGAGAAAAAATTTGGGTGGAGAAAATCTGCTTTCCTTATTATTTCATTTGAGCAGATTTTCGCAACCTGATACACGCTGTTAGGCGATGTTTTATTCAGAAACAGAAACACGATTTTCAGCGAGCCAATTGTTGAATGCCTTATAGAATTCCCCGTTTATTTTCAGATCACTCAATATATCGTCATCGTTCTCGCCATTCATAATGTCTGCGCTTTTTTGTGGAGTGAATATATCAAGAGGCTTTACAGCCGTTTCCGTATTTGATTTGCCGTCCCATTCATTCACGTGAAGTATGTTTCGAACACTAATATCCCATGTCGCATCCACAATAATCCAATTGTCGTCAATTAACACCTCTAGCCAGACATGAGAACTTAAATCATCATGAGGAACATTCGAAATATCACTAGGCAAATCAAGCGAACTCCACAAAAAAGAGCAGACACGATATCTAACAGTAAGACCTTGCTCAACGAACAAATCTTTGAGTATTTTATGTTTACCACTACAGCAGACATCCTTTTCACCCAAGACGAGGGGAATTCTATAAGGCATATCTCGGACGCTTTTAAATGCTTCAATTATTGTCATAAAAGTTTCTGTTTCTGAATAAAATTTTGCCTAACGTTTGCGTGTATCAGAAGTTTTTTCGAAATGAAATGAGAAAAAATTTGGGTGGAGAAAATTTGCTTTCCATATTATTTTATTTGAGCAAATTTTCGCAACCTGATACACGCTGTTAGGTGATGTATTTTTTAAAATTTTATAAACTCGTCGATTACAGATACCAATAATTAATAATACCCATCGCTGTTATAACGGTAAAAATTATTGTCGTAATCAAGATCCCAATTTGCCCAGCTTGTTTATAGGATTTCCATGACGAATACAACCAGAACGGTTGGGCAAGAAGATTGATAATAAGTCCAAACTGCGGATATTTTAACGAAGTCGCTATTTGAGCACCAATAGTTAAACCTGGCAGGGCAAATTGGGTTACCGAATTGAATAATTTTTCTTTGTTCATGGCAATGTTTATAAAATTTTTAAAAATATTTCATCTAACGTTTGCGTGTATCAGAAGTTTTTTCGAAATGAAATGAGAAAAAATTTGGGTGGAGAAAATTTGCTTTCCATATTATTTTATTTGAGCAAATTTTCGCAACCTGATACACGCTGTTAGGTGATGTATTTTTTAAAATTTTATAAACTCGTCGATTACAGATACCAATAATTAATAATACCCATCGCTGTTATAACGGTAAAAATTATTGTCGTAATCAAGATCCCAATTTGCCCAGCTTGTTTATAGGATTTCCATGACGAATACAACCAGAACGGTTGGGCAAGAAGATTGATAATAAGTCCAAACTGCGGATATTTTAACGAAGTCGCTATTTGAGCACCAATAGTTAAACCTGGCAGGGCAAATTGGGTTACCGAATTGAATAATTTTTCTTTGTTCATGGCAATGTTTATAAAATTTTTAAAAATATTTCATCTAACGTTTGCGTGTATCAGAAGTTTTTTCGAAATGAAATGAGAAAAAATTTGGGTGGAGAAAATTTGCTTTCCATATTATTTTATTTGAGCAAATTTTCGCAACCTGATACACGCTGTTAGGTGATGTATTTTTTAAAATTTTATAAACTCGTCGATTACAGATACCAATAATTAATAATACCCATCGCTGTTATAACGGTAAAAATTATTGTCGTAATCAAGATCCCAATTTGCCCAGCTTGTTTATAGGATTTCCATGACGAATACAACCAGAACGGTTGGGCAAGAAGATTGATAATAAGTCCAAACTGCGGATATTTTAACGAAGTCGCTATTTGAGCACCAATAGTTAAACCTGGCAGGGCAAATTGGGTTACCGAATTGAATAATTTTTCTTTGTTCATGGCAATGTTTATAAAATTTTTAAAAATATTTCATCTAACTCGTTATTATACGAACCTTTATGTATAAACAATACACTATATTGCGTATTATGCGAAATAATGATAGTATAACAACATATTAAATATAACATTTTCAAAGAATTATGCAAACAGAGCTTCAAAAAACAGAGCGAGAATTAAAAATCAAGAATTATAGCCCCAAAACTATAAAAAGCTACCTTTATGGCTTGCGAGAATACTTTTCTTTTAAGGGTAGCGATTTTACAAAGATTGATCAGGAAGATGTTCGAAACTTTTTGCTCCAATGTGAGAGAAAGCACATTTCGCCTCAAAGCAGAAATCTATATTTGAATGCTATCAAGTTTTACTACCGTAATGTGCTGAAAGATAACAAAAAAATCGAAATTCCATCTGCTAAAAAACCAAAGAGCTTACCTACTGTTTTATCGAGAAACGAAGTAAGCAGGATTTTAGAATCAACTAAAAATGCAAAGTATAAACTTTTGTTGTCACTCGCCTATGGAGCAGGGTTACGGGTAAGTGAAGTTGTATCTCTAAAAGTACAAGATTTAGATTTTGAAGAACTAACTGTACATACTAAACAGGCAAAAGGACAAAAAGACCGGATAAGTGTAGTGCCGGAAAGTTTGGTTGATAGTTTGAAAAATATGGTTGCAGGAAAGGCAAGAAATGATTTTGTCTTTGCGAGTGAGCGAGGTGGAAAGCTAACTACAAGAACAGCACAGAAAGTTTTTGAAAATTCGCTCGCGGATTCGGGCGTAAAAAAAGACGCCACTTTTCATTCACTTAGACATTCCTTCGCCACGCATTTGCTGGAAAACGGAACTGATGTGCGTTATGTGCAAGAGCTTCTTGGACATCAAAATATCAGAACAACCCAAAGATATACGCAGGTTACTAATCCAATGCTAAAAAATATTAAAAGTCCACTATGATAAAAATGAGGGAAGCCCGCTTTTGGCCCAAAATGAAGTTCGAGCCGATATTTTTTCAGGTTCTTTGGTAGTTTCTCAATCCGAAAGGGGTCGCTTCTGCGGGCGGGCGGAAGGGGGGTCTGGGGAGAATTCCGCCACGCCCGAGCGAATACAAAAAGCGGACAGCCCCGCCGTCCTGCTCGTTCAGAGTAGAGCCCCGCACAAAAGTTTTCTTTTCCTTTTAAAAGAAAAAAATCGGCGTGCGCAAATCAAAAAATGTGAAGAAAACTTTTTTGCGGAGAGAGTGGGATTTTCGCCCTCCCTCGAAGACTCGGTCAGTTGTCCTGGGTAGCGACGAATGCTCATTTATTCGCATCCGTCGACACTCGAGGACTCGCTCCTACCCGTTCGAATCCCTTACTTACTTTTCACAAATTTCCCTAAAAATAGAGAGTAGCTCTATTTTTAGGGAAAAAATAGCGGAGAGGGTGGGACGAAGTGAGAACTTATTGTTTATCCACAATATAATTTCCCTCCCCATCCCCAATTCCTTTTTTTGCAATCCTGTAAGCCCATTTAGGTATTTGTGGACAAGCTTGATTCAGCTTATCTTTCTGCTCAGAAAAATACTTTAGTTTTTCTGTTAAAAGCTGCTCAGACTCATCGTGCCAACAGTCTATAGACCAAAACATCCGCACTTTATTCATTAGTGAATCATAGTTATTACCAGCATTCAAATGAGCACCCACTTTTTCATTTGGATTTAAGAAAGTCATTACCCCAGAAAGCATAACGACAAGAATTGATAGTGATCCTGAAAGAATATGGTTCGGGTCAAATTGAGAAAGTCCAGAGGCGCCCGCAATCGCCGACATGAGCACCATAGGGATACCTATCCAGAAATGAAAATTACCCCAAAAGTGTGATGCGGAAAAATGCCCCTTTGAAGAATACAAAAGTACTTCCTCAATGCGTTTAGCTTCCTTAATGATTTCTTCCTTGGTTTTTGATACCACCTTTTCGCCAGTTGTTGGTTGTTGGTTATCCATATGTAGGAAAGTAATCGCCAAAAATTTTAATCCACATATCAACGGCATCCTTCACATAGCCACGTGCTTCATAATCTTCAGCTTTAATCGCTCTATCATAAGCTAGTTGAAATTTAGTAACAGCTTCTTGAATCTTTTCATATGTATTTATGTAACTACCAACATCGCCACCATATCCAGCAGGATCAAGATTTTTTTGTGCAACAAGTGTTCGCCCTTTGTCAAAAAAATATCTTACTCCTGAAGGAAAATCAGAAATTCTAATACCCTCTAGAACCTCTAGGGCAATAACTTCGAGATGGAATGAACTAAAATATTTTCCATTATTTTTATTCCACGCTTTAATCATTTTTATTAGCGGGACAAAGTCGTTATTATGGGCTTTATTGGCAATAGACATTATCTCAACATGCTTTTTGGGGTCAGTTGAAATCCAGCTTTGATTTATAGAATTCGGTATAAGAAAACCACCACCTTTTCGCTTAAAACCTGGAACAACATCAACAACAAAATCATCAAATCTGATTGTGACAGCTTGTCCGTTCCTACTTATGTCCGGTGTTTTTGTGTACGTTTTTTTAAGTGTTCGTCTGACGTAATCAAGTAACCCCGCCTGATTTCCGTTTTGACCATTGAAATGATGATAGTGTTCAGAGTTTAGAACAAAAAATATATCAATATCAGCTTCTTTCAGTGGGGTAATAAGTGTTTGACGAGAGTATGAACCAGTTAAAAATGAAAATGGGTCAATTAAGTCTATTCCCACCTCCATAACTCTACGAACCCCTTTTTGACGAGCTGAAATTGTAGCCACCTGTGGACTAGTAATCTCAAGATTCTTTTTAAGTTCCAAAAATGACTGTGAAATTGTAGTCGCCATGGTAATTTACTTCAAAAAATATTCCACACTCTTTTTATATAACCCTGCAAAACGTTTCACTTCCAAAATATCAAGACGATATTCCCCCGATTCGACACGGGAAATATAGGATTGTGGACGTTTTAGCTTCTTGGCTACGTCAATCTGTCGAAGTCCCGCTTCTTTACGGGCTTTTTTGAGTTGTTCGATAAATCGGGCGTATTCTTTGGTGTGTATTGTTCTTCCCATATATATACTATCAGCGTATATGCGGAAAATCAATATCTAAACTTTGGATATTATGATATAGTGAAAAAGTAATCCTTAAGAAGTATTTTATGTCGGAATCTCTTTGGATTCTTCTTACTATGGGTATCATCGCTCTTGCTTTGCGCTTGGCGATATTTTTTTTCCAAAAGAAAAAAAAACAAGAAGGAATCTTGCCTTACAAGAAACGGGAATCATTACTCACTCCTACAGAGAAAGAGTTTTTTGTGGTTCTACTTGAAGTAGTCTCTGATACGTATTTTATTTTCCCCAAAGTCCGCATGTCCGATATTGTTTCTATTCCAAAGATGAGAAACAAAGAGTATTATCATTTCTTCAATAAGATCCAATCGAAACACGTCGATTTTTTGATTTGTGATAAAGAAACTATAGAGCCGATTCTTGCGATTGAGTTGGACGATTCTTCTCATCAAAAGCCCAGCCGTCAATCACGGGATTCGTTGGTAAATGCTATTTTCGAAAGTGCCAGTCTTCCAATTCTCCATATTCCTACGACACACTTGTATGAAAAAAATGTGCTTTCCGCCGAAATAGGGCGTGCGCTTTCTCCAAAGGAAACTCTTGAAAGTGCGTAAAAAGCGAAGAAAATTCTTATTTTCTTCGTAAGTGTCCGAAAGTATATTGTCGCCCGCAGTCAAGAGAGTCCGCGACCTTGACGGCGACAGGGCGACGATATACTAAAACCACACCTCTTTAATAAGACAATCTTCTACAATACGTCCATTTCTTGTGCAATCCATATATAATTTCTCACCCATCTCTTTTAATGGAAGTATTAAATCGTACGTATTTCCATTAGAACAAGAATAATCAAAACGTCTGTCAGCAACTACAATTGAAGTTCCTGTAATCATTCTACAAGTAGACCCATCATGCATTACTACATACCAAGGAACTTGATTTTTAAAATTCTCTCCATTCTGATTTCTATATTCCACATCTTTAACAGCTAAAATGATAGGGTTTTTATCTTCGGGATGGTTTGGGCAAGTGACTGTTGTAAAATTAGATGCATCTTCAAAGCAAGGATCATAAATATATTTATTAGAAAAACATCGCAAACTGTCCCCGCGAAGGCTTGCAATACTTCCCAAACATTCTACTTCCTCAAGAGATTCAAATTTGGCATTATCAATAAGTTCGGGAACGTAGAAGAAAGATTCTGACGTCTTTTTAAATTGAATACTTTGAATCGTTACAATTACAGAAGGAATTGCTATTAGGATGGCAATAATCCATTTATATTCTTTTGATATATACTTTTTCAAAGAAATAAAAAATTGAAATATTTTTTGAAACAATTTTCTCATAAAGTATTGACTTCTCTATTTTTTAGAATTACGCTTATCTGAAATATTGTCTATATGAATAGAATAGCATCCCTTCCTCAAAGAATATACCGCCACCTCCTACTTTTGCAAGCTCATGATGAATTTATGAGTGATGTTATAAAATTACGAGAAAAAGGAGGGAAATTGATAAAAATAATCGAAGAAGAAGAAGATGGGGACTTCCCCCTTTATTATGAAGAAACTCAAGATTTTGATAAAGAAGTTAGGGAATTACGAAATGTATACGGACTTTCAGAAGTCTATCATTTTCTTTTTAAGTCTTTTGTTAAGTGGGGACGGGTTCATGAAATTCTTACCAAAGAAAGTATTGTACGAGTAGAAACAATACCAAGTGACGAAGAAATGCGCGAATATATTCCCTTTGATCAGAAAATTGCCATTGAAATTTTTCCTGAAACAATGCTCAAAGATATCGTTAATAATTGGAAAAAAATTTCTCAAGAAAGAGATAGGCTTTATAAAATAAAAAAGAGAAAAATGGAACGATTCTCACAAAGAGATAATCTAGAACGAGATTTGGCAATTCTCCAATTTAGAAAAGAAGGAAAATCAGCAAAAGAGATTGTTCGACTTATTGCAAAAAATACTTCTTTTAAAAATCGAATTATAGGATACGAAGAAGTTCCAAAAATTATAAAGCGCCTTAAACAAAGAGCAAAAGATAGTCTTCCAAGTAAGGAAACCTAATTCACCTTATACACCACTTATATAAAGTCATACTCTCGCGGTATGACTTTTTTATTTTCTCTACAACTCAGAAATCGACTTATCGACTATTTTTTGCGAAAGCATAAGGTCGAGATTTCACATTCTCAAGCCGAAGAATTTCTCCATTCGATGGCGTGTTTATATTCGCAGTTTAAGACAAAGAATGCAAAAGTGTCGCCTTCGCCCGTCATTGGGCGAAAAGACGCGTTGCATTCTTTCTTGACTTGATTATATGCACACATCTACGGGAAAGTATACGGAATATATTACGAAACGAGTTTTCATTTCTGGGAATGAAATAGAATATTATCACTACAAAGAAAAGGGACTTCTTCGAAATTATAAACGAAAAAAGCGAAACGAAAAGAAAGCTCAAAAAGAAAAAGAAAGTCAAAAGCAAAAAGCACAATCCACTATTCAACGTACAAGAAAAGAAATTCGACGAAGGGTAAATGCTAATTCACAGCTTATAAAATTTCTCACACTTACTTTCAAAGAGAATGAAACGGATATTGAAAAAAGTAATAGAGTTTTCAACCTCTTTACTCAAAGAATGAAAGATCGCTTTCCCGAGTTTCAGTATCTAGCGGTTCTTGAATTTCAAAAGCGTGGAGCAATACATTATCATCTTCTTTGTAATCTTCGTTACATAAAAAAGAAAGAATTGGAAAAGATATGGGGACAGGGATTTATTGATATTAAGCGTATAAAGCACGTTTCCAATCTTGGAAGATATATTTGTAAATATCTTCAAAAAGATATGTTTGATGAAAGAATGTTTGGCAAAAAGAAATTTTTTTGTTCACAAAATCTCAAAAAGCCTATAGAACTTACAAATGAATTTGCACAAGCATTTCTTTCTGATTCCTCGCTTTGTTTAGAAAAAGAATGGGAGACACAATTTGAAAATGAATATATGGGTAAAGTTGATTATATTATTTATCGTTTATTTAAAGCTTGATTCTTTAATTTTTTTAGAGTACATTCTAAATATCTAAAAAATAGATATGGACTACATTCTTTACGCAAGGAAATCAACAGAAGATAAAGGACGACAAATTCTTTCTCTTGAATCGCAAATTGAAACCATGCAACGACTTGCTAAGGATTTGAATGTGTCGATTGTAAGAGTTATCACTGAATCAAAATCAGCAAAAATGCCCAATAATCGACCACAATTTGAAGAAATGCTTTCTCTTATAGAAAGAGGTGAAATAAAAGGGGTGTTTTGCTGGAAGCTTGATCGTCTTTCTCGCAATCCCATAGATAGCGGAAGGATTCAGTGGCTTTTGCAACAAGGGATTCTTCAAGAAATTCAAACGGCAGAAAGAAAATACCTTCCTGACGATAACGCTCTCATTTTTAATGTAGAAAGTGGAATGGCAAATCAATATATCCGTGATTTGAGTAAAAATATTCATCGGGGCATACGAACAAAACTTGAAAAAGGTGGGTATCCAAATTATGCCAAAATTGGATATGTTAATGATACAATTCAAAAAGCTGTCATTCCTGATAAGGATCGTTCTCAATATGTCAAACGAGCTTTTCAGCTTTATGCCAAAGGAAGTTATAGCATAAAAGAAATTTCCGATATTCTCTATGAAGAAGGTTTTCGCTCTCGTGGTGGATATAAATATAACAAAAGTAAGATTCACAGAATTCTTCGGGATCCATTTTACTACGGGACAATGTACGTTCATGGAAAATATTATATAGGGAATCACATTCCACTTATTAGCAAAAAACTTTTTGATGATGTGCAAGAAATCTTTTCGGGTAAAAATAGAAGTCGTTACAAAAAGCATTTCTTCCCACTTCGTGGATTTATGACGTGTAATGTTTGTGGTTGCCTTCTTACTGCTATTGAAAAGAAAGGTTTTACTTATTATTATTGCACGAATGGAAAAAAGAACTGCCAAGAACATAAAAAATATCTTCGAAGTGAACATGCTGAAAAACTTCTTGCTTCTACTCTGAGCACAATCCAATTTGATGAAGAATTTATTGATATTTGTTATCAAGCCGATAAAGAGAAGAATCAACAAGAGAAATGCTCTTTCGAGAATATTCGTGTAAATCTTCAAAAACGGCTTGAAAATATCGCCCTACAAGAAAGTCGCCTTCTTGATATACAATTAAGCGGAAACTATACCGAAAACGTTGTAAACGCGAAATTAAAGGCTATAAACAAAGAATCTATAGACATTCAAACCAAACTTAAAACACTTGAAAAAGAAACTTTCAAATCTTCCTTTCGGACTTTAGAACAGACAAAAAAAGTCTTTCTCACCGCTTGTTTAGCCCATAAAGAGTTTTTAGAAGCAGATGATCACAAAAAACATACTATCCTTCAAGAAGTACTTTTGAACGCTTCTATTCAAAATAAAAAAATTGCTTCGTATAAACTAAAACAGCCCTATCAGATACTTGCGAATGTATCCGATAAGACTGATTTTGCACAGATGCGGAGAGAGTGGGATTCGAACCCACGGACCGATTTTACTCAGTCAACACATTAGCAGTGTGCCCCTTTCGGCCACTCAGGCATCTCTCCTTGTTCTTTATTTCAAAGAGTATCATATATCTACCTACAAAATCAACTCTTTAGAAAATTGACAATTAAAAAGTAAAAAAGTTATAATTCTCCCTGCTAAAATGAGCAAGAATCAAAGGAGATACCTCCCATGCAAGAGAAAAACTTTCACGAAGAAAAAAATGTACATGAAGAACCTTTCAATCAATTTCTTGATCTTCTGGAAGAATATTTTCCTCCTGAAAAGGAAGATGAACTAACGTCAGTGGCCATACTCGGCTCTGATTAATTAAATCCCGGACGCACATATTCTTTTTAAAAAATTGTGTGTTCGAGTTTTTTCTTGACTTATTATGAAAAAAAAAGTATTTTTCTTCTGTCGAGAATCTTCGACAGAACCTTAAAAAACAAACCCAAAAAAGAGGATTTAATAATGAAAACAAGCATTTTTTCCATCAACAATCTTCAAACTCTTTCAAAAGAAGAGTTTGCGAAGAACGTTCTTCTTAAAGAAATAAGTCGTCAACTCGAGGAAGAGCAGGAAAATTATGAGTCGCAGAGAAGAATTGTCTGCGAAAGTGACGTTCCTAGATTTGCCGATCCCAATGATCGAGCGACTCGAGAAGAAACATCCGCTGTCGCAGAAGCATTGCTCCGCGGTATGGGGGCAAGGATTGAAAAACTCCGTGCAGCGGAAAAAAGGATTACGATTTCCATTCAGAAGAAGAATTTGGATGAAATTTTGTCTTGCCACGAATGTGGTGAGGGATATCCTTAGAGAAAGGCTTTTATCACAGCCAACGACAAGTATGTGTTTTGACTGCAAGGAGAAGCAAGAAAATGCTACGCAACGACTAAGAGGAAATCCTCCTGGTCATTATATATGGCATCAGCATTATCATTCTGCGTAATTATTTTTAACTAGAGTTCCTCTCATTTTGCGCGGATCCATGTATCCGCGCTTTTTTTTTATTTTTTTCTCCTTTATACTCTAGAAGCTATTTGTTTTTTACTTTATGATTTTTCATCTCGATACCCCCATTTCTAAACTTCCCGGCATAAAAACTCAAACAGCTAAACGTCTTGAGAAACTTGGCCTTTTTACTCTTGAGAATCTTCTTCGTCATTTTCCCTCACGGTATGAAGATCTTGGAGAAGTTCAATCTATATCAAAAACAAAAAAAAATACGAATGTTACCGTATCTGGTTTAGTAAAATCTTTTGAATCCAAACGATCTTGGAAACGAAAACTTCTTATCAGCGAAGCGGTTATCGACGATGGAACTGGTTATGTTCGCGTCATATTTTTTGGTCAAAGATTTTTAGAAAAAACATTTCAAGAAGGAAATTATGTTCGTCTCAGTGGTACTATGGAATTTCAAAATGGAGAGAGAATATTTCATTCTCCAGAATTTGAATCTGCTTCGAAAAAACCTGTTCACACAGGACGTATTGTAGGTATATATCCAGAAACATATGGAATAACATCCAAATGGCTTCGTTGGAGAATAATGGAAGTACTTCAAAACATTCGTGAAGTTAAAGATATTCTCGATGAAACTATTCTCGAACGATATCATCTTCCTCATATCATAAAAGCATTTGAAGATGTTCATTTTCCCAAAACACTCGACCATGCTCTTATAGCAAAAAAACGATTTGCATTTGAAGATATGTTTGTTTTGCAACTACGAACCCTACGAGCAACCAATAAATGGAAAGATATTTCTTCAAAACAAATTCCTCTTCCAAAATCCCTCTCCTCTCTTACTTCCGTACTTCCTTTTGAACTCACTATCGATCAGGAAAATGCTTTGAAAGAAATTTTCGATGATCTTAATAAGCCTCATCCCATGAATCGCCTTCTCAATGGTGATGTTGGCTCTGGAAAAACTGCAGTAGCCCTTCTCTCTATGCTTCATGTGGGAAAGAATGGATTTCAATCTTCTCTTTTGGCTCCAACTGAAATTCTTGCTTTTCAACATTTTGAAACTGCTAGGAAATTACTTTGTGATTCCAATCTTTCTCTTGTACTCCTTACACGATCATACCGACTTCTTGTTCATACCTCTGCAGGAGATACAGTACAAACAATTCCAAGAAATAATATTCTTCGAGCTATAAAAGAAAATTCTATCCATATTGTTATCGGAACTCACGCAATACTTCAAGAGGATGTGCAATTTTCTCGTTTAGCCCTTGTTATTATCGACGAACAGCATCGTTTTGGGGTGGGTCAACGTTCTCATCTCCAAAAGAAACTTATCGAGAGTAAGGATGGCATATCAGAGGCCACACCGCATCTTCTCTCCATGACAGCGACACCTATTCCGCGAACACTTTCTCTCGCCTTTTTTGGAAATTTAGACATTTCTCTTTTAGAAAAAATGCCTAAAGGAAGAAAACCTATTCAAACAAAGATAGTTCGCACAAATCAAAGAAAGGAAATCTATCAATTCATACGAGGAAAAATACAAGAAGGACGTCAAGTATATGTCGTTCTCCCTCTCGTAGAAGAATCAGAAGCGTTTGTAGGTACTAAAGCTGCCATAGTCGAACATCAAAGATTGCAAGATGAGATTTTTCCAGAATTTCATATAGGTCTTCTTCATGGAAAAATGAAATCTTCTGAAAAAGAAGAAATTATGACTCTTTTTAAAAAAGGAGATATTCACATACTTGTAGCCACCTCTGTTGTGGAAGTAGGTGTGGATGTTCCTAATGCAACTATAATGATTATCGAGGAAGCGCATCGATTTGGACTTTCTCAACTTCATCAATTTCGAGGAAGAATAGGTCGCGGAGAACATGAGTCGTATTGTTTTCTTTTTGCTGGAGACGACATGGATGCTCCGTCACGCAGAATGAAAATTCTCGAGGTAAACTCTAGTGGATTCACTATTGCTGAAGAAGATCTCAAACTTAGAGGTCCTGGCGAATTTTTTGGGTCACGCCAATCAGGAATACCCGATATTGGTATGGAAAATCTTACCAATATAAAACTCGTAACCTTCGCCAAGAAAGAGGCTCAGGAAATTCTCAAAAAAGATCCTCTACTTTCCGAACACTCACTCATCCTTAAGAGACTTGATGATTTCGATAGAAATGTTCACTTAGAATAGAAATTTTCTTCCGAAGTAACGGAAGGTTTTTCATACATTTGCTGAGGAGAAAAATCATCTATTTCTTCTGTTTCTTCTTCTGAAATACTCGTCGGCTGTGAAAGATTTAAGAAAGTAGAAGAATTTAAATATAAAGCTAAGCCTATAGCAATAATACCCAAACTGATAATTCCAAAAAGAAAAAGAGAGCTTATTTTTTTCATATATTTTTTTATTAAAAAATCTTTATACAATATATCACAAAAATAATTATCTTTGTACCATTCCTTATTCAAAGTAGCCCCAAGTATTCATTTATTCTTCGTTCATTCCTTGTCCGGGGTAGCGCCAAACGCTCACTTATTCGCGTTTATCAACACTCGAGGACTCGCTTCTACCCGTTCGATTCCCCTCTCTTCATTTTTCTTTTATAAATTTTGGTAGACCAAGTTAGAAATTCTTGGAACACGCTTATTGTAGAACTTAATGAATGGGCCGTATTCAGGAAACAAGAGATAAATGCCGGAAATACTACTTAAATAGGGTAAATTACCGCATGATGCACACTACTAGTAAGGAATGGAACTTAGTTCTTACACAAAGCCATACCCACGATAATTCTAAAAAATCAATGTTTAGGGGTTTCCCTACGAACATCGTCTCCGTCAGGTATCATTCTCTTGCAAAACTCAAAGCATGATGGGTCTATTTTGTTAACAGCGTATCGATTAAAAATAACAAGCAAATCACTGCCAATTCCATCGCTATTCAATTCCAAATTATATATATTATTATGTGTCAAAATAACACAACTAATCTCCTTAAAAGCATCCGATTGAAATAGCCCTACCTTCACACAATCACCCTTCATACTATTGGCTACATCACGCTGCTCTCTGAACACCCCAATGGTCTCTATCTTGGGGTCCTTATTGAAGGTTACGAGTGTGTTTCCCATATTAAAGAACAACTGCAATGCGATTTGTTCCTGATTTATACCGTCATCAAAAAGAGCAGAATTTATAGCAATAATAAGGGGGTCTTTTTCTCTTACACCATTTTTAAGATATTTTTTCCTATAATTGTCAATCTTTCTCTCGATTGCTGTTTTTATCCGAAGAGCAATTGGATCTGTCCGTTCATTCACTAAGCCTCCAAACACAATGAGTCCTCCTTTGATTACATCACTTATTAACGGGAGTTTATTTCCGTCTTCCTCCGTTCCGTTTTTAGGTGCAGTTACTTCAATCCAAGTATCTTTACCTGAGATTTCTGTCTTGAAATCAGGAAGTCCGTCCTCCCGCTTTTTTATTAAGCCAAATTTAACATCAAAAAGTTTGGTACAATATATCTCCCATATTCTCTGGTCAAAATCTTTTTTTATTTCATCTACAAGTTTTTTATCAAGAAACGTTGAGAAATTCATATACCAGTCGCCAATTTTATCCCTGACAAAATTAACGCGCTCATCATCTGCCAAGCAAAGCATCGCATACGGAACACTCCATTTTAATTCACTCGCCCTTTGCTTAATCGCGGCTGAATTATTGTATCTAGAAATTTTTTGAGGGAATAATTCCTTGTCCATAAATAAATACTATCAAAGATATTTTCAGTATTATTGGCATCTATCTTATGAGTTCTTAAAACAAAATGGGCACCACTGGCCTCGCAATATATTATTCGGTGTCGCCTCCCAATTGTGCCCTCTCTCACATTGCCATTTCAATTTTGTCTTATTGTTTGCATAGACGCTTGATAGGCATTTCCCTTTCTTCGTTTTAGCAAAATTCATCATATCTTGAATTGTCCGTTTCACCCTCAATGAGCAATACGGACACCAACTTCCCCGCATAATATTTGATGGCTGTGCTGACCATATATGTTCCTTTACGCATACCCACTTTAATGGGCTATGTATACTAATAAATTCATCTGAAAGACACTTACCTCCTTTTTTCGAGGCTAACCTATTCATGTCCGCGATTGAATATTTTCTAATTTTTTCCGCAATTATTTTATTTGAACACTTCGGACACCAATGTCCACCACGTATACTGCCAGGCGTAGTTTCCCAAATATGTCCCTCTGCACATTGCCATCTAAGCTTCGTCCGGGCATCAAGATATTGTGCCGAGAGACATTTTCCCCCTCTGCTCAGGGCAATAGCTCTCATATCTTGAATACCTAACACTGGCCGACTTGAACACTTCGGACACCAATATCCCTGCTTAATTTGCGTTGGTGGCGCCTCCCATTGATGGCCCTTTTTACATTTCCAAAGTAAAGGGATAAATATACCAAGATAATATTTTGAAAGACACTTTCCTCCGTTTTTTTCAGCTATTAATTTCAACTCTCCGATGTTCTCATCAGAATAAACATCAAAGGTTCTATAATCTATTTCTCCAATTCCGGTAGGAATACCTATTCTCAGTTCTTTACATCTCTTGACGATATAATCTTGCAACTCATCTAGCTTGATGTAGTAAGGGATTTCGATAAGCACAACGTCATGCTTCTTACATAAATCGCGCTTCAGACGGTCTCTCTCTAGAACAGAATTGTTATTGTAAGAACCAAAGAAATTCCTTTTCAATGGGTAGTGTTGAACTCCTTGATATTCGAACGCCAAATTTAGTTCTTTGCAGTAACCGTCTAATTCGAGAGGGCGATTACTTTTTGACATCAACCACTTGGGTCGCGTTTTAATAAATCGCTTTTTGGAAATCGCTTCAAACATTTTTTTACAAATCCTCTCATTACGGGCAGAAGAACACTCGGGACACCATTGTCCCTGTTGAATACTTGCAGGTTTCATCTCCCAAATATGAGCACGAGAACATTTCCACTGGAGCTTAGAATGAGCGGTTGTATATTCATTTGATAAGCATTTCCCTCCTCTGAACTTCGCAATCTCGCGCATTGCTTCGATGCCCAACATCTGTCCCTTCCCTCTTTCTTTATACGAACATTTCAGGCACCAACTACCTTTGCGGTTTCTTGAACCCAAAATCGAGGAAGGCTTTGCTTCCCAAATATGTCCAAGGCCACATCGCCACTTGAGCGCAGTAGAGAGGTTGATGTAAACCGCAGAAAGGCAGGCTCCACCCCTCGCTTTAGCAGTAGCCTTCATTTTTTCAATTGTATGGTTTACGAGGTTCATCTTGACGAGAAATAGTGTTTTATCTAATGCAATAGTATAAGAAGAATTAGTAGTTGGCAATGGACACCATGGAACGTTTGAGTCTCTCATTTCGGAAAGCCTATTTATGCGGTGTCAGCCTGGTTACATAAAGTCTGCGCATATTACTCCTCGCTCACAAAATAACCCCTTGTATCCACTCAGAAAATTAATTAAGTGCTCGGGCGTGTAAGGGAGCTCTAGTCGGAAGCGCCTTAACTAACAGGCATGGAACAAAATACCCCTATTACCATCACCATCGCTTAGAGTGCACAATAAATTCAAGTTCATCTTGTCCGGGGTAGCGCCAAACGCTCACTTGTTCGTGCTTGTCGACACTCGAGGACTCGCTCCTACCCGTTCGATTCCCCTCTTTTTTTAGTAAAGTTTTTATATATACAAAAACCCTCTGAGAGGGCTTTATTATTTTGGTAGCGCTAAGGGGAATCGAACCCCTGTTGCCAGGATGAAAACCTGATGTCCTAACCACTAGACGATAGCGCCATATATTATATATCACTTTCTATTCTTTCTATTATCTCCCGTTTTTTATATGAATTATTTTTTAATTCATATTCTCTTTTTCGTGCCTGAGTTTTTGTATTATAAGCTTCATAGTAAACAAGCTCAATTGGAATTTTACTTTTTAAAGAACGTGTCTTCCCTTGATTATGATCCTTTATTCTCTGTCTAAGATCCTGTGTGTATCCAATATAGTAATATCGCTGACTTTTGCTTTTCAAGATATATACATAAAACATATACTCCTTATTAGGATGTCACCCAAAGGGTGATCAATCTTTGATTGAAAAACCTGATGTCCTAACCACTAGACGATAGCGCCAGAGATGGTACTTTCTTACACTTTTTTCTTGCCACGAATAGTATCATAGCGTATTCTTCGAAAGAATCAAGAGGGGGAAATATTTCTTAATAAAACAAGTTTATTTTTTATGCCAAGCACAAAAACACTCTTTCTCTATTATCTTGGATCACAATCTGGAATAGGAAATTCAACACTTTCCATTTTGGCCGAACATCTTCAAGATCCATCCTCCTCTTTGGCTGATTTAGAATTACAATCAATTCTCCTTCCTGAAAATAAAAAAATTGTAATCAAGAAAATGTATGAATCCTTTGATGAAGCTATTCTGTACGAAGAACTCTCTTCTTCTGCTATAGATATTATCTCTCTTTGTGATGAAGACTATCCTAAACTTTTAAGAGAGATTCATCAACCCCCAGCAATTCTTTTTCTTCGAGGATCTCGAGAAAATCTCAAAAAACAATCCATTTCTCTTGTAGGAACTCGAAAGCCGACTCGTTATGGTATTGATGTTGCAAGGACATTATCGCGAGAATTAGCGAATGCAGGTTTTGTTACTATAAGTGGTATGGCCTTAGGTATTGATGCTGAAGTTCATCGTGGGACATTAGATGCTCAAGGTCAAACAATTGCTGTTTTAGGAAATGGCCTCGCTGATAGTCAAATTTATCCTCGAGCTCACTTCCAACTCATGCAATCATTACTTCAATCCGGAGGAAGCGTTCTCAGTGAGCTTTGGCCAAACGTCCCCGCTTCTACCGGAACATTTCCTGCGCGAAATAGAATTATTTCTGGACTCTCTATGGCAACGGTAATTATCGAGGCTTCCGAAAAAAGTGGGACACTCATTACCGCTCGATTTGCTCTCGAACAAAACAGAGAAGTCTTTGCTGTTCCGGGATCTCTTTTTTCTAAACTTTCCGAAGGTCCTCATCAACTTATTCGATCCGGAGCGCATATTGTTACTTGTACTCAAGATATACTTGATGTTTTCCCCTCGTCGCCCACCCAACTACAAGAAGAGCCCTCTAGAAAAATAAATCTTTCCGCTGAAGAATCTTCTATTCTTACAGCATTAGAAATTGAACCCAAAGATAGGCAAGATCTTTGTCATTGTACAAAATTAACTCCCGCAAAACTTGCCATAAACTTGACATTCCTAGAAATGAAAGGTTTTATAAAAGACATTGGAAATGGTTTGTATAGAAAAATATAAAATGTATTTTTAAAATTTAAAACATTCTCTTTCTGTATTGTATATAGAATCTAAAAGTTCCTTACATAAAATATTATTTTTTCCTTATGAAACTTCTTATCGTCGAGTCTCCCACAAAAGCAAAAACTATAAAAAAATTTCTCCCCAAAGGATATGAGGTTATTTCTTCTTTTGGACATCTTCGTGATCTTCCGAAAAGTACCATGGGCATCGATATTGAACATGATTTTGAACCAAAATATGTCATCGCTCGCGACAAACAGAAATATGTAAAAGAGATAAAAAAACTTGCTGAAAAAGCAGAAATAATAATTTTAGCAAGTGATGAAGACCGCGAAGGAGAAGCTATTTCATGGCACCTTCGTCATATTCTTGACGATAAAAAAACAAAAAGAGAATATCAACGAATCGTGTTTCATGAAATTACAAAATCAGCTATAGAAACCGCTCTTCAAAATCCAAGAGAAATAGATCTTAATCTTGTAAACGCTCAACAAGCAAGAAGAATTCTCGATAGATTGGTTGGTTATGAACTCTCTCCCCTCCTTCAAAAGAAAATACGAAGAGGCTTAAGTGCAGGACGTGTTCAATCAGTAGCATTGCGCTTTATTGTCGAGCGCGAAAAAGAGCGTGAATCTTTTAGTCAAAAAACATACTATACATTTCGAGCGAAACTTTCAGATTCAATTTCTTCTCTTTCTTTTGAAGCTCATCTTCTCGAAAGAAACCACCAAAAAATCGAGCAAACAGAAAAAATACCAGTTTTTTCTGGAGAATATAGCGTAACATCTTCTTTGATTTCTTCCGAAAAAGAAGCTGTCTCTATAAAAAAAGATTTGGAGTCTTCTCTTTTTTCAGTAGAATCTGTAGAAAAAAAACAAACAAAACGAACCCCCCAACTACCATTTACAACCTCAACACTTCAACAATCCGCCATTAATCGTCTCGGGTTTTCGTCCAAACAAACAATGAGTCTTGCTCAAAAACTTTATGAACAAGGTCTTATTACCTATATGAGAACCGACAGTGTGAATCTTTCTCGAGAATCTGTTGAAATAGCAAAAAATGTTATCGAAAGAAAATTTGGAAAAGTTTATGCGCTTTCTTCTCCACGTTTTTTCAAAAATCGTTCTAAAAGAGCTCAAGAAGCGCACGAAGCTATTCGTCCAAGTTATCCAGAGAAATCCCCTGACGATCTTCTTTCTCATTTAGATTCTCGAGAGCATCGTCTTTACAAACTTATCTGGGAGCGATTTATTGCATCTCAAATGGCTCCGGCTATACTCAATATTGTTCGTACACTCATAATAGCCAAAGGTAATGATTCTTATCAATTTTCCGCTTCTGGATCAAGTGTCGAATTTGACGGATTTCTTGCTCTATCTTCACGAAAAAATTATGACATTCAAGAAGAGCTCCCTCCTCTTGAAAAAGGAAACTCTTTGGATCCTCAAGAAATTTTTCTTGATGAGAAAGAAACATCAGCACCTCCTCGATACAACGAAGCTTCTCTTATAAAAATTTTGGAAGAACGAGAAATTGGAAGACCTTCCACCTATACACAAACTCTTTCCACACTTTTTACTCGAGAATATATTGATCATGATGAAAATAAGCGTCTTTATCCCCTAGAAATAGGAAAATCAGTATGCGATCTTCTTTCTCAACACTTTACGAATATTGTTGACATAGACTTTACTGCGACTATGGAGAAAACGCTAGATGATATCGCCGATGGTCAAGCGAATTGGGTTCCTGTAATAGAAAATTTTTATCATCCCTTTCACGAAAATTTAGAAAACAAAACGAAAGAAATAAAAAAAGAAATTCAGTACACTGGGGAAATGTGCCCTGAATGTGGAAAAGAACTCATCATTAAACACAGTCGCCATGGAAGTTTTACAGGGTGTTCAAATTACCCAGAATGTTCTTATATCAAGAAAGAAGTTTCAGGAGAAATGTGCCCTGATTGCGGAAATGAACTTATTATAAGACGCGGTCGTTTTGGAAGTTTTACAGGGTGTTCAAATTACCCAGAATGTTCCTATATCAAGAAAGATTTGATTTCCACAGGAATACTATGTCCAAATTGCAAGACTGGAGAAATCTTAGAACGAAAATCTCGACGAGGAAAAGTTTTTTATGGATGTAATGGCTACCCCAAATGTAAAACCGCCTTTTGGGACAAACCAACAGCTGACCAATGTCCTCAATGCCATTCTCTTCTCGTACAAAAAGCAAATAATACTATTGTCTGCTCAAACAAAGAATGTTTAAAAGAAAAATCTTCAGCAAAAAAGTCTAGTGTAAAAAAACCTGCCCCAAAAAAGTCTAGTATAAAAAACCTGCCCAAAAAAAATCTATAAAATAATAAAATTCTTTTATAATAAAAAACCCCTAAGTATCCTTTCCATGGATTTAGGGGTTTTTGAGATTATTTCAACGACTGTTTAAAAAAGTCCTCTATGCATACGTTATAAGCAAAAGAGTTCTTTGTGTACACATCGGAAATTCTCAATAATTTCTCATCTTGCACATTCTCTATGCGCAACGATCTTCTACAGTCCTTCATATTAGGACAGAGTCGAAGTTCATCAGATTGGGATCCAATTTGAACATAACTCACGTCATTTCCAAAAAGGTCCGTTCCTTTTATGCAAGACAGCTCTCCCGCCAATTTTATCTCTTGATATTTTTTCTCCTTCAAAAGAATCTGAGATCCCAAAGAAGGTGCTGGAGAAAAAACGTAGCTGACTCCAATAAAAAAAAGTAGGGTGATGCCAATCAGATAGAAAATCCTTTGCAGAAATTTCTTGGAAGAAAAGAGAGGGAGTGCATTATTCATCTTTAAAGTACTCTTTTTATCGCCGTTTCCCCACGAAACGGATGCATCACTATAAATCGAAAGATGTAGATTCGTCAACATCTTGTACTAGATAGTAGAAAAACTTGCCACAAAAAAAAGAAAGAATATACTATTCATTATAAATACATTTTTATGGTCCCTACACTTAATGATCTTCTGAAAGCTATACCCTATCCTTTGGATACTGCTGATAAGCGTCTTTTAAAAAAAGCCTATGAAATGGCAGAAAAAGCGCATAAAGATCAAAAAAGGAAATCTGGAGATCCCTATCTCATTCACACTGTAAACACAGCTATTAATCTTGCCAATATAGGAATGGACCCCACAACTATAGCAGCTGGTCTTCTTCATGATGTTCCTGAAGATACTACCATTTCCTTGGAAGAAATATCCAAAGAATTTGGTCCGGAATTAGCACATCTTGTTGATGGAGTAACAAAACTTGGACATATTCGTCTTCGAGGATCTCAAGAAGAATACTTCTTAGAAAATTTACGCAAAATGTTTCTTGCTATGGCGGCAGATATTCGCGTTGTTATTATTCGACTCGCGGATCGTCTTCATAACATGCAAACATTAGAACATCTTCCTCCAGAAAAACAGCAACGTATTGCAAAAGAAACCATGGAAATATTTGCACCTATAGCTAACCGTCTGGGAATTGGAGAAATGAAAGGAGAGCTTGAAGATTTATCTTTCAAATATATTGATCCTGAGAGTTACAATCTTGTTAAAAAACTTGTTGATTCTACTCACGAAGAACGAGAAAAACATCTCGAAAAAATCGTAGAGGAATTAAAAAAAATTCTTCAAAAATCAGGCATTCGTTATCTGGAAGTTTGCGGTCGCGCTAAACATCTCTATCGACTTTTTCTCAAGTTAAAGAAAAGGGATATGGATATACGAAGAATTTACGATCTCAAAGCTGTTCGTGTCATCGTTCCCAATGTCGCAGATTGCTACGAGACTCTCGGAGTTGTTCATAAACATTATCGTCCCATGGTAGGAAGAATAAAAGATTACATATCTCTTCCAAAGCCAAATGGGTATCAATCTCTTCATACGAGTATATTTGGCCCTGATGGACGAATTTTCGAAGTACAAATTCGAACAAAAAAAATGAATGAAGAATCTGAATATGGTATCGCGGCTCACTGGATTTATACTGAAAAAGAAAGAAAAAGTTGGAAAAATATTCTCTTTCACAGCAAACAAAAAACTCTTCCTCAAAAAGAATTAATTTGGGTTAAACAACTTCGTGAATGGCAAGCAGAAATAGGTTCTGATAATGAAGAATTTCTCAAAGGACTCAAGATTGATTTTTTTAAAAATCATATTTTTGCCTTTACTCCACGAGGAGATATTATCGATCTTCCTGAAGATGCTACACCTGTTGATTTCGCTTATTCGATACATAGTGAAGTTGGAAATAAAACTACAGGAGCAAAGGCTGATGGAAAAATAGTTCCGCTTGATTACCACATTCAAAATGGGCAAGTTATAGAGATTCTTCAATCAAAAGAAAAGAAAATTCCTAGTCGTGATTGGCTTAAATTCGTTCGAACGAGTAATGCAAAATCACACATTCGAAAAGAATTAAAGAAAAATAATAAATTTCTTTAAGAATGTTTTTTAAATCTCGATATTTTTTTAATTTTGATAATTTAATGTATCAAAAAATTCTACAAAAAAATAAATTAGATTTCTTTTTTTCGAAGTTTTTCAAGAAAATTATGCAATTCTTTTTTCGAATAAAATTCAATAGCTACCTTTGCACCATCTCCTTTCTCTTGGATTCTTACTTTCGTTCCCAAAGTTTCACTTAATTCTTCTTCAGATGATCGAATTTCAGGGTTTTGGTATGTTCTTCTAGATCGAAAACGAGAAAGGGAGGAAACTGATCTCAATCGTTCCTCTGTTTGGCGAACAGTAAGACTATCTTTTATTATAATTTCATATAAAGCTCTTTGTTTTTCTCCATTTTCAAGAGATAAAATAACTTTTGCATGTCCAGGAGTAATTCTCCCCTCTTCGAGACCTCTTTGAATTTCAAAAGGTAAATCCAAAAGACGAACAATATTTGCAATCGTACTTCTTTTCTTTCCCATACGAAAAGCTACTTCTTCTTGAGACAATTGAAATTCGTCCATTAATCGACGATAAGCGCGAGCCTCTTCCAACTGAGAAAGGTCGTGTCTCTGCACATTTTCTAGTATTGCCAATTCAAATTTTTCTTGAAGTTCTGCCGTACGAACAACAACAGGAACCTTCAATAGACCTGCCATTTTTGCAGCACGAAGACGACGTTCCCCGGCGATTAATTCATAATCACCTGTTTCTTTTCGAGTAACAATAAGAGGTTGAATTATCCCGTGACGTCGAATAGAATCAGAAAGTTCAATAAGTTTCTCTTCGTCAAAACCAATCCTTGGTTGATGTGTATTGGCAAGTATTTTTCCAATTTCAACTTCTGTAGTATTTTCTTCTTGTGTCAACAAAGGATCTACAAAAACATCTTCTTGATAAGCAATTGTTTTGGGGGCAAAGGTTATCCCCGATTCTTTCTTATACAAAGGCATTCCCATATTTTTTAAGGGGGAAGCATTTTCATTATTTTTCTTTTTTGGAGGTATAAGAGAAGAAAGTCCTCTTCCTAATCCATGTTGTTGTGTCATATTTTCAAAACCGAATAAGCACTCATTTATTTATTTTTTTCTAAAGACGCTTGTTCTGTTAAGGCTATAACTTCTCGAGCAAGAGCTTTATACGCACGAGCACCTTTTGAAAAAGCATCAAAATCTAAAATTGATTTTCCAAAACTCGGAGCCTCAGCCAAGCGAACGCTTCTCGGTATAATACTTCTAAAAACCGTTCCAGGAAAATGATCCTGAACTTCTTTTACAACTTGTCTACTCAAACGATTTCTTCGATCATACATAGTAAGAAGAGCCCCCATAATCGAAAGTTCTGGTTGAAGATTTTCACGTATAAGAGAAATGGTTTCCAAAAGTTGACTCAATCCTTCCAAAGCATAATATTCTGCTTGAACAGGAATAATAATTTCATCACTCGCAACAAGTCCATTTACAGTAAGAAGTCCAAGACTTGGAGGACTATCAATAACAATAAATTCATATTGGCTACGTAAGTGTTGAAGAACTTCATAAAGTCGATATTCTCTATTCTCTAGATGAATAAGTTCAACACCCGCTCCAGCAAGTTCTGGAGATGCAGGAAGAACATCTGGATACCCCTCAGGACCACTTAAAATAGACTTCGAGGGATGTTCTCCAGAAAAAATAGCTTCATAAAGACCTCCTTTTCCTAAAGATCGCACAGAAATACCAAGACCAGAGGATGCGTTACCTTGAGGATCTAAATCTACGAGAAGAACTTTCTTTCCTCCCCGCGCCAAATAAACTGCCAAATTTACCGTTGAGGTTGTTTTGCCAACTCCGCCCTTTTGATTGACAAGTGAAATGATTTTTGCCATATATAGAGTATACTATAAAACAATCTCAAAGGAAATGTCTATAGGTTTTGCCGAAGTGATGGAATGGTAGACATGCACGACTCAAAATCGTGTGAGGCAACTCATGAGGGTTCAAGTCCCTCCTTCGGCACAAAATAAGAAAAGCTCTTTATATTTTAAAGAGTTTTTCTTTTATTCGCCAGCCAAACATTTTCAATAAGACAAGCTACTGTTACGGGTCCTACTCCCCCAGGAACAGGTGAAAGAATAACATCTCTTTTTTCAAAATCTTTTACCAAAATATCACCAAGAATTATTCCGTTCTTTTTTTCAATTCCTCCATCAATAAGGATGGCTCCGTCTTTTATATTCTCAGAAATAATACTTCCAGAAATTCCCAATGCAGAAATAATAATATCAGACTTTTTCATTTCTTTTGAAAAATTCTCTCCCGAAGAAAAAATACCATATGATGATTGTAATCCTTTTATTTTTAAAAGATCGCTCATATATTTTCCAAAACCATAAGAATTTGCCAATACAAAAGCTTTTTTTCCTATTAAATTTTCCTTTGAAGACTCCAATAATTGAAGTATCGCCTTTGGAAAAGGACACACAAAACAGTTTTTTTCTTCTGTCAAACACTCTCGACTTTTTAAAGTAAGTCCGTCTACATCTTTAGTAGGGTGAATACTATTAAGGAGTTCTTCCTTATTTATATTTTCAGGAAGAGGAAGTTGCACAAGGATTCCGTCAATATCATCATCCCCATTAAGGTGTTCTATAACTTCTCTTACCATTTCTTGAGGAGAATCTTTTGGAAGAAGATAATCACAAAATAATATCCCGCAACGATGCGCTGCTTTTTTCTTAAGATCTATATAAAGTTTTGACGCTTCATCATCCCCCACCAAAACAGCAGCAAGTCCAGGCATTCGTGAAGAGTTTGAAATTTCTTCTTTTATTCGATCCAAAATACTCTCAGCAATAAGTTTTCCTTCAAGTTGTTTCATATAAAGTTACAAAATAAATAAGAAAAAAAGTAAAGCAATACCTATACGATAAATACCAAAAGGAATAAAAGTGTTTGTTTCTACAAAACGAAGGAGCCATTTAATAGTCAAAAGTGAAACAACAAATGCGGTTAAGAAACCGACAATGAGAAAACCCCATTGTGTAGTATTTACTGAACCACCACTTCTTACAATATCTAAAGTACTCGCCGCAAGCATCGTGGGAACTGCCAAAAGAAAAGAGAATTCCACAATAACTTTTCGTCTCAATCCCAAAAAGAGACCGCCAAGAATAGTTGCTCCCGATCGGGAAACTCCAGGGATTACCGATAATACTTGAAAAACTCCTACAAAAAATGCCGTCTTATATGAAATCTGGGAAATGTCTTCCGTTGCTTCTTTTTTTTCTTTATGAAATATTTCAAACAAGATAATCAAAATACCCCCAAAGAAAAGCGCTCCCACAACTATTTCTTCGGATTCGAATAATTTTTTTATAAAAGAATAAAAAAGTCCTCCTATAATAAGCGATGGGATCATTGCTACTATGAGTTTCTTAATGAGTTTGGGATTATGTAGTATTTTCCGAGCATATAAAACAATAACTGAAAGTATTGCCCCCAATTGAATTACCACTTCAAACATCTTAAGAAACTCAGTCTGTGAAAGATTGAGTAGTCGTGAAGCAAGAATGAGGTGCCCCGTAGAAGAAATTGGCAGAAATTCCGATATCCCTTCGACTATTCCTAAAATAAAAGCATCAAAAAACGACAACTCCATAGTAAATATACATCATCAATATTTCAATCTTTAGGCAATCTATCACTAACCACCCACAAAAGGATATCAAGTTATTAGCCAAAATACAAATCTACAAAGGTAAAAATGGATAGGTTTTATTGTACAAAAAGTTATACTCGAGAATTTACTCAAAAAATACTAAAACACAAAGTTCCTATTTAAAAAAATATTCATGTTCTTTCATAATTCTAAATTAGTACTTTAATAATAATACTCTTTTGTGGGAGATCTTTCATGTTTTATCTTTTCTCTATTCTATTGCACAGTTATCTTCCAACGATGCAGTGCTTGAGAATTTCTTTGTGAACTGCATATATTAGTAGCGCTTGTTTTAAATTTCGCACAGTACACATAGAAAGATCCGTTTGCTATATGATTTGCGGAAGCATTATCACTAACTACCGTACAATATTGATATCCACCATCTAAGCCTTGTTGACTTGCTGGTTCTTCTACGATAGTTTTTGAGAATTTCCAATTAACACCGTCAACTGATTCATATAGTTTTACAAACGTATTCTGCTGATTCCAAGACATCCGTGATGTAGCAAAATAGTATCTTTTTGTAAGATTGCTCCATACTATTTGTGAGTGAGAGATTCCTTGAATTCCTAAAGAATCACTCCTTCCTCCCATGCCAGGCTCACTCCAAATTCCTTGAAAATATTTTTTCCAAAGATTTGTACCTACATGACCCGCTCTAGCAGAAGATATAACATTTCCAAGATTAGCACGTGCAACAGCTACCCCTGCTCCAGATTTTTCATCGTGAAAATATACATACATATAGCCATCTTTGATCATATAAGGAGCTCCTTGTATATTTCCGATAGGATCCTCTAACTGAGATATTATTCGTCCTAAATATTTCCATGTATTCCCACTATCATTTGACCAAGCAAGACCGATACGAGTTTTTCCTGAGCCTGGACTGGAATGACCCACAAGCTCTTCATGAACAATTCCTATATATTCTGAACCACCAACAGAATAAACACCCACAAGCCAAAGTGCTACAACATCATTCAGACTTGGATTAAAAGATGTAAAGAAATTAGTGCCCTTATCTACTTCATTTATACAGTATCCTGAAGCATTTCTATTACATGTTTTTTTCATCCATATTGCTGAAGCATAAGGATTATCTAAAGATCCCTTAAGTTGTGTATGTCTAATTTCTCCAGTACACACATAACTTGTTGCATACCAATAAGTTCCTCCTGGTAACATTTTTAATGGCCCATCAATCATTGTTTCATTGAGTATTCCTCGGGAGGTGTCTGTATTATTTGAAACAATAGTAGCCGGAGAGACGGTGATAGAGCCTCCCGTGTTCGAACCCTTAAACGTAGCCGTTACATTACGAGCTCGTGTAAGAGATACAGAACACGTCTTACTTGCTCCTCTACAGTCTCCTGCCCATCCTTCAAAAGTATTTCCGCTTTGAGGTGAAGCTGTGAGTGTAACCTTTGTATTTTGAGGTAATGTTTTTGAACATGTTGTACCACAATTAATTCCAGAAGGATTTGATACTATTGTTCCTGCTCCAGTACCAGCTTTTGCTACAGTAAGAGTTTGTTGTCCTTGTTGTGTAGAACAGTTAATTTTCTTTGGTGAACCACTAATGACATTGTTTGGTCCTCCAGAAATATCAATAGCATGAATGTATATATTCTTTTCACCTTGATTACGGAATGAGGAAGGAAGTTTACAGTCAAAGCCATGAGTTCCACTAATACCATAACCTTTGTTTATATCAGGTCTGGAAACTTTTGTTTGACATCCTGCTATAAATTTTCCTCCTTTACCATAAGGAGCTCCTTCATAAAAATGAACCCAGATAGATGTTCTGGAGTTATCAGGATCATAAGCCCAACCTTTTACACTACAAGCACTGGAGTCAGGACCATCAAAAGCTCCTATAGCAGGTTTAGCACTTGCAGCATCTGAAAATGGTAAATCAAAAGAAATTCCTGAGAAGATATTCGATGTTGTTGTTTTTTGAATAAGAAGAATACTTCCAAGAAAAAAGCTTATGACAAGAAGAAGAGAAATGATTTGTATTTTAGAATCTTTTTTTTGTTTTTTTTTGTTTTTTTTGAAAACATAGTTGTGTGTTTTAGGTTATAGTAGTAATGATACTCTTTTGTGGGAGATGTTCAAGACTATTACAAAAATAAAAGCTGAATAGATCTTATCTTGCATCAAGAAACATAAAATCCCCTCTTCGTCTTACAGAAAGAATCATCATTCCGCTTCCAGAAAATAACCATCTTCTCGATTGTATCCTCCCAATTTTTTGTATTTTCCTTTTTTTCCAAAAACCGTAATATCATTATTATCTTTTCCCTGTACAATCTTTTTGATTCCTATGTTTTTGGCATAGGTTTCAAAATATGTTCGTAGTTGTTCTTTTAATTGATCTTGGTAAGGAATGCTATAATCAGTATTAGCTTCGATATTATCTACCACAAGAGTTACTTCTTCTGTTTTTTTATTTTTTCCAATCCACAGCCATGCTGCGACTACAGGAATATCTTTTTTTTCATCACGAATAGTTACTACTTGCATACCTACATCAGTAAGATAATCAGCTATGGTAGATTCTTCTCCCATATGTTCACTATCTATACGGATACAACAATCTGTATAATTTCCAAGATAAAGATCTTCATCCGGATTACGATTCCAAAGTTTTACGCTCATAGGTATTCCTTCAAGAGAAGTTCTTTCTTCCGATTCCAGAAGTGTGTGTACCGTACGCATATCAGAATGAATATGATCTCTATCTTCCAAAAAAACATTCTTCTCCAAAACAGAAGAGAGAAAGCGTTCTTTGAATCCTTCACCAAGTACGTTTTTTATGGTATCCGCAAGTCTCTCTTCTATCGATTCCATACGAAGACGAAATGTACCGAATACCTCTCGGAAGGATCGTTCATGATCTGTTTGTTGTTTTTTGAGTTCGATTCGTTGTTTTCGATATTCCGGTCCGATGTTTCCTTGAAGAGAATGGAGTTTTTCTTCAATATCAGAATATTGCTTGAGAGATGAAGAGAGTTGTTCAAATACTTTTTTCACCAAAACTACATCTCCTCGTATACGGTCATAAGCAGGAACCGTTCTTGGATTGGCAATTCTTTGTTCGAGAGATGCGCTGTGTTTTTCCAATCCTTCTATTCTTCTTTGTAACTTTTCGATAAAAGTTTCATCTCGAAGCTCTTCATTTTTAAGTTCTTCTTGTTTGATAAGATCTTCAGTTTCTTTCTGTTGTAATCGTTTTGTATGAAGTTCTTCCTCGAGAGATATTGTGTCTTCTGTATATTTTTTTTCTTGGAGATCTTTTTTGAATGTTGTTTCGATTATAGTTGCGATACGGGAAAGATAGTTGTTTACATACTGTGAAAACGGCTGAGAACGAGAAGTTTCCAGAAGACGGTGAATATTGTCCATCGTGGATACGTCTTGCTCTTTCCCCAAATCGAAGAATGCTTCTTCTTTGTAGTTGAGCCATTCATCTATATTGATTTCTCCTTCTTCGAGAGATTGTACTATATTTGGATTGTTTTTGTATTCAAGGAGTCGTTCTTGCATATGTAAACGAAATTCCAAAGAGTCAAGATCACTTTCTTTTGTTTCTTCTTTTGCTTGGTAAAGAAAATCAATATTTTCTTGAGATGGTATATCGAGAGTTGGATATTTAAGAATCAGTTTTATGGCGTATTTATTCTTCACCAAAGCTTCAGACAGAAATGGTTTCTCATACATCGTTTCTATGAGATTGTGTTTTTCTTGTGAAGAAAGAGTAAGGAGCTCCAGAAAAGATTCCACGGTCAAGCGAGAGAACAAATCGGGAGCATTTTCTTGAATTTCAGAAAGATCTCCTTGGATCAAAGAACTGGAAAGAAAACCTTGAATGGAAAGATTGTGGAATTTTTCGAAATTTTGGATGATAGGATATACACAATCCCCCTTTTCAATAAGGCGAATGGCAATGTTTTGATAGTCAAGTCCTTGGAATGTGTCGAGGTTATAACAAACAGGACGTCCTCGCCCCTTTTCAATAAGGAAAATGGCGATATCTTGATTAAGTCCTTGGAATTTGTGAAGGTTAAAAGCGACAAAGTCTCCATGTCCTTTTTCAATAAGGCGATAAGCAATATCTTGATAGTCAAGTCCTTGGAATTTTCGAGATTTTGGGCAATATAACTTTCATACCCTCTATCAATAAGACGATGAGCGATATCTTGATGGTCGAGTCCTTGGAATTTTTCAAGGTTATTAGCAACAGATTTTCCATCCCCTTTTTCAATAAGGCGAATGGCGATATTTTGATGATCAAGTCCTTGAAATCTTTCAAAGTTACTGGCAACAGCATATCCATACCCCCATCAATCGATGAGCGATATTTTGATTGACGAATGATATTAGCAGCAAAAAAGCCCGTTCTCTATTTTGATGGTCTTGATAAGTCTTGAAATTTGTCGAAATTAGAGGCGACAGAATATCCCTGTTTTTTTCAAAAGAGATTCCTTGAAATTTTGGCGAATATCCATCCCCTTTTCAATAAATGAGCAATGTCTTGATGATTAAGTCCTTGGAATTTTCAAGATTTCAGAAAATCCGATACCCTTTTAAGAAGATTGGCAATATCTTGATGGTCGAGTCCTTGGAATTTTTCGAGATTTTGGGCAATATAACTTTCATACCCTCTATCAATAAGACGATGAGCGATATCTTGATGGTCGAGTCCTTGGAATTTTTCAAGGTTATTAGCAACAGATTTTCCATCCCCTTTTTCAATAAGGCGAATGGCGATATTTTGATGATCAAGTCCTTGAAATTTTTCAAGATTTGAAGCGACACTATCTCCAAACCACCTTCCAATAAGGCGTTTAGCAATGTCTTGGTGGTCGAGTCCTTGAAATTTTTCAAGATTTTTGACGAGATATTCTCCACATCCCTTTTCAATAAGACGGTGAGCAATGTCTTGATGGTCGAGTCTATTATATTTTCCTTCAGAAAGATTTTCTATAACCACAGAAACATTCCCTTTTTCTATTTCATCCGAAACACTTTGAAGAGAGAGAAATTCTTGTTGTTCTTCTTTTGATGTTTCTATATTATTGGAAATATTGTTTTGAGAAAAATTTTCATTCATAGGTATTCTATTTTTATTAGATATACTATTTTATTCAGATCACTCCACTGTTACACTTTTTGCGAGATTTCTGGGTTTATCTACATCAAGACCTCGTTCTACCGAAACGAAATAAGAAAAAAGTTGAAGAGGAATAACGCTTAGTATCGGCGTAAGCATCTCCAATGTTTTTGGAATTTCAATATAATCTTTGGTAATGTGAGCAATTTTTTTATCCCCCTTAGTTACAATAGCAAGTACATCTCCTCCTCGAGAACGCACTTCCTCCATCCCTGTTAAAGACTTCTCGTAGACACTATCTTTAGGAGCTAAAAATAAAGAAGGAAATTCTTTATCAATCATAGCAATTGGACCATGTTTTAATTCTCCTGTTGCTAGCCCTTCAGCATGAATATAGGAAATTTCTTTTAATTTAATCGCCCCTTCCAAGGCTACGGGATAATTATATTTTCTTCCAAGAAAGAAAAAATTTTTCCGTTGTGAATATTTTTTAGCCAATTTCTTTATAGAAGAAGTATTTTGTAATAGGAACTCAATTTTTTTGGGAAGCATTTCCATTTCTCGAAGAATTCTTTTTCCCATGACTAAAGACATCTCTCTTCTTCGACCTAGAAATACAGTAAGAAGTGCGAGGACAACAAGTTGAGAGGTAAATGCTTTTGTTGAAGCTACTGCAATTTCTGGACCAGCATGATTGTATACGCCAGCATCAGTTTCTCGGGAAATAGTAGAACCCACAACGTTTACTATTCCCAAAGTAAGAGCTCCTCTATTTTTTGCCTCACGAATTGCAGCCAAAGTGTCTGCTGTCTCTCCGGATTGTGATAAAGCAATGACTACTGTTTTTTTATCAAGAAGAGATTTTTTATATCGAAATTCATGCGCATATTCCACTTCAGTTGGAATTCCAGCATATTCTTCGAGCATATATTTTCCCACAAGACCAGCGCATCGGGCTGTTCCACATCCAACAAGAAGTATTCTTTCAATACCTCTTAATTTTTTCTCCACATTTGAAAGTCCGCCGAGTCGGGCCATTCCATCATCAAGAAGAATTCTTCCCCGTAAAGTATTTTTTAGAGACAGTGGCTGTTCAAAAATTTCTTTCAACATATAATGAGCAAATTCGCCTTTTTTCACTTTCTCCCCAGACCATTCCAATAGCTGTGGCTCCTTTAATTTTTTCGATTGATTTGAAAGTGTTCGCAAAGAATATTCTCCTTTTGTAATAATCACAGCTTCATTATCATCCAAATACACAACACGATCAGTGTATTCAGCAATAGCAGAAGGATCTGATGCTAAAATAAATTCTTCTTTTCCAACACCAAGAACCAGAGGACTACTCAAGCGTGCTGCAAGAATTTTTTCAGGATCTTCACTGCTTATAGCCACAATAGCATAGGCTCCACGAATTTCTAAAAGTGTTTTAAAAAAAGCACTCTCAAAATCCATCGTTTTCATTTTTTCTCCAATAAGCTGAGCGATTACCTCACTATCAGTTTCTGAAACAAATGTACATTTTTTCTTTTTAAGAGATTCTTTTAACTGCGTATAATTTTCAATAATACCATTATGAACAATAGCTACTCGTTTGGACATATCTAAATGAGGATGAGCGTTTTTTTCTGATGGTTTTCCGTGCGTTGCCCACCTCGTATGAGCAATTCCCAAAAAAGTTTCCGCTTTACTCGAGAAAAGTTTCTCTTCTAAATTCGACACTCTTCCAACAGCCTTTATAACCTCCAAAAAATTTTCCTCTTTCTCTTTATTTTTCAAAATAACCGCCATACCAGAACTATCATATCCTCGATACTCCAATTGTTTTAATCCTTCAAGAAGAACTTTTTTTGCTGAACGCTTTCCGATATATCCAACGATTCCACACATACTTGTACAATGTGTAATATAAGCGTGAAAAAAAAACACGCAAAAAAACACTTTTTTATCTCATTAAAATTTTCTTAGCTTCTTCTAAATCTTTTACTTCAAAATCACAATATTCAGTTATTTTCTCTTTATAACGACCCTCTACTCGTGTTACAAAAATGGTTTTTATAAAAGGATTTGTTATTTTTACATTCTTGATATGTTCTGGCCGATCATCCAAAAACCAAGCACTATCTTTTTCTTCCTTCAAAAAAGATTTTATTTCATAACCCTTGTGAATATCTCCCACCAAAATACTCCGAAAAAAACTCTCAATACCCGATCCTTTTATTTTATTTTTTTGAAAATCAGAAATACCAAGAGATACAAGAAAAAGTTGATATTTTTTTTCCTGAAAAAATGTAAGAAATGGAATAACATCAGAAAAAATATATCGACTACAATGATGAATAAAAACTTCAACAGCATTTCGAAGTTTCTTTTCATCAAAGGAAATTATTTTTTTTAATTCAAGAAGATGCTCTTCATAATCATACCCTATCGTTTTGCATTGGCGTTCTTTTACTCTTTTGTATGTTTCCATGAAGACTTCTTTACTTATTCCTTGTAAGAAAAAAATTTCCTGAAAATCTTTTATAAATTCTCCTGTATAAAAAAGTACATCATCGAAATCAAGAAAAATTTTTTTATTCATATTCATTATTATACTACGAATATACAAGATTTTTTTCCTAAAACTTTTTCCCTTTAGAATGTCTCTTTCAAATTACATCTTCAATTACTTTTTGATCTTCCATTTCCAAAAGCAACATAATTACTTTAGCAAGTTTATCGCTGTCATGACGAATAAATGCTCGAAGAGACGCAATAGTGTCTCCAATTTGCATTTCAGGAATACTCTCGCTTATGACACGAGAAAGAACGATTTTATACGATCTTTTATTTGCTTCTTCATCTTTTTTATAATCAACCAACGTTCCTTTTCCTTCTTTTCGTTCATATTTTTCAATAAGTTCTTTTTTGGGTTTTTCAGTATTAACAATAACATAATTAATTCGACCTTTTCCTATATATTTTTCAAGTGAATCTACATAATGTGCCACACCCCATCCACTTGTATGTCCCTTTTTATTCGTGAGATTGCATACATAAATTACTTTTGCACGACTTTCTCGTATAGCTCGGGCAAATGGTTTGATTACAACGCTTGGCAAAATACTACAATAATGATTTCCTGGACCAATAATAATAACATCCGCCTGGTCAACCTGAATCAATGCCTTTGGATAAGCACCAACGCGCGATTCGTACCATATCTTTTTTACTCCTTTTTCTTGTATATCTGAATGATTAATAGCATTCTCACCTTCTAATATAGTTCCGTCACCAAGTTCCAAACGTAACTTTGCATCATGGTCCGTCACAGGTATGACTTCCCCGGAAACATTGAGAATTTTCATTGCATCTTCAATGCCTTTTCCAAAAGAACCATTAATTTTTTCTAAAGCACTTAAAAATAAGTTTCCAAAATTATGACCTTTAAGACCCCCTTCCGAAAAACGATAATTCATAAGTTCTCTCATTTTTCCCGACGATTGTGAAAGCGCCACAAGACATTGTCTCACATCACCCGGAGGCAATACTCCAAGCTCATCACGAAGTACGCCTGTAGAACCACCATCATCAGCCATGGAAACAATAGCGGTAAGATCTGATGGGTATTTTTTTAAACCCAAAAGTAATGTATATGATCCCGTTCCTCCTCCAAGCGTTACTATTTTTCTTACTTTCATATATTTTTTCTCTCCGTCAAAAAATTCTCAAATAAAATCTATTATTCTTTCTTGAGCCAAAACAAGCGCTTGAGGATTTCCTATAGGAAACCAATCTACTGCTCGAAGAACTTGAATATTATTTTTATCCTTCATATTCACAAGAGTTTGAGGAAGGCCATATTCTGTTTGTGAAATTTTTACCAAAGGATAAGAAAAATATTCTTGAGTTAGCATATAAGCAGCTGTATTTACCAAACGGAAATTTGGATCATGAGGACGCTCCAGAATATCCTTCAAATTTCCCTGATCATCCGTTTTCAGAACTCCAAATTGAGAAGAGTCTTCTACTTCTATAGCCAAAACAGCTAATTCATATTTCATCAAATTTTCCAAATCTTCTTTTTTATACAAATCATCTCCCATAATCACTAAAAAACGTTCTTTTAAAATACTTTTTGCGCTATGAAGGATTTTTCCTGTTCCATCAATTTCTTCATGAATAATATATTGGATTTTTTTTCCTTTATAAGTATCTCCAAAATAATGTATAATTTTTTCTTTCAAATAACCCACGATAATAATTACCTCATCAATAGCATCGGGGAGCATTTCAATTGTATATGCAAGTTTTGGTTTTCCTCTAAGAAAAAGCATGGGTTTTGGAATATCATTGCAAAGATCTCCCATTCTTGTTCCTCGTCCCGCTGCAAGAATTACACATTGCATAGTTTTCTACTTATTATTTTCATAATTCTCTTTTCTATGTTTTTACATCTTACACTATTGTCTTGATTTTTTCACCTTTTGCGTGTACAAAAAGGATGGTCAGCTCGACCCAATGAATCAAAGGAGATTCTTTCATGTTTCTGAAAAAGTTCTTTTTTTTCCTCTCTCTGAGTATATTTATGGCAATCTTTTTTTCGGGTTGCGGTGCGACATTAAGAGGTATGGAATCTGATCTAAAGAAGCTCTTAGAAAAAGGGTCTTCTTTCTCCTCAGCTCATCCCACAGAAGTGTGTGAACGTTTTTACAACAAGTCAAAAAATCTCTATAGACAATGCTTACATCAAGAGATTGAGACGAAATTATCACCCGAAGACCGAGAAAATTTGTACTCTTTGGGGCCATTATCCGGATGTCAAAAATATTCTCAAACAAAAAATAGAGCATCCTTTCAATCGTGCCAAATAAAAACTTTTGTTTCTCAAAAAGTTCGAGAGTTTGAATCTTGGCGAAGAAAAAATCCTCCCCTCTAGAAAAAAAGGAGGGATCATCTTCAAGCGAGTTTGTTTTTACAAACTCGCTTTTTCTATAAGATATATCACTCTTTTCCTATACTATGACCACCAAAAGCATTCCTCATAGCAGTAAGAACTTTCCCTGTATAACTAGGATTTCCTTGTGATTGTTTGCGAAAATCAAGTGATTGCTCAATATTTTTAACAGACACATCCCAGCTCTTTGCAATATCAACCGTCCACTGACCCTCTCCACTGTGAGAAACTTCTCCAGAAATATTTTCAAGATTCTCTCCATAATATTCCATACCCTTTTTGAGCCAGCCTATCAATCGAGATTCTACTACACTTTTATGATTATAAAGATCAGCGACATCACAAAGATTAAGATCGAATGGGGATTGTTTCATAAGAGTAAAACCCTCAGCAATCGATTGCATCATTCCGTATTCAATTCCATTATGAACCATTTTTACAAAATGTCCTGCACCAGAAGGTCCAAAAAATTTATAAGCATTCATTGCGGAAATATCTTGAAAAAGTTCTTCACATTTTTCAAAAATATTCTTCTCCCCTCCCACCATAACACAAGCCCCATTTTTAGCTCCTTCAGGACCACCTGACACTCCAGCATCTATATAATAAATTCCTTTTTCTTTTAACTCTTTATGTCTTCGTATCGATTCTTGAAAGGGAGAATTTCCTCCATCAATAATAATATCACCTGATCGAATGTTCTTAATAAGATCCGTCAGTACATCATCAACTTTTGTATAAGGAACCATCATCCAAATAAGTCGAGAACCTGACGAAAGAAGTTCTACTCCATTAGCAATTGTTTCTACTGGAATAATCCCTATTTTTTCTCCTTCTTTTCTTACAGATTCGGATGTATCATATCCAATTACTCTCCAATCCTTTTGGACAAGTCGAGTGGCCATATTTATACCCATTTTACCAAGACCGATATAAAAAATTTCTTTTTTCATACAAAACTATTTCTTATATTTAAATTATAAACATATCACCAAAAAATATTTTTTTCATATTATCCAATTTTTCACACTATCTATTAGAATCTTTTATAACACAATATACTTTCAAATTAATGGTGTATTTTATCCCACAGAAGAAGATCCTCGATCATATTCAATGAGAGGAAGATTTTTCCATTGTTCCAGAATAGGCGTTATAAATGCCCATTGAGCTTTCACCTCATCTGTACTCGGAAATAATGTTTGGTCATTTCGTATCGTTTCCAAAAGAACATGTTCATAAGCATCAGGAATTCTTACAAAATTATCTCCCTCTTCATAGCTAAATCGAAGTGTTTTTCTTTCTAATTCTTTAGAAAATCCTGTTCGTTTCGCCCAAAAACAAAGAGAAATTCCTTCATTCGGCTTAATGTGAAATGTAAGTGAGTTTCCACATCCATAGGGATTACCTATGGGACAAAGAGCTCCGAAATTCGATTTTTTAAAATTTACTCGAATAAAGGTTTGTGTTACATCCATACCCTTCCCACTTTCCAAATAAAAAGGAACACCTCTCCATTTTTCTGTGTCAATATGCGCTGTTATGCGAAAATATGTTTCTGTTTGAGAATTTGGATCTACTCCAGATTCATTCCGATATCCTCGATATTGACCACGCACAATATGAGAGCAATTTATTTTTCCGAAAGTGTCCTTTATGCAAAGAGGATTAAGATATCGCAATATCTCAAATCGCTTTGATCGAATTTCTGTATCTGAAAACTCCGAAGGGCTTTCCATAGCAGTCATCGCCAACATTTGCAAAATATGATTTTGCCCTACATCCCGAAGAGCACCGATTCCATCATAAAAATTCCCTCGCCCTTCAATCCCAAACGATTCTACCAAACGAATTTCTACCGATTCGATATGATCCTTATTCCAAAGAGGTTCAAAAATATGATTAGCAAATCGAAAATTTAAAATATTTTGTATCGTTTCCTTGGCCAAATAGTGATCAATGCGAAAAATTTGTCTTTCTTCAAAAAGAGCCCCTAATTTATCATCCAAAAGCTGAGCTGTTTGAGTATTTTTTCCAAATGGTTTCTCCACAAGAATTCTTCCCAGACTTCCATTTTCTGAACAAGTACGAAGGAGTCCGCTAAAATGAATATTTTCAAATATAGTTTCATATCGCTCAGGGGAAACAGCTAAGTATACAATTTTTTCACTACATGATCCGAATATTTTATCCTGAAATCGAAGTTGTTTCGTAAGTTGCTTGTAAATATCAGGATCTTCGAATACTCCTATTTCATAAATAAAACATTCTGAAAAGCTTTTCAACATCTCTTCATTAACATTCGAACGAGTTTTGGTTATCACTTCTCGTACATATTCCTGAAAAGCAATTATGCCATATTCACTTCGAGAAAGTCCTATAATCCGAAATTGGCCTTTCGTAAGAATTCCATCACAATACAAATCCCAAAGTGATGGTATGAGTTTCTTCCGAGACAAATCTCCTGTAATGCCAAAAATTAAGAAGGTTATTGCTTTTTTTATTTTTTCTTGAGAAATTTTTTGTGTCATATGTTTCTATTTATTCTTTTTTAAAAAATAAATTTTTTATTTTTTAAAACTTTCTTTATACTATCATAAAAATAACCTTTAAACGATTAGGATATTCATTCGAAATTGTTTGTGTTATACTATCTTTATGAAAAATCATCATCAAACACAAAGTTTATCCGAAGAAAAAGAAAAAGCGCAAGAATTTCATTCAAAAAGGTTTCTAAAAATGTCTTGGCAAGCGCGAGAAAACGAAAAAGAAGATAAAAACATTCTCATACTTTTTGGCATTGAAGGAGCTCTTACGCTTATCGTTATCTATGCAATAATAAACCAAAATCCCATAATGGCTATTACTTTTATTTTAGTAGGGATTGTTCTTTATCTTGAATTTCAAAAAGAATCCCCTCTTCTTTCTTTCTCTATAGAAGTCGATGGGATTCATGTAAATCGCGAAGTATATCCCTATGAGAATATAGAATCTTTTTGGATTTTTTATGAACCCGGTCAAAGAAAAATTATTAGTCTTCATACTAATGGAGATCTCACGCCCTATGTACACATTCCTATTGGAGACGAAAATCCTATAAAAATACGAGAAATTCTTGAAAAAATTCTTCCGGAAGAACCCCATCCTATTCGATTAGTTGACATTCTTGAGAAATACTTTTAAGGTGAGAGGGTTTTCTGTTTACAAAAATATGTCCTCGTAGCCCAGTGGATAGAGCGTCCGGTTGCGGTCCGGAAGGTCGCAGGTTCGATTCCTGCCGAGGACACCAAATAATATTTTCTCCCTTGTAAAAAATATAACGAAACGAAATAAATACTATTCTTTTTATTCGTTTATAAAATTTTACGTTTCTTTTCTCTCTATTATTTTATCGTATTCTTTCAAAAGAAATTTTGTGATTTTTCCAGGAACTCCTTCTCCAATTTTTTTTCCATCTACAGAAATAACTGGAACAATTTTTTTATTCGATGCTGTGATAAAAACCTCATCAGCATCAAAGAATTGTTCTAGCGAAACATTCTCTTCGTATACTGAAATATTCCCAGCCTGAGCAATTTGAAGAGCGACAAGGCGTGTTATTCCACCAAGAACATCTTCCTTCGGAGAAAAAATGGAGCCATTTTTTACAATAGAAATATTACTCGTTGATGCCTCCAGTATTCTACCTTCCCACACATAAAGAATTTCAAAAATATCTTTTTTTTCAGGATATTTCTTTCGAAAAGCAATTGGAGTAATATAATCTATTGTTTTTGCTTCAGGAAAATATCTTTTATGTTCAAGAGTTTCCAAAGAAACACCATATGTATAATTTGTTATAGGCAAAACATGCACATCTTCTATCAAAATAGAAAATGTTTCTTTTCCTTCAGGAAGAAAGCCACCTTCACTCACACCACCAGTCAAAACAGTTCGAATAGCAAGAGCATCTTTATTATTTTTCTCATTTAAAGAAAGAAGTTTTTGAATAATAATTCCGTGTTCTTGTTGAGTAATAGGAAGAGAAAGTCCAAGAATTTGAGCACTCTTTTTTAAACGGTGCCAGTGTTCTTTGTGACGAAATATTTTTCCTTCAAAAACTCGAGAAACATCAAAAACACCATAACCTCGAAGAAAACCAAGATCACGAAGATGTAAAGCTGGTACGTCTAAACTTACATATTCTCCATTCAAATATGCGACATTCTTCTTCATATTATTTTTACTACCAGTAACTACTCAAGAATACCGTCAAGGTTAACATCGTAAAGAATAGCCTCTTGAAGATGACGATAGGAAAGTATTTCTTCTGGAGAAAACCAGATGGACATTTCTTTTTCAGCTTCTTCAGGCGTTCCTGAGGCATGAATTAAGTTACGAACAGATCGACTATCAGCATCTGCTAATTGATAAGAGTCTAAAGTAAAATCACCACGAATAGTTCCCACATCACTCGAAAGAGGCTCAGTTCCTCCTGTTATTTTTCTTACCAATCCAACAGAATGAGCTCCTTGCCATATCATAGCAACAACAGGACCAGAAGATAAATATTTAGCATTTGCTTCAAGAACTGCCATTCCATTTTCTCTATATGTTTCGTAAGGTGATTTCATTCCTTTTCTTTCATATGCTTTTGCAGCCTTTTCTCCAACAGTTTCTAGCCATTCTTCACCACCCACCATATAGTGTTCTCGTGATTTCTCTGGAGTGGGAATAGTCATTTTAAGACCTATCAATTTAAGACCTGCGCGTTCATATCTTTTAATAATTTCTCCAATGAGAGATCGTTGAACTCCGTCTGGTTTGATAATCACAAGTGTTCGCTCTTTGTACAATGATTGCGTTGCTACCATAATTCTTTAATTTTATTATTAAATACTTTCTAAGTGTACCGAAAAAATAACAAAAAGCAAGTTATTTCTTTTTATTGTTCTTTCTTATTATTCTCTTTGTTTAAGAAATTAAATCTTAAGATATTTTCGAACAGCGATCCAACTACTTATAACACCAAGACTAATTCCCACACCAGGAAGTGCCAAAAGTGGCATCCACCAATTTTCTTTTAAAGATTCGATAATGAATTTACTTCCCACAGAACCTTCCACAAGAGGAATGAAATAATAAGCACTTACTCCCAAAAGAATCAGAGTTATTACCGCAGAAAAAAGTCCATAAAAAATTCCTTCGAAAAGAAGTGGGAGTCGAATATAAAAATTAGAAGCACCCACAAGACGCATAATTTCAAATTCTATTCGTTGCGAATAAAAAGTAAGTCGAATGGCATTATACGTTATAAGAGAAGATATTACCAAAAAGATAGTCCCCACAGCAAGTCCTATTTTTTGAAGCATAAGAAGAAGAATATAAAGACGTGCGATATCTTCTTTGTTACGATCATAATTAATAAAGTCTATCTCTTTTGCGTACGAAGATACTTTCAAAGTATTACTAATTGTTTCATATTGATCTGTAAATTTTGCCCGTATAATAAGAGAATGTGATAAAGGATTTGTGCCAATTTCATCTAATGCCTTTCGGATACTTTCATTCCTTCCGTCCGTTTCCAAAAAATTATCAAAGGCTTGTTCCTTTGAGATAAATTCTATAGAATCAATTTCTTGATATTTTTCTAATTCCGTTTTAATGTCCAAAACTCTCTTTTCTTCGACATCTAAATTAAAATATAAGCTTATATTTAGCTGTTTTTCAACATTTTCTAAAGCTGATCGTCCAGCAAGACCCATAAAAACAGTCACACTCATAACAAAGAGTGAAAGAACCATAATACTTACCGTTGCCAAAGAGAGAAGTCCGTTTCGAATGAAATTTCTCCATCCCTCTCCTAATGTTCGATAAACTTTAAGCATTTTCATATACTTTTATTGTGTCTTCAAAGAATGAAAAAATAAACATCTCCTCCTCCGTGTCATTTCTTTAATATATATATTTTCCGATTTTTTCATCTCGAATAATCATTCCTTTATCTAAAGTTATAACTCTTCTTTGAATTCTATCTACAACATCACTTGCATGAGTCGCTAAAATAACAGTCGTACCTATTTCATTCACTTTTAAAAGCAAAGAGATGATACTTTCTTTTGCTCGAGGATCAAGATTTCCCGTAGGCTCATCTGCGACAAGAACGCGAGGCCTATGCACTAAAGCTCTTGCCGTACACACTCGTTGTTTCTCACCGCCACTTAATTGATGTGGGTAAGCATTTTCTTTTCCAGACAAATTTACAATATCCAAAATTCCAGGTATTTCCTGTCGTATTTCTTCCGATTTCCATCCATCAATTTCCAAGGGAAAAGCAACATTTTCAAAAATTGTTCTATTTGGTAATAATTTAAAATCTTGAAAAACAAGTCCAAAATTTCTTCGATAATAAGGAAGGAGTCTTCTTTTGATCGCTGTGGTAGATCTCCCTCCAAAACGAACTTCTCCCTCTGTTGGAAGCTCTTCTGCATAAAGAAGTTTTAAAAGGGTTGATTTCCCCGCGCCACTCACACCCACAAGACTTACAAATTCTCCTTCTTGTATTGAAAAATTTAAATTTTGCAAAGCACAAAAAGAAGTTTCATATGTTTTACCCACAGAATCAAAAACGATCAAAGGTTCCCCATGTTTTTCATTTGGAATTTCTACCATAATTTCTTCTTCATTTTGTTTTGATTTCCAATCGTCCATATATAAAGAATATCACAAAAAGAATAACTCGCCAATATGCTATGAAAAATTTATAGTAAAATTTTTCTTTCAAGCCAATCTTGCAAAATAATTCTCGCCGCCTCTTCATCATCATATCTTTGAATCTGATGAACACCTTTTTCAATCAATTGCATTTGTGCAATTTTCGTCGAAAACATTTCGTTTTGATAATGAACAACTACGCCATAATTATTTTCAAGAAGTTCTCCTAATTTTTCAGCATCATAAAAAACTTCTTCGCGATTAATAGGCGAAGGTATCCCTATAATAACAGTTTTTACTTCTTTTTCTTGAATAATTTCTCCTATTTTTTTTATTATCTCTAACGAATTATCCAGTGTTGTATAGGCAAAAGATATACGTGTTGATTCATCGGCCAAAGCAATTCCTATATCAGATTTTCCCCAATCAATACCCATAAAATCAGCTTTTTCGAAATTTTTACGAACAACACGAGCTCTTTTTTTTTGTTTTTTAAAAAATTGATGATTTTCTTTTTTTTGCATATCTCTATAGAAAAATCATGTTAAAATTTCAAATCCATTTTTTGTAATAGCCACAGTATCTTCAAAATGTGCGCTCAAAGATCCGTCAGCTGTAGAAAAAGTCCAGCCATCAGAAAGTTCACGAACTTTCCATGTTCCCAAAGTGAACATCGGTTCGAGAGCAAGAACCATTCCCTCTTCGACTTTTTCACGAGAAGACCCCGCAACATAATTAGCAATATCTGGTGCTTCATGAACAGCATGTCCAACACCATGCCCTATAAGATCTCTTACGACAGAAAAACCTCCTTTTTTTGCAATGTTTTCTACAGCATATGCATAATCACGAAGAGTTGATCCTGGAAAAAAAGTTTCAATTCCAGCATAAAGAGATTCTTTCGTTGCCTCTACTAATTCGCTAGCGCGTTTAGATGGTGATTTTCCTACAATAATCGTTCTTGCTGTATCCGTTGCCAAGCCTTCAAACCACATACCGATATCAAGAGAAATAAGATCTCCTTCTTGTACTATCTTTTCTTTACTAGGTATTCCATGTACAACCTCTTCATTCAAAGATATACAGACCGTTGCTGGATAAGGATTTCCAAATTCTTTTCCATAATAAAGAAAAGAGGGCTTTCCTCCAATTTTTTTTATTTGATCAAAGGCAAAAACATCAAGTTCATAAGTACTTATACCAGGACGAACTTTTTCAAGAAGCATAAGAAGGACGTCGTGAAGACGTTTACCCCCTTCTCTCATTTTTTCAATTTCTGCTGGTGTTTTTATTCTCATATTCTTTTTCTCTCAGAATCAATGTGATTTGTTCATAAACATTCTGGCATACAATTTCTCCTTCACGATCACCATCAATCTCTAAAAGTATTTTTTTTCGACGATATTCCTCGATAACTGGTAATGTTTCTTCTTCAAAAATATTTAATCTTTTTTCCACACCTTCCAACGTATCATCCTCTCTTTTCATTAAAGGATATTGACAACGAGGACAAAGATCTTTTTGAGCATTCTGTATATCTTTACCTTCGATATAAAAACTAAAACATCTTGGACAAAAATATCTATGTTTTATTCTTTTTATAAGAGATTCTTTTTTTACCGAAAGTGAAATAACTCGCAACAAGGGAATTTCTTGTTTTTGAAGTATCTTCTCAATTCGTTCAATTTGTCCTATGCGTCTAGGGGCTCCGTCAAGAATAATTCCTCTTCGACATTCAGATCTCTTACAAATATCATTTTGTAAGAGATTTTCAATTATCTCATCTGAAATAAGAGAATGCTCCTTATACATATAATTGTAAATCTCTTTCCCTTGTGGAGTATCCTCTTGAGCAACCTTTCGGAGCTCCATACCTATATCAACATGCTTGAGTTGAAAAAATTTTGAAAGACAAAGAGCTTGAGCGCTTTTTCCTGAACCAGGAGGGCCCAAAAGGACCACACTAAAAAAATTCTGTTTCTTCTCCATAAAACATTTTTATTTCCAAAATGACGTATCAATAAATATCATATCGACGCATCACGAGTTGACTTTCAATTTGTTTCACCATCTCAACAACAACAGAAACAGCTATGAGTATACTTGTACCCCCAAGAGTCAAAGTTGAAATATTTGTAAATCCCTGCACAATGATTGGTAAGACAGCAATAAGACCCAAAAACAAAGATCCAAACAATGTAATGCGACTCGTTACACGAGAAAGATATTCTTCCGTTTGTCGTCCAGGACGTATTCCTGGAATAAAACCTCCTTGCTTTTGAAGATTCTCTGCTATTTTCTTTGGATCAAAAACAACAGCTGTATAAAAATAAGTAAAAAGTAAAACTAAAATAAAATAACTCATTCCATATACCCATTGATTGTTAAAAAGAGTCGTCAAAAATTCTCCGAAAGTTTTAAGATTTTCATTCCCAAATTGAACCAAAGCCCCTCCTATAAATGAAGGAAAGAGTACAATTGAAACAGCAAAAATAATTGGAATAACACCAGCTTGATTCACACGAAGGGGAAGATGAGTTGTAACACTTCCTCCTGTAGCATTCCCCCCCGAACGAGCTCTTTTAGCATAAGAAACTGGAATATTTCGTTGACCCTCATTTACAAAAACAACGCCAGCAATAGTTATAAGCCCGATCATGAGGAAAATTAAATAAGTAAAAAGTTGTGTTGAATCAAAAAGAGAAAGCGTTTGAGAAAAAACAGAAGGAAGTCCTGCAACGATACCTGCAAAAATCATAATAGAAACACCATTCCCTATTTTTTTCTCTGTAATAAGCTCTCCTAACCACATAAGAAAAATAGTTCCAGCCGTTGCAATAATTACCAAAACAGCCGTATCATAAGCAGTTAGATTAACAAGTATCTGTTGCGATTTGAAAAGCGATATCATCCCAAATGTTTGAAGTATAGCCAAAGGAACTGTTATGAGCCTTGTAATCATGGTAAATTTCTGTCTTCCTGCTTCCCCATCTTCTTTATACATCTGTTCAAATTGAGGAACTACCATAGTAAGAACCTGCATAATAATAGATGACGTAATGTACGGACCCACTCCCAAGAGCACTATGGAAATATTACTCAACCCTCCACCCGAAAAAATATTTAAAAGACCCAAAAGTTGACTACTTTCAAAAAGAGTCTTAACACGATCCATATCCACTCCCGGAAGAGGGATGTTAGCTGCAAATCTATATACAACCAAAATCGCCACAATAAAAAGTATCTTATTTCGAAGTTCAGAAACTTGAAAAACAGAAAGAAGTCGACGCATCATAGAGAAATTGTAATTTTGATTCTTCTTATTATTTCAACTAACAATAATCCGGAAAGAAAACTCGAATTTATTTCGAGCTTTCTTGGATTTCTTCAACTTTTCCACCAGCTTCAAGAATACTATCATGAGCGTTTTGAGAAAGAAGTATTTCACTTCCAATTACAAGATTTTTCGAAAGTTTTCCTTTAAATACTATCTTGACACCATTTCGCTCATTCTTCTTTGTGAGAATCTTTTTCGCAAGAAGAGTTTCTATTGAAACCGTTTCACCACCTTCATAGTGACTCTCGAGTTTTTCTGTAGTAAGAGTAATTTTTTTAAGATGAATAGACTTCACACCACGAGATTTTTTCATTCTCTCTACAAGAGAAGATCTTCCACCTTCAAATAGAGGATCAATCTTACTTCCCGAACGAGATTTCTGTCCTTTCGTTCCTCGCCCAGAATAAGTTCCGCGTTTTCCTCCTCTCCCTACGCGCTTCCGATCTTTCTTTCCCTTTATACTAAGTTCATGTATCTGCATACGCTTTTATGCGTCATTAATTTACCTTCTTTATACTGATTTCTTCATTGTTCGAGTCTTCTTCGGTTTCGCATCTCCTTTTACACTCACCTTCTTAGGGGCTCGTGTAACTACTTCTTTCTTTTCCACTGAAGTAACCTTCTTTATTGGAGCTTTCTTAATAATATTCTTAGCTTCTAATTCTTTATCTTTTTTCAATCCACTTTCTTTCTTAGTTTCATTCTTTATTGCAGAAGTTTTCTTTTCTGAAACAATATCGTTAACTACTTCAGGCGTGTTTTTTTTCTCTTCCTGAGAAAGTGTTTTTTGCTTTAAATTAGTAGGTCTTTGTAATTTTCCCAAAGCAATAAGAGTTGCTCGTGCTACATTTAATTTGTTAGCTGTTCCAAGTGATTTAGTTGTAATGTCGTGAATTCCAGCTAAATCAACAATAGATCGGACAGCTCCTCCAGAAATAAGACCTCGTCCCTGAGCTGCTGGTTTAAGAAGAACTTTAGCACTTCCCAATTTTACAGAAATATCATGTGGTATAGTTCCGTCCACGATAGGAACTGTCACGATTGATTTTTTAGCACTTGCATATGCTTTAGAGATAGCATCTGTAACATCAGAACCTTTGGAAACACCTACTCCAACCCTCCCTCGACGGTCTCCTATAACTACAGTAGCTCGAAATCGAAACCTTCGACCTCCTTTTACAACTCGAGTAACTCGTCGTAAATCTAAAAGTCTTTGTTCAAACTCGGGTTTTTCTCGACGCATTTTTTTTCGTGGATTCGCCATATATCAAAAATAGTATTCATTAAAACTGTAAACCACCCTCGCGAGCCCCTTCAGCAAGAGCTTTGATCTTTCCATGATAAGCATATCCGCCCCTATCAAAAACAATCTTCGCGATTCCGACCTTTGTCGCTTTTTGGGCCAAAATTAGTCCTATCATATGAGCTCGGGAAACATCGTTTTTGGGAAATTTCTTTTTATCAAGTTCACGCCAATCTGCGCTAGTCAAGGTAAGAGAATTTTCATCATCAACAAGTTGAACATACATTCCGCAAAGAGTTCTGCGAACAGACAATCTTGGTCTATCATTTGATCCGACTATACGAGCTCGGATGCGATGATGACGTCGCTGTCTTAAACTTTTTTCAACTTCTTTCATATATACTTTTCTTCATTCATATAAGATTTAATTTCCAGCTTTCTTTCCTTCTTTTCTTCGAACAATTTCATCGCTGTACTTAAAGCCTTTTCCCTTATATGGCTCGACTGGCTTAAGAGCACGAATATTTGCTGTAAATTGACCAACTTGTTGTTTATCAATACCAAATATTGTCAAAGTATTATCTTTAATAACGGCCTCTATTCCTTCAGGTATTTCGCGCTCTACAGGATGAGAAAAGCCTAAAGCCATGACCATTTTTCCACCTTGAATATTCATACGAAAACCGACTCCATTAAGCTCAAGTTTTTTTTCAAAACCTCGAGAAACTCCTATGATCATATTTTCAATGAGACGAGCTGTCGTCCCCCATAAAGCATTTGTCTCTGAAGTTTCAACTTTTCGGATTACTCGAAGTGCGGCATTGTTTTCTTCCATTTCAACATAAACATCTCGATGATGAGAAAAAGAAAGTTTTCCTTTTGGTCCGTCAACTTCAACCAAACGATTTTTACTATCAATCGTAACGGTAACTCCTTGAGGAATTATAACTGATTTTTTTCCAATTCGACTCATAAAACTAACAGTTACCAAATATAACAAACATATTCACCACCAACTCCACGCTTTCTCGCTTCTTCTCCTGAAAGCACCCCTTCGGAAGTTGAAATAACGGCAACGCCGAGTCCATTTTTAACTTTTCGAATATCTGTCGACCGAACATATACTCGTTGACCCTCTTTACTCACACGATGAATCTCATGAATAACTGGTTCTTTCAAAGAAAAACCTAAAGATTTATATTTAAGGTCAATTTCTAAAAGAGATCTCTCTTCTACGGTAGTCGCTCGGACATCTTCAATAAATCCGCGCTTCTTTAAAACCTCTGCTACTGCTTTTTTGAGCTTAGAAGAGGGAAGAACGATTCCTGCCTTTTGAGCAAGCTGAGCATTCCTTATTCTTGTAAGCATATCACTGATAGGGTCCAACATAATCGTATATTCGATGCTATTTAGCATTATCAAACTTTTTTCATTATTACCAAGAGGATCTTCGTACTCCAGGAATTTCTCCCCGGGATGCCAATTCTCGAAAACAAATTCGGCACACTCCAAATTTCCTCAAAAAACCATGCTTTCTTCCACATTTCCAACATCTTCGAACAATTCTTGTTGAAAACTTTGGTTTCTTTAACGCTCGTGCTTGTACAGATGTCTTTGCCATATCTTCAAGAGACTAATTATTCGTTTTGAAAGGAAATCGAAGTGCTGAAAATAAAACTTCAGCTATTTCTCTATTTCCTGATGATGTTACTACGGTCACTTGCAATGAAAACGGGAATTGAACCTTTTCGGCCCGGATCTCAGGAAAAATAGTATGTTCCCGAATTCCTAGATTCAAATTTCCAGCTTGGTCAACAATGGATTTTTCCAATCCTTGAAAATCTCTTGTTCGAGGAAGTGCTATATGGATCAGGCGGTCAAGGAAATCCCACATTCGATTCCCTCGTAAAGTAACTTTTATTCCGGAGGGAACTCCTTCTCGTATCTTAAATCCTGCTATAGCTCTTTTAGATAACACGACAACAGGCTTTTGTCCAGTTATTTGTGTTATATCATTACAAATAGCTTCTATTTTTTGATTCTCTTTATGAATTCTTCCCACTCCAACATTAACAATAACTTTTTCAATCTTTGGAACAGAATGTATATTTGAAATACCAAAACGACTAGAGAGGTCTTTTACAACATCTTTGCGATATTTTTCTTGTGTGGAAATAATAGTAGTAGTCATATTTTTAAGAAATAATCGCGTTACACTTCTTACATTTACGCTCTTTCTTTGCGGAGTCATTCACAACATATCCAACTCGAGTCGCTTTTGCGCATTTTGGACAGAGAAGAGCTACATTAGAAACATTTATAGGAGCATTGACTTCTACAATTTGTCCCTTTTCTCCTTTTCTTTGTGGCTTTCTATGTCTTTTTGTAAGGTTTATTCCCTCTACAATAAGACGCCCTTTCGTTGGTTGAACAGAAACAACAACGCCATCTTTATTTCGTTCCTTTCCTGTAAGAACCCGAATTTTATCACCTTTCTTAATCTTCATACACGAAATTATTCGATTTACAAAACTTCTGGAGCGAGTGAAATTATCTTCGAAAAACCAGCTTCTCTTAATTCTCTCGCTACTGGACCAAATATTCGAGTTCCTTTAGGCTCTTTTCCTTCAAGAATTACAGCAGCATTATCATCAAATGATATCCATGAACCATCTTTTCTTCTCAACGGATGAGCTTGGCGAACAATAACCACTTTAACTTTAGCACCTTTTTTTACTGAGCCTCTTGGTTCCGCTGATTTTACTGATGCAATAACAATATCGCCAACACTAGCATATCGACGTCGAGAACCGCCAGGAACTTTGAAGCACTCCACAATTTTAGCTCCTGAGTTATCTGCTACACGTAATCTTGTTTCCGCCTGAATCATAACTGTCTATAATTATCGATTTTCAATAATGCTCAAAAATTCAAAACTCTTTCGTTTACTATGAGGGCGACAAGAAGAAAAACGAATAAGATTTCCAACTTTGCATTTACCCAACTCATCATGTACCAAATATCGCTTCGTCTTCTTATACTTCTTTCGATATTTTGGATGCATCTCATAACGAACAACTTCTACACAAAGAGTTTTTTCGGAAGATAAACGAACAACTTCTCCTGTAAAGAGTGTTCTTTTACTTCGTACTTCTTCTTGTTGCTCTTCCTTTATCATATTGTTACAGCCTCTATAGTATATCTTAAAAAATTCTTAATCATCTTTATTCAACAACATCTTTACGTTCACGTTCTTGCGTCATAAGCTTTGCTAAATTCTTTCGTAATGATCCATACTGAGTGTTTTGTTTAAGCTTTCCAACGCTCAAAGCAAATCTTGTTCCTCTTAAAGCATCTCGAGTTTCTTCAATTGCTTTTCTTAGCTCTACCTCGCTCATTTGTTGAATATCATGGTATTTCATAAGATTATACGTTGTTGTCTTGATCCCTTTTAACAAATTTTGCTTTAACACTCAATTTTTGTGAAGCTCTTCTCATTGCTTCACGAGCAATATTAATAGCAACACCATCCATCTCAAACATCACTTTTCCAGGTTTGATCTTAGCTACATAATGATCTACTGATCCCTTTCCCTTTCCCATAGGAGTTTCAGCTCCTTTTTTGGTAATAGGCTTATCTGGAAAGAGACGTATCCAAATTTTTCCTCCACGCTGAACATATCTAGTCATTGCCCGGCGAGCAGCTTCTATTTGTCTAGAAGAAATAAGTCCGCCTTCCATAGCTTTAAGACCGAATGATCCAAAATTCACACTCTGCCCACGTCGAGCAAGGCCCCGAACTTTACCACCTCGGAACATCTTTCGATGCTTAACTTTTTTTGGCATTAAAAACATAACCTTGTCGCATCAATAATTTACTTTACATGCCCACCTTTATCCCCTTGTACAACCAAACCTTCACACCTATCGTTCCGTACGTCGTATAAGCAATAGCATATCCATAATCTATATTAGCTCGTAACGTATGTAAAGGAATAGTTCCGTGAGACAAACGTTCTGAACGAGACATTTCCGCACCACCCAATCGTCCTGATACCTCTATTTTAACTCCAAAAAGATTCTTATTCTTTTTTACCTGATCTATCGATGATTTCAGAACTCGGCGAAAAGGCATTCGTTTCTCTAACTGTTCAGCAACATTTTGAGCTAAAAGAAGGGCATCCTCTTCATAATTTCGAACTTCTTGGATATCCAATTTCAATTGAATCTTCTTTCCTGCAAAAAACTTAGCTTTAAGTTTCAAAGTCATACTCTCGATACCGTTTCCCCCTCTTCCGATAACCATACCAGGACGAGCTGTCCGAACAATCATTCGAACAAAACCTGCTGAACGCTCGATATCAACATCAGAAATACCTGCACTTTTCCATTCCTTCCTTATGAATTCACGGATTCCTACATCTTGACGCAAAGAATCAACATAATCTTTTGATGAGCGAAACCAACGTGATGCCCAACCAGTGTTGATACCTAAACGAAGACTTTTTGGATGCGCTTTTTGCCCCATATTTTTCCTTATTACTTCTCGAGTTTACTTACCTTCTTACCCTTTTTTTCAACATTCGTCAAATCTTCATTCTTCTTTGCCGGTGTTTTTTTCTCTTTCTTCAACAAAATCTTTTCGGAAGACTTTTCTTTCTTTGCTGTAGATACCACCTTTTCTTTCAAAACTTTCTTCTTCTCTTGTTGAATTAAATCATCATTCTTCACCGTCAAATCTCTTCGATCTTCCAAAACAACCGTGATATGAGATACTCTCTTAATAATTCTTGCCGCTCTTCCATGAGAACGCGCTCTCCATCGCTTCAAACTAGTAGCTTCATCTACAATTATATCTTTAACAAAAAGAAGTCCCTTATCTAATTGAAAATTATTCTCAGCATTTGCTACAGCACCTTTAATAAGAACAACTAGCATTCCTGCTGCCTCACGAGGACATGCTCGTAAACGAGCAACAGCTTCGTCAGGTGCGAAACCTTTAACAGTATCAGAAACTACTCTGATTTTTCGAGGTGACATTCTATAATTTTTGAGTTGTGCTCTGACTTTCATATACTTCAAATCATTATTTCTTGGTAGACTTTGCTGATTTTGCAGCTTTTGCAGCGTCTAATTCTCTTTGCTTAGCAGCTGTCTCCATTTCTTTTTGAATCTTTCCTCCATGGCGCAAAAACTTTCTTGTTGGCGAAAATTCACCAAGTTTATGCCCTACCATATCTTCAGAAATGAAAACAGAAATAAAATCTTTACCATTATGTACACCGAAAACAAAACCTACCATCTCGGGAGTGACTGTTGCTGAACGTGCCCATGTCTTAATCACCGTTTTATCTCCAGCTTTTTTTTCTTTAAGCTTTCCTATAAGGCGTTGATCAATGTAAGGACCTTTTTTAAGACTTCTACTCATATACGTTATCGTTTTTTACTCCTTCGAGCAAGGATAAATCGGTTACTAATATTCTTCTTCTTTCTCGTTTTCTTACCAAGTGCTGGTCTTCCCCATGGAGTCTTTGGATACTTTAATCCAATTGGCTGACGACCCTCTCCTCCTCCATGTGGATGATCTACTGGATTCATTGCAGAACCTCTCACAGTTGGCCTTCTTCCTAAATGGCGACTCTTTCCTGCTTTTCCAACTCGAATAGATCCGTGTTCAAAATTACTCACTTTTCCAATGGTTGCGTAACATTCTTTATTAATAAGACGTGTCTCTCCAGAAGTAAGTTTCAATTGTGCATATTTATCATCAAAACCCATAAGTTGCACTTTTGAACCTGCACTTCGTGCCATTTGACCACCCTTTCCAGGAAACATTTCAACATTACATACAAAATAGCCAGAAGGAATATTTTTAAGTGGCATTCTATTTCCAGGAGCAACTGGTGCGGATTCCCCACACAATAAGGAAGATCCGACTTTCATATCTTCGGTAGCAAGAATATATTTCTTATCACCATCTGCATAGAAAACTAAAGCTATAAAAGCACTTCTATTTGGATCTCTTTCAATTTGGACAATTTTTCCCTCTACACCAAATTTTATTTGTCGAAAATCTATAACACGATATTTTCTCTTATTTCCTCCTCCTCGATGTCGAACAGATATCTTTCCTCCCGCTCGCCCAGATTTTTTATTAACAACAGCAAGAAGGCTTCGAATTGGTTTTGCAACATACGAAACAATCTTCGATCGAACGATCGACATATTGCGTCTTCCTGCCCTGTTTCTATTATATTCAACTATTGCCATATCGATTCTTGTTCTCGATTATATCATTCAAAACTTTATGCTCCCTGAAACACTTCTATAGTCTGTCCTTTCCTTAGTGTCACCATCGCTTTCTTGAAATTTCTCGTTTTTCCTAAAGATCGACCAAATTTTCTCTCTATTCCCTTCTGTCGTATGGTTCGAACAGCTACAACTTTAACGGAATAAAGTTCTTCAACGGCTCGACGAATCATTTCTTTATCTGCATCAATTTTTACTTCAAAAACATACGTTCCCTTCTGCGCTAATTCGTGAGATTTTTCTGTAACATAAGGCTTTCTCAGAACGATAGAAGATAAAACTCTTCCTGTCTGTCCCTTTATAGCAACATCTTTTTTCTTCTCTTTGTCAGAATTCTTTTTTGAAGATTTTGTTTTTGAAGATTTCAATGAAGAAATATCTTCTTTCACAATTTCTTTCTTTCGTTTCGTTAAAAGCGCCATACGCAACACTCATTATTTAATCAATCGTTCTTGAAGCGCTTCAAGAGCTTCCTTACTAAGTACACAAAAATTGGAATGTAGAGCATCTATAATATTCATATCAGAAACTTCTTTAGAAGAAGCGGATGAAATATTCGAAATTGCTCGCTTAGTTTCAACTTCTTGAGAAGACAAACCGATAAAAATATTTCCTGTAAGAGATAAAGAATTCATCATTAAAATAATATTCTTCGTTTTCAATTCTTCAAGAATCAAAGAGTCTACAACAACAAGAAGATTTTTTCTTATCTTTTCACTCAAAACTACTCTCAAAGCGCATCTCCTCATAGAAACACTTATTCTTCCAGAATAATTTCTATCTTTTGTCGGTCCAAATACAACACCACCTTTTCGCCAAACAGGCGTTCGCACAGAACCAACTCGTGCACGTCCAGTACCTTTCTGCTTCCAAGGTTTTTTACCAGATCCAGCTCTTTCACCACGATCTTTTGTGTGAGCATGTCCACTTCGAGAATTTGCTCTCAAAACATCATATACTTGCTTTATAAGAGCCTCGTTCATAGGAATATCAAAAACTTGATCCATGACATCCATCATTTCTTTTTTCTCACCTTTCTGATTGTAAACTGCTACACTTGCCATACATTTATTGATTTCATGTTCACTTTGATACTATTTCAACAATGGAACCTATCTTTCCCGGAACGGCACCTCGAACGGCTAATAAACCCTTTGTTGAATCAATGAATACTACATCCAATCCTTTCATCGTTGATCGAGTACCTCCCATTCGTCCACCCATTCTCTTTCCTTTAAAGACATGCTCAGGAAATGAAGCCCCGATAGATCCAGGAGCTCTCCAATCATGTTTTCGTCCATGTGTTTTTGGTGATCCTTTAAAACCATGTCTTTTTACAACACCTTGGAATCCTTTCGCTTTTGTTATACCTGAAACAGAAACTTCATCTCCGACTTCGAAAATACTAACATCCATTTTTGCTCCAACTTCAACAGAGATAGCTTCTTTTTCTTGTATACGAAACTCTTTTCGGAAAAAATTCTTTTTTACAGGAACTTCCATCTGAACAGCTTGGTATCCGTCTCTTTCTTTATTACGAACAATAGTAACTTCATTGATTTCACAAGAAAGAAGCGTAACATTTAAAGCGCCTTTTCCTTCATCATAAAGCGTTGTCATTCCTAATTTTTTTCCCAACAAATATTTCATACTTTCGATACGTAAATTGTTCCTTTTCAATTCTTTAGTATTTCGGAGATTATTCTTTATAAAGACAAATAAAAAACCGGTTTACACCAGTCTTTCATCATACATCTTTTATGATGATGAATCCCTGGCTAGTTCAGTTTCCTTATAATTACTTCAGGACTTAAACTAGTTTCCTTTCAAAAAATTTATCTTCAAACAACTGCCAATTTCTAAATTCTACTTTCTCTCAAAAATCAATGATACTACATCTTAATCTCTATGTCTACACCCGCAGGGAGATTGATATTTGTAAGAGCATCAATCGTCTTTGGATTTGGAGATAATATATCAATCAATCTCTTGTGAACTCTCATCTCATACTGATCGCGCGCATTCTTATGTACAAAAGTTGATCGATTTACCGTCACCTTATGAATTTCTGTAGGTAAAGGTATCGGCCCACCAATAGTAGAACCTGCACGTTCAGCTGTTTCAACGATCTTTCTTGTAGATTGATCGATGATCTTACTGTCATACGCCTTTATTCGTATTCGAATCTTAGGCTCTTGCTCTGTGTCATTCTTCTTGTTCATGAAAACCACTTTAAACCATTAAGAGGAAACTTGTCAACACCACTCGATTCTAACGTAGTGATGTTGACTCTTTCTTCGTAATATTTACTTAGAAATCTTTGTTACAGCACCAGCACCAACAGTTCTTCCTCCTTCACGAATAGCGAATCTCATTCCTTCTTCCATTGCTACAGGAGCACCAAGAACGATATCAAGAGTTACGGTATCTCCAGGCATAACCATTTCAATTCCTTCAGGAAGTTTAACTTCACCCGTAACATCTGTAGTTCGAATATAAAATTGAGGTTTATACCCTTTGATGAATGGTGTGTGACGTCCACCTTCTTCTTTGCTCAAAATATACACTTGAGCTGAAAATTCAACGTGAGGAGTGATAGATCCGGGTTTAGCCAAAACTTGTCCACGTTCTACATCTTCCTTTTTAATACCTCGTATAAGGAGTCCAGCATTATCTCCTGACTGTCCTCTATCGAGAGATTTGTTAAACATTTCAATTCCAGTAACAACTGTTTTTTGAGTAGGATGAATACCAACAATTTCAACTTCTTCGTTAATATTAACAACTCCTCGTTCAATACGACCAGTTACCACTGTTCCACGACCTGCAATCGAAAAAATATCTTCGATAGGCATAAGAAAAGGTTTCTCCATATCACGAATTGGATCTGGAATTTTTTCATCCACTGCAGAAATAAGATCCCAAATAGGTTTTGCAGATTCATCAGTATCAGAAGTTGCTTCCAAAGCTTTTAAGGCACTTCCTCGGACGATTATAGCATTATCTCCATCAAACTCATATTTGGAAAGCAATTCTCTCACTTCAGCCTCAACGAGATCAATCAATTCTGGATCATCTACCATGTCAACTTTATTGAGGAAAACTACTATTTCAGGAACACCTACTTGACGAGCAAGAAGAATGTGTTCTCGAGTTTGAGGCATAGGTCCATCTGTAGCGCTTACTACCAAAATAGCACCATCCATCTGAGCAGCTCCTGTTATCATGTTCTTGATATAGTCAGCATGACCTGGACAATCAACGTGAGCATAGTGACGAATTTCAGATTCATATTCACAATGAGCTGTTGCAATGGTAATACCTCTTTCTCTTTCTTCTGGTGCATTATCAATATCTTCGACTTTTCTTGCTTTTGCTTGTCCTCGAAGACTCAACACATGAAGGATAGCTGCGGTAAGAGTTGTCTTCCCATGGTCTACATGACCAATGGTTCCAATATTTACATGAGCTTTACTTCGATCAAACTTTTCTACTGCCATACTTTTTTTCCTCGTGTATACGGTGAAATACAAACTTTCACTGCATACCGATACTTATTTTTACATTATTTTAAGAGCACCTCTTTGACTTATAAAATAAACATTTGAATATTTAGCTTCGATATAAACAAAGAAAACACCGAATTAAATATATCGCCTTAACGCCGTGAATGATAACAATTCTTTTTTTTAATGTCAAGATGAATTTGTATGTAAATAATTTATAAATTCTAAAGAAAAAACATAAGGAATTTTAAAAAACTTGAAACGAGTTTTAAAATCTTATCTTTTTACTCAAAAAAATAATTACACCCCCCTCATATTCATCTCATCTAAAAAGTAAAAGTTACTCTTTATTTTTTATTTCATTTCAATATGTATACGAGAAGGAATTGAAGATATTCGAGGAAAGAGGAATGTTGGTTCTGCGGGGGTTCGAGTAATATCAATTTTTTCTATTACTCCAGCATATTCCATTCTGAGTATTTCCACCACTTCATCAGGTTTTTTTGAAACAACTTCTTGGATAAATTTATCTTTTTCTACAGAAGCCTTCCAATTAACATTTCCCAAAGCTTTAAATTTTAATATTTCCTTCTCAGTTTCAAATAATATTTCTCCATATTTTATATTATAATCTTCAGGAATCCATGAAACACCTTCTTGTATTTTCATATCCTTTGCCACTCGAGATTCAAATTCTTGCCAAACATATTTCTCAAGATCTTTCGTTCGTATAGCTTGTATTTGAATACGTGCCGTCATAGAATATTCAAAATTTTTAGCAACTGTGTTTTCACCAGGAAAGGCCTGCGCATCTTCGATCGACACTTTCATTGCCTCTGGAAAAACAGTCCAACCCTCACCCGAACTTTCTTGTATTCTCTTAAAAGCTTCTTCTTTCACCTTTACTTCCATACTCAAACGAGCCTTTTCCACATCTAAAGAAGAAACGAGAAATATCTCCGAGCCACTTTTTCCTCCTCCTGTAAAAGAATCTTCAGATTTTGCATAAAAATATTCATATTTTGGAGTCCCTTTCAAGCCAGGAATAGTGAATCGAGAAGGTTCTTTATTATAAGACTCCCCAGGACCGTCAGCACGAACCTCAACTTCTACTTTTCCTGGAACAATCTCACCATTTTCCGTTTTCTTTCCTGGAACGACAACACTTTGAACTGTTCTATATACTTTTTCATCCTCTGAAAGTATTCTTGTTGTTGCAACAAGAACCTGAGATTGTTCGCTATATTCATTATAAATTGTCACCAAACCTCCTGATTTTTGAACATTAGAACCAGACCCACCTGTCGCAGGAAATGATTCCGTTAATGTTACTGTCTCAAAAAAAGTTTCTGTTCGAATTTCTTGATCTTTTCCAGAAGCTGAGAGAGTAATAGGCATTTCTCCTGAAGATGAAACTCGGAGCATATTCAAGACCAAAGTAGCTTCTGGAAGATATTTCCATGAAAAAAATCCTCCAGTAGCAAGAAGTGTTACTAAAATAAAAATTGCAATCCAAGTAAAAAATGATTTCTTTTTTTCTCTAGGAACATAATTCCTTTCTTTTTTCTTTTCTTGAAAATCCTCAGTGGGAACTTCAGAATCTTGTTGAAAAGATCCGTATTCTCTCTGATGTAAATTTTCTCTCCCATAAAACTCTTCTATTTTTTCCCGATTATGGAAATCTGGAACGACTTCAAAAGAATTGTTATTCTCTTTTGGAAAGTCCTTCATCGAATTCATAGAAAGATTTAATGCTGGGTCTTCAATAGTTTCTTCTTGTTTTTCATTAGAAACAATTTCTTGTTCTTTTGAAGATTTAATTGTTTGTTTTTTTCTCTTTTTAAGAATATTTTTCATCAATCGAATACTATTTGAGATAGATTTTGTTTCATTTTTATCTTTCTCAGGTTCTTGAAAATCTAAAGAGGAAGAAAAATTTTCTTGTTCATGAGTCAAAGAAAAATCCTCTTCAAAAGAATCTTTCATTTCTAAGGGTGATAGAATCTGCGCATCTTGAGGAGATACTCGCAAAGCACCTGATTGCTGAAGTTGAATAAGATAAGAATATGGCTGTGTTTCTATCCCCGCCCTTCGAGCATACGCTTCTCCTCGAGCGTCCTGTGTTATTATGGCAAAATATTTTCCAGCCCGATCAAGCTCTCTTTTGAGTAAATAGAGATTAGTCAAACTTTCCAAAATAATCGATCGTTGCGGTACAGCTAAAACAATATTTTTTCCATCCGAACGTTTCGCTCTACTTATGAGCGACATTATCTCTTCGTCTGGATTTATGTGAATAATCAACATATCAAAATAAAATCAAGAAATATTTTTTGCTGTACGTCGGAGTATATTAGAAAGCATTTTTTCCTCCAGTAACATTTCAATCATAAGATTAGCCAGAGCAAGGGGTGTTACATCTTGTGATGAAGTTAATTTTTTCGTCATATCTTTCATTCGAGAAACATGTTCTGGAAGAAGATAGGTAACCTCCACATCAGGAGAAAAAAATAATTCATTTTTCCACTCTTCTCTTCTCATAGATGTTTCCATTTCAGGAATAGACACACCTCCCCCACAAAGGAGAATGCGCTTTGGTAAAACATCCGTTTTAAGAAATTCACCCAAAGATATCTCTAATCCCCCTAACCATATATTCACATCCTCTTTCATAATTTCATGGACAGAATCAGGATTTATTCTTTCATGTTCCCATTTCTTTCCTGAAGTATAAAAAAGTTTCAATCTTTCTGCCTCCTCAAAAGAAATTTGAAATTCATATGCAAGATGTTTTGTGAAAGAATGCCCTCCAATAGCAAACATTTTCGTTCCCTCAAGTCCTCCATTACGAACCACTGCTATATCTGTGGTCCCTCCTCCAACATCCACAAATACTGCCTGAAAATCTCTATCATCTTCAGAAGAAAATATTCTTGAAACAGCATATGGCTCCGCAACAATACTCAAAGACGAAATACCCAATTCATCCGCAATTGTTTCCAAAGCACCAAGATGTATCACCGGAGAATAAGCATTAAATATACTTATAGAAACATTCTTTCCTTGAAAGCCCACAGGATTACTTACCTTATATCCATCTATACGAACATTTACTACTGCAGCATTAATAAGTTTTATATCCACTGCTTTTTGTTCTGTTTCCCATTCCAATTGATTCTGAATACGTTCAAATGCCTTTAGTTGAACTTGTCGCATGATTTCTTTCAATTCTGAAATTTCAATTTTAGTATCAGGACGACTCCTCTCATAGTGAACAGTCATGGTCGTTCCTCGAACGAGCTCTCCGGCAATTCCTAATATCGCACGATCAATATGTTTCGTTCGAGATGCTTTAAGCGCTTCGTTAAGAGCACATCGGGATGTCTCTAATACACCCTCGATATTTACGATACCTCCACTCAACATATCTCCGGCTCTTTGTTGTTTTTTCCCAACGCCGATGACATATCCGCGCTGTTCCTTTTTGTCAAAACGAAAAATTAAAGCCTTTACAACATCAGTTCCAATATCAAGAGCCAGATATCGTTTATTACTTTCTGAAGAATGAAATATATTTATATTTTCTAAAAAAGACATACGTCAAGTATACCATATCGTACAAAAAAATAGAACGTTTCATTTTTCTATTCTGCACATTTTAAAACATGAGCAACTTCTTCTATTTTACTTCTTGATAATAATCCTTCTTTTCCACCATAATGTCGTATAACATTTGTTGCGTTGGCTATTCCCCAAGACAGTGCTTCTCCGGTACTACGATCAAGAAATATTGCTCCCAAAAAACCACTTGTAAATGCATCTCCAGCACCCGTTGAATCTACAACAGAATCTGTCATATTTTTTCTACAACGAAAAACCGAATCTACATTTCGATCGTACACCCAAGCCCCACGAGATCCATCTGTTATAACCACAAAATGAGCATTTCCAGCGAGCGCAATAATGAGAGAAAGATATTCCTCACTTTCAATTCGAGAGACATCAAGAGATACATTCAAATTATCTTTTTTAGAAACAAGGGCAAGAAGCTCCATAGCTTCATCTTTATTCAAAAAAATTCCCTTTGATTCACGACAAATAGCCCATACGGTTTCCGCATCTTCATGAATATTATTTTGACTTGGATTATAATAGAGAGAAAGATCTTTTTCTTTTGAAAGGGTAAGTATTTTTTCTATTGGAGCCTTCCATTCTCCATAAAGTCCTCCTACAAAAATTGATTGCCCTTGATGAAAAACACTATCTGGAATTTCCAGACATTCATTAGCATCTCTATTATAAAAGATAGTTCTCTCTCCTGTTTGTTCATCGATAATAATAGCACCGAGATCTGTTTTTCGGTCAGGAAGTCTTTGGATAAATGATGTGTCTACGCCCGTCTTTCGAATTTCTTGAAGTAGTAAATCTCCAAGAGTATCTTTTCCTACATTAGAAATTAAAATAGAATGAATACCCAAAAGAGCCAAACCTTGAGAAACGTTTGTTGCACATCCACCAGGAGCTTCAAAACGATTTTCTGCTCGATATTTTGCTCCGACTTCAAAAACCATTTTTTGTTTAGAAAGCATTTCTTTGGGCGTATGTACAATGGAAAGATCTTTATAAGGAAAAAAGACATCCTGTGACAAAGATCCGATACAAACTATTTCTTTTACCATATATTCTTTATATTTACACTATCTTCTTTTTTCTATTATAAAACACCAGAAACAATATGCAAGAATACCTTTTTATTTCACCATAAAAATAAAAATCTTTATTCATTACTTATTTAAACCTATTAAATAAACTTTTTGTAACCACAATTCTTTCTTTTTAGAAGAAGCAGAAAGAACAGATCCAAAATAATTTTTATAAATCGGTTGTATTCCACAAAAACCTAAAGTTCCTTTCATCATTTTATAACTAGGATCTCCAACAAACCACCAATAATACCAAGAAGGAGAATCCATAGTAGTAAAAAGTTGAGCTGTTTTCCCTTTCAAAAGTTTATCCCATCTTGGAATTATTCCTTTAGATTTTTTGTACGAGAAAGCAAATCCTGATTGAAAAACAGATTCAAAAAAAACTTTAAGTAATGCTGGAGGTGTAGCCCACCAAATTGGGTAAACAAAAACTAAATAATCCGCCCAAGAAATAAGAGATTGAATATTTTTAAGGTCTTCAGGAAGTTCAATTTTTTCTTTATATTCACATCTCAAAAAATTTTCAAGAGAAGAAAGATCTCTTAATTCAATAGTTCTTACTTCATTACCAGCATCTTTTGCTCCCTGCACATAAGAATTACAAAGAGCATGGCAGAAACTCTCTTTTCTAGGATGAGCCATGAAAACAACTATTTTTTTCATAAGGAGACTCTCTAGCGATCAAAATTTTTCCTTCCCGCGTAAATAGCACGATTTCCTAATAATTCCTCAATACGAAAAAGACGATTATATTTTGAAAGACGTTCACCTCGACAAGTTGCTCCACTTTTAATCTGTCCTGCTCCAGTAGCAACAGCAAGGTCGGCAATAAAATCATCTACCGTTTCTCCGCTTCTATGACTTATATATACCGAATATCCAGATTTTTTAGCTATTTCAATAGCTCTAAAAGTTTCCGTCAGTGTTCCGATTTGATTTACCTTTATAAGCACTGCATTAGCAACTCCATCGTTAATTCCCTGTGTAATTATTTCTGGGTTCGTGCAAAAAAGATCATCTCCCACAAGCTGAATACTATTTCCCAATCGTTTGGTAATTTCCTTCCAGCCTTCCCAATCTTTTTCTCCGAGAGCATCTTCAATAGAAACAATTGGGTAGTCGCGAATCCATCGCTCCCACATTTCAATCATTTGTAATGAGGATTTTTTTTCTTTTGTGGATTTCCAAAATTCATATTCCCCATCTCTCCATAATTCACTCACTGCAGGATCAAGTCCAATAGCAATGTCTTTTCCTGGAATATATCCCGCCTTTTCAATCGATTCCACCATAATTTCCACAGCTGCTTCATTGGAGGGAAGATCTGGAGCAAAGCCACCCTCATCTCCAACTCCGGTAGTATAGCCACGTTCTTTAAGTAAAGATTTTAGAACTTGGTAAGTTTCACTTCCCATTCTCAATGCGTGAGAAAAACTTTCTGCTCCTACAGGATTAAATTTAAATTCTTGAAAATCAAGTTTATTATCAGCATGAGCTCCGCCATTAATACTATTAAAACATGGTGTAGGGAGGAGAACTGCTTCATCTCCACCAAGATATTGAAAAAGCTCCTGTTTTCGAGACAATGCTTCTGCACGAGCCACTCCCATAGAAACACCGAGGATAGCATTAGCTCCAAGATTTGCTTTATTGGAAGTTCCATCCAAATCAATCATTATCTGATCAATTTCCTCCTGATTTCCTGCATCTTTTCCTATGAGCTTCTGCGAGAGAATATCATTTACATGAGAAACTGCCTTAAGAACACCCCTTCCTCCATAGCGATGCTGATCCTCATCTCGGAGTTCTACTGCTTCACGTTCTCCTGTTGAAGCTCCAGACGGCACTCCTGCAATCACTACCGTCCCATCTTCAAGAGAAACCTCTACTTCAACGGTAGGATTTCCTCGTGAATCAAGAATTTCTCTTGCATGAATTTTTTTTATACTAGCCATATTTTTCTTCTTAAAATAAATCAAAAAATGTACGAAAAATTAATTCTTTTTCAATAAAAGAGCTTCTAAACCAGGCATAGATGCCCCTGTAAGATATTCTAACATTGCTCCTCCTCCAGTAGAAACAAATGAAATAGCACCAAGAAGTTTCATATCTTCCAAAACCTCAATCGATTCCCCTCCTCCAATAACACTAAATGCTGAGCTTTCTCCTATAGCTCGGGCAATTTCAACAGTTCCTTTTGCAAACCGAGCATCTTCAAACATTCCCAAAGGACCATTCCAAACAATAGTTTTGGCGTTCTTTATTTTTTCACAAAAAATTTCTCTCGTTTTCTCTCCTATGTCAAATCTATCTCCCTCAAAATCTATAGGAAGAATAACATTTTCCGAAAGTTCTATATTACCATCAATAGCTTCATTGGCGACTTTTCCACCTACCAGAACTTTATCGAAAGTCTTGGAAAACATTGTAATAAGAGGAAGTTTTGTTTCTATTTTTGCACCACCCACGATAGCAACTGATGGAGAATCCACTCCTTTGCGAATATTTGAAAGTATTTCAATTTCTTTCTCAAGATATATACCTGCGTATGTCGGAATATGTTTTGTTATTCCCACGGTAGACGCATGCGCTCTATGACACACACTAAAAGCATCGTTTACAAATATATCAAATGGTTCAGAAAGTAATGCCGAGAAGGCTTTGTCATTTTTTTCTTCTTCAGCATGAAATCTTACATTTTCTAAAAGAAAAATATTTCCTTTTTCAGCGCTTGCAATAGCCTCTTTTACTCGATCACCCACTGATTCTCCCACAAAAAAAATCCATACACCCAAAATTCTTCGCACATCATCTGCTATATGAGCAAGAGAGTCAGATTCGCTATATCGCCCTTCCGGCCTACCAAGGTGAGAAAGAAGAGAAATAGTTCTAGCGCCATTCTTTAAAAGATACATGATAGTCTCTTTGGCCGCTTCCATTTTATATTTTTGACGAACGTCCCCATCTTTAAGATTAACATTAAAGTCAACTCGAACAAGAACATTCTTTCCTTCAACCGAAATATTTTTTACACTTTCATATTGATTCATATTTTTTTCTTTATCATTGATGTAAACCTTTAGAGAAGAATATCATTCACAAGAAAAAATGTCACTTTCCAAAAGTAATCATTTTTCAAAAAAATATCTTATTTCTTCTATAAAAAGAATTTTTTTATTCCTAAAGATGTCAAACAAAGTCTCGCAAATGCTTAGCAGCAACTTCTGGCTCGATAGTAGAAATTTCTATTCCTGTCGAAAGTTCAAATCCAGCCCATGTCGAAGTTTTTGGTAAAATCTCAAAATGCCAATGATAATGAGGGTAATCTTTTCCATCACAAGGAGATGTGTGAAGATAAAGATTATAATCAGGATTTCCAAGCGCTTTCTCCAAAGCTCCTAAAGATCTCTTGAAAGCCCATGCTAAGGAAATTTTTTGAGCATTTGTTATTCGTTCAAAATAAGGACTGTGAAATTTTGGAAGAATCCACATTTCAAAAGCAGATCTTGATGCGTACGGCGCAATAACAATACAATGTTCATTTTCAAAAACTACTCGTGTTTTTTCAAATTGTTCGTATTCTATAACCGTACAAAAAACACAACGATTTGTACTTTTCCAATGTTGATCACTTCCATAAAGTTCCAATTCTACATAAGGAGAAACGACAGGAACTGCAAATATTTGAGAATGAGGATGATATACCGATGCGCCCGCAGATTTACCATGATTATGGATAATGCTTATATATCGAACATCCTTTTGATTCATGATATTGAGATATCTATCTTGATAAGCATCTATCATTTCTACAATGGTATTCACACCCATCTTTGCAAAATGATCGTCATGTTTTCTAGGCACGACCAATTCATGATTTCCAACCCCACTCATACCAAAATAAGGCCCCTCTTCAAAAGAAACTATTTCTTTTTCAATATTCTGAATTGCAGGATAAAGATTAGGAAAAACTCGAAGAGTCCAATCTCCATCATCTTTTTTATAAATAAGAACATCATCTTTTTGTCCACTCGCCTCTGGATTTTCAAAAGGACAAGACCCAAGAGACTCATCCAAAACAAAATCTTTTCTTACTATAAAATCCTCAGGTCGTTTCGATCGACCCGTAGCAATAACAACCCAATCTCTCGTTACAATATCTTGTCTAAGCTGAGAAAGCTCCTTTTTTTGTTCCATAAAGAGTGTTTATTTTATATTTTTATATCTAACTTTTTATTTATTTTTCGAATACAGGTGATAAGAACCCAAACAGAGCCTCGATCGAGTTTTCACTAAATCTATAAGTACTTGTACAAATCCATTTGGTCCAAGTAAGGAAACAGTAGATCCTGTTTCATTAAGCCATCGAACAGGCATTTGTTTTATACCAAATCCTAATTTTTTTGCTAAAACAATAAATTCAAAATCAAAACCAAATCTCTCCACTTTCATACGATTGGCAACTTCTCGTGAAGCTTCTTTGGTGATCATTTTAAATCCACATTGCGTATCAGGATAGGCCCACAAACCCAATGTAAAACGAATAAGCCAATTTCCCATATCTCCCATCAATTCTCGATATTTTGGCTGATGTATAGCAACATAAGATCCTTTTATATCTCTCGAACCTATAACTACATCAAATTTTTCTTTTTCAATTTCAGGTAAAAAAACATCTACATGTGTTATTGATGTCGAGCCGTCAGCATCCATAAATAATTGGTATTTCCCCTTTGCTTCAAGAAGTCCCTGTCGAACAACATAGCCTTTTCCATGATTTTCTTTATTTTCAATAACACGAAGACCATTCACTTGCGAGCTATAATTACGAGCAACTTCAGCGGTGTTATCAGGTGATCCATCAATGACTACAATAATTTCATATTCAAAATCCTTTTTCGAAAGATGTTCTTCTATTTCCAAAAGCGTTCGTCCTAAACGATCTTTTTCTTTATATGCAGGAATAATAACCGAAAGAAATATATTTTCATTCATACGTTACATAAAGAAACATTTCCTCAAAAGTATATCATTTATACAGAGAACATACAAGAAAAATATCAAACCTTAAAAAGAGAAAAAATCTCTTGTGATGTTTTTTGTGTTTTTCTTTCTAATTCTTCGAAAGATATTCCTCGAAGTTCCGCAAGAAATTCAAGCGTTGAAGAAATAAAAGCAGGCTCATTTCGTTTTCCTCGAAATTTTTGAGGACTAAGGTAGGGACAATCTGTTTCCACTATTATTTTTTCAAGAGGTATTAAGTTAACAACGAGATGAGAATCATCCTTTGTTCCCTGTGCATCTTTTTTTACTGGATATGTTATATTTCCCGCGAAGGAAAAGAAGATATTTCCTTCAAGAGAAAGAAATTTTTTTGTTATTTCTTCATCCCCTTGATAACAATGAAAAATAAGCGAAGGAAGTTTTGAACTGTATTCTCGAAGAATTTCAAAAGCATCTTCATAAGCTTCTCGACAATGCACTACTAAAGGTTTCCCCATTTCTAGCGCTAGTTGTATATGATCCAAAAATCCTTCTTTTTGAGATTGTTTTTGTTCTTCTGTAATTGATTTTCCAAAATCATGATAATCCAGACCACATTCTCCTATAGCCACAACACAAGATTCTTTTGCCAAAGTCTTCATCGTTTCTTTCCACAAAATCCTCGTTTCTTTATTTGGAAGTTTTGAGTATTCATGAGGATGACTCGCTACCATAGCATAAAGAAAGCCTTTATATTTTTTGGCGGTATCAATTGCTAATCGGCTTTCTTCAATGCTTGTTCCTACCGTAATAATACTTTCGATACCATTTTCTCGAGCTCGAGTTATTACTTCATCTCGATCATCCTCAAATTTTTCATCATGAATATGAGCATGCGTATCAATCATAGTTCTACGTTTACTTTTTACCTATTCTTCCAAACGAATAATTCCAACAGGACAACTTTTAGAACATTTTTTTGCTTTTTCTTTTTCAAATTCATCAAGTTCAAGAAGTGAGTATTCTCCTTTTCTTTTCGAACCCAAAAGATCAGCCTTTCCATCTTCTTTATTCATAGAAAACTTTTTCGAATCAATTTGAGCACATGTTCCACAACCAACACAATCCGATCTTTTTTGTGTAAATATCACCCGCTTAATTCCCATATACTTTTTCTTATTTTCTCATTCTCTCCTTATACAATAGCGTGTAATAACTCATTTTCACTTTAAAATCAAGAATATGTTTCATTATACCATTCTTTTCAATATTTCATCTTTGTGATTTTCCTCCTCCTACCCTCCCGTCCAAGCAAAGATTTCTTTGAAGTTCTTTATGATGAGTTCTACAACAGATTCTTTTGTTTGTGGTGTAAGGGTGATGTAGTCTTTGGTTATGGTTTCATTCCCACTCAGATCTTTTACTATGACTTTGTAAGAGTAGAGAGTTCCTGGTTTCCAAGAGGTGAGTACAATGATGTGATTCTTTGTTGGGGAAGAACTTACATTCACTGTTTTTTCTTCTCCTGCTCTTCCTTCTTTGTAGATGAGGGAGGAAGAAGCATCTTCATCTGTTTGCCAGTTAATAATCATTTGTACTTTTCCGTTTTGTGAAAGAGCGGAGTCGGTAGAGACTCTTTCTACTGTAGGAGAAGTTTCATCTTTTTGCATAGTGAATTCTATCTCATCAGAGAGAGTTTCATTTCCCATATCATCTCTGACTCGTACAGTAAGAACGTAGTTTTCTCCAGGAGTGAGTTCTTTGAGGGTGAGGGAGTGAGTTTGGAGGAGGGAGGGATTTCCTTCACTCTTTTGATCTTCTTCTTTGTTTTTGTTTTTGTAGGTTACAAGAGAGTCGGTAAGAGTATCAGTAAGGAAGTTTACTTTTGCTTCTCTGTCTGAAAGAACTTCTATCTTGATTTCTTTGATTTGTGGTGGAGACTTTGGTTCAAAGGTAGAGTCGGAAGAAGAGAAGAGATTTTTTGATTCATCTTCTCCTTTTACTCGGAAGTGGTAGGTAGAGTTTTCTAAAAGATTGTTTATGATAATTTCATGATCTTTTTTGAGTTCTTCACTTTTTCTTGTTTGTCCATAGTTTTCTGTGTTTCCATATTCAACAATAGAGGTAGTGGGAGTGGAAGTTTTCCATGTGATAGTTGTTTCCCCTATTTGTTTGGAAGAAGCTTTAATGGAAGAGATGGAAGAAGGAGATTGCGTTTGGAAGGTTTGTTGGGAGGAGGTGCCTATGTTTCCGGCGGTGTCGGAAGATCCTGTGGAGAAGAAGTATTTAGTAGATGGGATGAGACCTCGAAGAGTTACGGAGTGGGAGGTGGTGTATTTGGTGGGGTCGAAACCTGTAATACTATCAATTGTGGCATATTCAAGGTCTTTTGTCGTACCATATTTTACTCTACTATCAGAAACTTCATCCGTCTCCCAACTCACCACTGCACTCTCTCCTGTAATGTCTTTGACTTTGACTCCTGAGATAGAGGGAGGAGTAGATTCTGCTTGTTCACTTCCACTGTCTACTTGTTTGAGTTTTGTTGTGAAGCTTTTTTCTTCACTCTCTATGAGGGTTCCAAGATTATCTTCACAAAGAAGTTTGTAGAAGTAGGTTGTGTTAAAGATGAGTCCTCCAAGATGCAGGGAATGGAGTGTGTCATAGATTCCTGTCGCTTCTGTTTGAGGAACTTCTTGGTAGTTTCTTGATTGGGTTCCATATTCAAGGATGCAGTTTGCTGCTTGATCCGTCTGGAAGGTTATGACTGCTTTTTGATCAGTGAGTACTTTAGGAGGATCACTGATAGTATGAATCTTTGAAAGAGGTGCATGATTGTATTCTGGATCTAAGGTTGTTTTCATTGTTTGTATATCACTCTGTGATTCGTTTTGATTGATATCTTTAACACTCACTTGATATTCATACTCTGTATCAGGAGTAAGAGTATCGAGTACCCTGTAGTGAGATCTATCGTATGTTGTTCCTTGTTCTGTTTGTGTGAAGGTAAGGCTTCCTTTTTTTCTGTACTGAAGGAGGAAGGATGCTTCTTCATCTGTGTTTGCTGTAATAACTGCTTTGTCATTTGAGATAAGAGATGTTTGAAGATTCGTTATGGTAGGAGGTGTTTCGTCGAGTGTTGTAGAGAATTGAAAATAGTTTCCTCCATTATTGTCATTGGCAATGTTTCCTTGTGAGTCGGTGGAGGTAACGTAGAAATAGTAGGTGGTTCCTTGAGTAAGAGCATCTAAGGTTACTTGATGATTTTTTGTAAGAACACTTGATCCGGAGAGAGTGATAGGATCGATAAGAGATCCATTCTTGTTTTCACTGTAATGGAGTACAGAGTCTGCAGGGACATTCGTATTCCAGAATATGGTTGCTTGTGTGTTAGAAGCACTTGATACCGCTACACCACTGATAGAAGGTCCAGGATTCGTTGTGACTTCATATCCATTGCCATTATTGTCATTGACTCCGGTATTGCCTTGAGGATCAGTAGAGGCAACTCTAAAGAAGTAGGGAGTGTTTGGTGTGAGGTTGGTAAGAGTGACTCTATGAAGTCCTGATTGTGCTTGGGTGTCAGCATAGGTAGAGACTCCTGTTTGTTTGGTATAGGTGTTGGGAGTGGTTGCATATTCTACACGAGAGTCAGAGAGTTCATCTGTTTCCCATGTGATAGTTACGGTTGTGGTGTCTTTAGATTCTACGGTTACGTTTTGTAGAACAGGAGGGGTTTGATCTGATCCTCCTCCACCTTCTCCGAAGTCTTGAATACCATTTGCTTTCATCGTAACGGTTTGTGAGAAGAAAGAAACATTTCCTGGTGTGTCTGTTGTCTTTGCTTTGTAGGTGTAGAGAATGTCTGGTTGTGGGGTAGCATCAGTAAGGAAGTTTGTTGTTCTTGAGGTTATGATATTTTGAAGCGTATAGGTAGTAGCGTCATCACTTCTATAGAGTTTGTAGTTTCCGAATCCTGTTGGAGGTTCTTCTATTGTTTTGAATCCTACGAAGGCTCGGTATTCTGGAGGGGTAAGAAGCATATTACTCGTATCTTGAGAAATGACTCGTGTAGGAGTTTCTGGAGTAGTTGTGTGTATGGTTTGTGTTTCATTCCCGTATTGATCTTTGAAGCGAGTATAGACAATGTCGGGATCAGTTTCGAGTTTTATTGTTACCGTTGCATTAAAAGGTTCCCAAGGAGAGTTGGTAAGGTTTTCGTCAAGAGAAATCTTCATCTGTGTTGGAGAGTCATCACTGACTCCAAGAGTAAGAACAGATGTGGTGGAGGGAATGGTGAGGTCTTGAGTGGAAGCATCAACAAGGAGGGAGGGATTGGTGGGAGTTTTTGTATCGAGGGTAAAGGTATTTGATTCAGCTCGTGCGATATTATTCGCTCCTTCATTGTCACTTACGGTTACACGGATTTTTGCATTGGTAAGATAGAAAGATTCACTTACGAGAGAAGGAGTCCAGGTAGCACTGTGTGTTGTGTACGTATCTTGATTCACTGTTTTGTTTTGTATATCTTCGGGAGCTAGAGTATTGGAAGCGATATTGATCCAACTACTTCCATTGTAGTATTCAAAGCTCGGAGTAACTATTCCTGGAGTATTGGTTCCGGTATTGGTATCTTCATCTTTTGTTTCGTACGTGATAGTTACTGTTTTATCAGTATTGGGAGTAGTGGTTACATTTTGAATCATAGGGAAAGCATTCACAACATAGCCTACTTTTACATCATCGACTTGAGGTTGAGAAAGAAGGTCAGGAGAAGAAAGATCTACTTTGTATTGAAAGAAGCGATCTTCAAAGATATCTTTCATATCTTGAGGGATAGCACTGGCTGTGCAACTTACCGTTGTATTGTTTTTTGTACAATGTGTAGTAAGAGAAGAGGGAGTAGATTGTGCTATTTGTATCCAGGGGGAAGAAGAAAGATTTCCTTTCGTTCCTGCAGTTTTGAGAGAAAGAGTTACTGAAGAACCTGTTGGGAGTATTTCATTTTCTTTCCATTCTATTGTTCCCATGACATTAGCATCACTACTGGAATCAAATGCTGAAGAGATAAGAGAACCAGCAAGGTATCCAGATTTAAGTGAACCTGCGCTTCCATCAGTTGCAGGTGCGGTAGCTCCTTTTGTTCCTCCGAGTGTTTGAATCGTTTGATTGGTAAATGTTTTGTTTTCATAGGCATAGGCGATTCTTCCTCCTCCCCCTCCTCCTCCACCACCTTGTCCCGCCCCACCATTGGCTTGAAGCTTTCCACCGTTTATGGTGAAGTTTTTTGCATAGAGTATGTTTATAGATCCTCCTGATCCTCCTCCACCATTGGTGAGTCCAGCGCTACCGTTACTGGATATGGTTCCATAGAGGTTGAGATTGTTATTCGTTCTGATTCGTATATCTCCTCCTCCTGTTCCTCCTGTAGACTTTCCTCCTCCACTTCCAAGATCTTCGGGAACAAAGTCATTTCCATAGGTGTTAGGGGAAGTTGCTCCATCACTACTATTTCCTCCTCTTCCTCCATATGTTCCTCCTGATCCATATCCAAGAGAGCCTGTTGTTCCTGCTCCTGTTCCAAGAGTAGGAGTGTAACCTTTCGTGTTGGTGTTTATGGATGCTCCTGTACCACTTACTCCATGAATAGTGAGATTGGTAGAAATGAGAGTTCCTGTTCCATTGGCTACTATGTGTGAGGTGTCAGTAGAAGAGTTAAGAGTTCCTATGGTTATGTCTCCTGTAGTGTTAAGAGTGGTTCCTGTAGGAATGGCAAGAAGTCCTTTGTTTTTTACAATGATGTTTCCGAGAGAGAGGGAGTTGTTGGTGAAGTTGTCTTGGGGGATGAGGGTTTGGACGGTAGCTGTTTGATTATTGTTGTCTATGGTGAGGGTTCCATTGTTGGAGCCTTGGGAGGCTGTTTCGGTGTAGATGGTGCCGGCTGCTCCAAAGTTACCTTCATTTCCCCCATATGTTTGCATCGTAACCGATCCAAAGTCATTTCCTGATGTAAGCTTTACAGCGATTCGACCACCTCCACCACCATTTCTTCCGTTCGCTCTTATACTACCAGAGCCCAAAAAATATTGTGTAATTATAGAAACTGACCCACCAGATCCTCCCCGCGCTCCATCAATACCAATACTATTTGAGGTAATTAAGCCATCTACCATTATTAATCCAGAAACTACTAATTTTATAGCACCAGCTCCTGCCACATGACTCATTCCTCCTCCACTCCCATTATTAATCGGATCTGTAAAAGAGCCATAAGTTGGGCCTAAGGATGAACCAGATCCTCCATACGAACCTTGTAATCCAGCATTTCCCGGACCACCTCCAGCATATCCCTTCCCATCCACATTAATCTGTCCTCCTGTTTGAACATCGAGATTCCCATTAATAGTAAGATCCATTTTGTAGAGTTCCGTGCTTCCATTAGCACTATGTGTCATATATCCACCGGATTTCACCGTAATATTTCCATTGAGTGTATGAGGGAGATCTGCAATAAGAGCCCAGTTTTCAATATTAAGAGATCCTTGAGGAAGATCAAAGGTTCCTCCTCGAAGAGCGATACCACTGTCTATTGCAGAAGTACCTGAAAGTCCTGTTACAGAATCGGGATTATCAAGAATAAGTGCGGTTCCTATTGGGACACTTATTTTTCCTTTGTTTTTTAGAACTAGATTTTTAATGGTCCATGTTTGGGTGGAAGGAATAGCGGTGAAGACTGAGGAAATAACATTATTATTATCAATCGTTACCGTTCCATTTCCCGCTCCTTGAGAGGCTGTTTCGGTGTAGATGGTGCCGGCTGCTCCAAAGTTACCTTCATTTCCCCCATATGTTTGCATCGTAACCGATCCAAAGTCATTTCCTGATGTAAGCTTTACAGCGATTCGACCACCTCCACCACCATTTCTTCCGTTCGCTCTTATACTACCAGAGCCCAAAAAATATTGTGTAATTATAGAAACTGACCCACCAGATCCTCCCCGCGCTCCATCAATAGCAATACTATTTGATGTAATTAAACCATTTAACGTTACCGATCCAGAAACTATTAATTTAACAGCACCAGCCCCTGATATAATACTCATTCCACCACCACTACCAATATTAACAGGGTCTACAAAAGAGCCATAAGTTGGGCCTGAGGATGAACCGGATCCTCCATATGAACCCTGATATCCAACATTTCCCGGACCACCTCCAGCATATCCCTTCCCATCAACATTAATCTGTCCTCCAGTTTGAACATCGAGATTCCCTCCGATATCCATAAAGAGTCTATGCGTTTCTGCTGTTGTGTTTGCTGTGTGGGTAAAATAACCATTGTTGAGAATTGTAACATTTCCGGTAACTACAAGTTTTCTATTGGTATCATCGAGTCTATATCCATTACTCATCGTAAGGGTTGATTGAGATGCTCCTCCTCCAAGAGTAAGAGATTGTATAGTAATGGGTCCAGAGTCTACATTAAGAAGAGGTTGATTCGTTCCTGTGTAATTGATAACGACATCATCGGTGCTGGTAGGAACGGTTCCTGTGTCCCAGTTCGTTACTGTAGTCCATGCAGTGCTGGTTGTTCCTGTCCAGGTTACAGTGGAAGCATGAGTAGGAGAAGAAAAAGAAAAAAAGAAAACACAAAGAATTCCAAAAAGAAAAGGAAGGGAAGAGTGAAAGAAAAATTCTTTTTTAAAGCCATTCTTCACATTTGTTTTTCTTCTATTTTTTATTCATACTATTTTTATAGTATCATTTTTTTTATTTTCTGTGAAATAGTTTCTTTACAAGTCATTCCCCTCTTCTCTCCCTGAGGAAAAGGGAGTACCCGAGTCTTTGAGGGGGAGGGATTTGTATTGATTTCACAAAAGAATTTCATACAAAGAAAATCCCCCTCAATCCCCCTTTTTCTAAGGGGGAGGAATTAGCTCTGGATTGCCACGACTGAGTACAGCCTCACAAAAACGGAAGGACTCATTTGCCTCACTACGCTCACAAAGACGGATCGAACTGAATTTCCACCTTCGCGAGAAAGAAAAAAAATAAAATGCAGAGGGAAAATCTAAAAAAAGAAAGACTCCTTTATTTATTTTGACTTAAGAATATATTCGCTCAGTATCTGATAATAGGTAGAAAGAGAAGGAATATTCACCCATTCCTCATCACTTCCAATCCCTCCCCCAATCGGACCAAATTCTATACCAGGACATCCTCTTTGCGAAAAATGTCTTGCGTCAGATGATCCCTGTGCTCCGCGAAGAATAACCTCTTTTTTTAAAATTTTCTTGGAAATAGCTTGTAGTAATAGCAAAGAATTATTCTTTGGATCCGTATATAGAACATCTTCATCCACGAGAATTTCTAAAGAAAAATTTTTCGGCATAAGCTTCTTCAACTTCTCCAAAAAGATTTCTTTTTCTCCCAAGACAAAACGAACATCGAAAGAAACTGAACAATCATCCGGAATTTTGTTATACGCCTTATTTGAAGTTTCAATAGAATTCAAATTAAGTGTTGTAACCCATTGTTCTTGTTTTGGAAATGTATATTCTTTCTGAATATTTGAAAGAAAATTATGCATCATCCAAATAGCATTCTTCCCTCTCCATGGATAAGCACCATGAGCCGTCTTTCCTTTAGCACTTATTTTCAATATCAAAATTCCTTTTGCTTGATGTACAATATCAAAATTTGTAGGTTCTGCTGAAAGAACGAAGTCTGTTAAAACACCTTTTTCTATCTGATATTTAGTTCCATCAAATCCCCCAACCTCTTCATCAGTCACTAATTGTAAACCAAGTGGATACGAAACACGATGTGCCATCTCTTGAAATGCTATTATAAGACAAGCGATATTCGCTTTCATATCCATCGCTCCCGCACCATAAAGTCGATCATTTTTTATCACTGGGATGAATTGATTTTTTTTGGCAGGAATAATATCTAAATGACCATTAAGAAGAAGTGTAAATTTTTTGGGTCTTCTTTTTTTATTATAAATCAAAACACTTTTTACTCCATTTCTTTCGAAATATTCTTTATTAAAATCTTGAAAATGAGAAAGGGTAAACTGAAAAATTCTTTCTAGCTCTTTTTTATTTTCAAAAGAAGATTGAAATGTAATAAGTTTCTTCGCAAGGGAAAGTATTTTTTCGGTCATATAGTTTTTCTCATTTCTCATTCTTTTATAAAACTTCAGCATTCATTCTCTAAAAATTTCTTACCTTTCATCTTTTTATCTTTTGTTATATTTTCTCTGTAAAAAAGCTATTCTAAGGAGCTCATTCAAAAATAAAAAATGGACCGCATATTCCTTTTGAGAATATACGGTCTTTATCTTAGCACAGCTTATGACCTGCTAAGAAATGATTTCAGCCCATACCGTATATCGACTTCCATGATTTCTTCCCTTCTGAGCTTCCACTGAATCCGTAGGAAGGAAGGCTCGAAATCCACCGATAAACATAGGCTCTTCATCAATCATTGTCATGAAGTTTCTATCAATGTAGGCGTATTCAAACCCATCTACCTCATTAATTGTTTTGGGTATTTCCATTTCGGGTTGAATGATATACCCCCCTGGACGTCTGGAAAGATTATGACGCAATTCTCTCCGAAGTCTCCTATCCGGAAGTGCTCCAGACAAATGTCCGTAACATCCAAATGTTCCTTTGGCAGGCTTTAATCGAAGGTTTTTCTCCCCAATTTCTACCTCGAGAGGATCTATCATGAAATCTCTCAAAAATCTCGAAAAATCTTGAGATAGCCGAAAGGAATCAAAAGGAAATTCTCTGTATTTCTTGCCCATCGCCAAGTGCGTTGTGAATTCAAAAGAATACAAATCATTTTCACTCTTGATAGGAAATGCCATTCCCATAGGAGACATATAATCTTTCGTGTCATTGATACGATTTTCTGTCGCCATATCAGGAGCATCCACATTGAATGTGAGCGCGTGTTCTTTTATTATCCTCCTCATTTCAGGATTAGCCAGAAGTGGATGCTCGACGAAAACATCCGGATTTTTGAGCTTTTCGATCGGATCTGATGTACGAGCATACAAAAGATACTCACATTTTCCCTTATTGGCCTTGATATACTGCTCGAATTCATAAGGGCCAAAAAACCGATCAAAACCAGAAAGTGCGAATGTTTCCACATCGGTCAAAATCGAATCCTTTTCATGACCGAATTCTAACTCTTTCATCGCATTGTATTTTTCTTGCGTTACCGCAAGGAGAGCAATCGGTTTCCCAAATCGCTTACGAATTTTCAAAAGAGTTTGGCGAAATCCTTTTTTAAAGAAGGACTCTTCTCCTCGAGCAAAAAGATTCTCGAGCAGTTGGTACATTGCCAAACTATTTTCAATTTCAAAAATACGACGACGAAGAATTTCGCGAACATCTTCTTCAGACATTCCTTCTATTTCCTGGAAAAACTTTTTCGTAAGTCCAGACATATCTATCTGAACTCCATAGTTGACCGGGCATCCTTTCGAAAGACAGAATCGGTAATCAGTTTCCCATTCACGATTCGCCTCTACAAGAGAGTGAAACGTTTTATTGTATTCTTGATACAGAGTACCGAGCGCTCGAATCACTACTTCGGGATAAATAATCTGATGTCCCGAAAAAGCATAGAAGGGTGCGTTAGAAGAACGAATGGTATCACATTCAGAAATGATGCCTTGCTCATAAGGAATATACATGAGAATTACCTCTTTTTTGATAATTGACAATTCAATTGATGGAAAAGAACAAAAAAACCGATCTCTTTTGGGAGGCCGGTTTCTTTTTGGAGGTAATTTGTATACATTTTTCAATTTCCTTCAAAAACAAGCCGGTCTCCCTTTATAAAGAGGACCATAAAAATAATTCCAAAAAAATTTACTTGTTGTTCGTGATTATTCATACAACATAGAATAAAAAACAAAGGGTTTCTTGTCAAATTTTGGACTCTGTAAAAAATAATGCGGTACTTACACAATGTATGTTTTTTTCTAGAAATTCAACATCAAGACATAAGTATACTCAAAAAATCTCAATAAAATCATATATTCATTTCAATATCAAATACAAAAAAATTATTTTCATTATAAATAATTTTGAGTCTCTTCAGTTCTTTATTGCACAAAATTGTTAAAAATAATATAATTAGGAACATGGAAATAATACTATTCATAATAATCATTGTTCTATTTGTTTATTTTAATAACAAAATAAACAATATTGCTATTTTATCGGATAAACAAACAAAAGTGATTGTTGAATTTCTTATTTCAAAACTTCAAGAAAAAGACATTTTTAAAAATGATGAGGTTGATCATTTGTACCAAGAGATAAACCAAAAAATTAAAGAAGAAGTTAAGGTCAATGAATATAAATAAACACAAATACTTGTCATAAATCAATTTAATAAATATGCATTTATGATAACAACATCAGAAATGAGGGGAAGAGAAGAAAAAAAATCAACAGAAAATCACTTCAAAGGAATGCCCAAAGAAGAAATTTCAGAGGAAATGAGGACTATTAAACTTATTAAGGCTGAAAACCCAAATAAAGAAACTCTGGCTACATTTTCAGCTGAGTTTATTTCAGTTCTTAATAAATCGGCGTTGAAAGAAGAAAAATTGGAAGGAAAAAAAGACTAACTTTCATATCCAATACATTACTCTTCTGGAAGTATATCTTTGTTATCTTCAACAATAGAGCTTAGCCTATCCGTCAATTCTTTTTTTGACGAATATTTTTTATTTTCTAGAAAATTTTTTCTCTTCCCTCTATCCCACCTTCTTTTTCTCTTTCTTTCAAGAAAAAACCAACCTCAATAAAAAAATTCTGAAGTAATCTCTCGTTGTTCTTCCTGTATTACTTTAATTTGTTTGTAAACTTTTTTGGGAGAAAATTTTTTTCCGTTACTACGGATTTTCCCGTTTTTTGTTCTAAGGTCTTGCGTACATCCTTGGCGATTTTTCCTCAAGAAATTCACTCTTTTTACAAAAAACATTATCAATGAAAATCACATAAAAAGAATTCTCCTGAATTCATTGCTTCACATCCTCCGTAAAAATATGGCACTATAATAAATACTATTTGCAAAAGAACAAAAAAAATACAAATTCCAGCAATGATTTTTTGGGCTCGTAGATTTTTGATAGAAGAAGATACGAAATTTGTAATTATATAAAATAAAATGAGATAAAAAAAAGTTCCAAAAAACAAACCAGTAAAATTAGGGTAAGTACCACAAAAAAAAGCCTCTTTATTAATACAACGATCTGCAAGAAATTCTATACCCAATATATTTTCATCTATAAAAACAAGAGGAATTTCTATAAAAATAAAATAGAAAAAGGCAGTCGGAATCGCTCCTATTCCAAAGCCAATAAACTTAAAAATCATCATACTAGAAGGATATCCTGAAAAAAAAGCAACTCCCAAAGAAAACACGACAGGAAAAATCAAAAAAAGAAAAAGAGAGAATGTAAGTAAACTCGGCTTTATGACAAAACATTTCTTTATAAAATTCATAAGGCTATATATTTATTTGATTATTTTTTTCTTCATACATTTTTAAATTTCCAGATTTTTTCATTTTCTTCGTTAATCAGATGAATTAATCTCTACCCAAAACTGATATTGTCTTTTAAAAAAATTGCGATAATCTTCCTTCTATGCCACTTTTTGAAATCTTTGCAAAATTACAAATGTCATCAATTGAAGCACCATTTCAAGATAAAAAATAAAAATAGTTTTCTTCCCCTTCTGATTTCTTGTTAGATTTTTTTGCAAAAAAAGAAGTTTTTTTCTCTATTTTTTTACCTTTACTCCTGAAAGTTTTTCGAGATCTTCGAAAAGAATTTCCCTCACAGCATCAACTTCTTTCCCGGACAAAGTTCGGTCTACAGATCCGAAGACCAAATGATATGCCATACTTTTCCCCTCTTTACTCTCATATAGGTCAAAGAGTTCTAGAGATCGTAAAAGTTTTTTCGCACTTTTTTGTATAGTTTCTTGAATAATTTTCGCTGTAATTTTTGGAGAAGTTACGAGAAGAGAAATATCCCTCATGACACCTGGAAATTTATCCAAAGGAGAATATTTTTCTTGTACATTTTCCCTACATTTGAAAATCGAATCAAAATCAAATCGAGCCAGAGAAGTAGATACAGGAATTTTCCAAAGCTTTGCAAGATAAGGATGAATCATTCCTACATAACCAATAGTCTTTCCAAAAATTTGCACTTTTGCACTTTGTGATGGGTGGAAATAAGAGCCTCCTTCGTTTTTCTTCAAAGATTCAAATTCCGTTTCAGAAAAAAATAATTTTTGAGAAAGAGCTTGGATATCCCCCTTGAGAACGAAAAATCTTCGAGCATTTTCTTCTTTTTTTGTTGTCGAAGAAATCATACCGAATTGAAAAATTTCACAAACACTCGAATCCGATTTTTTCGTATACACTTTTCCAGCCTCAAACAAAGAAAGCGTGTCGAAACGACGAATGTTTTCTCGAAGAGAACGCATCATATTTACCAATATATCAGAACGAAAAAGTTCTTGATCAGGACTCATAGGATTGGCAAGTGAGAAATGATTTTCCTCGGGAAGTAAGAATGTTTTTGCAGTTTTTTGCGAATAAAAAGAATATGTTTTTATTTCATCATATCCCATGCTTATACAAATATCTTCAATATGTCGTTTTAATTTCAAGGAAGTATTTCTTTCTCCGATTTGAAGAGAAACTTTGGGTGCTACGGCATCAATTTTTTCATATCCATAGATTCGTCCTATTTCCTCTATAAGATCCTCTTCATGAGAAATATCTCTTCTTCGTGTTGGAATATGAACCAAGAAAATTTCTTTTGTTTTTTCTTCCAAAGAAAATCCCAAAGAAAGAAGAATCTTTCGAATTTCCTCTTTTTCTTTTTTAATCCCAAGAAGTCGCTCTACTTGAGCAATTTGAAGTTCCACCGTTTTAGAAAGTGAAACCTGTGGATACTTGTCACAAACACCCATTATTTTGGCACCTGCATATTCTTTGAAAAGTTCTAAAGCTCTCGATACAGCAATAGAGGCTCCATTGGGGTCAATATCACGTTCAAATCGATAAGAACTTTCTGTATCTAACTTATGAAAAATTCTACTTTTTCTTATGGATACAGGATGAAACCATGCTCCCTCAAGAAATACTGAAGTTGTATTTTCATCTGTTGCCGAATTTTTTCCACCCATAATACCTGCAAGAGCAAGAATTTCAGTTTTATTGGCAATTACAATATCGTTTTGAGAAAGCTCTTTTTTTGATCCATCAAGAAGCTCGAGTGATTCTCCTTCTTTTGCATTTCGAACAAAAAGAGAAGATCCTGAAATTTTTGCATCAAAAGCATGAAGGGGTTGCCCTGTTTCAAGCATAACATAATTTGTTATGTCCGTAGCAATATTAATACTTTTAATACCACAAATAGAAAGACGTGATTGCATCCACGAAGGAGTTGGGGTATCATTTTTTATTTCATAAAGAAGTGCCCCGATATAACGATTGCATCTTTCTTTATTTTCAATTTCTACAGAAATATTTTTTTCCGAAATCGAAGGTAGCTCATATTTTTCATTATCGAAACGCAAGGTTGTTTTCAAAATACAAGATAATTCTCGGGCGACTCCAATATGACTCAAAGCATCATGACCACGGCTGGCAAGAATATCGAGTTCAATACTGTCATCTCCTTTTTCAAAAATATCACAAAGCTTTGTCCCCAAAGGTATAGTTTTGTCCAAAAGAAAAATTCCACTATGATCCTCTCCCAAGCCAAGCTCGTCTTCAGCGCAAAGCATTCCCTCAGATTCAATTCCTCGAATCTTTGATTTTTTTATACAGAGTCCATGAGGAAGTTCTGTTCCTATAGTAGCAACAGGAACGCTATCGCCAATGGAAATATTATGAGCGCCACACACAATAGAAAGAATTGTTTTTTCTTGCTGATCAAGAGCAACTTTGGTCAATTGTAGTGTATCAGCATTTGGATGCGAAGAAATCTCAAGAATTTTTCCCACTATCACACCTTCATGCATACCAGGATTTTTTTCAATACTTTCAACTTCAAAACTATGACGCGTGAAAAGTTCCGCCATTTGTTCGACGGTTATGTTTGTCATTGCTAATTCATTGAGCCACGATACAGAATATTTCATACATTCGATTATTATCTATTTTGAACAACTACTTTCAAGAATTCATTTTACTCTATGAGAATTCTTTATTCCTTCGATCCTTATTATCTTTTTACAGAAATGGAGAAATTTTCTTTTCTATTTCCACTATTACACTTCTTTAAAATTGTCGTATAAATCTCAAATCTCCGCTATGAAACAAACGAATATCATCGATTTTATATTTCATCATGGCTAACCGTTCTACACCAAATCCCCAAGCAAAACCTGTATATCTTCCTCGTTCATATCCAGCAGAAACAAACACATTTTGATGAACCATTCCAGCGCCACCTACTTCAATCCAGCCAGATTTTTTACAAACACTACAACCAGAGCCTTTGCACACAGTACAACTAATATCAAACTCAAAACTTGGCTCAGTAAAAGGAAAATAACTCGGTCTGAGTCGGAGAGTAATATCTTTTTCAAAAAATGTTGAGAAGAAATCTTGAGCTATAGCCTTAAAATGAGAAACGTGTATATTATCCCCCACTACAAGCGCCTCAAATTGATGAAATGTATGTTCATGAGAAGCATCCGTTGCCTCATTACGAAAGATTTTTCCTGGCACAATAATTCGAAATGGTGGAGTATGTTTCTCCATATAGCGAACCTGTACCGCTGATGTTTGTGTTCTCGGAAGAAGTGCATTTCCTTTTTCATCTTTCTCTTTCATCCAAAAGGCATCTTGCATATCTCGCGCTGGGTGATCTTTCGGGATATTAAGTGCATCAAAATTATAAAGTTCTTGTTCAATTTCTGGACCTTCTGCAACCTCGAAACCCAAAGAAAGAAAAATATCTTCGATAGATCGCAGTGTCTTTGTAATAGGATGCAAATGACCAAGTATTCTCTTTTCTCCTGGAAGAGTCACATCAATACGTTGAGATTCCCAATCATAAGAATCCTGCTCTTTTTGTTGTATTCTCTTGTCCAAATCAGCCGTTATTTGTTGCCTCATTGCTTGGAGTTCTGGTCCACATATTCTTTTTTCTTCGGTACTCATTTGTGAAAGTTTTCGAAGTTCTTCGGAAATTTGAGATTTTCTCCCCAGGTGTTTTGTACGAACACTTTCAAGTTCTATAACTGTTTTCGCGCTATCAGCATCTTTTGCATAATTATCCCACAACGTTTTTTTCATACCTGTTTTAGTTCATTCTTTAGATACATTCAATCGAACAAAATGTTTTTTTCCAATACGAAGAATTTCTCCATTATCCGATAATTCTATCTTCCTTTCCACAAATAAACATTTTTCTTCTCCCAAAGAAACACCCCCCTGTTCAATCTTTCTACGAGCATCGCTTTTACTTTCTGCAAATTTATGAGAAACAAGGATATCCATTAAAGCACTTCCCGAAGCTACTGCAAGAATATCCAATGACTCCGCATTAATATGTTTTTTGGAAAATGTTTCAATAAAATATTCTTTTTCTTTTTCGGCAATTTCTAAACCATAAAAAATTTTTACAATTTCCTGTGCCAATCGAAGTTTGGCATCACGAAAATTTTCTTTTTCCATAATTTCAGAAATTTCTTTCAAAGATACTGCCGTACAATGTTTAAAAAGAATCTCTATCATTCCATCACCCTGAGACATTATCTGACCAAACATATTACGACTATCCGCATTCAAAAAAACTCCCGTTCCCTTACTTTTAGACATAAGTTCTCCTGTTTGAGGATCCTCCATAAGAGTCACAGCAACAACAAATTTTTCTTTATTTTTGCATTTTTTAAGTAGCGTTCTACCAGAAAGAGCATTAAAAATCTGATCTGTACCACATAATTCAACATCCACATCCAAAACAACACTGTCATACCCTTGCATCAAGGGATAAAGAAATTCATGGAGAAAAACAGGGTCTCCTTTTTGCATACGTTTTTCAAACATATCTCTTTCCAGCATTTGTTGAACAGTAAAATTTGAAGCTAGTCCGATAACTTCATCAAATCGCAGTTGAGAGAGCCAGTCAGAATTATAACGAATGCAAGGAGGATTTTCTTCTGTTTCAAAATCCATAAGAGGAATTATCTGTTTTTTCCAAGATTCAACATTTTCTTTTACCTCTTCTTTTGTTAATTGTTTTCGTTTCAATGATCCTCCTGTAGGATCTCCTATCATAGCAGTAAAATCTCCAAAAAGAAGAATTACTTCATGACCAAGACGACGAAATTTTTCTAAAAGCATAATATTCTTTGCATGCGAAAGGTGCAAAGTTGAAGATGTTGCATCAAAACCGATATAAAATTTTAATTTTTCCTCCAAAAGACGTTTACGAAATAACTCTTCAGAAGGTAAAATTTCAACGATAGTTCCTCGAGCAAAGATTTCATCAATACTAGCCTTTTTTTCTTCTTGGGTCATACTTCTTTTATAGAAAATTACACACATTCACAAAGTCTTTTAATTACTATCTTCTCTCTCCTCTTTTCAATAAACAAAAAGTTTATAAAAACAATAGATTTTTAATCCAATACACATGCCATTTATAGTATCACGAAAAAACTGAGATGCAAGAAAAAATTTCACCTTTCATCTGTATTCTCTTTTTCATCATTTTCCTCTTCGGCTTCATCTTTTTTCCTTTCTCTCCTAAATGTCAACACTGTCGGAATCGCCCATAAACTTAGGCCCATCTGTAAAAATCGACTGATAATTGCTACTGTTACGGAAATTTCTGGAGCAATTCCGAAATAACCAAAAAAGATATAATACGCCCATTCTTTTACTCCAATATTATTTATACTTAAAGGAAAGGCTGAAATGATATTGATAAAGAAGATAATACTCAAGAAATCAATAAAACTAAAAGAAATACCTACTGCAGTAAAAAGGATATAATTAGCAACACCCACACCAATAAAAGAAAATAAAATACCCAATAAAAAGGATATTGTTGTTAGACGAGTATCCTTAAACTCTTCTATTGATTCTGCAATTTTTGTTATTTTCTTCGGTAGAAAGCGAAAAATTAAAGGGAATAATGACCATTTTTTCCCTGGAAGAATAAGAAATTGCGCCACTACACCAAAGACAGCTCCACTAAAAAGAAAAAGCCATAATGGATTTTCTACAACAAGAGAAATATTCCAAAGAGAAAAAAATATTCCCAAGATAGCCAAAGAAACTAATCCGATATATCTATCAAAGATAATTCCAGATATAGCATGAGCTCTACTCTTATGAAGCTTCCCCAATGCCATAGCTCTGAATGTATCTCCCCCGATAACAGAGGGAAGGAAATTATTCACAAATGTCCCCGCAAGATACCATCGGAAATAGGATGAAAAAGGAAATGTATACCCACAAAATTTTCCAAGGATTTCCCATTTTTTCGCTGATATTGCAATTCCCAGAATGAGAAATGCCATATACAAAAATAAATACAAAGAATCAAGAGATCGTGCAATCTTCCATGACTCTCGCCAATCAATCATCCTTGCAAGAAAAAAAATCAATGTTATTGCAACACTTACTTTGAATACTGTTTTTATAAAAGAATTAGTTACTTTCATGAATGATTTCTTTATAAATTTTTCTATATTCACTTGCGACAGAACTCCAATTTAATTCTTCAGCTCTCTGTCGACTTTCTCGTCCCATACGAATACAAAGATCAGTATCAGAAAGAAGTACGTCAAGTTTTTGAGCTATTGACTCAGGACTTCGAAAATCAACAATAAATCCATTTTCACCATTTCGGATCAATTCTTGAGCTCCTCCTGTTGGTGTCATAATAATCGGGAGTCCGGATGCCATTGCCTCAAGCATACTATTACTCATTCCTTCATTAAGAGATGGGAAAAGAAATATATTCGATGATTGTTGCAATTGAAGTAATTTCGCATGATCATATTCACCCGAGAAAGTAATTTTTTCTTTTAAATTCAAAGTCATTACTTGTTGTTTGAGATTTTTTGCTGCATCACCATCTCCCCCAGCGATAATCATTTTTGCATGCGGATATTTGTCTGCGATTCTAGAAAAACCCTCGATAGCATATTGTAAACCCTTTCTTTGTGTGAGTCGTGAAGCGCATAAAATAGTAGGATGTTTCGATGACCGCTTTCCTTCATCAGGAAGAAAAAAATTTGTATCCACTCCATTATAAATAACACCAATTTCTTGATCTGGTTTTGAAATAAGAGCTAATTGTTTTAGTCCTTCGCTATTAGAAATAACACGAGCAGATTTTTTCCATACAAATCGAATCAGAGGTGTAAGAATTTTGTAAATCCAACGAAATTTCTCTGCATATCCAGGAACATCAGCACCTCGAAGCGATACTATAAAAGGAATATGAAATTCCATACTTAAAAGGAGCGCAAGTACACCACAAGGAACTGAAAAGAAGGCGTGAATAATATCATATTTTTCACCGCGAAGAATTCTTTTACGAATACATCTATACGCTGAAAAAGAATATCTCAAAAGATCTATTTGAGATTGTTTTTGCATATTCTTGCCATCTTTTCCAATAGGAAGACGAAAAACTGTTATTCTATCAAATATGTTTGTTTCTACGAAATCTCCATCTACAGCAGAAGTTATTAAATCTGCATTCATATCTTCATGTTTAGAATATTCTTGCAAAAGATATTTAGTAGCGTTTCCTGCCCCTCCTCCAAGAGGTGGATATTCGTAGTTAAGAAAAAGAATTCGCATGAAATAGCTATTTAATAATTTACTTTCAATATAAGAGAAAAAAGTGTCAAAAAATATGCATTCTTAGAAAAAATTTGAGATTCAAAAAATTCCTTCTTTGCACCATTTCCCTTATTTTATATTATACACATATCTATATTTTTCGCAAAAATGAAGGAAAAAATAAAGAAAAATGATTAATGAAATTTTTTGCTCTTTCTTCATCATACCCGCGAAGGTAAGGATACATTCCAAATTTGTAACAAAAGAAAATTAATAACAATCCCCTTACGCTCTTATACATAAAAAGAGAGTCTTTTTATGTAAGACTCTCTTTTAATCTTTCTTTCTTTGAATATTATATATTTTCTAATTTTTCTCCTCTTCCTATAGCAAAATAAAGGAATCCGCGTTTCTTCATTTCAGAAGGATCATAAAGATTTCGTCCATCAAAAATAAAAGGTGATTTTAGTCGCTTTTTCATATCTTTGAAATCAGGACTTCGAAAAATTTCCCATTCGGTAAGAATTGCCAAAGCGTCAGCACCTTCGATAGCTTCTTCGGGAGATTTACACAATATAAGACCCTTTTTATCCCCATAAATACGTTTTGCTTCCTCTTCTGCTTGAGGGTCATATGCGCGAACAGTTGCACCAGCCTTCCACAAAGCCTCCATTAAAACTCGACTTGAAGCTTCTCGCATATCGTCAGTATTTGCTTTAAAAGCAAGTCCCCAGACAGCGATAACTTTTCCCTTAAGATCTTTTTTGAAATGAGCTGAAATCTTTTCAAACAAAAATTTCTTTTGGTCAGCATTTACCGCTTCCACCATACGAAGAATTCGAAGATCATGTCCACAATCTTTCGCTGTTTTTACAATAGCTTTTACATCTTTAGGAAAACATGCTCCTCCATATCCTGGGCCTGGATAAATCCAATGATATCCTATACGAGGATCTGATCCTATGCCTCGTCGAACAGACTCTATATCAGCTCCAAGTTTTTCAGAAAGTCGAGCTAGATCATTCATAAAACTAATCTTGGTAGCAAGAAGAGCGTTAGCAGCATATTTGGTAAGTTCTGCACTTCGAACATCCATTTCGATCACTCTTTCATGACTTCTGTTAAAGGGTGCATAAAGCTCTTGAAGCATTTTTCGAGCCTTTGCGCTATCCGTTCCGATAACGATGCGATCTGGATTTTTAAAATCAGCAACTGCTCGTCCCTCCGCCATAAATTCAGGGTTAGAAACAACATCAAAAAGAATTTTTTTCTTTCGTTTGTGTAATTCTTTCTGAATAGTATCTTTTACCTTATCTGCAGTCCCAACGGGAACAGTTGATTTGTCTACTACTACTTTATAACCCATCATATTCTCTCCAATACTTTTGGCTACGGCCAAAACATATTGTAAATCAGCGGATCCATCTTCATCAGGAGGAGTTCCTACAGCAATAAATAAAATATCTCCATGAGTAACCGCAACTTTTGGATCTGATGTATAGGAAATTCGTCCAGCTTTTGTGTTTTTCTTAATAAGTGGTTCGAGACCTGGTTCGTAAATAGGCATTTTACCATTTTTAAGCATCTCTATCTTCTTTGTGTCAGTATCCATGCACATGACATGATTCCCCACTTCTGCCATTGCTCCCGCCATTGGTAATCCTACAAAACCTGTTCCGATAATTGTTATTTTCATATAGTTTTTTATTCAGATACCGTATTATATCTCCTTTTTCGTAATTCTTTTTATACTATAATTCATTCTTTTGTGATCTTTGTAATATATTTTCGTAACTATATCCGCCAAAAGACCAAATATAAAAAACTGAACTCCAATCATAATAAAGAATACTCCCATAAGAGGCCAAATTTTCTCACTAAGCTCAGCTCCAAAAAATATTTTTTCAATAGCCATCCAAGTAAGAAGGAATGAGCCCATAAACAAAAGAAGAAGACCCGCTCCCCCAAAAAGATGAACGGGACGATGTGAATATCGATTCCAAAACCAAACCGAAACCATATCTACAAAGCCCTTAATGCCTCGTTTCCAGTTATATTTGGTTATTCCCTGAGTTCTGGGATGATGACTTACTTTTACCTCTCCAATACGAAATCCTTGAATTTCAAGAAGTGCTGGGATAAAACGATGCATCTCTCCGTACAAATCTAAATTATCAAAACATTCTCTCCGAAATGCTTTGAGACTACAACCAGAATCATGGATAGTATCGTGAAGTAAAACCTTTCGAAGTAAATTAGCTCCCCGAGAAAATATTTTTTTGCTCAATGAATCTTTTCGCTTATGACGCCAACCAGAAACAACATCAAAATCATTTTTTTCTATTTCTTCAAGAAGTAATTTGATATCTGCTGGATCATTTTGCAAATCACCATCCATAGTAACAATAATTTCTCCCTGAGAAGCTTTAAAACCAGCATCAAATGCTGCTGTCTGACCGAAGTTCCGCCGAAATTCTATGAGAGTAAGAGGTGAAAGAGCTCGAGCTTCTTCAAGAGTTTTATCATGAGATCCATCATCAACAAAAATAATTTCGTATGGCCTTTTTAAAGCATTACATGCCGAAACAATCTTGGAATGTAACTTTTCAACATTACCTTCTTCGTTGAACAAGGGGACAACTACTGAGAGAAACGGGCGTGATGTGGACTTTTCTTCCATACAAAAAATTTTATATACTTACAATAGTATAGACGCATCCCCAAGAAGAGGCAAGTTTTCGAACTATAAAAATCTCCCCCTTTTCCTCTGAAACTTCCATAGAAAAAAATTCCTTCTTATTTTGATGCATAAAAAATTTAAATTTAAATCTAGATCAGAAAAAAATCTTCTTCCTCCCCTCCTAATCCCCACAGTAACCTTCATACTATGTGTAAGACGATTCCCTGCTTTATCTGTTACTTTGAGAGTAAGGGTGTAGATTCCATTTGAAACAGATTCAGGGATGATGAAGAAAGAATCTTTTTGTTTGGTATCTTTTTCCATTCTTTATGATAGGGAGTGAGTTTTACTTGATAGGAGTCTATACCAGAGAAGTTATCTTTTGCAGGAAAGTCTATTCTTGTTCCTCTTGTTACGTTTTGTGTTTTTGGAAGTTCTGTTTTGAAGGTTGGAGCTTTTCTATCATAGATTACTTTAAACCATTGTGAGATGTCAGATTCATTTCCTGCTTCATCTATAAGTTTGATAGCATAGTGTCTTGAATCATTTTTTTCTTTTTGGGAGAGAGTATTCCCAATTCCCATCTTTATCTATACGTGCAGTAGCTATTTTTCTTTTTGCTCCAAGATAGGTTCTTTGATACACAACGATAGTTCCATTCTTTGCTTCTTCATTCCTTCCTTTAAGTTTGGGACGTTCTTTTTGTGTATAGAAGGTTTCTCCTTCTTCTATGTTTGTTTTCTTTGTTCCTTTGAGTTCGAGAGTGATTTGAGATTTTGGTTCGAGGGTAGGTTCTTTTGTATCTATAGTAGTATCTTCTGAAGGAGATGTTTGTATGCTTGTACTATTTCCTACATTGTCTGTAGATCGTATGTATATGATGTGGTTTCCATCAGAGAGATTGGTGAGGTGCAGGTGAATGATTCTTCTTGTTCTTCAAAGAGAGAATCGTTTGAGGTGCATGGAGTCCATGATCCTGAGAGAGAGTCGAGTTGATACTCTACGTTTTGGATAGTTCCATCAGTATCTTTTGTTGTTCCGGTAAGAATAAGAGTGGAATCATTAGTAAGAGGAGGGAGAGGGTTAAGAGTGAGGGAGGGATAGGTGAGGTCTATGGTGAAGGTGAGAGATTGTGTTGTTTCATTTTGAGAAAGAGCATTGTCTTTGACTCGTATATATACAGTATGAGTTCCTTCTTGAAATTCTTCTGGGGTACAAGAGAAGATTTCTGAAGATGAATCAAAGAGAGAATCATCTGGAGTACAGGGAGTCCATTCTCCTTCTGTGGAGTCTACTTGGTAGTGTACTTGGTATATATCAGAAAGTTCATCTATGGTTGTTCCTGTGATGGAGATGGTTGTGTCTGAAGTTGGAGAAGAGATGGGAGTAAGAGTGAGGGAGGGAGGGAGGATGTCAGGGTCGGTGAAGGAGGCGAGGTTGAGATAGGAAGAGTCATTGTTTATGGAGTTAAAGGAGCCTCCTGCAAGGAGGATGGAGTTGGAGAGAGCGAGGGAATAAATGGTACTATTCACGTTCGGATTAAAATCAGGATCAAGCACCCCTGTCAAAACATTGACTTTAGCAAGGCGATTTCTGGTTTGACCTCCGACTGTAGTGAAATCTCCTCCGAGGTAGAGATCGGGGCCGGAAGTCAGAAGTGATCGAACGGCATTATCCACATTCGGATTAAAGTTCTCATCCAATACTCCTGTTGTGGTATTGACTTTGGCAAGGTGATTGCGGGTTTGACCTCCGACCATAGTGAAGTCTCCTCCCGCATAAAGATCAGATCCGGAGAGGGCGAGAGAGAGAATATAACTATTCGCATTTGGATTAAAACTCTCATCCAGTATTCCTGTTGTGGCATTGACTTTGGCAAGACGATTTCGGGTTTGACCTCCGACCGTAGTGAAGTATCCTCCAAGGTAGAGATCAGAGCCGGAGAGGACCAGGGAATAAACCCGATTATTCACATTCGGATCAAAACTCTCGTCAAGTGCTCCTGTAGTAGCGTTAAGTTTAGCAAGATCACTTCGATCATAACCTCCTATAAAGTAACTAAACTGGCCTCCTACATAAAGACTAGATCCAGAAAGAACTAAAGAAAAAACATCATCCGTTATAGTACTCTCAGGATTAAAGTTTGTATCTATTACTCCCGTATCGGCATTGACTTTAGCTAAAAAACTTCTTGATTGTCCTCCGATGCTATAAAATTCTCCTCCTACATAGAGGTTAGATCCAGAAAGCACAATCGCATTAATAGTATCATCCGCATCAGGATTAAAATTCTCATCCAATGCTCCTGTAATAGCATTCACTTTAGCGAGACTATTTCGGATTTGACCTCCGACTGTGGTAAACCGTCCTCCGAGATAAATATTAGATCCAGATAAAAGTAAAGAGTAAACACCACCACCATCTGTATTTGGATTGAAATTAGGATCTACTGTACCATCAGAAAGGATATGAGCAACATTGACGGTTTCTACATTTCCTACTTTGGTAAAAGATCCTCCGATATACCAACCTCCTGATCCATCGGAAAGAGAGGTTCGGACAGTACCATTTACTTTAGGAAACGTTACATCCATTTGATTGGTTGTAGTATCAATTTTTACACCATTTCCTGTATAAGGTCCTATTTGAGTAAAAATTCCTCCCAAATAAACATTTCCCTCTCCGTCAGGAATCATAACGCTTACTGATCCACCTGGAACACTCTCCCAAGCAGGATTCAATTCCAACTCCCCTGCATGAGCAGAATATGAAAGAAAAAAGAAAACAAAGAACATTCCGAAAAGTGTGGGGAGAAAATGTGATTTTTTGTAAGAGAGGATTCTCATATTTTTTTATTTCATTATTTTTTTACTCTTTTTAGTATATCACAAAAAAAAGGGGGGGTGAATTCCTTCTCTCTTTCATAAATATTTATTTCTTTTTCTTTTATAAACAAAACGAAAAATCAGAATTTCTATCTAAAAACCCTTCATTTTATTTCCTATACATTGTAGAAAAAATCTCTATTTCTTCATCTCTCGAAGAAGTTTTTTAATTTCTTCGAGATCACTCTGCATATCACGAATTTCAGATTCAGCTTTAGTATCAACGGCAAGATCCTTAGCTGCTTTTGCACGATCCCAATCAGCAGCGCGATTTTGACTCATAAGAATAATAGGCGCTTGGTATGCTGCCATAAATGAAAGAAAAAGATTGAGAAGAATAAATGGGTATGGATCCCAGCGATATACAACTAAAAGAATATTTGCAATAATCCATGCACACAATAAACAAGAAAGGATAATAATAAATATCCAACTTCCTGCCCACTTAGCAATAGTATCTGCAGCCTTTTGACCAAAGGTTCGTTTTTTTCTAGACAAACGAATTGGTGAATTTATTTTGGGCATATTTTTTTAAGAAATATCTCTATTTCCCACAGCAACCCCCTCCACAACATCCGCCCTCTTCTTCCTTTTCAATTTTAAGATGTGTTCCATCGCAACGACCTTCTTCATTTTCTGTATATCCACAAGAGCAAAGAGATACTGTTTCATTTGCATTTTCTGCATTAGTCAAAATATGAGGTCCTTTTCCGATACCTCCCATTTTCGTAATTATATATTTTTTTTCTTCGTTCATATAAATTCTTCTTTACTCTATTATTTTTCCACCTTTTTTATCGTTAAAATGACTGTCCAATCATTCACAGTAATTTCCTTTTCTGCATCAGCATTTTCTATCCTACCAGAGATAACCTCTTTTGCCAAAGTTTCTTTGGCAATAAGTGATGCTCCAAAAAGAGAAAAAACTTCTTCCGCTCCAACATATCCCAAATGAATACGATTTTCTACGTCATATTTTGCTTGATTTCGCATTTCCTGAATAACGCGAATAATCGTTCTTGCGAGGCCTTCAAGCTTTAGCTCTGGAGTAATGTTTGTATCAAGTTCTACATCGAAACATTTTTCGTCTTCTTTGCAGATCACTTTTTTTACATTCAATTCTTCTTTGATAATTTTTTTATATTGACTGGAAGAAATAATTACAGGAAGAGTTACTGAAGCAAGTGGTCTTCGAACTTCAATACCAGCTTCTGCACGTTTTTGTAAGCCTTTGGAAATATATTCTCGCGCTAAATCCATATTTTGCAAAACCTCCTCATCAATATTTTCATCCTTTGTTTGAGGATAATCTTCCAAATGTACTGATTCTTTTTTCGTTAAGTTTCGATATATTTCTTCAGAAATAAATGGCGCAAATGGAGCTAAAAGTTTAGAAAATTCTACAAGAACATAGTAAAGAGTTTCGTAGGCCTCTTTTTTGTCCGCATCATTTTCACTTTTCCAGAAACGTTTTCGACTTCTTCGTATATACCAATTAGAAAGATCGTCCACAAATGGAGCAAAATATCTCGTAGCCCGTGCCAATTCATAAAGCTCCATAGCTTCATTCACTTTCTTTGTCAGTACCCAAAATTTAGAAAGTAACCATCTGTCCAAAACATGCTTTTTTTTCTTTGTTACAGGAGTAATAGAAATATCTTGCGGAAGAAAACCATCCACATTGGCATACATAGTAAAAAAAGCATACGTATTTTGAAGCATTCGAAACATTCCTCGAAAAATTTCCGCTATATCCTTCTCCGAAAAATTTAAATTTTCTGCCATAACTACGGGCGAGCCCAAAAGATACATTCGAAGCGTATCCGCACCATATTTTTCAATAATACCAGAAGGATCTGGATAATTTTTTAATTTTTTGGACATTTTTTTTCCATCCTGAGCTAAAACAATTCCATTTACAATAACATGAGAAAATGCTCTTTTCTCTTCTATTCCAGAGGCTAAAACATGCAAATAATAAAACCATGCGCGCGTTTGATCCACGCCTTCGGCAATAAAATCTGCGGGAAATGTTTCTTGAAATTTCTTTTCATTTTCAAAGGGATAATGAAGTTGAGCATAGGGCATTGATCCACTATCAAACCAGGTATCCAAAACATCAGGAATCCGATTCATCTTTCCTCCACATTCACAAGGAAGAGTTACTTCATCAATATATGGACGATGAATATCCACCTTCTTGGAAAAAATAGAGCGAATCTGTGCATTCTGAGCATGCCATAATTTTTGTTCTGAAAGATCTTCTTTATTTGAAAGTATCGCTTCAATAGCCAAAAGAGAATCTTGATGACCCACAAGTACAATAGTTTTTCCTGAATATTTAGCATTGATATCTTTGATAAGTAATCGGGCGCGTTTAAGAATATCTTCAAACGTTTCCACTTGATCTGTATTTTCTTTCTGCGAAGAAACATTAGGATATTTTTTCCGAATATCTTGTACTTTTTTTCCTTCAAAAACTCCGAATGAAGTTTCTCGAAGGCGATCATCTTCGATAATATCAGATACTTCTTTTTCCCCTATTGTAGCGATAATCTCAGCTGTTTGACGAGCTCTTGTAAGTGGCGAAGTTATAATTATATCTACGAATTTTGTCGAGAGTTCTTTTCCGGCTTCTTCTACTTGCTGTATTCCATTTTGAGTGAGTGTATTTTTTGGATCTCCTTGAGAGTCAAGAAATAATTCAACATTACTCAATGCTTGAGCATGCCGAACAAGATAGAGACGATTTACTCCCCCAAGTTCAGAGGCTATTTCCATAACAGAAGAAATGACTCGCGTTTTTGAGCAGTCTTCACATTTCCAAATCGGCATCACACTTGCCCAAAATCGTTGTCGGCTTATAGACCAATCTCTAGCCCCAGAAAGCCAATTACCAAATCTTCCTTCTTTAATATGTTCTGGAACCCAATGAATATCCTGAGCATTGGTAAGACATTTTTCTTTAATCTTTTCTACAGCAACAAACCAACTTCCTGTCGCATAATTAAGAAGGGCCGTATCACAACGCCAACAATGAGGATAGCTATGTTCGTATTTAGCATGAGAAAAATAACCTCCGCTTTTTTGCAAAGCTTTGAGGAAAAAAATATCAATTTCTCGGACATCTTTTGGATTTCCCTTAGCACGGAGTTTTATATCTTGCCCTGAAAACTCACCAAAACCATCAAGGATTATTCCATCTTTTCCTACGTGCTGAACGAAAGGAAGATTGTTTGTCTTTCCTATATTCATATCATCTTCTCCAAAAGCTGGAGCGATATGAACAACACCAGCTCCTTCGTCCGTAGTAACAAAATCAGCGTGATAAATCTTCCATCCATTTTCTTTATTTTTCAATTCAGTATTCGAAAAAGGGAAAATAGGACGATATGATTTCCCCAAAAGTTTTTCTCCAAAAAATTCTTCTTTCATTTCATATTCAAAACCTCCCAAAACTTGAGATAATCGATTTTTGGCTATGATAAAAGTTTCTCCGTCAAAGGCTTTTATTTGTACACGACAATATTCAATATCTTTACCCACTGCAAGGGCTACATTTCCTAGTATCGTCCATGGCGTAGTAGTCCACGCTAAAATGTATGTTTGAGGCTCATCTTCAAGTTCGAATTTAACGGTTACAGAAAGATCTTTGATATCTAAATATCCTTCAGCAACTTCTGATTGTGACAAGGTTGTCTCACATCGAGGACAAATATGCATAGATCGGTATCCCTCATAAATATAACCCTTCTTCCAAAGCTCTCCAAAAACCCACCAAACACTCTCCATATATTCCGGGTCCATCGTTCGATAGGGATCATCCATATCTGCCCACCGGCCAAAGAGATCGATAATTTTCTCCCACTCTGAAACATATTTAAAAACATTATCACGACAACGTGCATTAAACGCTTCAATACCGAGTTGTTCTATGTCCTTCTTACTCTTTGAACCAAGTTCTTTTTCAACTATGTTTTCAATAGGAAGTCCATGACAATCCCAACCCCATCGTCGCTCCACATACTTCCCTCGCATAGTCCAATATCTTGGAATAGTGTCTTTTATAACACTTGCTACTAAATGACCATAATGAGGTGTTCCTGTAGCAAAAGGTGGTCCATCAAAAAAAGAATATCGCTCATTCTCTCTTCGGTGAGCAATAGTTTTTTTAAAAATATTATTTTCCTTCCAATATTTTTGAACCTCTTTTTCTCGGCTGAGCACGGACTTCCGTGAATCAACCAAACTAAATAAAGGTTTTTGTTCTGTATTCATATATCCTAGTGTGCGACAAAATTATTTTTTTTTCAAGTAGAAAAAAATGTATTGTTTCTAAACTATTCTTTCTTTTATTTTTTCAAAATATTTTTGTATACTTCCAATGTTTTTTTGGCTGTTTGTTTCCAAGAAAAATTTTTGGCCTGTTGTATTCCCTTTTGAGCACACTCATGACGAAGTTTTTCATTTTTTACAAAAAGATTCATAGTCTGAGCCATTTCTTGAATATTTCTCGGATCAATGTACGTAACAGCATCACGAGCAATTTCAGGAATGGACGATGCTTTTGTGGCAATTGTTGGAGTACCTGTAGCAAGTGCCTCTAAAACCGTCGATCCAAAACCCTCATAGAGTGATGGCATTATGAAAAATTCCGCATTATGAAAAAGTGGTAAAAGATCGTCTCCTACAACATAGCCAGTAAATGCTATGCGAGAAAGAATTCCCAAATCTTTAGCCACTTGTCGATATTCCTCCGAAAACCAACCACTCTTTCCAGCAACCACCAAGGTAAAATCTTTCGAAACCCCTTTCATTTTCAAAAAAAGTGCGAATGCTTCCAAAAGCCTCGTTATATTATTTATCGGAGAAAGTGTTCCAAGAAACAATGCATAAGGAGTAGCAATTTTATGTTTTACTCGAAAATCTGCGCCATCTCCGGTAGGTGCTTTAAAAAATCTTTCATCTACACCAGCATAAACCACAGAAATCTTTTTTTTCTTTACACCAAATTTCTCGACTATTTCATCAGAAAGAAATTGAGAAGCAGAAATAATATGATCACTTTTTTTGACCATATAACGAATGAGCGATTGCTCTCTAATTCTTTGGGGAATAGAATACATTTCTGGAAAAACAAAAGCTCCTAAGGAATGTATTGTTGTTACACATGCTCCTTTATAAAGAAGAGGAATGCGACTCATTACTGAGGTAGAATGAAGAATATCAAGTTTTTCTCTCGTAATGGTTGCAAGACCAAGTATTTCACTATATGCCCCTGGAAGATATTTCTTATAATCAGAAAAAGGATAAAAACGAACCGAAACATGAGGAAGGGAAAATTTCTTAATATCTTTCTCGCGAACACGATAATCAAAAAATAAAACATATTCATTTTTCTTATCTTCTTCTATAAGATGTCTGATAAGCTGATATGTGTAATGACCAGAACCTATCGCATCTCCGTGCTCAGGATTGAGTATGGTTCTTGCATCAATTCCTATTCTCATACGCGTACATTTAAAAAATTCCAAAGAAACGAACATCTATCTATTCATCTTCATCCTTTACCCTTCATTCGTCAAGGAAAGTACTCTATTTATTTTCCCAATTTTCCGCTTATAAGGGAAACAAGGAAACCAAGAAGAACAAGTAATCCTCCAAGGATAAAATATCCAGCATAAGAAGTTCCTGTAAAACTATTAAGTAAATGAACAGATCCTAGTACTAATAATACTACACCCAAAAAAGATATTCCCACCACTACTGATTTGCGAACAATGTTTGCAATAGCCATTTCAAAAGAAGATCGAATTCTTCCCACAAAACCATCGCTAAATTCTCGTATAACCGTGGTTGCGTACGTCATTACAAGTTCCCGCCATTCAAAAGCGCTTTCTTCTTTTGCTTGTTTTTTTTCTTGTTTTTCTGTCATATATATATTTTAAAAAGTTATAAAGTAAAATTTACTATTTTCATAGTATACGATTTTCTCATTTTCGTCATATAAAAATAGTTTTACTCCTCATCCTTCGTATTTCCCATAGTAGCACGTTTTTCATTATCTGACTGGTATTCATTTCTTTTCTGAGACACATTGAACGCCCCAAACTTAATCTCACCTCATCGAAGTTTTTACAAAAAAAGTAATATTTAAATTAATACCTAAAAATAGAGAAGGCTTTTATTTAGCTGCTTCTGGAGTAAGTTGAAATGATGCATCTTTTTCTAAAAGTGCTGACTGAGAAAATTCCCCTTTCGAAGTTTTAATAGTCAATTTCAAAGGAACATCCCCCAGACCAGATTGTTTCTGAAGAAGGATTCGATAATTTTCTGGATTTTTAAATTTTTCTGGAAGTTGATACACAATTTTTCCTTTCGTAGAACCCCCTATAAGCACATCTACCTTGGCACCAAAATACGTTTTTCCAAATTCGTCTTTTGTTATAGGAGATCCCACCATTTCACGACTCAAAAGAACAGAGCCTTGAGGAACATATAAGCGCAAATAGCTATGATAATCACTTGTCCTCCAATCCCCATATGGAGCTGTATGTTCATAAGTATAAACAAATGTCGCTGTAGGTACTTCACCACTAATATCTACCAAATATTCTATAGAACGTTTCATATAATAATCACTCTTAAGCGCTCCCATATTCGAATCAACCGCCATAAGATAATCACCATCCCACTCAGTATTCACACTTCCATCCCAACTATTTTTCTTGGCCATTTGTTGGAGCTCTTCATCCTGAAACCAAAGCATTATATTTTTTTTCTGCATTTGTGTGATTGAAAAATCTACAAGTTTAGAAATATTATCGATCGACATTAATTTATCGATGATAAGTGGGGCCATAACCTTTATAATATTTTTTCTTTGTTCTTTTGCTTCAGCAGAAACATCATCTCCCAAATAAGCCTTTTCCACAATTTCTTGAAGTTTCCACGCTGCATTTTCACTCGTAAACTCTGTTGAATATCCAGGGACTCGAAGAGGTCCTGTAATTTCTAAGACGCGATTTAAGACTTCAGCATTCACAGCGATCACACCATCAAAATTCTTATTTCCCCCACTCAGTCCATAGAAATATTTTATTTTCTCTACATTAGTAGGGAAATCAGGAGAAAAATTACTATCTCGAAATTTCCAATTTTTAATACCTATCATTTGTTTAAATGGATACGGTGCTGGTACCGTAGCATAAATCCGCTGATCCAAAAGATTAGCATCTTCCACAAACAATTTCCCCACTTCGCCATTAAGAACTTCTACTACAGCATACTGACCCAGAAATCCCCCTCCCGGACGAAGTTCGTACTGATTTTGTAAAAGAATCAGATACCTTCGTTTTACACTATCACCCTTTAAGACCGAATGAGCTATCGCATTAGCACCTCCTATTAAATCTTTTGTGTCCTGATTTATAGGCAAAAATTTCATAGTAGCATCAGCAAGCGTTACCGCGTTGAGAAGTACTGTTGTTTTTTGAACACCTTTGAAGCTAAAAATAATTATCCCTCCCACAACCACAAATACTATAACCAAAAAAAGAGAAAAATTTTTTTTATTTTTAAAGTGAAGAAATGATTTATTTTTCATATTTTTGTTCAAACTTTATATATTTTCTTTTTCATGTAACTTGGATTTTTTCATTTCCAAAATAAAATTATAAGTATTTGTAATTGTTTCACCGATTCGTTCTGTAGTAAATCCAGCAGAATCACACACACATTCAACTCGCTCCAAAGAAAAAGGATCCCGATGAGATTCTTTCAAAAATGCATCTATTTCAATAAGAAGTTTTTTGGAAAGGTCTGTATCTATAGGAAATGAATGTTCTTTTATTTTCTTTTCTTTTTCTATCAAAAAAAGTTGTGCTAAGTGTGAAGTAAGTTGTATTTGTAACACCATAAAAATTCGAAAAAAGAAATTGTCTATCTCTAACCTTTTCCCAGAATATCTGAAAAAGAAGAAAAAAACAAACTCCCTTTTATTTTTTATTTTCTTTCTTAATTCATACCCCTTTTATGAATTGAGAAACTTTCATAAAATAATAATTTCTCTAAAAATAAAAATTATTCCCCGAAGCGAAGAGATGATCCGCCGTTATAAAGAAGTTTTATTTGTTCATCGGAAAGGGCGTAGTTGAAAATTTGAACATCATCGATTTTTCCATTCCAATAATAATTTCCACCCCCACCATAATTACCCATTGTTATCGCTTGTGCCGAATAATTATGCGTATCTGGAGCTGAAGTTGAAAGATTCGCATTCAAATATGTATACGTTATTCCTGCTCGCCTCGTTACTAAAGCATGATACCATCTCCCCGTTACAAAATTTGATCCGAATCCAGTGGTATAGAGAGGACTTCCCGAACCAATAGTTGCATTATAATAACGTAAAATATTTGTATAATATTGTATCACACCTCCATTTGATCCATGATCTAAAACATATTTATTTCCAGTAAGATTATTTCCATTAATCCACGCAGACCATGTGAAGTCTCCTGTACCGTAAGCAAAAACGGGATTTGATGATATGTTTATTTTATCATCCGTTCCATCGAAAGTAAGTGACGAATTAAATTTCCCAGTAATGCCATTCCCCCATGCAGTATTGGGGGTTTGACAAGTACCTACTGATAGTTGAGTTCCTCCCGAACCACTCCACGTTCCATGATTATTATTTCCGGAGATATCGTGAATTATTGTTCCCTCACACTCATCCATATTCCAATACGCAATAGGTTTTCCACGATTATATTCCCATGCGATTTGAGCTGGAGTGCGAGCGTAATTATAGATACGAACGTCATCTATGGAGCCTGTAAAATAATAGCCTCCATTAGACCATTGTCCAAAATAATTTAAACTAATATTAATAGCTGGAATAGAAGAAGAAACGGAATTTGCTATAATTTCTTTTCCATTTAAATAAAGTTTAGTTGTGGCATTGATTGCTCCGGGTATTTTAACCGCCTCAAGATGATACCATTGGTTTGGATTTATTAATCCAGAGCTACTTCTATAACCAATCCCCCCATTAAATTCCGCTGAGACCGAGCCGTTGCCATTATTATTTATCATTAAGGAAAAATTGTGTAACGCTACCGTATCACCAAAAACAGCGATGGACTGTGCGGACGAAATTGAATCGGTTTTAAACCATGCAGAAAGAGATACGCTTGCATCACCGCTTATATTAAGTCCATTTACCGTTGAAGTACTATAGTCATTCGTTCCATCAAATTTTACTGCTTTTCCCACTTTTCCTACATCCCAAATGGGACCATTCGTGAGAGTTCCGTTATTATTTTTTCCACTCGTATCTTTGACTGTAGTTCCTGTTCCATCGTCAAATGTCCATTCTCCTACAGGAGTTGGATCAAGTCCCGAAGCGCAGTTCCCTTCTATATTTCCTGGAGGACAATATTTCTCATGAGCACCAGTTGCTGGACCACCTACCGTTACAGGATTTGCTGTTCCTTGTATTATTGCGCTTCCTCTATTGTATTCGACTTTAATTTCATCTTCAGTAAGGGCAAAATTGTAAATTTTTGTTTCATCGATCTTGCCTTTAAAAGCGTGTCCTGATAGTCCACTCCAACCAGAGCCATATGGGTATAATGTTCCAATTGCCAAAGAAACATTTCCATCGCTATAAACAGGTACCCAGCTAGAAATGTTATGCGTACCACTATTTGTTAGTTTTCCATTAATGTAAAGACTTACTTTTTTATCAAATCCTCTAATTGAAAAAGCTATATAATGCCATTTTCCTGATTCTATTGTTTTATTGAAACCCAAGCTATATCCCGTTGAACCCATAACGTAAAAAGATAAATTGGGGTTTACTCCACCTGTAGAACTTATTGAATAATTGTATTCGCCACTCCCATTCCATGGCTTGGAAATAATATTTCCTCCATCATCGGATGAGTCGGGTTTTACCCAAACTCCAACAGAAAAATCACTTCCGGTATACCTATTTGCTGATATACTATAAGGGACTTGAATATAATCATTACTTCCAACAAAATTTAACCCGCCTTATGTTCATATACATTCTTTTGACAAACAGGATCTCCTTTCATCAGAAACTTTCTTAGAAACGCAAAACCCTCGTCCACAATTTTCAGGATCAACCAACATAGCAAATGCTATCGTCGTTACCTCCATACAAAATACACCAAAAATTATTTTTAATGAGATTCCCGTTAATGATAATGGGTATTGGAGTCAAACACCCGAATCAGATCTCGAACCTGGATATTACACATTTTACATTTTTGTTCGGGATCCAAATAACTCAGCGATAATTTCCTCAAAAAATATTCCCTTTTTAATAACTGCTGAGAAAACTATAAAAGACTTAGGAAACAATATGCTCTCAGAAAAAATTCTTTCATCTTCATATAGTACTTCTCAAGCAAATCAACTATCACAGCCACCATTTGATTTTATCTTTTCTCTAAAAAATACAGCTGAACTTCAAAAAAAGAAACTCGTAGCATCAATAAAGACACCCAATTTTCCAGAAAAATATAGAGGGAAGGAATTTACAGTCAAGTTTTCTATTCTAAATGAAAACGGAAATGAAATTCTCGAGCCTTTTCATAAAACCATCGAGCTCACAAAAGATAGTACTTTAGATCAAAGTATTGAGATTCCTCTTTATGCAAGAAATGGCCTTCATTCAATACAGGCTGAAGTTTCATTTGAAAATTACTCTGTACATAAACAAAAATATTTTGATATGCATATAACTCCTGCAGTTATACGTCTCACACCATGAAAAATCAAAAAAGTTAGAAGTATTCCAAATACAAAATTTCTTTTAAAAAAGCTTTTTGTACACTTTTTTTCTGCATGTTATTTATGCGAACCACCTAAAAAGCAAAAAACCACTAGATTTTATTCTCGTGGTTTTATGCATTTTCATTAACTATTTTTATTTTGGAGCTGGTGGAGCAATTTGATTTGGATCAACACCTGAGGCTGGATTTACATTCGGATTTACTTCCCCCTTTTCTTCCCCTACTGGTTGAGCACCTTGACTAGGTATTGGTGTTTGCGGAGAAAGATTACTCTTTCCATCTCGAATATTTTGAATAAATTTCGTCAATTCCGTTTTTGCTTCTTTCGACTCTTCTGGCAAAATATCTAAGGCTTTTTGATAATATTCAATAGCTGTATCTTTTTCTCCCTTCCCTTCATGGAGAGCGCCCAGACTTAAAAGAGAATTAATTTCTTCTTTATTTACACCCAATATAGATTGAAAAAGACTTTTTGCTTTATCAATATCATCATTAGAATTTCTCATTTGATATAATCTAGCAAGGGTAAAGGTATAGGAAAGATTATTCGTTATTCCAACTTTTCGTACAGCATTCTCCATTTGCAAAATAGCCTCATCTTGATTTCCAAGGGTTTCTTCTACTATTGCTAAATGATAATGTCCGATAGGATAATTTTCTCTAAACTGCAAAGATTTTGAAAATTTTTCTTTTGCACTTTGTAATTTCTCTTTTTTTTCACGTTCCTCTTTAACTTTTTGAGAAATAGCTATATCAATCTGACCAAGTTTTAGATAAATATCAGGATTATTAGGCTCAAATTTAAGAAGTTTTTCATAAGCATCCTTTGCCTTATCTATAAAGGTTGGGTCAAAAAAAGCCATTCCGTCATAAACAACAGCAACATTTTCCTGAGCCACTGTATTTTCTGGCAACAAATCTCTTCCCGTTTCAACGCTTTTTTGTGAGAAAGCGAGATATTGAAATAACATATCATTATTTCTCTCTGCTTCAGGTTTAAGAGCTTCCTGATTAGATAAGGTCAGAAATTCTCGACCCATTCGCAAATAATAATACCCCTCCTTTGGAGAAAGTTGTATCGCCTTTCCATAATAATTAATAGATCCCTCCACAGAAACATTCGGTTGTCTCGCTCCAATTCCCGCATACACATCAGCAACAAAAACTTGTCCCATAAGCACAAAAATAAATGCCACTCCCACCATAAGAAGAAGTGAAACAAAAGACAGCGCAAGTGCAAAACGAGGAGATGCTTGAACCGAAAATTCAAAATATTCACTTTCTCTATCACTTTCAGAAAAAATCACACCCATAGCAAGAATGCAAAGCAGTATCATAACAATAAGAATAGAACCGTGCGCAATAGTAAGAAAACAACCTAACACTGCTATAACAGCAGCTGCCCAAACACCTAGAGAAAATAATTTATTTCTCTGTTGTTCTCTCGAAAGAAAATACATAGTCACCACGAATGCTATACCGAAAATACCAATAAGAAGAAATCCACCAAAGACACCCATTGTTGTCAAAGTCTCAAAGAACAATCCCCCTGCATGTTCCGGACGAATCTGATAAAAAGGTGTTTGAAAAAAAGATTCTGGAACATAAGAAGAAAAAGCTTGCCCATAAAGAGCTATACCTTTTCCAAAGAAAAGATTCTCACCCATAGCTCTTTTTGCTACATCCCAAGAAAGAGAGTAGGCGGGATAGAGTTCCTGTGGAAGATTTGTTTGCGCTATTTTTATTTTATCCCCCAACATAAGGATAATAAGAATTCCCACAAAAACAACCATAGGAATCCATGCAAAACTTTCGCTAGGTCGAATAATTCGAGAGAGAATAAACAAAAGAAAAACACCAAGTCCTAGAAGTACCCCAAGCCATGGAATATATTCGTACAAAGCAAACATCACAATTAAATCTAAAAAGAGCACGAAAAGTAATAAACCATTTATCAATTTTTCTTTTATATCAAGACTCTCAGATTTTTCAGAAAAAAACTCTGCTCGTAAAAATAAATGCGTAATAAAAAGAGGAAGTAATGACGCCAAAAATATACCCAACGCAGTAAATGATCCCATCACACTTGCAGGAAACCATTTAGGAAAAAATGGAACACCAAACACTACCAAAGAAGAAACTAAAACTGAAAATCCCCCAGAAAGAGTTATAGCAAAGAACATCATTCGAAGTCGTTTCTCTGTAGCATTACTCAATATAAAATAGTAACTCAAAACAAAAGCTGAAATAGAAAGAAAGCCTCGACTAGGATCCATAAATGCTCCTATAAAACTTCTCCATGTATCAGGGGAGAAGAATAAAAGTAGAAAAGAAATTCCCCACGCTATCCATATAGGGATATCTAAAGGGGTTTTTCTTATTTGAAGCGTCCCACTTGTTACCCCTCGAACTACCCAAGCTATAACACCAACAAGAAGGCAAAAATAAAAATAAAGTTGCTTTTCGAAAAAAACTCCCTGAAAAGTACTATTAAGAAAAAACAAAGGAACCCCAAAAAATAAAGCAAATAAACTTGTTGTTACAACACCCTCTAAAAATTTCTTGGATACGGCTGGTGAATTTTCCGCGGATTTTCTTTTTTCATTTCGAACCACGTGATAGTGCATATTTGGACTCAGAACATTCGAAATAGGAGTTTTTTCAGTCTGTTCTTTCATATTCTTCTTTCATTTAAAAATCAATATTTATTTTTTCTTTTATAATTTTAATTATATCAGTTTATTTCAAAAAAAAGAAATTTTTCTCTTTCCCTGGTAAATATAGATTATTCTTATCCAAAACACCACTTACAATTAAAAACTTTGAAGAAGTACTTTTTATATTTTTATAAAGGGATTTATTTTTTCATCATACACAGTATCGCGTTTTTTCATTTTTTTCTTTGTTGTCCTCTATTTTCTATTCTTATTTCTTATATATAAGTATGAATGTATATTTCTTGTTTAATTTTCTTTCAAAAGAATACTTGTGCTATACTTAAAAAAAGAAAAAATTAAAAATAGAACTTTCTTTCATGTTAGCAGCACAACATTTTCCTCCCTTTTCTCCTAAAGGAGAAATGATAAAACCTCCCTCAAAAAAACACAAAAATCTCCGTGCTTTTTTCTTCATCTTTTCATTAATTATAAGCTTTTCCCTAGGTAGCTATCTTATTTTTTTGGGCTTTATCTTCAAGCAAACAGGTCAAGCATTACTCACCATCACAACCAATACTCAAAACGCACCCATTCCTACAGTCTTGGGTATTACGAAATCTTTTCTCTCCAATGAACCTAGTAAGCCCCTCAAAGGAGAAGAGGAAAAGCGTATAAATATACTCCTCTTAGGAAAGGCAAGTGAAGATTATCCTGGTAAAAATCTCACTGACACCATCATGATCGCGTCTCTCAATACAGAAACAGGAAAGGTCTCTTTTCTTTCTCTTCCTCGAGACCTTTACGTCCCTATCTCAAAAACATCTTCTTCTACAAAAATCAATGCTCTTTATGCATTAGGAAGAAATAGCGATGATCCTTTTTCTATTATTCGAGATACTATCTCTTCTCTCCTCAAAATTCCCATCCATTATTCTTTTATGGTTGATTATAAAGCATTTATTCAAACTGTCGATGCTCTTGGAGGCGTTCAAATTACCGTAGAAAGAGATATCTTAGATACTCATTTTCCTGGACCAAACTATAGTTATGAAACATTCGAGCTCACGAAAGGTATTCATCATTTAGATGGATCCACAGCACTCAAATATGTTCGGGAACGCCATAGTGATCCTATGGGAGATTTCGGACGAGCAAAGCGACAACAACAAACACTCAAAGCCATAAAAACAAAAGCCTTTAATGCAAAAACATTTCTTAATCCCCTTGCTATTAATGAACTTCTTAGTACATTAAAAGAAAATGTTCGAATGGATATTTCGTTGGAAGAAATTCCTCGATTTATAGAAATTTCTCACACACTTGATCTTGAAAATATAGAAATGGTTGTTGTGGATGCATGGAAACCAGAAAGTCTCTTGCGTGTTTCTCATGTCTTTCTTGAAAATGGTCAAAGGATGTTTGCTCTCTCCCCTCGAACGGGAAGTTTCGATGAAATTCAAGAAACTGCTCAAAATATTTTCGATTCTTCCTATCTCAAAAAACGAAAAGAAATGATAACGAATGAAGAATCAACAGTTCTTCTTCGAGTACCAGAAAACCATTACGACACTGCTCAAAAAATAAAAAAACTTCTCAAAGAACTTGGATTTTCAGATATTTCTATCCAGAAAGACGCTTTTGGAGAAGATACCTTTCTTGAAGAAAATTCAACCGTATTCGACGCCACTCATCTCGAAAAACCTTTTTCATTAGATGAGCTTATAAAGAAAATACCTGCCACAAAAACAAATAATAATGCCGAAGAAGAAGAAGAAGAAGAAGAAGAAGAAGAAGAAGAAGAAGCCTATGATTTTATTGTTATTCTTGCAAATGATGCTTTTGAAAGATATAACTGGGAAGAGGCAACAAGAGAAGATCTTGAAAAAAGCACTTCTTACGAAGAATAACTCCTCTCCAAAATAATTCCTGATAAGATTTTTTCATTTTTCATTTTATAATATTTACTCCTTTATTTATTTTTATGTATCTCATTATTGGCCTCGGAAATCCTGGAACAAAATATCAAGAAACCAGACATAATGCGGGATTTATTTTTTTGGATACCTATATTCAAAATTGGGACTTTCCAAAATTCTCTCTTCATAAAAATTTTTCTGCCGAAACTTCAGAAGGATTTCTTTTGGAGAAAAAAATTCTTCTCGCAAAACCTCAAACGTATATGAACCTTTCAGGAAAAAGTGTTAAAGCGCTCATAGATTATTACAAAATTAATCTCGAAAACATCCTTATTATTCACGATGATAAGGACCTCTCTTTAGGAGAAATACGCACAACTCTAGAATCCTCCAGTGCTGGACATCGAGGTGTTCAAAATATTTTTGACATTCTTGGTACGAAAGCGATAAAACGCATACGAATTGGTATTGGTCCAGTTCAAGAGAATGTTCCAACAGATGCTTTTGTTTTGGGACAATTCACCTCACAAGAAAAAAAGAGTCTTCTTGATCATACTGAAAAAATTCAAGAAATTGTTTTTTCTTTTTTGGAAAAAAAATTCTAAAAATAGAAAAGCTTTAGAAAAAACCTTTTTTGTTTTCAATATTTTCTTCTATTGTACTATTCCCTTTTTAAAAGAAAAAGAAGAGATTATTCTTTATCTATTTCTTCTTTTTTCTCTTTTGTATATTCTTCGGCAATAGAACTAATAAGTTTTCGAATATCCCCCATAGCACCATCTTCTAAAATAGAGCAAATAAGAACTCGAGGATTTTTTCTTTTCAATGATCGGACTACTTTTTTTACTTCTTCTATTGTTTGTTCATCAGATCGAGAAACCAAAACCCATTCAGGTTTTTCCAAAAGCGTTGGATTGTAAATACCCAATTCTTTTCGAATATTTTTATAATCCAATAACGGATGCTCACTTGTAGCATTTACAAGGTGAAATAAAACACGAGTTCTTTCAATATGTCTCAAAAATTTATGTCCCAAACCTTTACCCTCTGAAGCACCTTCGATAAGGCCTGGAATATCTGCCAATAAAGTTCCGTAATACATTCCCAAATGAGGCTCCAGCGTAGTGAAATTATAATTTCCTACTTTACTTGATGATCGGGTAAGTGCATTCATTAGACTCGATTTTCCAACATTAGGATAACCAATAAAACCAATATCCGCTATAAGCTTTAGTTCGATATCTAAAGTTGCTGCTTCCCCTACTTTTCCAAGAGTTGCTTTATCCGGACTAGTTTTTCGGCTTGATCGAAAATGAAAATTTCCAAAACCTCCCCTTCCTCCATGAATAACCGTTATTCTTTGATCTACGAATAATATTTCGTATACCTTATTATTTTCTCGATTTCTAGCAACAGTTCCTACTGGAACCCGAACCAAAACATCTTTTCCATTATGTCCTGTTTTTACATTCTGACCGCCATTCCTTCCATCTTCAGCAAATATAGGTTTCTTGGATCGAAAAGCTCGAAGAGCTCCAATATCTGCGACACCCACGAGAACAACATCTCCCCCTCGACCACCATCTCCTCCCGTTGGTCCATACGTTTTCATCGTTCCAGAAAATTGGACAACTCCATCTCCACCCTTTCCGGCAGAAACTTTGAGAGTAATTTCATCAATAAGCATATTCGTAAAAAAAAGAGAATTAACAAGGAACTCTACCACGAAGCCCAATATTAATCAATGATACGATAACTTCCATCCTCTCATCTTTTCGATCTCGTCACGATAGGAAAAACCAGTCCAGAAAATCCTCTCCCACCTTCGCGAGACTCTACGTAATGGCGGTCATATCCTCCCGTCATCTCAAGCGAGTCCTCGAGTCAAGACTTGGTCCACCTCTGGTGGAGATCCCTCTTCCTTATAAACCTCCCCTCCTACCCTCCCGTCCAAGCAAAGATTTCTTTGAAGTTCTTTATGATGAGTTCTACAACAGATTCTTTTGTTTGTGGTGTAAGGGTGATGTAGTCTTTGGTTATGGTTTCATTCCCACTCAGATCTTTTACTATGACTTTGTAAGAGTAGAGAGTTCCTGGTTTCCAAGAGGTGAGTACAATGATGTGATTCTTTGTTGGGGAAGAACTTACATTCACTGTTTTTTCTTCTCCTGCTCTTCCTTCTTTGTAGATGAGGGAGGAAGAAGCATCTTCATCTGTTTGCCAGTTAATAATCATTTGTACTTTTCCGTTTTGTGAAAGAGCGGAGTCGGTAGAGACTCTTTCTACTGTAGGAGAAGTTTCATCTTTTTGCATAGTGAATTCTATCTCATCAGAGAGAGTTTCATTTCCCATATCATCTCTGACTCGTACAGTAAGAACGTAGTTTTCTCCAGGAGTGAGTTCTTTGAGGGTGAGGGAGTGAGTTTGGAGGAGGGAGGGATTTCCTTCACTCTTTTGATCTTCTTCTTTGTTTTTGTTTTTGTAGGTTACAAGAGAGTCGGTAAGAGTATCAGTAAGGAAGTTTACTTTTGCTTCTCTGTCTGAAAGAACTTCTATCTTGATTTCTTTGATTTGTGGTGGAGACTTTGGTTCAAAGGTAGAGTCGGAAGAAGAGAAGAGATTTTTTGATTCATCTTCTCCTTTTACTCGGAAGTGGTAGGTAGAGTTTTCTAAAAGATTGTTTATGATAATTTCATGATCTTTTTTGAGTTCTTCACTTTTTCTTGTTTGTCCATAGTTTTCTGTGTTTCCATATTCAACAATAGAGGTAGTGGGAGTGGAAGTTTTCCATGTGATAGTTGTTTCCCCTATTTGTTTGGAAGAAGCTTTAATGGAAGAGATGGAAGAAGGAGATTGCGTTTGGAAGGTTTGTTGGGAGGAGGTGCCTATGTTTCCGGCGGTGTCGGAAGATCCTGTGGAGAAGAAGTATTTAGTAGATGGGATGAGACCTCGAAGAGTTACGGAGTGGGAGGTGGTGTATTTGGTGGGGTCGAAACCTGTAATACTATCAATTGTGGCATATTCAAGGTCTTTTGTCGTACCATATTTTACTCTACTATCAGAAACTTCATCCGTCTCCCAACTCACCACTGCACTCTCTCCTGTAATGTCTTTGACTTTGACTCCTGAGATAGAGGGAGGAGTAGATTCTGCTTGTTCACTTCCACTGTCTACTTGTTTGAGTTTTGTTGTGAAGCTTTTTTCTTCACTCTCTATGAGGGTTCCAAGATTATCTTCACAAAGAAGTTTGTAGAAGTAGGTTGTGTTAAAGATGAGTCCTCCAAGATGCAGGGAATGGAGTGTGTCATAGATTCCTGTCGCTTCTGTTTGAGGAACTTCTTGGTAGTTTCTTGATTGGGTTCCATATTCAAGGATGCAGTTTGCTGCTTGATCCGTCTGGAAGGTTATGACTGCTTTTTGATCAGTGAGTACTTTAGGAGGATCACTGATAGTATGAATCTTTGAAAGAGGTGCATGATTGTATTCTGGATCTAAGGTTGTTTTCATTGTTTGTATATCACTCTGTGATTCGTTTTGATTGATATCTTTAACACTCACTTGATATTCATACTCTGTATCAGGAGTAAGAGTATCGAGTACCCTGTAGTGAGATCTATCGTATGTTGTTCCTTGTTCTGTTTGTGTGAAGGTAAGGCTTCCTTTTTTTCTGTACTGAAGGAGGAAGGATGCTTCTTCATCTGTGTTTGCTGTAATAACTGCTTTGTCATTTGAGATAAGAGATGTTTGAAGATTCGTTATGGTAGGAGGTGTTTCGTCGAGTGTTGTAGAGAATTGAAAATAGTTTCCTCCATTATTGTCATTGGCAATGTTTCCTTGTGAGTCGGTGGAGGTAACGTAGAAATAGTAGGTGGTTCCTTGAGTAAGAGCATCTAAGGTTACTTGATGATTTTTTGTAAGAACACTTGATCCGGAGAGAGTGATAGGATCGATAAGAGATCCATTCTTGTTTTCACTGTAATGGAGTACAGAGTCTGCAGGGACATTCGTATTCCAGAATATGGTTGCTTGTGTGTTAGAAGCACTTGATACCGCTACACCACTGATAGAAGGTCCAGGATTCGTTGTGACTTCATATCCATTGCCATTATTGTCATTGACTCCGGTATTGCCTTGAGGATCAGTAGAGGCAACTCTAAAGAAGTAGGGAGTGTTTGGTGTGAGGTTGGTAAGAGTGACTCTATGAAGTCCTGATTGTGCTTGGGTGTCAGCATAGGTAGAGACTCCTGTTTGTTTGGTATAGGTGTTGGGAGTGGTTGCATATTCTACACGAGAGTCAGAGAGTTCATCTGTTTCCCATGTGATAGTTACGGTTGTGGTGTCTTTAGATTCTACGGTTACGTTTTGTAGAACAGGAGGGGTTTGATCTGATCCTCCTCCACCTTCTCCGAAGTCTTGAATACCATTTGCTTTCATCGTAACGGTTTGTGAGAAGAAAGAAACATTTCCTGGTGTGTCTGTTGTCTTTGCTTTGTAGGTGTAGAGAATGTCTGGTTGTGGGGTAGCATCAGTAAGGAAGTTTGTTGTTCTTGAGGTTATGATATTTTGAAGCGTATAGGTAGTAGCGTCATCACTTCTATAGAGTTTGTAGTTTCCGAATCCTGTTGGAGGTTCTTCTATTGTTTTGAATCCTACGAAGGCTCGGTATTCTGGAGGGGTAAGAAGCATATTACTCGTATCTTGAGAAATGACTCGTGTAGGAGTTTCTGGAGTAGTTGTGTGTATGGTTTGTGTTTCATTCCCGTATTGATCTTTGAAGCGAGTATAGACAATGTCGGGATCAGTTTCGAGTTTTATTGTTACCGTTGCATTAAAAGGTTCCCAAGGAGAGTTGGTAAGGTTTTCGTCAAGAGAAATCTTCATCTGTGTTGGAGAGTCATCACTGACTCCAAGAGTAAGAACAGATGTGGTGGAGGGAATGGTGAGGTCTTGAGTGGAAGCATCAACAAGGAGGGAGGGATTGGTGGGAGTTTTTGTATCGAGGGTAAAGGTATTTGATTCAGCTCGTGCGATATTATTCGCTCCTTCATTGTCACTTACGGTTACACGGATTTTTGCATTGGTAAGATAGAAAGATTCACTTACGAGAGAAGGAGTCCAGGTAGCACTGTGTGTTGTGTACGTATCTTGATTCACTGTTTTGTTTTGTATATCTTCGGGAGCTAGAGTATTGGAAGCGATATTGATCCAACTACTTCCATTGTAGTATTCAAAGCTCGGAGTAACTATTCCTGGAGTATTGGTTCCGGTATTGGTATCTTCATCTTTTGTTTCGTACGTGATAGTTACTGTTTTATCAGTATTGGGAGTAGTGGTTACATTTTGAATCATAGGGAAAGCATTCACAACATAGCCTACTTTTACATCATCGACTTGAGGTTGAGAAAGAAGGTCAGGAGAAGAAAGATCTACTTTGTATTGAAAGAAGCGATCTTCAAAGATATCTTTCATATCTTGAGGGATAGCACTGGCTGTGCAACTTACCGTTGTATTGTTTTTTGTACAATGTGTAGTAAGAGAAGAGGGAGTAGATTGTGCTATTTGTATCCAGGGGGAAGAAGAAAGATTTCCTTTCGTTCCTGCAGTTTTGAGAGAAAGAGTTACTGAAGAACCTGTTGGGAGTATTTCATTTTCTTTCCATTCTATTGTTCCCATGACATTAGCATCACTACTGGAATCAAATGCTGAAGAGATAAGAGAACCAGCAAGGTATCCAGATTTAAGTGAACCTGCGCTTCCATCAGTTGCAGGTGCGGTAGCTCCTTTTGTTCCTCCGAGTGTTTGAATCGTTTGATTGGTAAATGTTTTGTTTTCATAGGCATAGGCGATTCTTCCTCCTCCCCCTCCTCCTCCACCACCTTGTCCCGCCCCACCATTGGCTTGAAGCTTTCCACCGTTTATGGTGAAGTTTTTTGCATAGAGTATGTTTATAGATCCTCCTGATCCTCCTCCACCATTGGTGAGTCCAGCGCTACCGTTACTGGATATGGTTCCATAGAGGTTGAGATTGTTATTCGTTCTGATTCGTATATCTCCTCCTCCTGTTCCTCCTGTAGACTTTCCTCCTCCACTTCCAAGATCTTCGGGAACAAAGTCATTTCCATAGGTGTTAGGGGAAGTTGCTCCATCACTACTATTTCCTCCTCTTCCTCCATATGTTCCTCCTGATCCATATCCAAGAGAGCCTGTTGTTCCTGCTCCTGTTCCAAGAGTAGGAGTGTAACCTTTCGTGTTGGTGTTTATGGATGCTCCTGTACCACTTACTCCATGAATAGTGAGATTGGTAGAAATGAGAGTTCCTGTTCCATTGGCTACTATGTGTGAGGTGTCAGTAGAAGAGTTAAGAGTTCCTATGGTTATGTCTCCTGTAGTGTTAAGAGTGGTTCCTGTAGGAATGGCAAGAAGTCCTTTGTTTTTTACAATGATGTTTCCGAGAGAGAGGGAGTTGTTGGTGAAGTTGTCTTGGGGGATGAGGGTTTGGGCTGAAGTGGAAATGTTGTTGTTGTCTATGGTGAGGGTGCCATTGTTGGGGCCTTGAGAGACAGTTTCAGTGTAGATGGTTCCGGCAGCTCCACCCACTCCAAATGATTGCATTGTTACTAATCCGAAATCGTTTCCAGAGGTAAGTTTGACAGCAATACGTCCACCGCCACCACCATAAGTAGTATTTAAAGATCCGTTTGTATTCATAGCACCAAAACCTGAAAATATTTCTGTAAAAATATTTATCGTACCACCAGAGCCACCAAAAATACCTGAAGAAGAGATAGCTCCGTTAAGTATTAACGTTCCAGAGATAACTAAAATAACAGATCCCCCACCAGATCCATTACTATAGGAATAACCAGATCCTAAATTAATAGGATCTGATATTGATCCATAAGTTGAGCATCCGGAAGATCCTTGTCCTCCATACGCTGGAGTCCCGCAATATCCTGGACCACTTCCTTGTCCATACCCCTTCCCATTCACATTAATTTGTCCTCCAGTTTGAACATCGAGATTTCCTCCGACATCCATAAAGAGTCGGTGGGTTTCTGCATTTGTATTTGCTGTGTGGGTGAGGTAACCATTATTGAGAATCGTAACATTCCCAGTAACGGTGAATTTGTTGGTTGGGGAACCGTTACTAACAGTAAGAGTAGAAGTAGTAGATCCTCCTCCAAGAGAAAGGTTCCCTCCTATAGTTTGAGGTGCGGTTGTAGTAAGATAGATTCCATTTATAGAAAGTGTTCCGGAAGAACTAAGAAGCGTTCCTCCATTTACATTGATTCCACTTGTTCCAAGTCCGTCATTAGTAATCGTTGCTCCCGTAAGATCAAGAGTGGTTCCTGTGGGAACACTGATTTGTCCTTTGTTTTTTAAAACTAGATTTTTAATGGTCCATGTTTGGGTGGATGGGATAGCGGTGAAAACTGAGGTTGTTTGATTATTATTATCAATAATCACCGTTCCATTTCCCGATCCTTGACTTGCTGTTTCGGTGTAGATAGTACCGGCGGCAGTGCCCAATCCTCCATACGATTGGATAGTAAGAGATCCAAAATCATTTCCCGAAGTGAGTTTAACGGCAATACGTCCACCAGAACCATATCCGTAAGCACCTCCTGATGTTCCTGTGTAACCATTAGTATAAATACTTCCTGAACCTGAAATATTTGTTGTTGTAATATTAACAGATCCTCCAGAAGAAGGTCTGTCACTTGGGGAGTGTGCACTTGCAATAATTTGCCCATTAAGAATGGTTGATCCTAAAATATTAAGAATAACAGCCCCTCCCCCAATTGTATAATAAGCTCCTGTTCCAAGATTTATAGGATTAGTAAGAGATCCATATGTTGGTCCTACTGAACTAGCCTGTCCCCCATAAGAGCAATTACCACTATTCAATCCGGGACCAGCATTATTGTATCCCTTTTCTTTTACATTAATTTGTCCTCCAGTTTGAACATCAAGGTTTCCGTTAAGTGTAAGATCCATTTTATAACTTTCAATATTTCCATTCGCACTGTGCGTCATATACCCACCAGATTTTACGGTAATGTTTCCCGTAATTGTTGTGGGAGAATCAATAATAAGTGCCCAATTTTGAATATTAAGATTTCCATCAGAAAGTAAAATTGCTCCCCCACGAAGCGCAATACCATTTATTGAGTTCGCAGCAATTCCTCCACCAACAACAGAAATATCATCTATATTTCCAAAAATTACTCCTGTTACCGAATTTTGATTATCTAAAGAAACTGTCGTTCCTGTAGGGACACCAAGAACTCCTCGATTTTTTACTATCAAATTTTTAATAATCCACGTCTGCCCTAAAGGAATAGCTGTTGTATAAAAAGTAGATTGACTATTATTATCAATAATCACTGTTCCATTTCCTTCTCCTTGACTTGCAGTTTCGGTATAGATAGTTCCAGCTGATCCATTCCCTGACCCACCAACGCCCCCATATGCTCGCATCACAATAGATCCAAAATCATTTCCCAAAGTGAGTTTAATAGCAATACGTCCACCAGCACCTGATCCGTAAGTTTGAGATACTCCGTTTACTTGAAACAATCCAGATCCTGTGATGGTTGAAGTTGTAACATTTATAGAACCTCCCGAAGAACCCCTATCACTAGGAAGTCGACCATTTGCAAGAATTTGTCCATTAATTATAATTGCTCCCGAAATATTCAAAATAACAACACCACCTCCATTTGAAACAGTATATCCACTACTTCCAAGATTTATAGGATTAGTAAGAGATCCGTATGTTGGTCCTAAACCAACTTGTCCTCCATGAGAACAATTACCATTATTTATTCCAGGACCACTACCAGCATACCCCTTCCCATCCACATTAATCTGTCCTCCGGTTTGAACATCGAGATTGCCTCCGACACTCATGAGAAGTCTATGCGTTTCTGTTGTGGTGTTTGCTGTATGCGTAAGATAACCATTGTTGAGAATCGTAACATTTCCTGTAACATTCAATTTTTTGTTTGTATCATTTCCGTTGTACCCATTACTCATAGTAAGAGTAGAAGTTGATGCTCCTCCTCCAAGAGTAAGAGATTGTATAGTAATGGTTCCACCATTTACATCGAGTGTAGGTTGATTCGTTCCTGTGTAATTTATAACAACATCATCTGTGCTTGTAGGAACAGTTCCTGTATTCCAGTTCGTTACTGTAGTCCAAGCAGTGCTTGTTGTTCCTGTCCAGGTTACAGTGGAAGCATGAGTAGGAGAAGAAAAAGAAAAAAAGGCTCCAAGACATCCGAGTAAGAGGGAGAGAGAAAAAGAAAAAAATGATTGTCTTTTTATGGTTGCTTCATGCATCTTTTTTCTTTTTGAAGTATCGAGGAGAACACTCTTAAAAGTACCACAGAAATACCTTTGGAACAAGAAGGAATTTATTTTCTGTGTGTGCAAGAAAACTCATTGTTATGAGTTGGTTTATATTCTCCCTGAGAAAAAGGGAGTATTCGAGTTTTTGAGAGGGAAAGATTTGTATCCTCCTCAATCCCCCTTTTTTAAGGGGGAGTAATTAGCTCTGGATTGCCACGACTGAGCACAGCCTCACAAAGACGGAAAAGGAAAAACTTCATCACTCGAAAGGACAAAAAAAGAATTGGATACTCCTCCGCTTTTGCGGGGGAAAAAATTAAATACGAGAGGGAATAAAGAAAGATAAGAAGAAAATGAAAGGTAGAAACTAGATAATTTACTTATGCTATTTCTATTCTTTCAAACAAAATTTTTCTTTCTCGAGTTTCCACCATAGAAAGAATTTTTTCCGCTGTTTCTGGAAGGAAAAATTTCAAAGCATCTGCAATGAGAGAAATTTCTTTCAAAAGATAGCGCATAGTTTCTACAAATTTTTCAGGATGAGTCTTTTTGAGCTCCCACGGTTTTTGCTCTTCAATGTATTTATTGGCATTTCCTATTCTTTGCCATATCAATTCCAATGCTATGTTCATATCAAAGTTTTCAATATGCGCAGAAACATCAATTTTTTCTTTTATTTCTTCTTGAAAGAGAACACTTTCTTTCAGGGAAAGTGCGATAATTCTTGAAACAAGATTTCCCAAACCATTAGCAAGATCTGCATTATATTTCTCTTCTAACCACTTCCATGTAATATCATTATCTTCTCCGAAATATCCCTTAGTAAGAAGAAGATACCTTGTTGCATCCACACCAAACTTTTCTACCATTTCTGAAGGAGCTATAACATTTCCCAAGGATTTGCTCATTTTTTTTCCATCGACACTGATAAAACCATTTATACCAATCTTTCTACTCGAAGGAAGACCCCCTGCCAAAAGCATAGCTTGCCACATAGCACTTTGCTGACGAAGATTATCTTTTCCTGCTATTTGAATAGCCTTTGGATTCTCAATTGTCCCCCAAAACTTTTCGAAATTTTCTTGATCTTCAGGCCAACCCAGCGTAGAAATATAATTTGTGAGAGCATCGAACCACACATACATAACATGTTCATCATCTCCCGGAACAGGAATTCCCCATGGCATTTTTTCCTTTCTTCTGGAAATAGAAAAGTCCTGAAGTCCTCTTTCTACAAAAGCACGTATTTCATTACGTCTTTTCTCTGGTACGACAAAATCTGGATACTTTTTATATATATCCAAAAGATTCTCACCAAAAGCACTAAATCGAAAAAAATAATTTTCTTCCTGAATACATTCTAATTCTTTGTTGGGGTGAAATTCACATTTACCTTCTTTGAGCTCTGAGTCTGTTTTTTCTAATTCACATCCCACACAATATTTCACATTATATTCTTTTTTGTACATATACCCATTTTTCTCTACTCGTTTCCACAATTCCTGAGCAGCACGAATATGATGCTCATCCGTAGTTCGTATAAAATGAGAATAATCAACATGCAATAAATCTTTTAATTTTTGAAATTCTTTTGCATAACGATCTGCATACACTTTTGCACTCACCCCTTCCAAGAGGGCGTTTTGATAGATTTTTTGTCCATGCTCATCGGTTCCTGTATTAAAAACCACGTCCTCTCCACGTGATCTGTGAAATCTTGCCAAAACATCAGCAATAATAATCTCTGAAGCAAATCCTATATGAGGATCCGCATTCACATACGGTAAGGTAGTAGTAATATAAAATGATTTCATATGTTTATCTTTATTTTTTCAAAGGCGCCACAAGAATAACAAATTCCCCCCGACATTCTCCCGGATTCTCCCGAAAATGCTGTATAATATCACCCACTTTTCCTCGCAAAATACTTTCAAACATTTTGGTAAGCTCTCTCGCTACGACAATAGTAACATCTGGATTCATCTGAGCAAGAAGTTCCAAATTTTTTATTACACGATGTACAGAATCATAGTAGGCCACAGCAACATTTGAAGCCACTACCTTTTCAAAAAATGTTTTTCTTCCCTTTTTATGAGGAGGAAATCCTGCGAAAAAAAACTGTTGCATATCAAAGCCAGAAATACTCACTGCCGTAGCAAGTGCCGATGCGCCTGGAATAGGAACAACCAAAAATCCAGCTCGAACAACCTGCTCTACCAACATATTTCCCGGGTCTGATATTCCAGGAGTTCCCGCATCAGTTACCAAAGCAATACTCTTTCCAGATCCAAGAAGGATCAAAATCTTTTCAATATCACGATCTTTGGAATGCTGATGGTATGAAATTGTAGGTGTTTGAATATTGTAATGAGTGAGAAGTTTTTTTGTTACTCGAGTATCTTCACAAGCAATTTTGTCGCACAAGGCCAAAACTCGAAGAGAACGAAAAGTCATATCTTCCAAATTACCAATGGGAGTACCGATAACAAAAAGTGTTCCTCGAATAATTTCTTCGCTCATATAATTGTTTTCAAAATATTTTGAATCTTTTTCCTACATCTCTTACATTTTCCAAAAAAACATCTTACGATTTATTATTTTCTTTTTCGCGTGCATCGATAACGTCTTTAACAAAAACTCGGAGTCCCATAACAAAAGGCACTGCCAAAATCATCCCTGATACGCCTGCAATACTTCCTCCTACGAAAAGAGCAAGAATAATAACCACGGGATTCAGTCCCAAAACTTTTCTCATAACCTGAGGCACGAGAATATGATTTTCAATTTGTTGAATAACGCCAAAACTTATAGCCACAAGAAGGCCAACAAGAGGAGAAACAAAAAATGCCAAAACAATAGCGGGTATAGCTGCCAAAACTGGCCCAAAATAAGGAATAATTTCAAGAGCTCCTCCCAAGATTGCCAGAACTAAAGCGTTCGGAACGCCAAAAACTAAAAGTACCGCATAATACAAAACAAACACAATAAACATGAGAATAAACTGCCCCAACATCCATCGTCCAATTTTTTCATAAATTACCTGCGATCGAGAAATAATATATCCCTGATACTTTTTTGGAAGTAATGATCGGAGGAATTGTTGAACACCATCTTCTCGAATCGAAAGATAAAAAGCCATCGATAATATAGCAAAAAAAGAAACAAAGGATCCAATAACGCCAACCGTTTTAGAGAACACTTCCTGAGAAACGCCCGCTTGTCCGAAACCATTTTCAAAAGAGGAAAGTATAAAACGAGAAATATCTTCAAACAAAACTTCCGATCCTGTAAGCTCTTTTGCATAGATAGGAAGCTCTTCAGCCAAAGAACGAATCTCATTTATTACCATAGGAATAATAGACCAAAGAATTCCCGCTACAATAATAAGTAAAGAAATAAAAACGACTATGACAGCAGCACTTCGATTTACAAAACGATTTTGTAATTTCCGAATGGCGGGCTCCATCGCCGCAGAAATTATAAGTGCTACAAAAAATAACACGATAATGTCACGGATTACATAAAGGAACCACACACCCAAAACGATGCCTGTAGCCCACCAAAGAATGGACGGAGAAATGGTTATTTTATTCATAGTCCTTCCCTTAAAAATTCAAATATCAAAAACCAAACACGTTCACTCTTCAGTTCAAATTAATACATTCACCTTTCTCTTCTATTTCTTTACAATTTGAGAAGTTCCTTTATTTTCGCTTCTTCAATGTCAGGACCTATTGCTGAAAAATTTAATCGATCAGATTTGAAAATTTCCCTAGCAACAAGCTTAATATCCTCCATTTTTACTCGATCCACACGTTTTACTATTGTATCTGGAAGTGTTATTTCGCTACGAAGAATTTCCTGATCTGCCAAAAATGAAGCTATGTCGTCACTGGATTCAAGTCCCATGGCCAAACTTCCTTTGAGATGTTCTTTCGCTTTTTTGAGCTCTTTAGCATCCACACCATTTCGGGCTATTTTCTTGTATTCAGAAAGAATAACTTGTAATGCTTTTTCGAGATTTTTGTGTTCTACTCCACAATACGTCGCAAGATATCCAGCGTCATCATATGCCTCGACTCCAGTACTCACACGATACGCAAGTCCCCGACGTTCACGGACCTGAATAAATAATCGACTCGACATTCCTCCTCCCAAAATTCCCGAGAGAAGAGAAAGTGCATAACGGTCTTTATGAAAACGATCGAATGTTCGTACTCCTACCATGAAATGAGTTTGATCGGTTTTTTTGTTTTTGATAAAAAGTTTGGGACTCTCTTGCGCATCATGTATTGTTTCGAAATGACGTGAGAAATTATTTGGAATATGAGAAAAGTTTTTTTCTATATATGAAAATGTTTTCTCTTGGTCAAATCCCCCTGCAACACACACGACAATATTCTCTGCTCGATATTTTTCATCCAGATACGACATGAAATCACTTCTCTTGAGATTTTTTATATTTTCTTCAGGGCCCACAATATCCCAACCAAGAGGATGATCTCCGTAAAGAAGATTTTCAAAAATCTCCTCTACTCGACGTCCCGGCATATCTTCATACATTCGCATTTCTTGAATAATGGCGCCTCGCTCTTTATTGATTTCTTTCGCTTCAAATTTAGCATTCAAAAAGACATCACTCATAATATCTAAAGCGGTATGTACATTCTCACTACTTGTTTTTGCCCAATAACCTGTTCGATCCTTTCCAGTAAACGCATTATACAATCCACCAATAGAATCAAGTTCTGTTGCAATATCAAGTGTTGTGGGACGCTTTTGTGTTCCCTTAAAAAAAAGATGTTCGAGAAAATGAGATATTCCATTATTTTCTTTTGTCTCATAACGAGATCCTGTTCCCGTAAGAATAAGTACTGTTGCTGTGGGAGCTTCTTTTACAGGTGCCAAAATAACACGAAGTCCGTTTTTTAATATTCTTTTTTCGTAATGCATATATGTATGATTATTCCTTATACTGAAAGACAATTGTAAATCTTCTTCATCACTTTGTCCATATTCAAAATATCGTCGTTCGCCTTTGAATGCTACGGCCTTTAAAAAAAATAAAGGTATTTTCTTCTTTCTCACAGCGTGTACACAAAAAAATTCCGTCTCAGCTAGTATAAAGTTATACGATCCTTATTATTCCTTCTTATCTTGATGAACAGATATTACTTCTTCAATATATCGCAAAGTAATATCTACTTCGTGAAATGCTCCTAGCATTGCAGATTCTGAAAACATCTGATCTTTTCTTGCTTTTGCATACGCATTCCATTTTTAACTTCTTTCTTCCCAAGCAAAATCATTCCATGTACGTTGAGGATTTTTCAAAAACCATTCTCGCGCCTTACTCATATACACCAACGCTTTGGTATTAAGAACGCGTAGACTATTTTCTTTATCTCCCTCATACATACTTTCCGAAAGATCGGTCAATCTTTTTAATAAATATTGCCTTCCTTTTTCAATAGCATCGCTCCCAAAAGAAATTTCCCCTTCTTCATTTCTTTCATATTTTTTATTTTCCTCAGACATTTTATTTTCCAAAGAATCTTTTATTTCTTCTTTTCCTAATTCTTCTTGATTGAGAGAGGGAGTTCCTGTGTTCATTTTTTCATTCATATTTTTTCTTTAAAATTCGTCAAAAAATTCAATATTTACTTTTTCATTATAAACTTATTTTTTCAAGATCAATTTCTACTTCTGGTCGACTATGAGGATACTTCGTAAAACTTGTAACTCTTATTGTTGCGGGCCTTTCTTTAGAAGCTTTTTTTAGCATATCCTCTTGATCATTAGAAAGTGTTGTTACAATTTTTACAGAAGGAGTAATTTCTGATCCGTCCTCATGAAGGCCTGTAATGTCTTCAGGGAATAAAGAAATATCACTATGTACGACATGAAAAACCCAACCTTTTTTCTCTTCATATTCATAATCATATTCATACCATCCTTGAATAGATTTTTTCCCTTCAAAACGAAGAGGTTTTATGGAACCATCCTCATTAAATGGCTCTTCTGTAACAAGCTTCCAGCCCTGTATTTTTTTAGAAACCAAAACACCACTCCCGTAATAAAGCTTCTCATCTTCCGCTGTTCTCGCCTTTTCAGAAAGAATATGAAATGTTTCGCTATAGAGTCCAATCTTAGAATTTCCATACATCAAAAATTCCCCGTCCGTTGAATACCCTCCACCAAGAATTTGAAATTTTTCAGGCATTTGAAAAGAAATCTTCTCCACATGGATCATATCAGCAGAAAGAAAATAAATACCTTTTGCATCAGCTACATAATCTTCTGAAATAACTTTCAAAGTACTTGGGTCCAAACCATCTATTCTATTTCCCTTAAAATAAACATTTTTCTTGGTTTTAGCAAAGCCGTTCTGAACGAATTCAAAAGCATTCACATCGGCTCCTGCAAGCTGACATTCTTCATGATATATCGCCTTTCCTTCAACCTTATAGTATGCGTCTGAAACCATTTCTATTTGATCTGTGTAGCGATATTTTTCATAAAAAGAAAAAGTGAACTCTCCATTTTTAAGATCTCTATATCCGTACTGTCCATATCGTATATTTTTATTTAAAGGTTCCTCCCCACATGTTTTTGGAATAAAAAGAGAAAGATTTCTATACCATCCATTTTTATCACGAACAACATTGATGTCCGTATCTAAAAGTTCAAATGTTTTTGCATCCAGATAGTCCACGGCTTTTCCCAAGAAAAAAATGTTTTTTTCATCTTTTGCATACGTTTTATTGATAACTTCAAATGTTTTGGGATCAGCGTTTTCTATAATAACTCCCGAGTAATATACATCCACATTATCTTTCGTATATATTTCATCAATACGAATACTTTCTCCCCGATAAAAATTCATATTCTCTGGAAGCAATCTTTCAAAAAAAAGAAAAGAAAAAACACCCAAAGAAAGAATGATAAGAAAAAGGATGCCGTACTTTAAAAAGTTTTTCATATTTTATAATAATTATTGTTATATTATTCAAAAATCAGCACCAATCTTTCCCATCCATAAAGTCCAGCAAAAGCCAAAAGACCATTAAAAACTACCTTCCCCAAAAACAAACTCAAAATAATTCTTTTAAAAGGATATCGAACGAATCCGGCAGGAGCCATAATAAGGTCATCAGGGAGTGGAAGGAAAGCTGCATACAGAAAGGTAAAAAAAGGAACAAAACTAGGATGCTTTTCTTTGAGTGAATATACGATTCGTGAAAAATAAACTCGAGCTCGAGAAGGAGTAAAAATTCTTCCGCTCCGAGCGATAAAATAGGTCGTCGTATCCCCAATGGCCGTCCCTAATGCAGCCACGATCGCCAAAGATAAAGGATTAAATCCAGCTGCCCCCAAAGAAATAGTTACAAGATAATAAGGAAACGGAATGAAAATAGAAGTTCCTCCAAGAAGAGCACTTAAAAACAAAGCTATATAGGCATGTTCTTCTCCTATAAGATCAGTAATATCTTCTGGTGAATAATTCCATACCAAAAAAGACATTGTGCCCAATAACAGAAAAAGGCTTAAAAAAATAAAAAAGTGTTTTGTTTTTTTTGACATTTGTTTTTTAAAAAAATCTTTGTTTGAACTCATTCGAATAAAGATCTCTTCTTATTCTTTCTTCTCTTTTTCTACTATACCTGAAAACTTCTCTCAAGAGAAATTAAATAAGAAATTCTCTTGAAAAATAAAAATATTTTTTCTTTATTACTAGCGTTTATCCATGCAATATGCGGTCTACTGTATACTTTAATTTAGAGCCCTTGTTTTGTTTTACGATTATTTTCCGACTTTTCATACTATTCCAAGTTCTTTCATTTTTTTGAGAGCTTTTGCTATATTTGAATTATCCTCAAGAACAGTATCTATATCCGTCCATATAAAATCGGAAACTTCATTTTGATCAAGCGAAACACTACCTTTTTCTGTGAAAAAAATAAACATGAGATCATGGTGATAATGTGCGTCTTCCTGTTTTTTCTCGTTTTCGGGAATAGGATGTGTATCAATAAGAATTGGTGATCCAGTTTTTTTGTGCCACGGGTGTGGCTTAATATCATTCAATCCCGCTTCTTCGATCACTTCTCGCTTCGCTGAATTTTCGAGATCCCGGTCTTCATTTTCGATATGTCCTCCAGGCTGAAGATACCTTTGTAATTTTTTGTGAAAAAGAGCTAAGACCTTTCTCTCTGGAGAAATAACCAATCCACTTGCAGTAATGTGCCCTCGAAAATTCTTTCTGCTGAATATATCTTCGTCAGACTGCATCTGTTCTAAAAGAAGAGAGAATTTCTTTTTTTCTTCAGGAAATAATGAAAGGTAATTATCAAATAAAATTTTTGCATCTTCTTTTACAATCATATTTCTTATCTTAAACAATTACTCCGAGAAACTTTTTCAACCAAGCATCAGCGATTCTTGAACGAATACTTTCTGGTCCTTCTTGGATACCATTAGGCAGATTCTCGCTTTGTAAATACGTGATAGTATCCAACATTTCTTTCTGTACAAGCAAAATAAAATCATCCACTACCGCACCATGAAGAAAATTAACGGCATTTCCTTTATTAAGAAGATAGAAATAATGCCCGTTTTTTTCATAAAGTGAAATGTATTTTGCTATCTTTTTCTCAGTGTAATTCATTTCAATCCACGAGATATCCATTTCATCATCCGAAGAAGTAACCGACGCCACAAAAGAACCGTTTTTCAACAGCTTGAACTCTTCACCTTTAAGAGCAAGTTTTCCTGTGGCACAGAAAACTATATCGGATTCTTCAATAATTTTTATCTTTTTTACAATCTTATTTCCTTTTGAATAAGCTAATACCATAATAACTGGATCAGTATCATAAATAGAGACGTCACAACCCTTATCATGTAAAGATGATAAGATTCCATTACCTATTTTTCCAAATCCGATAATGCCGACCTTTTTATTGTTTATAAGAATTCCTTGTTCTCTCAGGAGAGATTCAGTTGAAAATACAACAGCCTGTCCCACAAGATGATCTTCATTACTTTTAAGAGGACTTTGTGCCACAGAAACAACTGGACAATCAAGAGAAAGCTGGGATAAATATTTTTGATGTCCATTTTCTGTGTCTTCTATAATTCCGAGAAATCTTTTTCCTAGAATTTTCTTTATATCACTGGCTATTGTAGAAAAGTATCCGCCTATATCAAGAATAACTAATGAATTTTCAGAAGGGATTTTTTCAAGGACATTTCTAATAGCGTTTATAGATCTCAAATCATCTTTTGTTATAGAAAGAATTTTCTCTCTTGGATAAAATTCTATTATACTTTCGTTGATCGAATTTCTTTTTGGGATAATTCCTTCTAATAAAAAATATTTCTCAAGTATTTTTGCAAATGGTATACCCGTATCTAGTATGTGCATTACAGCTATAACACTTATCCTTTTTGTGTCGCAAATTGATCTTAAATAATTATCATCAAAAAAAATTTCTCTTTGAGCAATTTTTTTCTCAAGAATTATAGTATTTTCCATAAGTATTATTTTATACAATAGAACTTCTTCGTATGCCCATCACCAAATTTTATAGATATCCAAAATTAAAATATTTCTTTTAAATATTGTTCGTTATTTCTTCAACAACAATTTCTGGTTTTCTTATTTGCTTCTCCCCTATTAACTGATAAATTCTTCTTTTAGAAATAAATAAATTATTTCTTTTTAGCTTAGGATCCCTTCCGAGAGTTACCAAATTAAACGAATAAAACTTATCTTTTTCTAAATAAAACTTTCCAAAAATATCATTTTCAGTTATTACATCTGAGATACACTCAATAAAACTCTTTTTTCTCTTTTGGATTATTTTGAAAGAACCATGGATTTCAAATTGAGAAATATCTTCTTTTTCTGGATATAATCCTGTTTCTATTTCTAAGTCCATCATCCCATCAAAATCTTTATATTCTTTAACATCTAATACATCTTTTCTCATTCCATCTTTAGAATAAAATGACTTGGATTTTTTTTCTTCAAATAAATTTGTTTCATACATATTCATTCCACGTTCAAAAGGATAAGCAAATTTTTCTAAATCATTTGATGAAATAATAAATTCAATCTTGCATTCAGCATTCAAGTTTGCAAATTTTTGAAATATCTCACTTTTACTTTTATCCTCTATTTCTTTCAAAAACATTCCTGTTAAATCTGTTGTTTTTGGATTATTATTTATTGTTTGTGATCGAATAGACGCATAGATCATATATACTCGTTTACTTCCCGCACTTCTTTTTATTGTATTAAATTGTTCTTCTGTAAGACCAATCCAGCGATCATTTTCAGACGTATTTTTAATTTCTACAAATAAATTTGGGTTTCTTAGATCTCCATTTTCCTTAATATGTAAAATATCAGGCTCGTCCATTACTTGCGTATTACTTTTAATATCAAAGTCGAGAATATAAAGCTTGTTTTCATTAAATTCAGTAAAAATCTTCTCTATGCCAATTTCAGTGAGTTTTCCTAATGTAAAAGCATCTAGTATAGCTCCTAATCCCCTTGGCTCACCAGTTGTTCTTCCTGTGGTATTTTTTAAAGGGTCGATATAATAATTTGTTCCAAATTCAAAAACTCTTTTAAAATCTTCTAATATAAGTTTATAATATTTCATAATATTTATTAAAAATTACTCTAAAGCTTTTTTTATATTTTTAGCAATTCTCCTAACAACTGGTATTACCACAGAATTACCAAACTGTTTATAAAGAGCTGAATCTGCAATTTTTGGAAGTTTATAATTTTTTGGAAATCCCTGAAAGTTTGCACATTCTCTAGGTGTGAGCTTTCTTATTCCCTGATCAGTAAATATAATTGGCACATTATGACCACCCATCCCCATATTTGCTGTTAATGTTGGGCAAACTTTACTTTTATTTTCTCTCACATACTGCCTTCTCCATTGATAAATAGTATCTTTTTTTGTGACATCTTTTTTTATCCTTTCAAATAATGGCTTGTCATTATAAAAATATTTTTTATCTACTACTATCTCTAAACAATCATTAATCGTTTTTGTTAAAGTGATTTTTTTAGGAAATTTAAATTTCTCGAAAGACTTTTCTTCAAGAAATCCAACGATATAAATTCTTTCTCTATTTTGAGGAATGTTCCCATATTGCATTGCATTTAAAACTTTATCAGTTACTTTGTACCCCAATTTTTCTAATTCCTGATATATTACTTTTATTGTATTACCTTTGTCATGAGATTTTAAATTTTTTACATTTTCAAGTAAGAAGGCTTTTGGCTTTTTATCTTTTAAAATACGAATAATATCAAAAAAAACATTCCCTCTTCCCTTTTCATCTTTAAACCCTTGTCTATATCCCGCAATAGAAAATGGCTGACAAGGAAATCCTCCTGTTAGGATATCAAAATCTGGAATATTTTTTGTAGAAATTTGAGAAATATCTCTTAAAACCATTTGCTTATCTATTTCAAATAATCCTGAAAAATTTAAATCAAAGGTTATTCTACAGTTATTATCAAAATCATTTGAAAAAACACAATCAAAACCAGCGTCTTCGAATGCTATTTTTATTCCACCAATTCCTGCAAATAAATCTATAAATTTCATCTGTGTAAGAATATTTATTTACATTCTAACTCTACTTTTATAAATCAATCAAATAAAATTGAGGATTTTCTTCGGATACATCAATAACAATATTTCTATGAGCAAAATCCCTCATATCGAAAGCATTCCCTTCAGAAGAATGTTCTAACGCTCCTTGTATTTTTTTAAATTGTTCATCTACAAAACTTTCTATTTGACTAGCATCTGAAATTATCCCTTTTTCTATTAATATTTCGACAGTACGATTTACCGTATTATCAAAGCTTCCATCTTTTTGATATTGCTTTAATTTACCCAAGTCAACGCCATCTCCCACAAAAGGCATAAGTACATAACTACAAATATCCGCTTTTCGAGTAAAAGCTCCGGCACCGACAGCAACATCGGTTTGCTGATTATCAAATGAAATTTTTTGTTTTCGCCTACCCCATTCATCTTCTGGAAGATAAGGAGGCTCGATCAATGCTACATAATCGATAAAGCGTATATTTTCTGGAAAAGAAGAGTCATTCTGTGTGTACTTTTTCCATTTTTCATGTTCCTTCATAAGTTCTTTTCCATCACTTTTTTGTTCTTTGAGAATATACGATCCACTTTTTAAAACATAGACCGAGCCATCACTTCCCGTGTGTAATTTTTCCGGTTTTTCTTGCATAAAACTATGACCATCTTCAAATATAGTTTGGATTTCTTCGGAATCAAGTTTTTTTGCGTCTGAAGTTATATATAAAGTTCCTTTCTCAAACGTAAATTTTTTCCACACCCAATCATTCTCCCGTTCCTGTTCTTGTATTTTTTCTTGTGTTTGTTTTTGTGCTTGTTCAAGATCATTCATTTTTTCGGAAGAAAGCATATTTTTTATTTAATGCTACGATATCAAGTAGCTGTTTATAATTATATCTTTATCTCTAACATTCTTATATAGTATACAGTATATAATATACTGTATACTATATACTTTTTTGGAGAAAATGCTTCCTAAAAGTTAAAATATTTTTAAGCGCCACCTATCCGTACAAAATACTGTGTCGGAATTATCGCTTTAGATTTCAACACCTCATTAGCAGAAAACACGCACAAGAGAGTTTCTTCGTTTTTTTGAGAAGCTATTTTTATTTTATAGACAAAAGCATTTCCTCTATGTTTTTTGAGAAAGTCCAACTCATTTCGAGAAAGGTAAAAAAAGACATCAACCCCCTTTTTTTCTACTTATTATCTATGTTGTATTGTAAAGGTATAGCAACCTTGGTAAAGTAAGATAATAAAAGATTAAAAAAATTAGTTTTACCATGGATAAAAATTGGCATAATTCTAAGAAAAAAAACATTTGCTGTATTTTTCCAATAACAAAAGTTAAAATATAAATAATTAGGCACACCTTTATGAATAGTTTTGAACAGTTTAATACAAAAATAAATAGAGCTCGGATTGTGATTATTTTCTGTATTACATTATTTATTGTATTTCTAATAAATCAACTGCCTATAAATAAAAATCAAGAAAATATAAAAACTCCTGATCCAATTAAAGAAAAAATGGAAACTAAAGAATCTCCATCAATATCAACGATAGAAGATCTTACATTTAATACTCCAGAAGAAATAGCTACATGGATACAGAATAATCCGAATGACCCAAGAATAAACGAAGTCAAGCAAAAATTTAAATCAATGGGATATTCCATAGAAGAATTTACAAAAGATCAAGAAGCACCACAAGCAACAGATCCTTCTGATAGAGCATTGAAAGCATCTTTATTTTGGTATAATAATATACCAAAAGAGAGGCAGGATAAAATGAAACAGACATGGGGGGGCGGATCTGATGATCATTATGTTGCGGTCAAAAACTTCGCAATAGCTTTAGATACGAAAAGAGAATGGTTAATCGATGTGGAATTAATTATCGAGGAATATAAATCTAAACAGAATACTAGTTATACACAGCCATCTACTAAAAACCCAAAAACAATACCCTCTAATGAAAATTCGAATTCAGAATTGGATGATATGATTCAAGAAAGTGAAAGAAAAAAGACTGAAAAATGTCAACGGGATCTTGCTGAATATAACGCTTGTTTAACTGAATATAATGCAGAAATGGCGGAATATAATGCATGTTTAAATCAAGATAATCCTTACAAATATTGTTCAAAACCATTCGGGTCTTTTTGTGTTAAGCCCTTTTGTTTCTAATTGATATTCATAAAAGAAGTCATTATTATTCTTATTATTTTAGAGCTATTCTATTTTTTAGAGAGACTACTTTATACAAGCCAAAATATTTTCTCAAATACCTACTATTATTGTTGTCGTATAGTTTTGTGATATTGTTCTAAAACATTATTTATCGCTTGCATCATTTTACTAGAAAGACGCAAGCATCGTTTTAGCTGAATATCTACAGAATCATCCTTGCCAAAATATTTTTCAAGATATCCTTGTATCGCAGCGTCGGCATAGTAATGCCTACTTTCCAAAACTTTACTATGATTTATTGATCTATACGCATATCTTTTTTCATCAGAAAGATTATCTTGAAAAAAAAATTTTCTATACCCCTCCACCAATCTCTTGTTTGTTTGATAGTGAAAAGAGGTATTATTTCTCACATCACGAATAATTTCAACTAAATCTCGTACCCACAAAACCTCTTGAGGAATATCAGAGAAATTCTTCTTTCTGGTATTTTTTTGAAGAATAAGCAAGATATGTTTCCAAGTACTTTGTGTATCCTCATTTGTTTTTTGAATGAAGCTCTGAATATAAGACGATTCAATCATAGATATTTTTTTCGTCATATAATTACAAACTTCGTAGAGCGTGCCAATATACAACCTCAGAATATGCAAACGAATACCGCCATATTCTCCCGCATGTACTGAAATCTCTTTTTCCTCTGGCTTCTTGCAGCTTTCTACAAAAAGATCATTAAGAAGTATAATGTCTTTAAGATCATTAAACATCAAAGAGAAAGTTAAAAGAATTTCTTTTTCTTCTTGATATTGTATTCTTTCCTCCTTTTGTGGAAAAATATCTTCGGCAAAAAACTTTTGCAGTTTTTTATTTATAAACTCTTTCATTGAATTCTACTTTTTCAATATCTCATACTGTTTATAACAGTCTTCTTTTTCTTTTTCTACACTCTCAATCATTTCATCCCATATGATCTTTTGTCCTTCGTATTTTTCCATAATTTTTTTAGTATTCTCAGTATTTTTTTCTTCAATTTTTTGTAGACAAATCAACAACTTCTCTTTTTCTAAATTTTATAGATAAGTATTTATTCATAAAGAATTTTTACGAAAAAATTAAAAAACATTATTCGAATTTTATGAGTGATAAGAATGGGGATACGAATCTTATCTCTTCTTTCCCGATATAATCTCGTAAGTATAGGTAAAATCACTATTTGGATCTACTTTTTTCATATAAAATTCCTCATTAAAATCCATGAAACTATTTTCGTAAATAACATTTGTTAATTCTTCGTCATGTTCATCGAATTTATTTCCTTCGCTATCAAAAAAATCTATCTTAATGCTTAATTTTTCAATTGGATAAGAATTATTATTTTGGATCTTTCCCGTTATCGCAAACTTATTCCCATAATGAGTATTATACGCGTTATACGGATCAGAAGATTGCTCTAATTGAAAACTTAAAAGAGAGAGTTTATCGGCATCAATAGTATTTCGATCACTTTCTTCATTGAGGGTGTTTTGTATTACCTCTTCTCTTTTTCGATTTTCTGCTTGAATATCAATCGCACCTCTGCTTTTTGCACATACCTCAAGAAGAAATTCCTTTTCATTCGTTGACTTTGCGGATAAATAATCTGGGGATTTTTGAAGGGCATCTAGACATTCTTTATAAGCATTTCTTTCCATATGGGGTTGTATAATTAGAACATGCATTAAAATTGCAACGACAATAATTATGCCAATAAGCAAGAGTGTCTTGAATGTAGTAGTCTTCATATTCCTTTAATTTTAGGTAATTAGTGTAAAACATAATCAAAATAGATATAAATGAACAACTTGAAAAGATTTTCGTTTCTATGGTTACATTGGAAGTCCGCTCATCTCTTGCATTATAGCACCACTTATTTTTCACTTGTAATTCTCAATCCTTCCTCCAACTCCTCCACCTTTACTCTCTTTTGCTCCAATGCTTTTTTAAAAGCGATATTTTCAACATTCATTTCCATTTAAAATTCAAATTATTTTTTAATTATCACCTTTTTATTTTATAAAAAATAGAGGTTTATTTCTCTCAAATATTTTGTGTAAAAAATTCTTGCAAACTTTCAATAGAAATTCGTTTTTGTTCCATACTGTCACGATCACGGACAGTAACGGTATCGTCATTGAGAGTGTCAAAATCTATAGTTACACAATACGGTGTTCCAATTTCATCTTGTCGACGATATCGTTTTCCCACATTGCCATTATCATCAAATTCACATATCCACCTATCTCGAAGAAGATCGAAAACTCCACGAGCTTTATCCACTAATTCCATCTTATTTTTCAAAAGAGGGAAAATAGCAATTTTTACAGGAGCAAGTTTTTTGGGAAGACGAAGAACTGTTCGAACATCTCCTCCTTCCATCTCTTCTTCTGTATACGCATCGGTCAAAACTGCCAAAAACATTCGGTCCAATCCCACAGATGTTTCAACAATCCAAGGTAAATATTTTTCATTCGTATACGGATCACGATAACTCAAATCTTTTCCAGAAAATTTACTGTGTTGAGTAAGATCATAGTCACTCCTATTATGAATACCTTCAAGTTCTTTAAAACCAAAGGGAAAATTGTATTCAATATCCCACGCTGCTTTAGCGTAAAATACAAGATTTTCATGTTCATGCCATTTTAGATTCTTTTCTTGTATGCCAAGATCAAGATAAAACTGCCACCTCTTTTCTCGCCACTCTTCATAAACTTCCGATGCTTCCTCTGGACGTACAAAATATTGCATCTCCATTTGTTCGAACTCACGTTTTCTAAAAATAAATTGGCGAGCCGTAATTTCATTACGAAAGGCTTTACCTATTTGTGCTATACCAAAAGGTACTTTCATCCGCGTACTATCCAAAACATTTTTGAAATTTACATAGATTCCCTGGCAGGTTTCTCCTCTAAGATAGGTTGGCTGTTTCGCCCAATCTCCGGTAAAATTTCCTAGATTAGATTGGACCAAAAGATTAAATTTTTTCGCATCAGAAAAGTCCTTTCCCCCACATTTCGGACATACTATTTTCTCTTTAACACTTTCAAAAAGTTTTTGTATTTCTTCTTCGCTCATTTTTTCATCAGCAAAGACTCTTGCGTCTTCCAATGCATGATCCACACGTATTCTCGTATGACATGTCTTACATTCGCTCAAAGGATCGCTAAAACCATTCACATGACCAGAGGCTTCCCAAACTTTAGGATGCATAAAAATAGCGCTATCAAGCCCTACAATGTTTTCATGAGTTTGTACCATTGCCTTCCACCACGCATCACGAATATTTCGTGCAAGCTCAACACCATACGGACCAAAATCATAAACAGCAGCAAATCCTCCATAAATTTCACTCGAAGGAAAAACAAAACCACGACGCTTAGCAAAAGAAACAATTTTATCCATAGTATCCATAAAATATTGTGCTACAAATATATTTCCAATGTACGACAAATACCCAAAAAGAGCAAAAAAATGCTTTTTATTGAAAAACGTTTGAAGGAATTATTCTTTAATTTCCATCATTCTCATAATACATCTCGGGAGGAGAAATTTCATATGCAGCTTCTTCTGAAGAGTTTTTTTCATTTTTCTTTATTTGTAAGGATGCCACCAAAATAAAAAGGAGAAGCGCTAAACTCAAAAGAAGAACAATAAGTACTTTTTGTGTTTGGGTTTCTTTTTTCATATTTTTTTCTACGTACTATCTTTTAAAATATTCTTTTATTTTTCTACTATCTCCCCAGAAATTTCACTCTTTTTCAAAGATGAAAATAAGGAGCTCTCTATCATCATTTAACGTTTATTGTAACGTTAGCAGTTGATTGCAAATTATTACCATAAGAAGCTGTAATTTTAGCAGCTCCCGCACGAAGACCTGTCACAGTAACTACTTCTGAATAATTTGAAACTTTAACATTAGAAGATGCTGATTCCCAAACAACACGTTGGGAAACGCCATCATCAGAGTAGGGTGTCTTACATGATATCTGATTGAGTTCTTCACGAGAATTTCTTTTATATATTCGAGCTTGCAGTTGAGTCTTTCCACCGACTTTTATCGATACTGAGGTTGGACAAATGAGTAATTTTTCGTAATTTGCTGTAGAAGGGGAAGAATTGTTATTTGAAGGATTAGTATTTTGACGTAATGTTATTCTTCTCATATAAAGATCATCTGCGTCATATTTGCTCGCCTGTTTTCTTGGCCAGATAACGAAAAAGGTATTTCCCACTTTAAAACTATCTTTATTTGAAGGAACGCTTTCATTTACAATAGTAGAATAAAATGTCCATTCACCATTTTTTTGACGATTATCCACTGTAGCTAAAGATGACCAATGTATTCCGTCTGATGATTGCATTAGTTTTACCAAACCATTCACAGACCCTTGAGTCATAAGATATTTTCCATTACTTGCGGAAACTGTAGCATCCGTGTGACTATCACTAAGATCTCCCAATGGACTACCCGCGCCAGTAAGTCCATTTTCAACCCAAGCTCCGTTATTATATTTTTTCCAACTCGTAACTTTTCCCTGCGTAGCATTATTAAGAACATCTTGTATATTCGCACGAGCAACAGCAACGTATTTAGTATTACTTGTATTATCCCAAAAATACGTATAGAAATATTCACCAGCAAGAAGAACAGGTGTTCCACCAAGATTACCATTAGCATCACCTGTATCAATTTTTGCTTTTATAATTTCCCCTATAAACTTCCATGATTCTCCTTTATCGGTAGAGGTCATGAGTCCTATAGAGTATTGCTCAGTTTTTGCTTGATAATTATTACATTCTTTAAATTTTTCAACATGTACAAAACCCAACCAAAAATTCTCTGATTTTTGGTAAATATTTTCTATCCAGATACCTGCACAAGCATACTGTTTAAAGAAATTTCCCATGTCAATATAATCTCTATTATTTTTTTGCCATACAAGTCTTTTAAAAGGTTCGCTTCCATAGAGATTTCCTTTAAATTTCGTTGTTTGACCTGAAGTTGCAACGAAAAAATCCATTTCGGATGCACTCCCCCCAATAGTTGCCATGCTCGAATCCATAGTAACCGGCATTTGAGCATCGTTATAAAGTAATGTTATAGGACTCATAGAAACACCTGTCGTGTAATTATACGTAGTGGGTGAATAAAGTAATTCTTTCTCTTGTCCACTATTTGAATTTTTTGCTGTTATTTTCAAAGAGTGCTCCCCTGATTGATAAGCTTCGGGTATAGTCCATCTAAATCCATAATTCCCTCCAAGATCAGCTCGATACCGATTAGCAGTTTGTTCCCCTCTTTTTACACCATCAATATAAAACATTACTTGTAGACTTTTTGAAGGAGCTTCGTTATCTCGCGACCATCCTTCTACAATATTATTATCTAGATCAATAGAATCAGCAGCTCCTTCTGGAAGTTTTGAATTTTTAAGGATTTTCAATTCTTTCCATGCAGCCCAATCATATGAAACTGATGCTCCAGCATCAGCTCCCATAAAAATCGTTATTGTTTTCCCAGCAAAAGGAGAAAGATCAATTTCTACTGTTTCAAGAGATCCTGTATATATTTTCGTTTTTGAAAAAAGATTTATCCATTGTCCATTTTCTTGAAAAGATGCGAAAAAATGAATACCATCAGAAGTTCTCATTTTTTCAACTTCACCTTGTGTATATCCAAAAACTGCTCGTAAGACAGGTTTTTCAACCGCACTCGGAATAGTGATATTACTAAAGGCTCCGTGTGTAAAACCATTACTTATCCATTTGGGATGTGTAAATAAAACAGTTGCTGTTGTTCCATCTTCTAATCGTTGTCCAGGAATAAGCAAACGCGCTCCCTCTGGATCAGAAGCGATAGAAGGCCATGAAACTCCTCCCGCATTATTATGCCAATAAGCAGAAGGTGCTAAAGAAAGAAAATCATATGCAATTGATTGAGTCGCAGGAGCTGACCCAGCATTACTAAAAGAAAGATCCATGGAAAGAGAAGAAAGAAAAGAAAGTAATGGGAGGTTTTTTCTTTGCAAAAAAAGAAGACTTCCAAAAAAAACGATACTTACTAAAAAAAGAATAAGGATGCTTTTATTATTTTTATTTTTTTTCATATCAAGAGAATGATAGTAAATTAATAACTATTATCTTAGAAAACGTATACAAAAGTATTATATCATGTTTTATAAGAATTACCCCCTTAGCATATTTTCTTTCCATTAATAGATAATTTCTTACTCACAGATAAAGATTCTTTATTCTCAAATAATTCACTGTCTCTCTCTACTATATCTTTTCTCAAATATACATCCTTAGCTTTAGAAAAAAACTTCAAAAAGAAAAATGCTATATTTAAAAAAGATACTTTTTTAAAAAGTATCTTTTTTAGAAACCTCTTAATAGAGTAATTTTTTTCTAAAAAATATCATCTACTTCTTCATATACAGATTTCAAAACAGACACGGCATCTTTTACCCCTGTCTTATACGTATCATTCGCTTTTTTTATTGCACCAAGATATGCATTTCGAGCAGTCTCTCTTTGACTTTTCGTTTCAGACCCAAATTGCTTAAGCATTTCTGAAAGGGCTTCTCTTGCTCCAGAAAGATCAGTTTTAAGCTGTGTTCGGATTTCTGAAAATTCCTGCCCGCCTTCACAAGATTTAGTGGCGGTTTCTATTGCTGTTCGAATAGACTCCTCATACGTAGCATAAAAAGTATTAACTTGCTCTTTATACGAATCAGTCACAAGAGCGTCCCATGAAGCTCTATAGTTTTTTCTTGCAGTTGCAACTTCTGTTTGTCGATTTAAAGCGAGAGTTTCCATAGTTTTTTGAAATTTCTCAACAGCGTCTTTTTGTTCTTGAGTTTTTGCCTCACTCAAAAGTTTTTCATATATTCTTTGTCTATTTTTCAAAGCCTCCTGCACTTTCTGCTCATAAGTAGAATCCGTTTGATTTCTCATTTGCATGGTAACTTGCTCACGATTTTGTATTCTTTTCAAAAAAGCTCCTTGCTTTACATCTATATTTTTAAGAAAATTCATTTTTTCTTTTGCGAACGTTTCACATGTTTTTATCTGTCTTTGTTCTTTTATTTCTTCCCTCTTTTCTTCACGGTTATTAATTTTCTCTTGCATTTTCTCATTTCTCTCTTCTGCTTGTATAGTCTTTTTCTCAACATTTTTTGCTCCCATACCCTCACCCGTACCGTTAGAATTCTCTCCTTGAGCTAAAACAGACGCTGAAAAAACCATTCCTCCAAAAAGGAATAAAAAGAAAGAATAAAAAATAGCTTGTTTATTTTTCATATATTTATTCATTCAATAATGTATTAATTTCTTCTTCCATCTGAATAGCTTCTTTTTCCAAACCAAAAGCTTCTTCTGAAGAGATCTCTTCTTCCAAAGATTTATTAAGAGCCTCGTCAGATGCTAATGTTTCTTCAATAACAGCAGCCTCTAAAGGAAAAGATTTTTTTGAATTTTCATCATAAAGATTTTCTTTATTATTATTCTTATTTTGTCCCATTGTCTGAGGATTATTCAGTCCTTTAGACATTCCTCCATTCATAAAAACAAAAGAAATAAGAACAATTGCGACCAAAGCTAAACTCATAAGGGCCACAGTGAGAATCTTTATCTTTTTTTCTTCTTGAGCCATACTACGTACTTTTTAATTATTTTTATCTTACCCTCTTATAATAACACATTTTTCCAAAAAAAAATTCATTTACATATTTTTATATTGTTTAGCAAGGTTCTGAATTCCCGGAGCATAATTAGTATAACCATAGCATGTCCAACCGAGATATCGCATAGAAGCGTACACCTCCCACTTTACGTTCACACTTTTTTTATTACAAGGATTCTTTATACTCACTTCACCACTTTTTGTCGCTCCATCATTAGCAAGTTTTAATGCCATTGCTACAGTACCATCCAAAAGACTCCATGGGTCTGGAGGGTTATGCCCCGTATTTGAAGCGATTTTTGCTTTATAGCCTGCCCATGTATCTGGCATAAATTGAGCTACTCCCATAGCACCCCCCGAACCAGGATAACTTTTTGAAGCGCATGAAACGGGTCGTTTTTTATAATCTGCATTTAATTCTTCACAGATTTCTTTGAAATATTTTTTTCTCGTTTCATTCATACTAGCATTACTATACGTACAACGTCCTGCCAAAGGATTTCCTCCTGATTCCATCGACATAACACCGAAAAGAAAACCTTCACGAACACCTGTAGCTTTTGCAGCAAACTTGATAGCATCTTTTATTTGTCCTGTATCATAAGCCTTTCCAAGAATCTGATTGAGGCTTGATTGCAATTTGGCCATTTCTTTTTTAAGATCTTCGATCGTTGCTTCTGTTTGAGCTATCTTTTTTTCATGAGTTACTTTCTCAGAAGTAAGGTCTTGCGCTTCATCTTGCTTTTCATCTAGTACTTCTTCTTTTTCTTGCTTGATAACTTCTAATACTTTTTTTTCCTCTGCGATTTGAGTTTTTGTTATTTCAATATCCTTCATCATTTCACTCATACGCGCCTGAAGCATTACGTGAGCATCTTCAATTTGAGTAGCCTGAGCAAACATACCGTCTTGAGAAAGAACACTTGCCAAAGAAGTTTGTGATGTTCGATATAAATTTTGAATGATTCCAGAAAGTATGGCGCGTTGAAGAATAAGTCTTTTTTTCAATGATTCTATTTCTTCCACTTTTCTCTCCAAAACAGTTTTTGTTTTTTTTAATTCCCCCTGAACTTCTTTAATTTCTCCCACTGTAGAATTAAGTTCTTTTATTATGGTTCCGTGACTTTTTTCAAGTGTTTCTTTTTTTTCTAATTGTTCTTTAATTTCTTCTTTTACTTCTTTAATATCTTTCTCAACGTCCTCAGGATCTTTCGCAAAAGTATATTCCGCAAAAGAAAAAAAGGATAAAGCTATTCCCAAAAAGAATACTTTTTTTATCACCTCTTTATAATTCTTCTTCTCGTAGTTTTGCATACTTTTAGTATACAACATAATTAATTTGAATGCCTAATATTCATTTCTTTTTTTCTTATTCATCTCTATAAAAAGAATAAAAGATAACAAAAAAGAATAAAAGATAACACCATTATTGTAGAATAAAAAACGTCTTTCCCCTGAGGAGAAAAACGTTTTTTACTCTACTGAAGTCTTTTCAAAGAAATAATTTCTTCTTTCTATTCTACAATCTCTTCTTTCTTTCCCTTCTCCGCAACTTCTACTTTGGTAACATCCACATCGGAAGAAAGATTTTCTTCTTCTTCTGTTCTTGGTCTTGAGACAGAAGCTACTATTGAATCTGGTGCTGTAAGAATTTCAACACCCTCTGGTACGGAAAGTTCACCTACATGAATAAAATCATCAAACGTTTTTAATTTAGAAATATCTACCGTAATGGAAGAAGGTAGGTTCGAAGGTAATGCTTTTATATCAATTCCATTCAATCCTGTAACAAAAATTCCGCCCTCTTCTTTTACAGCGCTTGATTCACCAATAAATTCAAATTCTACCCAAGTCTCTACAGCTTCGTTCATTGAAACAGCATAAAAATCTATATGCATCATTTCTCCACTCAAAGGATGATATTCAATATCACGAACAAGAACATCAAAACCTTTTTTGTCAGAAGTCTGAATATGAAAAATTGTTGATTCCCCTGCTTGAGAAAATATTTTTCCAAAAATTTTCTTATCAACTGCGATAGACACTGACGTTATTTTTTTTCCATAAATAACAGCAGGAACAAATCCTTCTTCTCTAATTTTTTTAGGAGTTTTTCCTTCTCGAAACTCTCCAGCTACAGCAATTGTCTTCATAATAATTTTTATACAAACAAATCTTTTACACCCACTTGGGAATTTTTAAAAGCACTATATAAAGAAAGAATTTCATCACCAGAAATTGCTGACTTTTGTGAGAGAAAACTCTTCGCTTCTTTGCGAGTAAGATCGGTAAGCATTCCCATACCAACCATTCCTGATGCATTTACCCGAATAGAAACTAAAAGTGCTGTTTCACAATGATGACAAAAAAAATGAAGGATGCTCCCTCCTTGATTCTGCGCAATTGTCTCCATCCCATCCGACTGATCATACTCATTCGAACAGACAGGACATTGTGTCGGATATCCTTGAATAAGAGAAAAATTCATATTACCCTCTCATTTATAACGAGATGAAGATTATCACAACATTTGACTATCGTCAAGAATTTTTCGTTCTTTCGAGCTTGCGATAAATCTTTTATGATAAGCAATATTAGCCACCAACCCCAAAGCGAATGCTGTGGCCAAAAGAGAGCTTCCTCCATAACTCAAAAGAGGCAATGGGATACCTGTAACTGGAACAAGCCCAATATTCATACCTATATTGATCATGATTTGTATAAAAAACATACAAAAAACACCCGACGCAATAAGAAAACCAAAACTATCTCCTGCTGTCATTGCAATCAATGCAATACGATAGAGAAGAATACTATAAAGCAAAAGAATAAAAAATGCCCCAAACACACCAAAACTTTCCACTATGGAAGCGAAAATAAAATCGGTGTGTGATTCTGGAAGAAAGGCTAATTGTGATTGAGAGCCACTTCCTACACCTTTTCCAAAAAGACCCCCCGAACCAACTGCAATTATAGATTGCATAACATTATAACCACTTCCAAGAGCATCTTCTTCGGGACGAATAGTTGTAAAAATTCTGTCTTTTTGATAATCCTCAAGAAAAAACCACGAACTAAATGCTCCAAAAAAAGCAATAGCTATCATAGCAAAAACATATTTAACTTTCATATCAGATACAAAAAGCATTCCTGCCCAAATAAAAAGAAGAACGATTGCCGATCCCAAATCAGGTTGTAAAAGAACGAGTCCTACAAGAGCAAATACTAAAACACACGAAACAATAATCCTTCCTATATCCCCAAAAGTTGCTCGCTTTGCAACGAAAAAACTTGCCAAGAAAAGAACGAGAACAACTTTTACCATTTCCACAGGCTGTAAACGAAAAAAGCCTAAATCAATCCATCCAGAAGTTCCTCGAATACCTTCAAAAAAAAGTACAACCACAAGAAAAGCGATGCCCAAAAAATAAAGCGCTGTACTTATTTTCTTTAAAGCTCGATATGAAATGTGAAACATGAGAAAAAAAACAGAAATAGAAATTCCTGAAAAAACAAGTTGTTTTAAGAAGAATTGCGATCCATCATTGTTTTTCCCCGCATCAAAACCATATAAAGTAACTAATCCTAAAAGAAGAAGAAGGAAAGAAGAAGAAATTAATACAAGGATATCTGAAATTCCTCGTTTCAATATACCCATATATCCTATTAAGAAATTTTTATCTTTTTATTTTTTCTCATAGTCTTGAAATTTTCCACTAGGAAAAAATATCTTAATGAAATTTTGATTTTCAAACATATTTGTTATAGCAAGTATATCAATTGAGGCAACTTTTTCCTTGATAACATTCATCCAATAAACGGGGAAATCTCTTTTTTCACCAGCTTTCACCGTTTGCATATCTGTCCTATTAACTCCGATAATTTTTCCAGCATCATCACGAAGTACTACAAATATTTCTATTGTTTCAAAATCATAAGGACTCTCATTCCAAACAAGACCCTTAGCCACAGCATAATTAGCTCCTGAGGAAGAAATTTCAAAAGATTTATTTGTTACATTAAGTTTGGGAGATTCGTATTCAGAAAATTCTTCCCAAGCAATAGTATCAATAATCAATTCAACACTTGACGGCTCCTTTATTGATTCAACTTCGAGAAGGATAAGGTATCTTTCTTGAGCAGGAAGGATATAAGTTGTATCTGAAACAGAACGAATAATATTTTTTTGCTCATCCAAAAGATTAAAAGTATAAGAAAATGAACCTGAACCAAAAAGATTATTCGTATTTTTTATACGAGCAACAAGATCAAATTTTCCAAGTGAAACAGGAACAGCTGCTGTTTCTAAAATTTCAACATCTCTCGCTTCTACCACAGGACTACATAAAGGACAAACACCTCCACAATCAACGTAAAGTTCATTTTGATTTAATTTTTTATCTGTACATGAGGGCTCGGGTATAAAGAAAAAATCTGCGAAAGCACCTGCTAAAAATAGGAATATAAGCACAAAAATACTTGCATAAAAGAAACGTTTTTTTTCTCGAGTAAACATAAAAATAGATACTATTTATTTATATATTTTCATAATAGCACAAAAACGTCCTTTTGGGACGTTTTTGTTAATCTGGATATAACCTGCAGTGTTCTCGGCACCGACCTACTCTCCCCCCAAGGGGGTACCATCGGCGCTGGAGCACTTAACTGCTGTGTTCGGGATGGGAACAGGTGTACCCGCTCCGCTCAAGGCACCGAGAACACTGCAGATTATATTTCGAAAAATTGACAAAGGAACTTCACTTCACTAACCGATACCCTTTTGTTGGAGTCAAAAAACTCAAACAAAAGGAAAAAAAATGAGATTTTAAAGATTATTACATTTATTAGTACTCCTCGACTGAACCCCTTGCAGGGCGTACATCTGGAGCCTATCAACCTGATCATCTTTCAGGAAATGTTTTCGGCGCGAACGCCGAAACTTGCCTCATCTTAAGGTGGGCTTCCCGCTTAGATGCTTTCAGCGGTTATCCCGTCCGAACGTAGCTACTCGACAGTGCCGCTGGCGCGACAGCCGATACACCAGAGGTTCGTTCTTTCCGGTCCTCTCGTACTAGGAAAGACTCCCTTCAAGCAAGGACGCCTACGGCAGATAGAAACCAACCTGTCTCACGACGGTTTGAACCCAGCTCGCGTACCACTTTAATTGGCGAACAGCCAAACCCTTGGGACCTTCTCCAGCCCCAGGATGTGATGAGCCGACATCGAGGTGCCAAACCGCGCCGTCGATATGAACTCTTGGGCGCGATAAGCCTGTTATCCCCGGGGTAACTTTTATCCGATGATCTTCCACACTCCTACATGTGATGGTCGGTTCACTAACTTCCACTTTCGTGACTGAGCGACTTGTAAGTCTTTCAGTAAAGCTGGCTTCTGCGTTTGCACTACCAGAGCGATTTCCATCCGCTCCTAGCCAACCTTTGTAAACGCCTCCGTTACTTTTTGGGAGGCGACCGCCCCAGTCAAACTACCCACCAGGCACTGTCCCCGGACCGGTAGTTATACTCAAAAAAGAGTGAAGACTGGAAGAAAAGATAAAAGAAAAAATCTTTTATCTTAATAATTCAAAAAAAATATTTTCCATGCTTAATGTTGGAAAAATTACCTATTTCGTTTTGCTTACTCTCAGCCTTCGGATCCGTTTAAGTATATCTAACGGCCCAGGGTGAGAATAAAAATTTCAGCAGAGTGGTATTCCATTGGCGACTCCACTTCAACCAAAGTCAAAGTTTCAAAGTCTCCCACCTATGCTCGGCAACTAAAATTTCTATTCAATACCAAGTTGTAGTAAAGCTCCACGGGGTCTTTTCGTCTTGCCGTAGGAAGGGGGCATCTTTACCCCCGCTGCGATTTCACCGAGCTTCTCGTTGAGACAGTTCCCAACTCGTTACACCTTTCATGCGGGTCGGAATTTACCCGACAAGGAATTTCGCTACCTTAGAACGATTATAGTTATCGCTGACGTTCACTGGCGCTTCGGGGATTGGCGTGAACCGCTCCCGTTAACGTTCCAGCACTGGTCAGGTGTCAGCCCCTATACATCAGCTTTCGCTTTAGCAGGGACCTGTGTTTTTGGTAAACAGTCGATTGGGATCTTTCGCTGCGCCCCACCCTTTGCAAGCAAAGAGCGGGGAAGGCATATCCCTAAGTTACGCCTAGCTGTTTTGCCGAGTTCCTTAACGAGAAATCACTCATTCGCCTTGGGCTACTCGCCCTGTCCACCTGTGTCGGTTTTCGGTACGGACAATATATTACGAACCTTAGAAGTTTTTCCCGGTACCGCGCTCCCTTTTCTTCTCTCTTGCAAGCAAGAGATTCGGATGATACCTCGAATTATTGTGTGGCGGATTTACCTACCACACATTCTCGATACCCCCACGCAAATCCAATAATGCGCAAAAGGTACAGCAATACGTCACTCCATCGAATAATATATTGGTGCCGGAATATTAACCGGCTGTCCATCGACTACGCCTTTCGGCCTCGCCTTAGGATCGACTTACCCCGGGATGATTATCATAGCCCGGGAAACCTTGGACTTTCGGCGTCTTGGAATCTCACCAAGATTGCGGTTACTCATGCCAGCATTCTCACTTCCTTGCGCTCCACCGCGGGTCACCCCTACGACTTCAGTGCACAAGGAACGCTCTCCTACCAATCGTTTACGTCTTATTTTACACAAAACAAAAAACATATTCATTTATAAAAAAATGAATACTTACGTCTTATTTAAAATAAGACGTAAACGATTTCGTATCTTCGGTGCCATGCTTAAGCCCCGTTACATTTTCGGCGCGAAATCTCTAAGCTAGTGAGCTATTACGCACTCTTTAAAGGATGGCTGCTTCTAAGCCAACCTCCTAGGTGTCTGAGAAATTTCACTTCCTTTACCACTGAGCATGGACTTGGGGACCTTAGATTACGATCTGGGCTGTTCCCCTTTTGAGATCCGAGCTTAGCCCCGGATTTCTGACTGCTTCGATACCACTACGAGCATTCGGAGTTTGATTGAAATTCCTACGGCGAACCGCGAAATCTCATTCAGTAGCTCTACCTCTCGTAGCTAATTAACGAAACGCTAGCCCTCAAGCTATTTCGGAGAGAACCAGCTATTGCCGAGTTCGATTGGAATTTCTCCCCTACGCACAAGTCATCCCCGCGTGTTGCACAGCGCGTGGGTTCGGGCCTCCTCTCAGTATTACCCGAGATTCACCCTGCTCATGCGTAGCTCACCCGGCTTCGGGTCTTGTCCTTGCGACAAATCGGCCTATTAAGCCTCGCTTTCACTGCGCCTCCAGAGCATCGCCCCTTAAGCTGCCGCAAAGATCAAACTCGCTGGCCCGTTCTGCAAAAAGTACGCAGTCATCCCGCAAAAGCGGGACTCCTACTCTTTGTTGGCGTACGGTTTCAGGTCTATTTCACCTCCCTTTCGGGATACTTTTCACCTTTCCCTCACGGTACTAGTTCACTATCGGTCTGAAGTAATATTTAGTCTTGGAAGTTTAGTGCTCCCTGATTCAAACGGAGTTTCACCGGCTCCGCCCTACTTGAGAATGACCTCAAGAAAAAAGATTTTTTTTCGTATACGGGACTTTCACCCTCTTTGATCGCTCTTTCCAAAGACGTTCTACTAAAAAATCGTTTTTCACCCCGATTAAACGAGTTAAGTCACCTCGCAACCCCTGATACCAACACTACCAACAAATATTTTACACTTATTTGCAGTGTTGGTATCAGGTTTAGACTCTTCCGCTTTCGCTCGCCACTACTTACGGAATCACAATTGTTTTCTATTCCTTCGGGTACTAAGATGTTTCAATTCCCCGAGTTTGCCACATCATCCTATGTATTCAGATGACGGTTTGCCATTAAGGCAAGGGTTACCCCATTCGGAAATCCACGGATCAAAGCTTATTTGACAGCTCCCCGAGGCTTATCGCAGTCTTTCACGTCCTTCATCGCTTACTTCAGCCAAGGCATCCTCCGTACGCCCTCGCAATCTTTAATATAATTCTCATTTTCTCACTTCCCATACAATATACAATCGAAATCATATACGTTTGGGAAGGTCGGTTAGCAAAGAGAAATCTCCTTGCTAACTTCGCAGTTATTTTTTTCCTACTTTATTCATATAGTGCAGTCACCCCTGATCCTTCGCAATCAGACACAATGCAAAATATGTACCCAAATTGTCAACTTGCTCTTTCTTTTGCGAAAGCATTCTTTTTCCAAAGTTTTAGCGACTAAAAACTTTCAAAATGGAATGTTTTCGCAAAAACTTAATTTTAAGAAAATTCAACAACCAAGCACGAGCCGGTTTTTGATTTTTTATCTTTTCTTTCCTCTTAAACCTCACCAGAAAGAAAGAAAATTATTTTTTAAACTAACACAAGAGCGATTGTATCATCTTGTAAGAGATTGTCAATAGTACGGCAAAGTTATTCAATTAATCCGAAAAATTAAAAAATAAAAATTATAGAATCAAAAACATAATTAAAAATAAAAATATCAAAAAATGGCTCTAATAAGAAATATTCCTATTAAAAAATAAAGTTTAAAATATTTCTCATTCCAAAGTATTTTTTACTTTTTTAGAATGAAAAATATGGAGATTTAAAGAAATAATACACATACAAACAACATACACTCTTCTGTCCTAACAAAACGAAAATAAAATGAGCACGCGTATACTATTTTTAAGTAGTTCCTTTAAAAATAAAAAGTTAAATTCTAAAATAGCCTTTAGCATTTCAATTCGGCACAATTGCCTTGTTCAAATATGAAGCTATATTTCATTTCCATTTCATTTAAAATCAAAAGATCTACTTAGCTAATTTACAAATGAAAAGATTTCTTTTTTAAAAGAATTATAAAGAATCCTGCGAGTTTTTTGTATAAATTTTTGAAAAATACAAATCAACATCTTGAATCCACTTTTTCACACTATACGGATCGTGAGCGGCGCACGAAGAACCACATTTCCAAATAATAAGATCTTCAGGTGTTTCTCTTTTTTGATTATATACAAACCAGGAAATTCTTTTTCCTACGATATCAATAGCTTCTTTTGGACTATCAAAACATGTATGTCCCCCAGTACCCATTCGTTCTCGAACGGATCGATATCCCCAATAATTAAAGCAATCTTCACCCTCAAGGACAGGGACTCGTTTTCCCCAATTACTTTCTTTCTTTGCAATCGCAATAAGGTATGCGGCGATAATATCATCTTGTTCAAAAATATAAGGAAGCATTTGTTCTATGGGATACCCCTTTACCATATCTCGGATTTCTTTTTGAAAAGCCTTTTTCTTCGCTGTTTGTTCAGATTCTTCACGTTTTCGAAGTTCTTCCTTTACACGATCATCTTCTTTTATTTCCATTAGATAATCTGCTTCACTTTTTTGAATGAATTCAATAGCCTCCCCTAAAACAATTCCCTCTTCTTCAGAAATTCCTTCAGAATAAGCACTTTCATCAGCTAATTTAATTTCTTTTTGAGCAGATACAGATTGACCAAATGATCTGTAAATCATACTCATAGAAAGCATACCAAAAAGTACCGCTCCTACTAGAGAAAAATTCCAAGCACGAATAGGAGAAATAGAAATTTCCAATCCTTCTCGAACATCAACTAATTTTCTTCGCCATTGAAACCACGAACCTTCCAATGCCCAACGAATTTTTTGTGTATCGTGAAGAATATTTCTATAAGGAATCTTTTCTTGACGATGCATTACTCCATCAAATAATTTTCTTCGTTCTATTCTACGATAATTTTGATGAAACAAAACCTCTTCGTGAGAAGTTATATACCGATAGGAGTCCTCGGTAAAAAAACGGTTGGAACGAACACCTCGAGAAAGAAAAAATATTTCATCTCGTTCCGGTTTTTGATTTCTTTTTTTGGTTTGATAGATATCGATACGCGACATTCTCAATTATTATTGAAAATACATTTCACAGTATAACACACTCTATTCATTTTTCATAAAGGAAGAACTTTCAAAATACTTTTTTGCTTCTGCTCCGATAAAACATTTGTCTTCGGCAAAAACAAAAGGCACACCAACATTCTCCTTTTCGAGATTACAAAGATCTGCTTTTTTCATCATTTCTTTATTATTAGTGGTGTTTTTCCAAACTTCCTTTTTTGCTAATTTTTCTCCATACACAACACCCTCTTTATCAAGAAATTTTTGAAGTTCTTCGCAATGAGGGCATCCATCACCATAATAATAAACTACCGGCGCATTAGGATTACCCAAATCTCCATTTTTTATATCTACATTTGTTGGAGCCGAGGTCTCTTGCAAAAAAAATCCCCAAACTACAAAACCCGCTACGAGAAAAACACCTACACTCATAACTATTTTTTGCCATATTTCCATATATTCCGATCATTATCATTTACAAAAAAAGTATACCACAAATTTTCAAAAATAAAAAACCTATAGTTATTTATTATCTATAAAGAATTACGCCCAAAATATTAAAAAAGAAATAAACATTTTGTCTCAAAAAATTATTTTAGAATTTATAACTTTTATTTTTTTATAATTTTAATTATCCCAAGAAGACTCAGAAAAAATAGAATTAAGCTTAATAATTGCCCCATGGTAAGCCAATGAAAAAATATAAATCCTATTTGAATATCTGGTTGGCGAAAAAATTCAACAAAAAATCTCATACACCCATATCCAACAAGAAAAAGGAGTGATAAAACACCAGGAGGAAATTTTTTATTTCTCAGAAAAAAGAAGAATAAAAAAAATAAAAAAAATCCCTCAAAAAACATTTCGTAAAGTTGAGAAGGGTGTCTAAATATTCCATCACCAAAATTAACACTCCAAAAAATATTTGATTCTCGACCAAGAAGTTCTCCATTCAAAAAATTTCCCAATCTTCCAAACGCTATCGCAATCGGAACCGCTGGAACGATAGAATCAAGACTCTTCCATACATCGAGTTTCTGTTTTTTACAGTACACCCAAAAGAAGAAAGCGCTTCCTAAGATAGCTCCGTAAAAACTCATACCAAAAATTCCTCTGTATATTCCATTGTGATCAAAAAGAGCTATTATTTCAAAAGGATTTTCCCAATAAAAAACTGGATTGTAAAAAAGAATATAACCCAATCTCCCTCCCAATATCCCCCCCAAAAAACCCACAAGAAGAATATCTAAAAGTATTGTCTGTGAAAAAAGAGTGATTTCTCCTCTTTTGATACGCCATGAAATAAGTCCCCACACACACAAAAAGCCAAAGATATACATCAATGAATACCATCGAACAATGAAAAATCCCAAAGAAAAAGCTACCGGATCAAGAGAGAAAGTCATTGTGAATTTCCGTTATATTCTTTGAGTTGAAAAGAAAACTCTCGTTCGTATATTCGGATAAGTGCCAAAAATAAAGAAACAACGATAGGTCCTATAATAAAACCAAAAATACCGAAGAGAATTATACCTCCAAGTGTTGCAAAAAAAACCAAAAGTGGATGCATTTGACTATCTCGTCCAACAAGTCTTGGACGAAGAATATTATCAATAGTAGAGATAATTCCCGCTCCACAAGAAAGAATAATAACTCCCTCTAAAATATTACCAGAAAGTAACATAGAAACTCCCACAGGAATCCACACAAGCCCACTACCCACAGCAGGAATGAGTGCAGATACCATCATTACAACACCCCATGTAACAGGAGAAGGAACTCCAGTCAAAGAAAAAAGTATAGCACCCAATATTCCTTGAATGAAACCTATAATTATTGTTCCTTTCAGAGTTGCCTTACTTATTGAAACAAATTGTTTTACTAACTCTTTCTCTTGATCCTCTCGTAATGGACTTAAATTCATAATAACTCGAACCATTTTTTTTCCATCAATAAAGAAATAAAAGAGAGAGAAAAACATAACAAAGAGAGAGAAAAAGAAATGAGAAAGACCGGAATATGTTTTTTGTAGAACACTCACAAAAAGAGCACCTCCTTGTTTAACAATTGATGTGATATTTTGCTGATCAATAATAGGAAGATTGTTTGATATCGATTGAAAATATTCAACACCTCCACTGAGAAGCTCAGGATTTTCAGAAAAATAATTCATCATCGAATATGCTTCTTTTGTGACGAGTGTCACAATCAAAACAAAAGGAATTACAATAATAAGAAAGACAGCAAGACAAGATACTAATGATCCCCAAATTCTTCCAAGATGCGCTTTTTTCCAAAACCATTCATATACTCTAAAAAAGATAGAAGCCAAAACTCCCGCAATAATAATAGGGATCATAAAAGGAAGAAAAATAAACATAACGCCTATCCCCGTCAGCCCCAAAAGCCACATGAAATAAATAACATTAAAATTGGAGATTTTCATATAATTTTATATTTTCATCAAAATATTTTTATACCGAGTCGGGCTGCCGAGAATTGAACTCGGGTCACACGCACCCCATGCGTGCATACTACCGTTATACTACAGCCCGATTTTTTTTCATCTTACGGTAAAAATCAAAAAACGTCCAGAGTAAGATCAAAAAAATATCTTCTTCCCCATTCTCTTTTATAGAAAAATTAAAGTGACTTCATTTGAGATTTTTCTCTCTATACGTTAGTATGATAAATCAATACTTTTGGGAAACAATCTTATGGAAATCAAAGAGAATATTTTACGAAAAAAAATAGCTCGACAAATTTATAAAGTACTTGATCCAGAACTCTTTATTTCCATAGTTGATCTTGGTCTTATTTATGGTATTCAAATAAAAGGAAAAGAAGTTCTTCTTACTATGACACTCACTACAATTGGCTGTCCTCTTTTTGAATCCATTGAAAAAGAAATTCGTTCGAAGATACTCTCTTTGCAAGAAGTACAAAGTGTTTCTATACAAATAGTTTTTGATCCTCCCTGGTCTGTACAAATGGCCTCGCCAAAAGCTTTGGCCGAACTTGGCTTATAAAAAACGATAAAACCCGCTCGTTGGCGGGTTTTATCAAATTTTTCATTAAAAAACAGAAAGAGGAAAACTACTTCTTCTTTGCAACCACCTTTTTTGGAGCTGCTTTTTTCACAACGGATTTCTTTGCAACTGCCTTTTTTGGAGCTGCTTTTTTTGGAGCTGCCTTTTTTACAACAGCTTTCTTTGCAACTGCCTTTTTTGGAGCTGCCTTTTTTACAACTTTTTTAACAGCTGACTTTTTCGCTACTGTCTTTTTTACAACAGCTTTCTTTGCAACTGCCTTTTTTGGAGCTGCTTTTTTTACAACTTTTTTAACAGCTGACTTTTTCGCTACTGCTTTTTTATTTGTTGTTTTTTTTATTGTTACCACAAAATTCACCTCCTTTCTTTCTTTATTTTTTTTCTTTTTTCCATTGCAAATTTTTTGCAAATTTCTCATTATATCGCCATTGTAACATAACAAAAAAGCGATGCAATACCTTTCTATTATTTTTCATTTTTTATAAAAAAAATATATTTATTTCAAGCCATTTTTTATAAAAATATACTCCATCACCCATCAAGGAAAACACACTCAGATTCTTCTACAAATTATTATTCGAAAGAAATATATTGATTCAATAAAATATTATTTTCTTTTACAAATCCAGCGGGAACTTCCAGGACATATCGAATATCTACTTTGGGATAAAATTGTTGAGGATACGATGCGGAAGATGCGTTTTCAGTTATATCAACAATACGATAATTTTTATCTATCCATAAAAAATCTAAAGAAAATTTCATATCTTTCATCCACATAGAGGGTCGTTTCTCTGTCTCAAAGATAAAAAGCATTCCTTGATTCTTTTCTAAAAAGTCTCTTCCCGACAATCCTTTTCGCTTCTCTTCCAAAGTTTTTACGATATCAACCTTAATCCTCGTTTGATGCACTCTTATAAAAGTAAATTTTCCATTCCATAGAAAAAAATCATTTTTTTCAGAGAAAAATAAAAAAATAACTAAAAAAAGAAAAATAAAAAATACTATTTTTTTCACAAAAATTTCCTAAAAATTATATTTAAAAATCTTAAAAAATAATTTTTCTTATCCCATTTTTTTGGGGCATATGGAGTTAAGAATACATTGCTCACATTTTGGATTTCTTGGTATGCAAACATCCCTTCCTAACATAATAAGATATTCATTCACATTAAGATACTCTTTTTTTGGAAATATTTTTTCCAAATCTCGAGAAATTATATCTCGATTTTTACTTTTACTCCATCCCAAACGAGGAGCAACCCTTGCCACGTGAGTATCTACAGCGACACCAAAAAATTTTCTAAACGCTTTTGCCCCTATAATGCAAGCACTTTTTTTAGAAATTCCTGGAATCCGTATAAGCTCTTTGTAAAGTCGAGGAATCTCTCCAGAATAATCTTTCTCTAAAAGAATTCCCATTTCTTTAACGTATCGTGATTTACTTTTGTAATATCCAGTAGAATATATAATCTTTTCTAAATCAGAAATATTTGCTTTAGCATAAGCTTCTGCTGTTTTATATTTTAAAAATAATTCTGGAGTAACGCGATTAACCCGCATATCAGTACACTGAGCACTTAATATCGTTGCGACAGCCAACTCTAAAGGAGTAGACCAAGATGCAAAGGGCCCTGTTTCCTTATAATAATCTTTAAGTTTTTGAAGTATTTGAATTGGATTTTTTTTCATACCTATTTTTTTCATTATACAAGAAAAACGACTTTCAAGAAGCCGTCTTTCTTATTTGCTATTTTTTCTACGTTTTATTACTTGGTATTTTTTCCAATAATTTGTTCCGCCACATTCTTAGGAACTTCAGCATAATGAGAAAATTCCATTGAATAACTTGCTCTTCCCTGTGTCATAGATCGGAGTTGTGTAGCATAACCAAACATAGATGCTAAAGGAATATCTGATTCTATTTCTTTTATAAGAGATCGTCCTTCACCTCTGTCATTAATCTCTTTAATAATTCCTCTACGGGAGTTCATATCGCCAACAACATCTCCCATAAATTGTTCAGGGGATATAGCAACAACACGCATAACCGGTTCCAAAAGAACAGGACTTGCTTGTCGCGTTGCTTCTTTGAATGCTAAAGACCCAGCGATCTTAAAAGCTGCCTCTGATGAATCCACATCATGAAAGGATCCATCATAAAGTGCGACAGAAATATCTACCATTGGATATCCAGCAACAACACCTGTTTCCATCGCTTCCTTTGCTCCCTTCTCAACTGCAGGAATATATTCTTGAGGAATGATACCTCCTTTTATTTCATCAACAAATTCAAAACCTTGTCCAGGTTCTCTCGGAGTAACTCGAAGTCTACAATGTCCGTATTGACCACGACCTCCTGATTGACGAATGTATTTTCCTTCTGCTTTTGCTTCTTTTCGTATAGTTTCTCGATAGGCTACTTGAGGTTGTCCAACATTCGCTTCTACTTTAAATTCTCTTCTTAAACGATCCACAATAATATCCAAATGAAGCTCCCCCATCCCAGAAATAATAGTTTGCAATGTTTCTTCGTCAGTATGAACACGAAAGGTAGGATCTTCTTCCGCTAACTTTTTCAAAGCAAATCCCATTTTCTCCTGATCAGCTTTAGTTTTTGGTTCAATAGCAATATCTATAACTGGCTCAGGAAAAACCATAGATTCAAGAAGTATAGCTTGCGAAGGATCACATAAAGTATCTCCTGTTGTTGTATTCTTAAGCCCTACAATAGCTCCAATTTCTCCCGATCCCATTTCAGAAACTTCTTCCCTCGTATTAGCATGCATTCGAAGAATTCTTCCTATACGTTCTTTTTCTCCTTTGGTGGAATTTAAAACATAGGATCCTGCTTGAATAGTTCCTGAATAAACACGAAAAAAGGTAATTTGACCAACGAAAGGATCCGTAGCTACTTTGAAAGCTAAAACAGCGAGCTTGTCACTATCGTCAGGATGTTTTTCAATTTCAGATCCTGTTTTTACTTCAGTAGCACGAACAGCAGGAACATCATTAGGTGAAGGTAGATAATCTAATACTGCATCAAGAACAAGTTGGACACCTTTATTTCGAAGGGCTGTTCCTGTAAACACAGGTATAAGATCAACTTTAACAACAGCTTTTCGTATAGCAGCCTTAAGTTCTTCAACGGAGATTTCCTCTCCTCCTAAATATTTTTCTACAAGAACATCGTCAGTTTCAGAAACTTTTTCTACAAGTTTTTCTCTCCATAATTTTGCTTTTTCAAGAAGTTCTGCGGGTATTTCTTTTTCAACAACTTTCTCTCCCATGTCCCCTTCAAATTCGTAAGCCTTCATAGTAAGAAGATCTACAACACCTCGAAAATCACCTCTTTCTCCAATAGGAATTTGAGCAGCAAAGGCTTTTGATGTTAAACGGTCCCAAATAGACTCAAGAGCACGTTCAAAATCAGCACCTTCTTTGTCGATTTTATTGATAAAACAGATTCTTGGAACGTTGTATTTATCAGCTTGTCTCCAAACAGTTTCTGACTGAGGCTCAACACCCTCTTTTCCATCAAAAACAACAACGCCTCCATCCAAAACACGAAGAGATCTTTCTACTTCAACAGTAAAATCAACATGACCTGGCGTATCTATAATATTAATTTGATAGTCTTTCCAAAAACAAGTAGTTGCGGCACTTGTAATAGTTATTCCTCGTTCACGTTCTTGTTCCATCCAGTCCATAGTAGCCTCCCCCTCATGAACTTCTCCTATTTTGTGCGTTATCCCAGTATAAAATAAAATTCGCTCCGTCGTAGTAGTCTTACCTGCATCAATATGAGCAATAATTCCGATATTACGAAGTCTTTCAATGGGATGTTTTCGTGACATATATTCAAATTAAATAATACTTTTGTTGTTTGTAGAAAAAGGAAAAAAGATTTCCTTCAAGAAATAAGAATGATTCCAAACTAAGCAAAATGAGCGAAAGCTTTATTAGCTTCAGCCATTCGATGCACTTCATCGCGCTTTTTCATAGCAGCTCCAGTTTTTTCTGAAGCATCAATGAATTCATCTGCTAATTTTTCAGACATAGCCTTTCCTTTTCTTTTTCTGCATGCAGAAATAATCCAACGAATAGCTAAAGTCTGGCGACGATCTCCCGTTACTGGAACAGGAACTTGATAGTTTGCGCCTCCAACACGACGAGATTTTAATTCCAACAAAGGTGCAATATTTTTTATTGCTTGTTCAAAAACATTCAAACCGCCCTTTTTTGTTCGGTCATGAATAATATCAAAAGCCTTATACATAACCCTTTCTGCTGTCGATCGTTTTCCATCATTTAAAAGACAGCCAATAAACCTTCCCACAAGGATATTTTCATACTGTGGGTCTTCTTTCCATTGTTTTATATAAATACGTTTTCTTCGTGCCATATAGAGTATACTTTCTTCAATCAACTATTTTCCTTAGGTTTTTTAGCCCCATATTTACTTCGACCGCGCTTCCTGTTTGCAACACCCGTTGAATCAAGAACTCCTCGAACGATATGATATCGTACTCCAGGAAGATCTTTTACTCTTCCTCCACGAATCATAACAATGGAGTGTTCTTGTAATTGATGTCCTATACCAGGAATATACGCTGTTACTTCCATACCATTAGTAAGTCTCACACGCGCAATCTTTCGAAGAGCTGAGTTTGGCTTTTTAGGTGTCGTTGTACTTACTTTCACGCACATGCCTCGTTTAAAAGGTCCTTGAGAAGGTTTTGGTCTATTCTCTAAAGAATTAAACACAAAAGCCATAGCAGGAGTTTTAGATTTTCTTGCTACATTTTTTCTCGGTTTTCGAACAAGTTGGTTCATGGTTGACATAGTGCAATAGGACGCGTTCATCTCTTTATATTTCTAAAATACTTGAGAGACGCCTCTTTTCTTTAAAATAATTTCGGTAAAAAAACAGCTCATCAGCCAGAGCTCCTCAAGAATACGAAAAACTCCCCAACTTGTCAAATAATCCACCCTTATCAATTTCATCACGACATTTACAAAATAAAAAAATAAAATTCTTTTTGATTGCAAAACTTTCTTAATTCCTCAAAATAAGCTTATATAAAAGCTTATTTAATATATAAATTCGAAATATTAATGAAGATGTTTTTTTCATTCTTTTCTCCAAAAAATATAGAAAAAAGCTTTTTTAAAAAAGTTTATTCAAGGTGTCCCTAAAAAATATTTACCCCTATACCAAAATGTATTAAGTTCTGCGAAAGAAAGAAACTTTCTAAAAATACCTTCATTCTTTATCAAAAAGTTATTTTTCTTAAAAACTCTTTTTTTAATTATTATTCGAGCCTTCCTTCGTCAGAAAAATCAGGAAGCACCTCTTCAGTTAAAGATTCTTCCACTTTTACCGAATCTTCTGCTTTTACAGGGTCTTCTGGATTAAGACTTTCCGCAGAAGGTAAGGTGGGTTCCGTTACGTCTGTGGAAATTTCTTCCGAATTCAAATTTTCATCCCCCTCTTTTTCATCTACTAAATCTTGGGTACTCATTTGCGTCCCTGTTAATTGACTTTTTTCTTTTTCAATAAAATTTTTCAGATCCACTTCTTCGGATTTACTATATTTCAAAGCAAGATCAAAATATTTCAAAGCATCTTCTAGAGAAGCTTCTTTTTTATAGATATTTGCCAGAGCAAGATAAGAATGGACCTCCTCTGGTTTTTTTTCTATTACTTTTTTATACATTTCAATAGCAAGTGTTGTATCGTTAGATTGTCCCCGCGTATAATATAATCTTCCCAAAACATACATGAAAGTCGGCTCTTCAGGAATAAATTCTAAAGCTCGTACAATACTCTGAATAGCACCCTCTATTTCTCCTAACCCCTCTTGCGTAAGAGCAAGAAGATACCACGCTTGAGGAAATTCTTCTTTTTTTCCAAGAGATATCTCCATCTCTTTTTTTGCATTTGCAAAATATTTTTCTTTTTCCTGCGAGCCCTCTTTTGTCATAGCCTTTCTAATAAAAAGCTCTCCTCGTTTCATATGCAAACGAGGATTTTGAGGTTCAAGCTTGATAGCTTCATCATAAGATTCTCCACAAATATCTATAAAATCATCTACATACAAACTTAATTCTTCATAAATTTGTCCCGACATTTCCCATGCGACAACATCCTTCGGCGTCATATTTTTTGAACGAACTGCGTATTCAGATGCTAAGTTCATATTCTTTTCGATCATTTTAAGATAATTTTCATCGGTCGATTCTATTTTTTGAGATTTAACCTCCTTTACATATTGATTAGCCAAAAGAATATAATAACGAGATTCAAAAGGATTCAATTCAATAGAACGTTTCAGAAAAGAAATCGCATCCTCTTGAGAAGAATTTAACACTGCCTTCTTTGCAAAAAAATCAGCAAAAAAACCTTTCGCCAAAAAAATATACCCATATATAAAGAAACTGAACACAACAAGAAAAGCAAATGCGGCGCTTAAAATATATTCAGGACGTGGTCTCGTGCTTATAATTCGAACAGTGGATTGCATATCCGATTGGCTTTTTCGAAGAGAAAGTGTAAATGCCATAACAACAAACCATAAAGCAAAAACAGGAAATGCAACAGGAAAAAAAATAATTGTTAAAGTTAAAAATAAAAGAGAAATAACTGAACCAATCCAAAAAAATAAATATTTGCCACCTCTTTTATATCCTGCAAGAAACCCAGAACCAATAGTATAAAGAATGAGAAATGAAAAAGCTAAAAAACCAGAAATTCCCGAAGTGACAGGGACTTCAAAAATCATACCTTCTGCCTGAGAAGGTCTTTCAAGGACAAGAGAGGTCTGATTCAAATCAAGATGTCTATACAAAGAAAATGCGGAACTATATAAAGATGGGCCTACTCCAAAAAAAGGATTTTCTAAAAAGGAACTATATGCTATTTGAAAAGAATTTTGAAAAGATATCATTACTCCATCCGTTGATTCTGTCATTGGAAAAATAACTTTTCCAGAGAAATAACCTAAAACACAAAAAAGAAAGATTACCGAAGGAAACCATGCTGATTTAAATTTAATTCCAATTATAACGGCAACGGTCAATAAAAACCAACCACTTATCATAAAAAGGATCCACCAGAAAGACATGTTTGAAAAATATCGTATAGAAAAAAACATAGTTAGAAAAGAAAGAATACTCAAAAGAAAAAATTGTATACTCAAAAAAATCTTTTTCTCTGTAACTTGCAATAATCGTTCCTGAAAAGCCCCCCAAAGCAAAGGGAGTGTACCCAAAAGAATAATTATTATAGAAGGAAAATGATGAAACATTTCCTCTTTTTTTGTTAATGATACAATTTGAAAAAAAGAAGGAATTATTTCCCATAAAACAAGAAATGCTATTAAAGAAAAAACACCAAGTACAAGAGAATTCTTTATCCAAGAAACCTTAGAGATTCTAACAAGATGTAGTGTTATATAATAAAGTAAAATATAAGCAAAAAAAGAAAGAGTTCCTCTACCAGGATCTCCAAAAACTCCCCACATACTATGCCATACATCATCACTCAAAAAAGAAGAGATACCGAAAACAAGAAGAACCAACAGCATAGGGGCATCTGCAGTTGTTCTTGGTATTTCAATCTTTCCCACGATAAAACTTCGAGTAAGCCAGAAAATGAGAGCGCTTAAAATACCCAAAAGGAAAAGCGTATACTGCTCAAAAATACTTCCTTGTAAAGTCAATCCTATTGACCCAGAAAAAAGTCCCCCTATCGCAACAAAGAAAAAAAATGCTGTCAATACATCAGAACAAATAAGAGCAAATTTTTTCGAAAATATATAATGCGCAAGATTCATTCGCTTTCTTTAATTTCCTTTATAATTTTATTTTCTGAAATTTTTTCAATAATGAGAAAGAATTCCTCTACATTAAGAGAGGATCTCCCTACGAGAAGTCCCTCGAGATTAGTATTTTCAAATAATTCACTAACATTTTCCGAATGGACAGACCCTCCGTAGAGAATATGTGTATCCGAAGAAAATTCTTCAAAACATTCTTTAACTGTTTCTTGAATGCTTTCTATCGCAAAAGAGAGCTCTTTTGCATTTGGAAGATTGTCAGTTCCTACTGCCCAAATAGGTTCATAAGCAATAACTATTCTATGAGCATCCTCTTTTTTTATGTATTTTAAGGCATTTTTTGTCTGTTCTTTAAGAACTTTTTCTGTAAATCCCTGTTCTTTTTGATCAAAAGTCTCTCCAACACAAATAACAGCAGTAATACCATATTCTACTGCTCGAAGACATTTTCTCGAAATTTCCAAATCAGTTTCCTTATGATTTTTTCGCCTCTCGCTATGTCCTATGATAACAAAAGAAACTCCTAGAGACTTCAGCATAGAAACGGAAACGTCTCCCGTAAAAGATCCTGCTACTTCCAAAGAAATATCTTGTGCTCCCAACAAAATATCATTCTCAATAATTTTATTCGCTTTTTCTAAAAAGGGAAACGGTGGAGCTATGCCGATATGAATATTTTTATCTTTATTTTTTGAAAAGTTCAAAAAATTCTGAATATACACTTCAAATTCAGATAAGCTCCCCGGATTCATTTTTAAATTTCCTATTATACTAATCATATTTTCTTTATTTTTCATCTCTTATTCTAACAAAAATACTCATTTATGAAAAGAAAAGCCCTAAAATAAATTTAAGAGCTTTTCCCTTTTCATTTCTTACTTGCGTAGTTAAGGCATTTGCCAACCACATTTGGGACATACAAGTTTTACCTGATACCATCTACTATCATTCACATCAGTAATACGAACTTTCATTACCATACGCTCACCACAATCCACACCCATACATTCATAATGACTATTGATACGGAGTTGTTGAGCCATTCTTTGTGCATCAAGTGCATATGGATCAAATTGAATAACATATTCACCACCCTCAGAAAAAAGATTTGTTATCAATGTTACCACTTCTCGAGGTGTTGTTGTATCCCGAACAACAAAATCTTTTGCCCCGAGTTGCTCTGCACGCTTTCTATCTTCTTCACGTCCAAGATGAGAAGAAATAACAACAGGGATAGAAACCGTTGCTGTATTTTTATTCAATGTTTCCATGAAAGAAAAACCATCCATTCGGGGCATGACAATACCAGTAAAAATAACGTCAGGAATTTTTTCTATAGCAATCTGTATTCCTTCAACACCATCTCTCGCCTCATAAACTTCATAATCAGCATTACGAAAAACATTTGCATAAAGTTCTCGAGTAAAATCATCGTCATCAACGATAAGAATAGATCGTCTAGTTTCTTGAGACATACTTTTTCTATATTTTATTCTTTTAATTAAGACGTTTCTAAGTATAGCACAAAAAATACATACCTACAAAAAATTTCAAAGTCCCATTTCTCGAAGATTTTCAAAAAGTTTTTTTTGTTCCCTAGAAAGACGCTTTGGAATTTCAACATGCACACGAACCAATTGATGGCCTTTACGTCGATTGTTTAATTCAGGAAATCCCTTTTCTTTTATGCGAAAAATTTCTCCTGATTTTGTGCCTGAAGGAATTCTCATCGTAACAGTACCATAAAGAGTCTCTGCCTGTATCGAATCTCCCAGAACTGCTTGAGAAAGAAAAATATATTCCTCTGTAAGAACATCGAGTCCTTTTCTTGTAAATTTCTTATCTGGTCGCACGTGTACTGTTACATAAAGACTTCCCGCTGGAGATCCGTACTCACCAGCATCACCCTTTCCAGAAAGAGAAAGTGTCTGTCCATCATCAATTCCTGCAGGAATAGTTATAGTAAGTTCCTCTCGACGTCGAACTCGTCCATCTCCTCCACAAATTCGACATTTTTTTTCATACATTTTTCCTTTTCCCTGACAATCATGACAAAGAACAACTTGTTGCATTGTTCCAAGAATAGTTCTTACATGCGTGCGAATCTTTCCAGCTCCAGCACATGTTTTACAAGATATTTGTTTAGATCCTTTTTCTCCCCCGGTTCCAAGACAATCCTCACATAAAGCCCTTCGCTCAAGAGAAACTTTCTTTATAGTATTTTGTATAGTTTCCTTCATCTCCATCTCAACGTCAATTTGAATATCCTTTCCCTGTGCAGATGTTGAGCTTGATTCTCTTCCAAAGAAATCTCCAAAAATATCTTCAAAACCTCCAAAACCTCTATCGGAAGATTGTGTTCTTTGAAAATTACCAAAATCAAAATTACCAAAATCAAAACCCTCGAATCCCCCAAAACCAGAACCATTATTCGAACCTGCGTTTCCATTATTAAATGTCTGGCCAAAACGATTATATTGTTCACGTTTTTTGGGATCAGAAAGCACTTGATATGCCGAACTAATTTTTTTAAACATCTCAACATCTCCCGTTTCTTTGTCAGGGTGATATTTATGAGCAAGTTTTCGAAATGCTTTCTTTATTTCTTCTTGAGAAGCATTTTTTGAAACTCCGAGAATGTCATAATAGTTTTGTGAATCCATAAGGGTAGACTTTTTTCTTTCTTAAAAAATATCATAAGAGAAAAAAATTAGCAATCCCAAGTCTTGAGTGCTAAAAAACCGACATAAGATTTTATAAAGTTTTTCTCTCTTTATAATCTTATGCCGGTCTATAATCAATATCTACCTACTGATTCCCCTTATTAAGAAGAAAGGGCTTGATCAATTTTTTTTTCTTTTCGATGAAAAGAAAGTCCACCTAAGAAGAATATATTTTCTTCAAGAGAGGGACGGAATAAACAATGCTCTTGGCAGAACTCATCTTTCCCGATAGAAGAGAGACAGGTATCTTCTATTATTATGGGTTGATGCCCCTGCACTCGACGAGGGCAATGCGATTCACCATTATACCTCAAATGATGTTGCATGTCCTGATGATGTTCATGTACTATCTTCATCTCTTTTTTTCTCCTCTTTTTTTCTAAGTTGAACCCGATTAGATCCTAAATTAGGTATCGGGTCATATCCGCCCGGATGAAATGGGTGGCATCGAAATAAACGACGGAGACTCATCCGAACTCCTCGCAATACACCGAAACGATCTATCGATCCATAAGCATATTGAGAGCAACTTGGATAAAATCTACAAATTTTTATTTTTAAAATTTTTCCCAACACTCCATGATCTAAAGACAGAGTCTTTTGATACAACACAATTGAAAGAAGTAATAAACGCTTAATCATAAATGGATTAAAAATATACATTATTTTAAATATTTTGTCAATGTAAAATTTTCGTGCTATTATTTCTCATATACTTTTCTTTTTATCTTATTTACTACCTCTATCTCTATGTTTCAAGAAATTCACACAAAAAATGTCAATTGGATTCATTTCAACAAACCAAATGAGAAAGATATTGAATATTTACAAGAAAATTTCAATATAAACCCTCTTGCTGTAGAAGACTTCCTTCTTCCTACCATACGAGCAAAATCAATTCTTTATGAAAATTGTTTTTTCCTCACTATCCTTCTCCCTCTCTATGATACAAAAATAAAAACTACTTATTCTGGGGAGCTTAATTTTATTATCACAAAAGATCATCTTGTTACTGGCGTAGGACAAGGAGGGGAAATCCAACAACTCGATGATTTTTTTTCTCTTCTTGAAAGAAATATTGGAAAACGAAGACTTTATATGAGTGAATCTCCCGCACATCTTCTTTGTGCACTCTTAGAAACGCTTCTTGAATCTTGTTTTCCAAGACTCGATAACATTACAAAGAAAATAGACACTATAGAACACCATGTTTTTCAAGGAAATGAAAAGGCTATGGTGAAAGAAATCTCTTATGTGAAAAGAGATATTCTCAATTTTCGACGAACACTTATGCCCCAAAGATCTGTTCTGGAATCACTAGCTTCTCAAAAAACTCATCTTATTCCTGAAATTCTTTCTTCCAGACTTCGTGAACTTTCTGACACAAGTTTACGTCTTTGGAATGCCTTAGAAAATGATAAAGAAACTGTTGAATCTCTCGAAAAAACAAATGAATCTCTTCTTTCCTTCAAACTCAATGAAAAAATGCGCATTATAACACTTTTTTCAACCATACTCCTCCCTATGACATTTTATGCCAACATACTTGGAATGAATGTTTCTAAAATACCGTTTGATACCAAACCTTCAGCTTTTTTTCTTCATCTTATTATTATGGCATTAATCTCTATTTTCACGTATCTTTTCTTCAGATGGAGAAAATGGGTTTAATCCCCAAAAAAGATCACGAAAAATTCACCCGTATTCTAAAGAACACTTATGTTAGTTTTATACAACACTTTAACGAAAGAAAAAGAGTGCTTTATTCCTTTACAAAAAAAGGAGGTTTCTTTATATACCTGCGGCCCCACAGTATATGGAAAAATTCATATAGGAAATATTCGTTCTTATCTTATGGCAGACACACTTCGTCGTGTTTTGCTTTTGGAGGGATATAAAGTACGTCATATAAAAAACATAACTGATGTCGGACATTTAACCGCTGACAACATTGCTCAAGGTGATTCTGGTGAAGATAAAATTGAAAAAAAAGCAAAAGAAGAGCAAACAACACCAGAAAAAATAACCCGAGTATACGAAGATTATTTTCATAAAACAGAGCAAAAAATGAATATTCTTGATGCTGATCTTTTTCCAAAAGCAACAGAACATATACCCCAAATGATTTCCCTCATACAAAAACTTCTTGATTCAAACCATGCCTATATAAGTAATCAAAATATTTTTCTTGATGTTACTTCTTTCCCTGAATATGGGAAACTTTCAGGAAATTCTCTAGAAAAACTAAAAACAGGCGCACGACTTGCAAAACATCCTGATAAAAAAAATCCTTGGGATTTTGCTCTCTGGCTTAAAGCCGATGAGAATCATCTTATGCAATGGGACTCTCCTTGGGGAAAAGGTTATCCTGGTTGGCATATTGAATGTAGCGCCATGAGTATGACTTATTTGGGAGAAAGTTTTGATATCCACACCGGAGGAGAAGATAATATATTCCCCCATCATGAGGCTGAAAAAGCTCAATCAGAATGTGCCACAGGAAAACCCTTTGTAAAATATTGGGTTCATCTTCGACATCTTCTTATTCAAAATCAAAAAATGTCAAAATCAAAAGGAACACTACTTACTTTAGAAGATGTTGAGTCAAAGGGATTTTCTGCTACCGATCTCAGACTTGCATTTCTTTCCTCTCATTACCGATCCCCTATGAATTTTACATGGGAATCGCTTGAGCAATCTCAAAAAAATAAAGAAAAAATACAATCTTTTCTTTTGGAACTTTCTCGCATTCAAGAAAAAGAAGAAAAACAAAACAATTACTTTGATATAACTCCGTACATTTCTGATTTCAAGAAAGCCCTAGAAGATGATCTCAACACTCCTCAAGCGCTTTCTATTATCTATGAAATGATGCATGCGGTTTATATTGCTATTCACAATAATAGTTTCTCGTCAACAAATGCCCAAGAAATTCTTTCTTTCTGGGAAACAGCTAATTCTGTTTTAGGATTAAACCTCAAAAAAGAAAAAGAATATACCTTACCTGAAAATATAGAAAAAATTCTTCAAGAAAGACAAATAGCACGAGAAAACAAAAATTATATTCTTGCAGATACTCTTCGAAAAAAAATAGAATCTTTTGGTTATGAAATTCAAGATACTCAAGAAACACAAACCATTCAAAAAAAATAAATACAATAATCTAAAAATATGAAGTTTCTAAAAAATTTTCATAGAAATTCAAAAAAGACATATAAAAACACAATAATACTTTCCCTTCTTATTTTAACAGCTTTTTTTATTCGAATTCTTTGGATAAATACCATCCCTGGAGGAATATATCCAGATGAAGCTATGAATGGAACAGATGCTCTCACCACATGGGAACAAAAAGATTTTAAGCTTTTCTACGAAAATAATAATGGTCGAGAAGGTCTATTTATAAATCTCATTGCTCTTTCTTCGCAAGTCTTAGGAAATACTATAATCGGACTAAAAATATGGTCCATTCTTTTTGGAACCTTAACTGTCCTTGGTATTTATCTTTTAGGAAAAGAACTTTTTTCTAGTAATCGACTTGGTCTTTATGCAGCTTTTCTCTGCACTTTCTCTTTTTGGGCTATTAACTTTTCTCGTATAAGTTTTCGAGCAATCTCCCTCCCGCTCATACTTACCTTTTCATTTTATTTCCTTTTCAAAGGGCTGCGAACAAAAGTCTTTCTTCCTTTTATGATTTCTGGTTTTATTTTTGGACTTGGCTTTCATACCTATATAGCTTTTCGCATAGCTCCTGCAATACTCATTGTCATTTTTATCTTTCTTCTTCTCTCTAAAAAAGATGCTTTGCGTACCTATTGGAAACATGGCCTTGTCTTTCTTTTCTTTATGTTATTAGCTGTTTCTCCCATGCTTTATGATTTTATCGAAAATCCTCAACATTTCAGCTCTCGTTCTAGTAGTATTTCCATATTCTCTTCAGAAATCAATCATGGAGATTTTTGGGGAACTCTCAAAGAAACTTTTACACTCAGTATCATCAAATATTTTACATGGGGAGATCAAAATTGGAGACATAATATACCACCATTTCCTATCTTAGATATATTCACATCCATAGCTTTTGGCGTAGGTCTTATTACCCTCATTTGGAAATTTTTATATACCTTAAGAAAAAGAATTATTTTCAAAGAAAGAGATCGCGAACTCCTTGTAACCTCTTTTCTTTTAGGTTGGTTCTTTCTTATGCTTGCCCCTGAATTTCTTACCAATGAAAGCCTTCCTCATGCATTAAGATCCATTGGAACACAGCCAGCAGTTTTCATTCTTGCATCCTTACCCTTTCTCTGGATTTCGCGAATTCCTTCAAAAAAATATTTTTCTCCTTTTATAGCAAGTATTGTTATTCTCATTTTCATTTCTTTGATAAATCTTTTCCTTTATTTTGTATTTTGGGGGACTTCTCAAGAAAGTAAAAGTGCTTTCAATTCGGTCTTTACTCAGCAAGCTTATTACATTCAATCTCTTGAAGATACTCTTCCTATTTATGTATTTGCCAATGGTCCCGGACAAACTGTTTCCGACGGACTTCCAGTAAGTGCTCAAGTTATACGATATCTTACTTTTGACCAAAAAAATGTTACTTTTCTCACAACCCTTGAAGAACCTCCCACAATCCCTTCCATTTTTATTCCTATGAATTATAATGATTCCATTCTTACTTTACTAAAAGAACGTTTTCACGGTAAAATCACAACGAAAAAAATTGTTCCAGAAGATCAAGTGTCTTCCTTTACTGTTATTTTTCTTGAACCCTAAAAAATATCACATCCTATGTCATCGAAAGCACCATTTTTTATTGCTATCTTTTCATTGATATTTCTTTTTGTTGCATCACTTTCCGTATCTTGGAAAGAGTCCACAACTATGGATGAGCAGGCTCATATTCCAGCATCTTATTCGTATGTGAAATATCTTGATATGCGCCTCAATCCAGAGCATCCCCCTCTTATAAAAATTTTTGCTGGTATTCCCCTTCTTTTTCTTGATGTTACCTTTCCTCTACATTCCGCCGACTGGGAAACTGGTCTTAATGCTCAATGGACTATTGGCAAAGCTTTTCTTCATGGAAATAATGCTCATCTTATAACTTTCCTTTCCAGAATTCCTATACTTCTCATTGCAATTTTATTAGGAATATTTCTTTTTTTCTGGACAAAAAAACTTTTTGGCCTTTGGGCAGGTGCTGGCGTTGTCGTTCTTTATTCTTTCAATCCTACTATTTTAGCGCATTCTCATTATGTAACTACAGACATCGCCATAGCAACCGCAATTTTCATCTCTTTTTATTTTTTCATTCAATTTCTTCGTAAACCAAATGCAAAAAATATTTTCTTCTTTGGAATCATTTTTGGAATAACTCAGCTTGTAAAATTTTCGGCTTTTATTCTTTATCCTTTCTTCACCTTTATCACTATCCTTTATGTAATCTCTCTTTGTAATACTTCCAAAACAATTCTTCTTTTCTTTCAAGATTTGAAAAAAAATATCATCTATTATGGAACAAGAATCTTCATAGTATTTTTAATTTCTCTTCTTCCTATAGGACTTATCTATGGAATATTTACCTGGAATATGCCCATAGAAAAAATTGTAGATCTTACCCACACGCAACTTCCCGACAATGGAATTCCTGGATTTTTCAAAATAATTATTTTCTTTCTCGCAGATATCCCCCTTCTTTCAATTTTTTGTGAATACCTCCTCGGACTTGCGATGGTCTTCGTTCGCGTTACTGGGGGGAATACTCATTATTTTTTGGGAATTGTTTCCAATAGTGCCAATCCGGCATACTTTCCCGTTGTCTATTTATTAAAAGAAACTCTTCCTATTCTAGGACTTCTTCTTTTTGGTACCTTTTCACAACTTTTCATCGCAATAAAAAATAGATCTTCTTTTTCTCTTCATTCTTTTCTTTCTTATTTTCGATCAAATATCGAAGTGATCTCTATGGGATTATTTGTTTCCTTTTATTCATATCTCAGTATAACGGGGAATCTTACTATTGGATTACGTCATCTTTTTCCCATACTTCCCTTTCTCTATATATTCGCCATAGCAACCCTCCTTTTTATACAAAAAACCTTTTTTGTTCAAAAACGAAAATCGAAATATTTTTTGATTTTTCTTACTCTTTTGTTTTCATGGGTTGTTCTTATACCCATCATTCATTATCCGAGCTATCTTTCTTATTACAATGAGCTTATTGGCGGACCAAAAAATGGATATCTCTATGTAACAGATTCTAATTATGATTGGGGACAAGATCTTCGTAATCTTAAAATTTGGATCGATACCTATAATATTTGTTCTCAGATGAGCTGTGTTCAAAGTTCCTCTATGAATACTTGTCCCTCCAAATGTAAAGCTCTTACATCCTCCTTCCCAACACCCAAAAAGGAGATTGAACATCTCTATGTTGATTATTTTGGAGGATCTGATCCTAATTATTGGCTTAAAGAAAAAGCTATTCCTTGGCATGCTAACAACGCTCCCAAGCCAGGATGGTATGCCATCTCAACAATGTTTCTTATCGAAAGTATGTACAAAATCAATCCCTCGGGAACCTTTGATTATAAATGGCTAAAAGACATCACTCCCGTAGGAAGAGCCGGTGATTCAATCTTTATCTATTACATAGAAGAAAAAGATCTCAAAAAATAAATCTCTTAATAAAAAAGTTTATTGTTCTTTTTTTTCGGATTGATCTTCCTTTTTATCAGATTCTAAAAGTTCATTTTTTTCGTCTTCTTTTGTGGCATAATAAATTTTTTTAGGAACTCTTATATCTACCCAACGAATAGAATTCTGTTTTTCTTGAGGAAGTACTCGGACAAGAAAGGTTCTTATCATAGTCACCGCTTCTTCTAAAGAAGTATCGGTTCGCATTTTGATATCCCATCCATCTTGCGTCCGGAGCGTCACTTCATCAGCAAATGGTGAAGGTATGCGTATAATTTCAGCTATTTCCATATAGAGATTTTCTCGGAATATTTTCGGTAATTCTGCGATAAAGCGAATGGTTTCTTGTTTTAAAACAATTTCCCCATCACTGGGAACATGTCCATTCATATTCACAATGAAAACTTTTTGAGTTTCTTTGTGTATTTCTTCAGCAAAATTCGTTTTCATTAAAACTTTTCCGAAATCATCAACGATAAAACATTCCGTATCGGTAAAAAGTAAATCTCCTATACTATCAAATTCATCAACATCTGATTTTTTATCTTCCTTATTTTCTTCACAAGGTTCTTCATCTTCATCACAAACCATTTCCTTTTCTTTATTTTTATCATTTTCTTTGCTTAACTCTTCATTCTTTATTTCTTGTTCATTAGTATTTTCTTTATTTTTTATTTTAAATTCCTCAAAATCTTGACTCAGTGGACACCAAACAACAAGAGAGTTTCTTTTTTCAATATGAATCGAAAGTGTATGAGGAAATTTCTTTTCTACATAAACAAATTGCAAAGGAGAAAAGTGTTCGGAAAAAATCTTTTCTATTTTATCCGTATCCGTAACAAAAAAAGTATTCCCTGGCACTATGCCATATATTCGATGATCAAAAAGAGTTTGTAGTATCTTTAGAACTTCAATTCGAGTCGTTTCCTCCTGAGTTTTTACCGTAATGTCTCGAATTACAAATTGTCCTGAAAAAAAGAATACATAAAAAATAAAGAAAATATAGAGAAAAAAAGAGAAAAAAAATAACATTCTAAAAATACTCTTTACATCCCTTTTCTTTTTACGAAGAATAGTTTTCGGACGTGGACCTCGAAAACTTAGAAGTTTATTCTTCTTTATAACCGAATTTTTTACAAGGATATCTTTTTTTTTAAAAAGTTTCATGTCATTATAAAGAAAGAAAAAGCGCGCTCACTATTCGTTTATCATTAACATTCGTTTGGCGTAACACGCCATAAGAATCCTCTATTTTTTCAATTATATCATAACAATGCTTGGGCAAGACATTGCTCGATCGGCTCTTCTTACGCTCAAACTCAATCCAATCTTCCAATAATTCTCTTAAACGTTCCGGTTTTGCAGAAACTTTTTCAGCAAAGGCTAATTTCTCAAAAACTGTTCTTCTTGAGAAACTTTCGAAAAATCGAAATAATATTTCTCTTTGCTTAAAAAAATGAGGATCTTCCATAAGAGATTTCAATCTTCCTGGTCTCCCAGCTGCCAATAAAATCATCTTTTGAAAATCTTGCTGTGGAATTTTTTCATGCTCAAAAGTCATCATTTCTTCATCACTTGCTAAAAAAAATGGAACAACTTCACAACGAGAAATTATTGTAGGTAAAAGCCTGCCTAAAGTATGTGTCAAAAGAAAAAAAATGACACCATCCTTTGGCTCTTCTAAAATTTTAAGTAATGCATTCTGAGAAGAAAGATTCATAGCATGTGCGTCTTCGATAATGCATATTTTTTTTCGTCTAGAATCTCCCATAGACAAAAGTCGTCGAGCTTTTCTAATCGCATCAATTTTAATTTCAGAATCAACCTTCGCTTCTTCTGCATCTCTAAGGGGAGTTATTCGAACGATGGAACTTTCTATTTCAAATCCATCGGTTTCATCTTTTTTCCACGAAGAAGTATTGGTGATAATTTTTTGCGAAAATCTTTGGGCAAATATTTTTTTTCCTATATGCCGAGGCCCTGAAAATATATATGCGTGAGAAAATGTAGCCTTCTCCAAAATCATTTCAATTTTTTTTTGTATAGGCACATTTCCCACAAAAGGAAAATTTTCTTCTGTCATACTATTTTTCTTCTTGAGAAACAATTTGTAAAATCTTTTTTTCGAAAGACTGCTTAGAAAATCTCTGAGCTTTTTTTTGAATATTCGCACGTGAAAAAGTATTTTCTTTTTCAAGAAATCTCCTTATTCCATCAGCCAATCCGTCTACACTCTGATCATCACAAAGGATGCCACAAGTATCATCTAAAAGAATCTCTGAGGCACTTGCTCCCGAAATAGCAATAATAGGAATCCCGTAAAGCATTGCCTCTACTGGAGCTATTCCAAAGTCATCTAGAGAAGGAAAAATAAAAGCTCGAGCTTTTTTATACCAAACTATCATTTCTTCTTTCGGAAGCCATCCTAAAAACTGAGTATATTTTTTTCCCATTTTTTCAAGACGTTTCCGCTCTGGACCATCCCCGATAACTATCAGAGGCAATCCCAATTTTTCACAAACAGAAACAGCCAAATCAACTCTTTTCGATGCATTAAGACGAGAAACAATAAGAAAATATTCACCACCTTCTTGAGAAAGAAAATAATCTTTTTTCTCTCCCGAAAACACTCCTGGATAAATAACTTCACTTTCTCTTCTATAATATTTCTCTATACGTTTTTTTGTATAAAAAGAATTAGAAAGAAGGATATCCGGCCTATCGGAGGCTTGTACATCCCAAAGGCGAAGATAGGAAAGGAATAATCGCCGAAAAAGAGAAGGTCTCTTACGACGATCTCGCCAATATTGTTTATCATAGTCCCATACAAATCTCATAGGAGAATGTAAATAAGCAATATGCTTAGTATGCGTTCTTGTTACCAAACCCTTACTCCAAGCTCCGGAAGAAGAAATAACGATATCAAAATCACGAAGATCCATCGATTCTACAGCTGAAGGAAAAAAGGGGGCAAGAAATCGATATCTCTTTTTTATACATCTCGGGAATCTTCCCAAAAAACTTTGACGAATATCTCTATCAAAAAGATTACTTCCAAATGATTCATCGATTTTTTCCAAACCACGAAGATCCACAAGAAGTGTATATATAGGAGCATCTGGAAACAATCTTGCTAAATCAACAAGAACTTTCTCCGCTCCTCCTGGATAAAGAAGAAAGTCGTGTACAAGAGCAATTCTCTTTTTTTCTATCATAATTCTCTTTATTAAATTCGGTAACATTCTTTCTTTATTATAGATGATACCTCTTGAGCGCTTTTTTCCCAAGAAAATCTCCTCACATTTTCTTTTCCCAAAAGAATTCGTTCTTGAGTTTCTTTCGAATTATCAAGAACTTCCCCTATTTTCTCAGAGATATCATTACTATTCAAGAAATCAACAAAAAATGACTGCTCTCCAGCAATTTCCCGAAAAACAGGAAGATCTGAGACAACAAGAGGAATTCCCATTTTTTGAGCCTCCATAATAGGCAATCCAAAACCCTCAGATAAAGAAACAAAAATAAGTATATCAGCATTTTTAAGAAGCCATATCTTTTCTTGTTCATTTACATATCCCAACTCCAAAATATCCTTAGAAAAAGAACTTTTTCTTAATGTCTTTTTAATGTCTTTATATCCATAACCTGGACTCCCCGCCAAAATAAGTTTTTGTTTTATTTTTTTTCTTTTCTTTATGATTGAAAATGCTTCGATAATTCGAATAATATTCTTTCGATATTCTAATCGTCCTAAATATAAAAAAAATGTATCAACTTCTTTTAATTTTTTACTTATATCTTTTCCTGAAACAGAAACGTCCTTCTCTTGGAAAAATCCTGGACCTTCATAAACAACAGTTATTTTATTTGGATCAATATGATAGAAAGAAATAATGTCTTTTTTTGTAGCTTCTGAAACAGCGATGATTCGTGATGCTCTCTCACACGATCTTCGAACAAAAAATCTCATAAAAGTACGAGCATACCAAGAATATCCTTTTGGAATTCTTTCATATTCTAAACCATGAATGGTTACTACCGTTTTTTTTGGAGAGATCCATGGAATTGTGTGTGAGGGAACAAAAAGAACCTCTACAGGAGAAAACAACATTTCCCATGACAATCCTATTTGTGTCCAAAAAAATCTCCATCGAATTTCTTTAATATGCCACGTTTTTGGAATTTTCTTCCAAGGAATTTTTGCATCTTTTCGCACATAAAGAGTAACCTGTTCTTCTTTCAAAAAAACAAAAAAATTTTCCAACAAAGCGCTCGTATATTTTTCAATCCCCGTTGGACAAGAAGAAAAGGCTCGTGAAATATCAATTCCTATTCGCTTTCTTTTCATAAAGAAAATACTCTATTATCTCGTCATCGAAAGCGTTCTCTTATAAACATCTAAATGTTCTAGAACCTTCCCTGTTCCCTTCACCACACAATACTGTGGGTCGTCTGCTACATAGCAAGGAACATTAATTGTTTTTGTTATAAGAGTTTCTAAATTCTTAAGTTTTGCACTTCCTCCAGAAAGAATAATACCTTTATCCATAACATCAGCTGCGAGTTCGGGTGGAGTTTCTTGAAGGACTTTTTTTATAGCATGAATAACTTCCCGAAGCTCATCCTGAAGCGCTTCTGTAACCTCATTAGATCCTAAACGAATAGTTCTTGGTAATCCCCCCATCAAATCTCGCCCTCGAACTTCCATAAATTCCTCTTTTTCTTGTGCCATTGCTGAGCCAATAGTAATTTTTATTTCTTCAGCCGTACGTTCTCCCACAGCAAGTCCATGCTCTCGTTTTATAAAATCCGATATAGCTTGATCAAAACGATTTCCTCCCACTCGAGCACTATTTACAGCTACGACACCCCCCAAAGAAATAACTGCAATTTCAGAGGTCCCTCCCCCAATATTAATAATCATACTTCCTTGAGCTTCATGAATAGGAATCCCAGCTCCAATAGCTGCAAGAATTGGTTCTTTTACAACATAAGCATGCTTAGCTCCAGCCTTTACAGCCGCATCAATAACCGCGCGACGTTCCGTGGAAGTAATTCCTGCAGGAATCGACAAAACAACATCTGGTCGAAATAATCGATACCGGCCACTTACCTTATTAATAAAATAACGAAGCATAGCTTCTGTCATTCTATAATCAGCAATAACTCCATCCCGAAGAGGTCGTGATGCTACGATAGTATCAGGTGTGCGTCCGAGCATATCCTTTGCTTCATTACCTACCGCTAAAACACGCTTTTCTAACAAAGAAACAGCAACAACAGAAGGTTCATTTGCGACAACGCCTTTACCTGGAACATAAACGAGTGTGTGTGCTGTTCCTAGATCAATACCTATTCTTCGTATAAACATAGTAGTGCTTTACTCCTTGGTTTCAATCATTGATTCATGACTCCCATTGACGTTCTATATTCGCTCCGATACCTCGAAGTCTTTCTTCTATTTGTTCATATCCGCGATCTACTTGATAGGCATCTCGAACAATTGTTTTACCCTTAGCAATAAGAGCTGCAATAATAAGAGCTGCTCCTGCACGGAGATCGAATGAATTAATTGAGGTTCCTAATAATTGCGTTGGTCCTGTAAATACTGCCTGATGAGGATTTAAAATATGTGCGTTTGCACCCATCTTTTGTAATTCTCCTACATAGTTAAATCGTCCCTCAAAAAGAGTGTCATGAATCATAGTTGTTCCCTCAGCCTGCGTGGCCAAAACTCCGAATGGTGCTTGCACATCCGTAGGTACTCCTGGGTAAATACGTGCATCAATCTTTGCTACAGATTTTAATTTTCTAGCAGGAATAACCCGTATAGAATTTTTTCTAATCTCAAAACTAACTCCGAATTCTCTCATCTTTTCAAGAACCAAATCAAGATGTTCTTCTCGTGCATTCGTTACTACAATATCACTTTTAGTTGCCGCACCAAGGATAAGAAAAGTAGCTGCCTCATTTGCATCAGCAATAATTGTATGTTGAGCACCTTTTAAAGTCTTTTGTCCTTCGATTTCAAGTGTGTGTGTTCCTAATCCTTTTATTTTCGCACCCATTTTTTGCAAAAATCGCCCAAGATCTTCCACATGTGGCTCAGCCGCAGCAATTTTTATGCGTGTTTTTCCCTCTATACTCGCTGCCAACATCATTATGTTTTCTGTTGCTGTAGGGGAAAATTCTCGAAGCGTTATATTTTCAGCATGCTTTTTGGATGCATCTATAAAATAAATATTATCTTTTTGCCGAACATCCACACCCATCTTCAAGAGAGCATCAAAATGCGTTCCTACTGGACGAATCCCAATTTTACATCCCCCAGGGTGATATAATTTAAATGCATCAAAACGGACCGACAAAGAGCCTAAAAGTAAAATAGAAAGACGAATTTTTTTGACCAAGGAAATATCAATTTTTTCTGGGTACAATTTTTTACAACACACGGAAAGCGTATGCCTATCAATCCAAACCACGCGAGCCCCCATACTTTTCAAGATTTCCGATAACGCCACAACATCTTCAATGTGAGGAACGTTCTTCAAAATACATTCTTCTTTCGTAAGAATTGTAGCTGCTAGTATAGGTGCGGTAGCATTTTTTGACCCCCGAACATCAATTGTTCCTGTGAGTTTTTTACCCCCCTCAATAACGAATTGCTGACGAATATCAGCTATTTCCAATTTCTTTTTCATATTCAAAGTATAATCGAAAAAGCTACTAAAAAGCAAGATTACCCACAAAAAAGTTATACCTATTTTTTTTAAAAATAAGAATCTTTTTTAGTTTTTATTTTTTTATTTTAAAAGTATTAGAAAAACTGTATTCTTTCAAATTTAAAAATCATCTCCCTCTATTACTCAAAAAATAAAAAAGGATCTTTCTTTTTTTCATTTTAATTACGTCAGAAAGTTAAACTAATGCTTTAAATATTCCTAATTTTTTTTGTCTTAAAATAAAAAATGAATGTTCTAAGGAAGATCCCCCTACTAAGAAAAGAGGGAAGAATACAAAACTTACTATAAAAATTAACAAAAAATTTTCATACTGAATTTGATGAAAAAAGCTATATTTCTGTTCATTTTGAATATTTTTTTCTTCTATAAGAAATGTATTCTCTGCATCAGAAATTTCTTTTCCAGTTTCATGTATATTTTGTTCTTCTTTTTTATAAGAAGCTGAAACACCGGAAACAACTTCATTTCGACGAGTTCCAAATAATTGTACTGTAATAATCGTATTTACACCTTCAAACAATCCTTCTCGAACAGCTATTCCTGTATCATGATACTGTTCATTTAAAATATTTTTTTTATGAAGAGGACTCTCCATCCATGCTTTGTGCTGCGAATCAGCATTTTTAAAATGTATCGCAAGGTTTTCCCCCGCATAACGATATTCGTATCCAGCACGTTCAATCCAATACCAAGGATCTTCTCCTGTGGGAGTATCATGTGAAAAATATTGCCTTTCAAACATATCCGTCGCCTTCATTTCGGCGGCTTTATTTAATTCTTCATCAAAGGAAAGAACTTGGGTATTATAAAAAATTCTACTTTCATTTACCGATTTCAATACATCTTCTGCTGTTATCAATATATTCTCATCTGCTTTTGCATCAAAAACAAATATCCCAAAGCTTATAAAGAAAGCTAGAGCGATATCTAGACACACAATAGAAAATATATTTGATTTCATATTTTTTAAAAAATAAAAAACGGGTTTTTCACCCGTTTTTCTTTCACTTGGAACAAGTATATCACAAAAATATCAAAATATCAATAACCCAAAAGCATAAGCATTTCAATCTCTCTCATAACATGAGATGCTGTAGCGCGATACATACCAACGCCTCCCAAAGAAATATCTCGATCGAAAATTTCTTGAAGTTGATCTGGAGTAATGGTATTTCCTATTCTCTCTCGTAATGCTTTAAGCATAATATTCGAAGTTTCTTCTGTAAATTGAAGTGTGAATCTTCCTGTAAGGTATTGTAAAAGGAATAGTGCATTTTCTTCTGTAGCCCCTTCTCTTATCTTCTTTGAAACATTCATCATCCTTCTCATTCTTTCAGAAATAGAAATGGCTCGACGTTTATCCCATCCTGCACCTCCCGCGTCACAATCCCTATCGAGAGATTCTCGGAGAGTCTCTGTATTTTTCGCTCCCATGAGAAATTCTTGAATACTACTTTCTGCTAAAGAAAATTGCTCTTCGGAAATTTCTCGTAATACATAATTCAACCATTGATTTGCTTTGTAAGGATTAAGAAGGTTAGCTGCATATTCTCTCGGCATATTCTTAAAGGTTCGAAGAAGTAATCGAAGTTCATTCGAAATTTCTTCTTCTTCTGGACGAACTTCTTGACTTTCAACTTTTTTCTGGTGTCGTTTTCCTTTTTGCACCTTTTCATCAATAATTTTTCCATCTCTCATAGAAAAAATTCTGTCCGCTTGTTCTAAGTGTGAAGGATCATGAGTTACCAAAACAACAGCTTTCTTATCAATTTCTTTAAGGTCTTGGAGTATCTCCATAACATTCTCTGCCGAGCGACTATCCAAGTTACCAACTGGCTCATCAGCAAGAATTAACACTGGATCATTAATGAGCGAACGTGCGATGGCAACTCGCTGCTTCTGTCCACCTGAAAGCTGATTAGGATATTTTTCCGCTTGTTCAGCAATTCCAAAACGTTCCAAAAGCTGCATACCTATTTTTCGACGATCTGCACGTTTCTCCCCTCGAAATACTCTCGGCAAACACACATTATCCAAAACATGAAGTGAGGGAATAAGATAAAATGACTGAAAAATCATCCCTACTGTCATCTGACGAAATATCGCCTGCTCTTTAAAACCTGCTTCAGAAATAATTGAATCATATACCATTACATCTCCAGAAGTTGGTTTTTGAAGAGCTGACATGGCATAAAGAAGTGTAGATTTTCCACATCCTGAAGGTCCAAATATAATAGTAAATTCTTCGGGATACACATTAGCACTTACACCTTTAAGAGAATGAAACTCATTAGGCTTTCCCTGGTTATAAATAACACTAAGATCTCGAACTTTAACAATAGGTTCCATAACAAAAAATGATTTTCTTTTTACTTATATCGCAATGCATCTAATGGATCAATTTTAGAAGCACGTCTAGCGGGAATAAACCCTGTAAAAAATCCAACTCCCGCACCAATTAATATAATAAGGGCCACAAACCATCCAGGACTATAAAAAAGATCTACTGATTGTCCTCCAAATCGACTCGCTATCAAATTAAATAACCCATTAAGAGCTACACCCCCGACCTGCCCCAAGAAAACTCCTCCGAGGCCTCCAAGAAATCCCATAATTGTTGATTCTAGGACAAAAAGAAGGGAAACATCAAAATTAAAAGCTCCGATTGATTTCATAATTCCAATCTCTTCCGTTCGTTCCAAAAGAGCGATAGTCATAGTGTTAAACATTCCAATAGCACTAACTACCAAAGCAATAATACCAAAAGAGAGTAATATTACCTGAATAATGCTAAATATTTTATTTGCTTGATCTACCGTGTCAGAAAGCGAAGAAACAATAAATCCTTTTTCCAAAACAGAATCACGAACGGAAGCCATTTTGTCAGTTGCCTTACATTTTACTTTAAGAGCAGAATATCGAGGAATCTCTTTAACATTAAGGGAATTAAGATGTACATAAGCAATATTCTCTTCTCCCTGCACGATTCCACTAATAAAATATTTCGTAGAAGATTCTACTTGTTTGAGAGTGTCCTCTTCTTCATCTTCATTTTCTTTTCCTGTCAAGAAGAAAGAAAGGTCTATTTCTTTTCCAATAATTTTATCATCTCCAAAAACCGCAGCAAGAGAAGATGTAACAACAACACCAGACATATTTTCATCAGAAAAAAATTCTCCAGAATTAATACGAAGCCCACCAAGACTAAAGAATGAAGGCTTTGTTGCTATAATAGGAATATCTAGACCAACTCCATCAAAAATACCTTGAGATGCTAATTCTGCAGCGGGACTCACCTGACTCACATTTTCATTTTTCTCTAATTCTTCAATTATTGAAGCATTCAAAGGAATAACACTTTTTTTTGCTTCTATAACATCCAGGGTCAAAACAGAATCCTCCGTAGTAATTCGATCCAAAAGAGCACTTTGAAGACCATATCCTATGGAAACGAGAAAAAGAACAGCACCAATACCAACACTCATACCAAGTATGGTAAGGAATGTTCGCATAGCCCTCGCCTTGAACATTCTAACGGAAAGAAGCACTGCATCATCAACTCTCATATTTTTGTTTCTTAATACTAAAACAATAATAGCACAAAAAAATATTTTTAAAAATACCCAAAAAAACATCTCTTAAAAGCCACTTTTCTTATGTACATATAATATATCTTTTTTTCTTTTTAGATTCTTTTTTTTAAATTCTTTTACCACAAACAACCAGGTCTCCCCTCCTACCCTCCCGTCCAAGCAAAGATTTCTTTGAAGTTCTTTATGATGAGTTCTACAACAGATTCTTTTGTTTGTGGTGTAAGGGTGATGTAGTCTTTGGTTATGGTTTCATTCCCACTCAGATCTTTTACTATGACTTTGTAAGAGTAGAGAGTTCCTGGTTTCCAAGAGGTGAGTACAATGATGTGATTCTTTGTTGGGGAAGAACTTACATTCACTGTTTTTTCTTCTCCTGCTCTTCCTTCTTTGTAGATGAGGGAGGAAGAAGCATCTTCATCTGTTTGCCAGTTAATAATCATTTGTACTTTTCCGTTTTGTGAAAGAGCGGAGTCGGTAGAGACTCTTTCTACTGTAGGAGAAGTTTCATCTTTTTGCATAGTGAATTCTATCTCATCAGAGAGAGTTTCATTTCCCATATCATCTCTGACTCGTACAGTAAGAACGTAGTTTTCTCCAGGAGTGAGTTCTTTGAGGGTGAGGGAGTGAGTTTGGAGGAGGGAGGGATTTCCTTCACTCTTTTGATCTTCTTCTTTGTTTTTGTTTTTGTAGGTTACAAGAGAGTCGGTAAGAGTATCAGTAAGGAAGTTTACTTTTGCTTCTCTGTCTGAAAGAACTTCTATCTTGATTTCTTTGATTTGTGGTGGAGACTTTGGTTCAAAGGTAGAGTCGGAAGAAGAGAAGAGATTTTTTGATTCATCTTCTCCTTTTACTCGGAAGTGGTAGGTAGAGTTTTCTAAAAGATTGTTTATGATAATTTCATGATCTTTTTTGAGTTCTTCACTTTTTCTTGTTTGTCCATAGTTTTCTGTGTTTCCATATTCAACAATAGAGGTAGTGGGAGTGGAAGTTTTCCATGTGATAGTTGTTTCCCCTATTTGTTTGGAAGAAGCTTTAATGGAAGAGATGGAAGAAGGAGATTGCGTTTGGAAGGTTTGTTGGGAGGAGGTGCCTATGTTTCCGGCGGTGTCGAGAGAGAGGGCGGAGTAGTAGTATTTGGTAGATGGGATGAGGCCTCGGAGAGTTACGGAGTGGGAGGTGGTGTAGTTTTGGAGGGAGGAGTTGACTAAAGGATCGGACATTGCGTTTTCCATTTCTTTTGTATTCCCAAATCGAATAGTACTATTCCCCACTTCATCCGTCTCCCAACTCACCACAGCACTCTCTCCTGTAATGTCTTTGACTTTGACTCCTGAGATAGAGGGAGGAGTAGATTCTGCTTGTTCACTTCCACTGTCTACTTGTTTGAGTTTTGTTGTGAAGCTTTTTTCTTCACTCTCTATGAGGGTTCCAAGATTATCTTCACAAAGAAGTTTGTAGAAGTAGGTTGTGTTAAAGATGAGTCCTCCAAGATGCAGGGAATGGAGTGTGTCATAGATTCCTGTCGCTTCTGTTTGAGGAACTTCTTGGTAGTTTCTTGATTGGGTTCCATATTCAAGGATGCAGTTTGCTGCTTGATCCGTCTGGAAGGTTATGACTGCTTTTTGATCAGTGAGTACTTTAGGAGGATCACTGATAGTATGAATCTTTGAAAGAGGTGCATGATTGTATTCTGGATCTAAGGTTGTTTTCATTGTTTGTATATCACTCTGTGATTCGTTTTGATTGATATCTTTAACACTCACTTGATATTCATACTCTGTATCAGGAGTAAGAGTATCGAGTACCCTGTAGTGAGATCTATCGTATGTTGTTCCTTGTTCTGTTTGTGTGAAGGTAAGGCTTCCTTTTTTTCTGTACTGAAGGAGGAAGGATGCTTCTTCATCTGTGTTTGCTGTAATAACTGCTTTGTCATTTGAGATAAGAGATGTTTGAAGATTCGTTATGGTAGGAGGTGTTTCGTCGAGTGTTGTAGAGAATTGAAAATAGTTTCCTCCATTATTGTCATTGGCAATGTTTCCTTGTGAGTCGGTGGAGGTAACGTAGAAATAGTAGGTGGTTCCTTGAGTAAGAGCATCTAAGGTTACTTGATGATTTTTTGTAAGAACACTTGATCCGGAGAGAGTGATAGGATCGATAAGAGATCCATTCTTGTTTTCACTGTAATGGAGTACAGAGTCTGCAGGGACATTCGTATTCCAGAATATGGTTGCTTGTGTGTTAGAAGCACTTGATACCGCTACACCACTGATAGAAGGTCCAGGATTCGTTGTGACTTCATATCCATTGCCATTATTGTCATTGACTCCGGTATTGCCTTGAGGATCAGTAGAGGCAACTCTAAAGAAGTAGGGAGTGTTTGGTGTGAGGTTGGTAAGAGTGACTCTATGAAGTCCTGATTGTGCTTGGGTGTCAGCATAGGTAGAGACTCCTGTTTGTTTGGTATAGGTGTTGGGAGTGGTTGCATATTCTACACGAGAGTCAGAGAGTTCATCTGTTTCCCATGTGATAGTTACGGTTGTGGTGTCTTTAGATTCTACGGTTACGTTGGCAATAGAAGGAGAACTATCATCAACTCCACCACCACCCTCTCCTGCATCTTGGATGCCATTTGCTTTGGCAGTTACTTCTTGAGAAAAGAAAGAAATATTTCCGAGTGTATCTTTGGTTCGTACTTTATACGTATAGAGAGTATTAGGATCAACACCTCCTCCTGAATCAGTAAGAAAGTTTTCTTGAGGAACTGTTCGTATATCATGAGGGTCAGTACCATAAGAACCCCCTTCTTCTTTTCTGAAGAGTTCATAACGAGAGAATTCTTGAGAAGAGATTTCTGATGGTTTGAAACTAAGAAAGACTCGATATTCAGGAGGAGTAAGATAAAGATTAGAAGTATCTTGTGTCATGATATGAGAAGGAGTCTCTATACTCTCAGTAGCAATGATTTGTGTTTCATTTCCGTATTGATCTTTGAATTGTGCGTAGACGGTATCAGGATCACTTTGGAGTTTGATAGTTTTGTTAAGAGTATGGGGTTCCCAATCAGTATCAGAGAGATCAGGAAAAAGAGAAACTTTCATGAATCGTTGAGAGTCTTCAGATACAGAAAGAGTAAGGAGTGATGTGGTGTTGGTATCAAGAAGATCTTGAGTGGATGCGTCTATAGAAAGAGAAGGGTTCTCTGGAATCTTTGTATCCAATGTAAAGGTATTGGATTCTGCATTTGCTGTATTATTTGCTCCTTCATTGTCCCCTATAGTGACACGAATCTTGGCTGATCCAGAAAGATAGAGATTTGAGTGAGAAAGTGAAGGAGTCCAGGTAGCTGTGTGTGTTGTGTACGAATCTTGATTCACTGCTTTGTTTTGTACATCTTCGGGAGCTAGAGTATTAGAAGCAATGCTTTCCCATGAATCTCCATCCCAATAGGAAAAGCTCGGAGTAATAAATCCTGGAGTATTGGTTCCTGTAGTTGTATCAGGATCTTTGACTTCGTAGGTGATATCTACTGTTTTATCTGTATTGGGAGTAGCAGTTACATTTTGAATCATAGGAGAAGCGTTTACCAGATAGGTAAGCGTTACTTGAGAAAGTGTTGGAGTGGCTCCGGTGTTTTCATTAGAAAGCCAGGTAGCATACTGTAACCATTGATCATTGTTTCCTTCTAGATGTATGGGATTGGTAGATTCTCCTTGTGGTGTTGTTTCGTAAAAACTCGAAGCAAAGTCATTGCTATTTGTTGTGAGGGCGCAATCTGTAGGTCCACACCATTTGGAACCATTGTTCCAATCAGGAGATCCTGTTAGATCTGGTGCGGTTCGGAGTTGGAAACGTATATTTGTTTGAGGAGGAATGGTTTCATTCCATTCTATTTTGGAGAGGAGGTTGGTAGGATCAAAAGAGTTAAAAGGAGAAGAAGTGAGGAGAAATGTTCCTAATGGACGCAAGATATAGGAGAGAGTGACATCGGAGATGCTTGGGATATTATCTGCATCATACGAAGAAAAGGTAACGGTATATTGAAGATAGCGATTGCCTGTAAATTGGGATATATCTCCCCCATTGGAAATGGGAATCCACGAAGACCATGTTCCGTCAGGTGTCGGAGTATTTCCTGCACGGAGCTGAACTGAAAGAAAAGTTTCATTGGGAAGATTCTCTGTCCAAGAGATGGTTCGGAAATCTCCGATTTGGGAGATGTCTTTGACTATACTTTCACGTGTTCCGCTCCAAAGAACACGATCATACTCCATTCCTACAGAATTAAGTCGTAAACTCGACATTTCTTGGACTGTAGTAGCAAAAATTGCTTTGTATTGGATCCACATATCATCATTTCCACTCTGAAACAAAGTATCTATTGCTTGCCCTCCAGAACTATCAGAAAAAACACTCATTTGATCACATGATGACCCTCCATCATTTGGACCACACCACGCAGTCCAATTTGATCCGTTAAAAGATGTTCGTACCCGAAAATGCACTTGGGATGTTGAAGAATTACCTGATTGTGTCCATGAAATTTTTTCCAATGTATTTCCATAATTTTCACTTCGAAAAGGAGAAGAAATGAGCTCCCCTGTATAGCCTATAAGAGAAATATCAGAAATACTCGGGATAAAATTCCCATCTGAAGTAGCAAGGGTAATGCGATACTGCCAATAACGAAACCCTTGAAACGATTCTCCAAGAGGAGCCTCTTTCGTTACCGCAGTCCACATACCATCGGAAAGATCTGAGATATTCCCTGCACGAAGTTCTACGGATATCGATGTTCCTGCGGGAAGTGTTTCCGTCCATGTAAGCGCTTCAGCACCTACTTGAAAAGCAAAGTCTTTAATTGCCGATGTATATGTTCCACTTATTGGATCAGCTGCTCTTACTTCACCCGAAAACATACCAAAAAAAACGAAGGAAAACACCATCGCATACATCCAAAAGAAGATTCCTTGTTTCTTTTGTTTTGTTCTATTCATACAAGAGAAAGTATACCATACAAAAAATATTTCTTCCAATTTTTTTATCTCCTCGAAGAATAAAAATAAGTAACCGCCTATCCCTTCTCTCCGTCTCTACAAGGATTCCATTTGGATGTAATCCGTAACATTCCTTCAGAAACAGTATAGTATCGATCTAAATTTTTTTTCATCAAAAGATCTATCATTTTTTTTCTCAAATAATAGCTTCGACACCAGCCCATACATCCTAAATAAGAATTTACTCGAGAAAGTATTTGGTATCGCTCTCTTGTGTTCAATAAAGTTCTTTTTTTAAAAGAATTTCTCATTCTCCCTATACTTATAAAAAAATTCCTCTTTATTCTTGGACCAATATACGTACGATACGGTTTTATACGCACGCCAAGAAAAGAAACCCCATTAAAAAGTGGTTGTAAATATATTTTTTTTGGATGAATACTTAAAGCCAAAGAATGGCACAAATATTCAGAAATTTTTGGAAGAATTTCAAGAAGAAAATCTTTCTTCTTGTCCATAAAAATCATATCGTCCACATATCGTCCATACCATTTCACACCAAGAGTTTCTCGAACAAAATGATCAAACCCACTCATATATATATTTCCAAAAAGTTGGGAAGTAAGATTCCCAATAGGAAATCCACTCCCTTCTTTGGCAAAAAACAAACTTTTTTTGCGAGGCAATCCAATCCAATCTTTTCTTTGTCCTTTTATAAAACAATTATCTGTTGGATCGTTAAAAATAACTTTTTGAAGAAGATACAAAATTAAATCAAGATTATCTTCTTTTTTCTTCTTACGAAAAAAAGCTGTGCATATCATATTCCATAGGATAGTACGATCCATTGACATAAAATATCCCTCGATATCCAATTTCAAAATCCAACATTCTTTCTGATAATTATCAGAACACGAGCGAAGAAAGTAATTCACACGATCAATTCCACGAGAAGTTCCTTTCTTTTTCCGACAGCTATACGTATCAGCAATAAATTGTTTATCAAAAACAGGGTTTATATATTGGAAAAGAAGATGATGAACGACACGATCTCGAAAGTCAGCAGCAAATATCTCCCTCTTTACCGGTTTATGTACAATAAAACAAATACTCGGGCGGATTTCATACCGACGTTCGACAATGTCTTGATACAATTCCATGATATTTTTTTCGTATTCGATTTCAAAAGACACGGCATTCATAGTCCCTCTTTTATTTTTTCGAGCAACATAATAGGCAGAGAAAAGATCAAAAAGAAGTTTTTCCATAAAAAAACGAAAAAAGTACCCGAAGGTACTCCTTTTCGAAATCAATACTTAAGGCACCGAACCGTTAACCCGTTAGCGCGGTTGTTGGAATTGGCGGGATTCACACTCCCAGAGTTGAAGTTGAGGTTCAACGCATTTGTACCACTTACACTACTCGACCAATAGTTCCCGTTACTCCCCTGATTGTTGAAACTGCCATTGGAGTTGTTCCGGTTGCCCGCGACGAAAGAATACCCACTCCACTTCTTGTGCATTGTCGTAACATCACACAAAACTTCCAAAAAAAATGGAAGAAATTCCTTATAAAGAAACCTCTTTATAAGAGGGGTATTGAATTGATTAAGGGCACTCCCGCTTTCACACGTAGCAAAAGACGGCTCTCGCCCACATACAAAGAGCATATCGTTAGGTACAGCTAGCCTCCCATCCGGTAAGTTGTTTGGAAACCAATTCTATGGATTCTTGCAAAACAACAAATTTTTTGAGGCCTATTTGACGAAGATCTTTTAGTATTCGCAATAAAACGCGAATATTTTCAACGCGTTCTCGAGCTAAACTAATATTCTTTTTTCTTTCTAATCGATCTTTATTGGCACGATAAATACACATCATCATCGTAATCGTTTCGTTTTTTATATGCTCACCCAGAGTAAAACGATAATCCCGAGAAAAATTATTCACAACAAGAAAAAGTTCCAGAAGTAAATCATAGCTCGCTTTATATACCGGAAGATTATCGTACGTTGCCATATATTTTTTGAAAAAAATGAATGAAAAATATTTTCTGAAGGAAAAGGGGAAAAACTCAAATTCCGCCTCCGGCGGAACCCCGCCCAAAATGCAGGGGAGTCAAAGCAGAAATCAATTCTTAAGGCACCGAACCGGTAACCCGTTAGCGCGGTCGTAGGAATTGGCGGGATTCACACTCCCAGAGTTGAAGTAGAGGTTCAACGCAAGCGTACCACTTACACTACTCGACCAATAGAACCCGTAACTCCCCTGATTGCCGAAACCGCCACTGGAGCGGTGCCGGTAGCCCGCGACGGATAATTTTAAAGTACTCGCGTACGCGGTAGCGCTATCAGTAATTCCTTCTGCCGAAACAAGAACACTCCATTCTGGTTGAGTAGGAAGGCGGAAACCTGGAGGGCATGGATTATTTGTACCATCGACTCCTTGCCAGAGAGTATTGTTTTGTGGACTTCTCCAATCATAAGGAGAACTGGGAGCAAGAATAAATTGTCCATGTCCAGGAGTATCCAAAGAAGAAAGCGTTCCTGTTGTGGTACTAGTTGTAAGTTGATGTCCATCAGTTCCTCTTCCCCACTGATAATAATGTCCGTAAGATTGCGAATCATTGAATGCTGTAGCTACGCGTGTTGCACCGAGATTTCTGTCGAGCCATACTTTTCCGTCTTTGGCGGTAATAGGACTATAAATTATTCCTTGAAATCCGCAAGGAACTCCGGAAGAAACACTACTACACGAATAAAGACATGTTGTTGAACATACAGATGGTGTAAAACATTCAGTATTGGTCGAACACGTTGCTCCGGGAGGCTTAAGGAGTTTTATATCCGCATTCGTTCCTGTTCCGAAGGTAAATACTTTATTTTTCGTTCCTGCATTAAAATCCACATCGCTTGTTTGTATCCAGCTATTCTGCGTCCCCGTAATCGTTACACCACTTGCATCTGCTTGGATATTTGCATCTTTGGAAGCATACTCCGTCCAGTTTTCTTGATTGTTAGTATGTGTGGCAGTATTTGCTGTTACTCCTCCTATCCAACTACTTTGAATCCATCCATACGTTGCTCCTTTTATATTTTTTGAAAAGAAAAAAGAGACTCCTCCTAAGATAAGAATGGTTAAGAGGAAAGTAGAAGTGAGTTTTCTTTTTTTGGAGAGGAAAGAAAAAAAAGAAGAAAGAGAGATTTCTTTTTTTTCTTTTATAGAATAAGTATTGTTTTTTTCTTTTCGTATTCCATCAAGAGTTCTTTGTAGTTTGGGGGGAGTATTTTTTTTCGTAAACATCATACTATTTTATTGTATAATAAATGTTCTTTTTTTTGTTTGTGAAATAATCTTTTTTCTTTTTTTAGTATAGGATGTTTTGTGTTTTTTGTGAAATGGGAGTTTTATTCACACTTTTTTCTGTCTTTTCTCCCTGAGGAAAAGGGATTACCGAGTCTTTCTCTCTTTCTTCTCTCCCTTTGCCAAAAGGGAGTACCCGAGTCTTCGAGGGGGAGGGATTTGTATTGATTTCACAAAAGAATTTCATACAAAGAAAATCCCCCTCAATCCCCCTTTTTCTAAGGGGGAGGAATTAGCTCTGGATTGCCACTTCACTCGAAGACTTCTCCTCGCAATGACTCTTTTTCCGTCTCCGCGAGATTTCGAGTCTTCGAGAAATCGTGGCGGTCCATGCGGATCGGACTGATTTGCCACGACTGAGCACGGCTTCGCAAAGACGGAAAGAAGTCCGGGCTAGATTGTCCCTGTGGAATAAAATCCAATTCCAAAGAGCAGTTTAGAGATTTCTAATCATTATTTCTTAAAAGAGTATTCTTCCAACGTTTTGAGTGTCATTTGTACTGTAGGATTAATCGTAGACACAAATATTGAAGAAGGAAATTGTTTCCTTAAAGGAGTGAGAACCTCATCAGCCCAAGAGGGTGTCAAAACTTTCACACCAGAAAAATCAATTTCTACTTTTTCATTCTTTTTAATTTCAGGAAGAGTATAGGCAGCCAAAACTAAATAAGCTTCTTTCCCCGCAGGACGAGAAACGAGCATTTCACCAAATTTTTTAAGCTCTATTTTCATACATTTTATTCATAGATAAAAGCAAGACATCCACAAATTTTTTCCTTATTTTCTAGTATACGCATTTCCCCTTTACAAAGATAAAGGTGTGCATTTCCAGAAAAAAAATCTAAAAAAATATCCATTTCTTCTACTACATTTTTTACAAATTTGAGACCATTTCCTCTGTTTTCAGGAGCCCGTCCAGATATTTTTTTTGTAAAAGCTACTTCAAGGGCATCTCGATCAAGAAGTAATGTAGCGTCCACTTTGTGAAGTGTTTCTAAGACACCTCTTCCTCTATCAGAAAGAAAAAGAGAGACTTTTCCTTCCGTATCTTTTTCATATCCAAATAAAACTCCTGGAACATCCTTCCAATTCCCAGCATTATGATCAAAAGAATTATTTCCAATTTCTCCGGCCAGCGCAGAAAAAAGATAAGCCCTTTCTTCGGGAACGCCCAAGCGGATAAGTTCTCCTGACATTCTCTCTAATCTTGCCTGAAAAACGTCTCGTGTTTCGCAATGCCAATCCGGAGAAATATCCTTCGGAATACATTCAGATCGAGAAAATTCATCTATACTTTTTTGGAGAGAAAATTTCATTTTTTTATCTTAGCAAAGAAGAAAAAAAATAACAACCATACTTTATTTTTTAATTAAAAAATCCAAAAAAGCATGTCTTTAATTTTTAATTTTTTACCATTCCTAAAACACGCACCCTTACGGTATTTAAAGATAATCTGCAAATCCAAAAGGATATTTTTTCCTTCCGTTTTCGCGAGGAGTCCGCGACGTGGCGGTCCATCTGAATTTCTGGATTACTTCGCTATGCTCACAAAGACGGAAAAAAATCCCCCTCAATCCCCCTTTTTCTAAGGGGGAGGAATCCGAACAACGAAAAGGAAATCTGGAGAGTTTTCCGCCAAAGGCGGATCGAGTCTCCATTCCTCGAAGAATCGTCGGTCGAAAAAACAGGAAGAAATAAAACTCATTCGCAAAAAAAGAAAGATTTAACCCCGATACAAACAACTTTTTTCGTACACTTCCACAAGTGATTTTGCACATAAAGAACTTTTGTAATGTTCTTCGGCATATAAATGACCGGCTTTTCCAAAAGATTTTGCTTTTTCTTCATTATCTAAAAGATGTTCTACAGCATCAGAAAATTCACTACTTTCTTTGGCATCAGAAGCGAGAAATCCTGTTACCTGATCAATAATCCTTTCTTGTGCACCACCAGAAGAAACAGCTACCACAGGAAGCCCTGCGTACATCGCTTCTTCCACAACAACAGCGCGGAAGTCTTCTTTGGAAACATACACAAAAACATCAGCGCAAGCATAATAATGTTTCATATCATATTTTGGTACTTCTTCAGCAAAAAATACTCGATTTCCTAAACCTCTCGCCACAACTTCTGTTCGAAAAAAATCTACAAGATTTCCTCCACCAACACAAAGAAGGTATACATTTTCTCTTCTTTTGATCAAAGATGTGAGTGATTGAAAAAGAAACTGTGAATTCTTCTCTTGCGTCACACGAGAAACTGACAAAAGTACTTTGGCATCACTTGGTATATCCCATTTTTTTCGAACAGCTGATCCATTGGGATCTAAAAAAAATTCAGGAACTACTCCCGTAGGAAGCACTACTATTTTCTGATTTAATGATGTTGCCTTTCGAAGCATTTCTCCGATAATTTCTGTTGGAACTATTGTCGTATTGGGTAATTCTTTTACAAGGCGTGATTTTTCTACAGAGATCGTATCTGAAACTGTTTGAATCCAAGGAACTCCCCTTTTCTTTGCCCATTCTCTCGCAATTTTTCCAAGACCATCATACTGTTGCGTATGCACGATATCTACATTCAAAGAATCAAGATCTTGTATAATCTGATGCGAATTCCACACAAGCCTCTTTCCAAAAATTTCTGTCACTCGATATCGGAAAACTCCCTCTTCCCGACCAAGACTCTTTCCCCGATGCGAAGCAAGTACGAAAACTACATGACCTTGTTTCATGAGTTCAAATCGCAAACTTTCTAAACCTCCAGATGATCCACGAGGATTTGGATAGTATTTATTCGTAACGAAAGCAATTTTCATACTCGTGTGTTTTATTTTTTGATTTTTTTCAAAATATTTCTCTACTGAGCCAACTCAACATTTCTAAAATCGCTATAACAAGAAGGTCTTATTCCCTCCCAAGTAAGCTTTGGCTTAGTAAGTTTTATCGTAAGGAGATCCCCTTCAGAACTTGCCAAAAGCTTTTCTAGCGTTTCGCCCGTTATTTGATTTTCTACAGCACCACCATCTCCATAATTCTGTGAAAATATGCCTTTCTGTTGTTCTAAATAACAACCAATACCTAAAGACGTATTCTTTTCTAAAAATCGTTCTACAGCATCCTCCTTTGCCTTTTTTGGAACAAAAGCAATGTATTCCAATTCACCCTGACACATTCCTTGCGGTTCGCAAGGAACTTTCTTTCGTTCAATATAACCCGTAACTTCAAAACTTCCTACGAAACCATTTTCGATTTCCTTCAGAGGTTCCTTATTTTCTTTTTCAATTCTTTCTGTTTCTTGTTTCATCTTCTCTATATCCTTTCTCATCTTTTCTTGCTCTTCAGGCGAGAGTCCTTCAGGAATAAGTATTTCCTCTTCTGTTTTCTGAGGTTCTTCTTGTGCTGTTTTTTCCTTTTCTGAAGAGAAAAAATTCTCTTTTACTTCACGAAAAAGAAAATAGCTAAAATATACACCAGAAGCCAAAAGACAAATTATTATAATAGAAAGAAAAACTATTTTTCTTCTCATACACATAGAATTCTTTAAAGATCTTCACGAATAAGTCGGATATCACTTCCTGCTGTAATTCCTGTGGAAGATTCATAACTTGCCCATCCTGTTTGACTTCCTGGATGCTGTGCCGTATCGGTCGATTGTTGTGACCATGAGCTTTGTAACCAAGAAAAAGTTGCTGCCTTTATAGTTTCAGCGTAATAGAAAAATGTCAAAGTAAAAGCTGAAACAGCTATAAGGAAAAAACTTCCCAAAAGCAATTTTTTATTCCTCTCGAAGAATGGGACGGTAGATATTTTTGAAAGAAGCACAGTTGGAGAAATAAATGCATTTCGCTTCCCAACGACACTATCCAAAGAGGGTCGTATAACTCTTTCTTCTTTTTGTTTTCTAAAAAAATTCATAAAAATAAAAATTTTATGGTATTTACTCTTGATCCAAGTATACCAGAAAAAATAAAACATACAAAATATTTTTCAATAGGGTCATTACTACGCTTCTTTCGTCAGAAAATTTTTATCAATCTTCGTAAAGGGAAACATAAAGATTTGATACTAAACCTTTTCTTCTCTACTTCTAAAGAAAAATCCTATGAGAGCAAACGAGAAGAAAATACCAAAATGAGATGTCCATATCCAATGATCCAGAAAAAGAAAAGGAAGTATCGTGCAAAAAATTCCCAAAGAAAAAAGCAATCGTCTTTTTATACCTTCTCGAAACAAAAACCCTATCAGCATAAGAAAGAATAAAAAACCTACTATTCCCAATTCAGAAAAAACAAGAAGAAAGACATTATGCACTGGCTGAAATTGAGCAATGTAAGAATCTTTATGGAATACATGCTCTTTCGTCCACATTGTAAAATTTCCAGCTCCCACACCCCAAATATTTTTTTGAATAAGTTCTTTGGATTGCAAAAAAAGTTCTTGTCTTTCTACAAAAGATTTTTCTTGAGCTAAAGTTTCTACAGGAAAACGATTAAAAAATAATTCTCGAACGGGAAAGAAAAAAATACCAAGTGAACACACTACAATAAAAGAAATGAACATCCATCGAAAAAGAAATTTCTTATATTCTTTCCAGAAAATAATACCCCCCATAACAAATAGCCATCCAAAAAAGAAACCTATCCATGTCGTTCGAGAAAATGAAAAAATAAGTCCCCAGAGAGAAAATGGAAGAAAAAACCACAATATATTGTATTTTTTTTCTTTTCCTAACACAAGACACATAGAGGCTAACGATATGATCGCCATAATTCCCCCGAATATATTGGGGTGAGAAAATCCTCCATAACTTCTAAGCCATCGGCCAGATTCATCTTTCAACACAGAAACGCCTGGCTTCCAAGATTCATATTCCGATAAACCCAAAAAAGTTATTTCCGGAGAATGTTGCGTTGTCCATTGAATAAGTCCAAGGAAAATATGAATACTCAAAGCTACTAAAAAGGTTTTATATGTTTTTGAAAAAGAAAGATCTCCATATCGAACACTTATAAAAAGCCCGAGAGAAAGAAAGAGTTTCCACGTAAAGAACAAGGCTATCGAAAAATCAAGAGCCCAAAAGCAGGAGAAAAGAGAAAAAATCACCATTCCCAAAAGACTCACTACCACGCCATCTTTCAAAAAAATACCATACTTTTGTCTTGGTATCTGCAAAAAGAAAAATGTCAAAAATCCCAAAAGAAAAAAATCACTGGCATAAAAAAGAATACTGGCATATTCCCATTTTTCACCCTCAATATATACATCTCGGAGTATCCAAACCGTCTGGAATGGTAAAGTAAAAACAAAAGCGTACCAAAAAAAATTTCTTATTTTTCCTTTCATAAAAAGATTAAAGTATCGAAATCCCTTATAAAGAAAGGCTCAAGCTAACAGGGCAATGATCAGAACCGTACACATCCCCAAGAATAGCTACTTCTTTTATATGATCCCTGAGCGACTCATTAACAAAAAAATAATCCAATCGCCACCCAACATTCCTTTCTCGAGCTCTCGTTTTGAGGTCCCACCACGAATACGCGATCTCTTTAGTATGAAGGAATCGAAAGGTATCACAAAATCCTGCCAAAGTAAGTTTATCCATCCAATCCCTTTCTATTCGTAAAAAACCGGTATTTTTTTCATTTTCTTTGGGTCTAGCAAGGTCTATTTCATTATGAGCAGTATTCACATCGCCACAAAAAATAACATTTTTTCCTTCTTTTGTAAGTTTTTTTATATATTCAAGAAATTCTTCATAAAAGGCTAATTTGTAACGAAGTCTTTCAGCTCCCCCTCCTCCATTGGGAAAATAAACTGAAAACAGTATAAATTTTTCAAATTCCATTTCCATAACACGACCTTCTGTCGAAAGAAGAGGAAATTCTTGAAAAAAAGTTCTCACTGCACGGGGCTCTTCTTTGGTGTATATTGCCACACCGCTATATCCTTTCTTCTCTTTGGCACAATGAAAATAAGAAAAATACCCATCAGGATTTCTCAACTCTCCTGTAAGTTGTTCAGGATCTGAGATTTTTGTTTCTTGAAGCGCTACCATATCATATCCCCCCTTCTCTAACCATTGTAAGAATCCTTTTTTTCCCGCAGCACGAAGACCATTCACATTCCAAGAAATCAAAGAAATATTTTTCTTTTTCATAAAACAAAAAATTAAAAGTTTTAGATTCTCTGAGGCTCATTCCGGACTATCATTTTCATCTCACATCAAAAAAATAAGTAAGTAGGATTTCTTCTTTACCATAAATTTTTAAAGATACCTCTCTCAAAATCTATTCTAACAAAATTCTTCAATCAAAACCACTCTTTTTCGTATTTCGTATTACATCCTTTGCTTTTTATTATCATTTTGTATAAACGTCTATTCTATCTCTATGATAATTACGACTAGCCTTCCTCGTTCTTTCTAAAATAAATCTCCGTATAAAGTCTAGAAAATTTTGGCTTTCTCTAAAAAGTGCTGAAATAAAATTTTGAAAATTTCGCATATCTTTTTATAGAATACCTTTTTATAGAATATCTTTTTATTTATTCTATGTATTTCCCATAAAAAAGAAGACTTCCATTAAGTTATAGAAGTCATCTTTCTTACTATTGTTTGTCTTTTTAATATATTCTCTTGCTTTAAAATAAATAAATTATACTTCAAAGCAATCTTTCTTATGAAGACTGTTTTCTTTTAGCTTTCACTCGATTAGTCTCGCTTAAGTATTGCTTACGAAGCCTTACTGATTTTGGCGTCACTTCGAGATATTCATCATCAGACATAACTTCCAATCCACGTTCTATGGAAAGCTCAAATGGTGGTACGAGAGTAATAGCATCATCATTTCCACTAGAACGCATATTCGTAAGATGTTTTCCCTTTATAGGATTTACTGTCATATCATCCCCTTTGGAAGTATTTCCTATAACTTGTCCTTCGTACACATCCGTGCTTGCTCCTATATAAAGAATTCCTCGACCTTGCAGATTAAATAATGCGTATCCAAGAGCTTTTCCTGTTTCTCCAGAAATCATAGAGCCCGTTTCCCGCTTCGAAATTGGACCTGCATATTCCCGAAAACCAATAACTCGTGAACATAAAATACCTTCTCCTTTGGTATCTACAATAAATTGCCCTCGATAACCCAAAAGTCCTCTTGTGGGAATTTCAAAAATAAGACGAACTTGATCACCATGTGGTTGCATATTTACCATTGTTCCTTTTCGCTTTCCCAATCTTTCAATAACTGCTCCAGAATATATACTTGGTACATCTATGGTCACCTCTTCGAATGGTTCTAGTTTTTTTCCTTCTTCTTCCTTGATAATAACATGGGGTTGAGAGACTTGTATTTCATAATTCTCTCTCCTCATATTCTCGAGAAGTATCGCAATATGAAGCTCTCCTCTTCCATAGACCATAGCGTATTCTGCAGAAGAAAAATCTATTCTCAAGCCAACATTTACTTCTAGTTCTTTTTTGAGGCGTTCTCGAATTTGTTGATTTGTAACGAATTTTCCTTCTTTTCCAGAAAAAGGAGAATCATTTACAAGAAACCGGAGGGAGATAGTTGGCTCATCTACAGTAATAGCTGGTAATGCCTCTTGAGTAGTAGATTCACAAAGAGTTTCTCCTATATCAATAGAAGAAAATCCCGCTACCATAACAATATCACCAGCAATAGCCTGGTCGGATTCTTGGCGTCGTGTTCCATTGAAAGTAAACAATTTTGTAATTCGTCCTGTTTCACTTTTTCCATCAAGTCTCTTGAGTGTGAGTGATTGTCCTGCTCGAATAATCCCCTCGTAAACTCTTCCTATAGCAAGACGGCCAAGAAAGTCATCGTATCCAAGATTAAACGGTTGAAACAAAAGAGGTTTTTCGGATTCACTTTTTGCTGGAGAAACACGAAGAAGGATCATATCCAAAAGCGGAGAAAGATCTTTAGAATCATCATCGAGATGTTCTTTGGCAATTCCTTCACGGCCAATCGCATATATCGTTGTAAAATCTAATTGTTCATCCGTTGCGCCAAGATCTAAGAAAAGTTCGAAAACTTGCTCATATACAATGTCTGGTTGAGCAGCTGGTTTATCAATTTTATTTATCACAACAAGTGGTTTAAGACCTAATTCAAGAGATTTTTTCAAAACAAATCGAGTTTGAGGCATAGGTCCTTCTTGAGCGTCTACTACCAAAACAACGGAGTCGATAGATCGAAGTACTCGCTCAACCTCACTTCCAAAATCAGCATGTCCTGGTGTGTCTACAATATTGATTTTTGTATCTCGATAAAAAACAGTTGTGTTTTTCGCATAAATAGTAATTCCTCGCTCTTGTTCAAGTGCATTGGAATCCATAGACTCATCATCTCCTACCGCCCCTGTCTGACGCATAATAGCGTCTGTAAGGGTTGTTTTTCCATGATCGACGTGAGCGATAATGGCAATGTTTCGTATTTCCATAAAAATTCTATATAAAAACTATAATTCTAAACAAAAAAACGTCGCCTCTTGCGACGCCTTTTCAAAATACACCCATTTTGCCCTATTCGTCAATTATAACAAACAGGGTGGGAAGGGATATTTTTCTTTACTGTGTTATTTTTCATTATCCGTACGAGAAAGTACGACATTCACACGGTCACATTCTTTTCCAGCTTTGTGAGTACTCCACTTTGTATTTACATCATAATAAGAAGGGTATTCTTTATTCTCACTACTAGATTCAAGACTAAATTGAGCACAAAGCTCAAATTCTCCTTCACGAACAGTCCCTACGGTTCTTGCCTCCGTTATAATACGATATTCGTAAGGAATATTCTTCTCAGGATCAAATTGATTGCCCTCTTCTATACAATAATACGTAGATTTTTGGATTTCTTCTATACTTTTCGGAAGTCTTTGATATTGTGAAGCAAAATTCTCTACACAAGAAGCGATTTGAGATAAATGCTGAGATCGTTGTGTATCAAATGCTCGTGTCCTCGCCATTTGAGGAGAGCCTGAAATCAAAAAGCCAAAGAGGATTCCTAGAAAAATACCGAAGGAAGAACTCCAAGCAAAAGCTTGAAAAACTCTTTTTGAAATAGGTTTTTTGTACTGAATTTCTCTTCTTTCAAAAAAATACCATCCAAAAACAGTCCCCGAAATCAGCAAAATAACACAAGCCTTTAAGAAAAACCTCACACTCATTTCTCCTTGAAGAAAGGTATAAAGAAGGGCTATGAGATCACCTACAAGTATTATTAAACAAATAAACAAAACTCCGTATGTTATCCATTTTATAGCCATTATTTCTCTTTTCACTTCTTGCTGTCGAAATTTTCGAAAGCGAAAAAAAATAGTAAAAAAGAAAAGAGGAAAGGTTATAATAAGTGCTGAAATAGCATAATGAATAGCCTGAGTCGCTACTGAAGAACCATATCCATAAAAAGCTGCTGGATCTGGAAAATATTTATCAATTACTTCGTAGTAAAGAATGCCCACTCCAGTAATGACAATACCGAGGAGAACAAAAGAAAATAAATTCAAAACAACTTCTAAAGCAACTCCAATTTTTTTCCGTCCCGAAAGTCGCTCCAAAGGGAGGGGAACTCCGAGATCCTTCAAAGCATCTGCATAAAGAGCGTCTATTTCATCATCAGTCCAACCAACCGCTAAAAGTTTTTCTTTAATGTGTGATTTTCCTTGACCTTCCTCGATACTTTTTTTTATGAACTCAAGTATAGATAAAGTTTCCATATAATTTTTGTAAACAACGCTATTAATTCTTACAATTTACACTGATAGTATAACACAGTTCGATTACACATTGCGGATACACAAAAAACATGGCTTAAACAAAATTTTTTTGACTTAGTCACCATAGCATCTGACATTTAAATTATTTGGATTATTGCGTGATAAGTTTCAGTAAATCAAATTCACCACTTCTCGGAATCAATCCTAGCCTGTAACTGTTAATCAGAAATAAATTTATCAACACAAAGAAGCCCACGATCAAGAACATCACCATATGATACTTTTTAAATTTTTCCCCCAGGAACACTATTGGCATAATCAAGAATGGCAATATTTCCAAAAATCTTCTAGCGCCAAAGGCATCTCCACCACCAAGATCACTAAGCGAGCCATTAATTATCCATGTAAAAATAAATGCTAAAATTACAACAATTGCCACCCTTCTTGATTTTAGCCATAGGTAATACATTCCAAAAAACACCAATAAAAGAAAAGGTGACCAAGAGAACAGTCCCCTATTACTAGAAAATAAAACATACAAACCATGAAATTCTGGGCGAACAAAATTATGTCCTTGCGGAATTAACAAATATTTTCCATAAACATTTTCCCAAACCAACATCTGACAAACAACAAACAGTATTAATGGCAATATGAAAATCAAAAAATGTTTAATACTATTGGAAATTTCTTCCTTTTTTATTATAAAGGCTGGCACAAACAATGGAGCAACTGCCAAGACTATCAGAATATTTTGCCAACGCGTAGCACACAACAAAAATATAACCAGCATGAAGAACCAAGGATTCACATCCTTTAAGTAGAAAAATTTTAAAGATAAATAAAACAACATACTAGATAAGAATAATGATGGAATATGGGACATTGAAGGTGCCAACAGTTGATAATAAAGAAATGGCGTTGATAACCAGACACCAAGAAGTACAAGAACAGTATATTCGTTATCTGTTTTTTCTTTATCATGTAAAACCAATAAGCATGATTTAAAAATAAAAAACAGAGCAAGAGTTCCGAACAACCATGTTCCAAAATTAATCATAAAAACATAGAAGAAGGAGTACCCATTTCGTGAAAAATCAAAAATAACAGTCAATAGATCACCCACCAAAAAAAATGGCGCCCAGAGAATCGCAGTACCATATGCATATGGATTTGGAGTTTTTCCATTTGAAGTTAAGATATTTTCTTTGACAAATTTTTCACTATAAAAATCTTGCTGTGCGAAATATTCCAATTCATTGTGAAAATCCAAATCATGATCAAAAACAGCCGACCGAAGCCAGCTATAATAAAAAACACCGTCACCTTGAATCTTTATTGGCTGATTACTATTCAAAAAAATAAATACTAAAAAACTAATCATCACAGCAAGAATGAAGATATTCATCATTTGAGAATAAATAAAAGCTACAAGGTTATTATCTTTCATATTTCAATATTAACACACTATTTAATTATAATTTTGAGTGGATAGGGAGAATTTATCGCATCACTCGTTCGCCGTCATTCATTTACTCCTTACTCGCGGCAACGCCAAATGTTCATCCGCATTTATTGGCATTTGCTGTAAAAAATCTCTACTGAGCTTTTTCTAGCTCACTGCCACCGAGTTCAATTCTCCCTACCACAAAACAAAAAACTCCCCTAATGAATGGGGAGCTTTTTGAAATTTTGAGCTGGCTTGTCCATGCGGTTAGGACCGAATTCATGGAAGGAGTCTCCTGTAAATCCCCTGTTTAGACCATTAGTTTGAGGATGATGTTGAGACATGGAGTACAGATGCTATTGAAAATTGCCTCGGCAGTCTCTTCGTCGTTAACCGGATACAACAAGCCATCTATTTCGAACTGGTTCTCGTGGAAATTTGAATGCATATACATGTTTCGATACTCTCGAACCCTATGCAATGTTTCCGCTTCACTCTCAGCAATCAAACTGTCCTTTTTGGCCTTATTGATTATAACATTCAAGGTGTCTTCGTCTTTTGAATCTGTAGCCCACCGCAAAACTTGTTCCAGAAGCATAAATAACGAAGCAATTGCCGGATACCATTTTTCTTCTTTGGCACAGCAATACATCTGAGAGACAATCCAGCCTATGGCGCGATCTTTATTTGCTATATTGTTGATGATGTCATTCATTTTAGAAAAGATGCCGCCTTTTTAATTGGGCTTATAAATAAAATATTTCTCCGCTATCTTGTTCCACTTTTTATCATTAAGGACATTCCTGTACGGGTTTTTGATGATTATCGGGTGGTAACCAGTCCGAGCCATTCCATTTCTGTCTACCAAGTAGATAAAGTATTCTCCATTCTTCACTTTAGCAACATCAATTTCATTTCTTGTCCAAAAAAAAGTAGGTTCCCCTATATAGCTTTTAACTTCTATAAATCTATCCGGAGTACTTGAAACTACCGATTCAAATGAAACTATGTCATATCCGGCAGAAACATCATAATCGGATATTTTTTCAATTTCTGGACTTTTCTGTTCGCCCAATCTCAACCTCTCGAACCCTAACACAAAATTTTCCGCCAACTCACCGTTAATCCTGTTTTCTTCAAGCTGTCGATATAAATCTTCTGCCGTCAACTTTCTTCTTTTTAGGCTTGGTAGCACAGACGAATCGAAAATATCCCTATATTCACCATTAACAACCAACTTACTGGCATTGATGTCTAAACTAGGAATCAAAAAATTGAAATCAATGAGCAATTGCTTGAATTTCGAATATTTCAAACGAAAGGCAGAATTCTTTATCTGTATATTTCTATGAACCACATCGTACGAAAAATTTTCAGGAATGAATATTTCTTTAAAAGCAGAGTCTTTTTCCAATTCGGAAAACGCTTTTTTCAATATTTTAATACGCAGATACTCTTCGCTTTTTAAATTTGCCAAAAAGGAATCGCCGATAATTATCGCCCCATTTTTTGCAATATTGATTATGTTGATTGCCTCAAGGAACGGGACACAACCGTCAAATACAGTCCGGCCATCAATCAGACGGTTACGTAAATATTCATCAATGCCAACAGTATTCCATCTTCCCTTGCGTGCATCAAATTGGTTGAATAATTCCCAAAATAATTTCGGAGTACCGAGGTTTTCATATTTACTGAGTTCTTTTAGCATAATTATCCAATAAAGCTTTGATTAAGTCCGTTTCATCCGAATCATCAATTCTGGAAAACAGAGGGATATCCTCGTCTATTATTTTTTCCATCCGTTCAACCTTAATGTGGAGTTGCCGATCAATAACCTCGTCAATCGAATCCTCGGATAATATGTAATAATAATTGGTTTCCTGGTCAGCAGGCAAGCCGACCCGATGTATCCTATCTTTGGACTGTAAGAAATTAGAGCAATTATAATCCCTTTCCATGTATACGGCGTTATGACATCCTTTATGCAAAGAGATGGATTCAGCGACGGCGAAAGGATTGGCGATAACTACCCGAAACTCAGTATTGAGTGGGTCATTAAATTTTTTGATGATATTCTCACGCTCCACCTGCCCCGTCTCCCCGATAAGAAGCTCGGAATTTATTCCTTGTTTAGATAATAAATCCTTAAATTGCTTCGCGTTTTGCACAAATATGGTCCAAACCAAAATTTTCTCGTTTTGTTTAATCTTTTCCTTCAACAAATCCAATATGCTGGAAAATTTACTCGGTGTCTCCGATTTCATATACAGACTTATTTTTGATAGTATTTCAGAATCATCCTGAAACTCATCCGGCATTTTATTTCCAGAAAAAGTCCTACCGTCAAAATCATCGCTTTCCAGGGTTTCCTTAATTGGCTTCATGAGTAAAGAGGGGTTGGTCGAGGCTTGCCGCAACCTTATCAATTTAGCCTTATTCAAGATGTCCTTTATGGTTGCCGAGTTACTTTTTTGGAATGATTTGATGTACTTCGTTTCAATGAAATCATAAATTTTCCTTTGTTCTTTTCCCATTTCTACATGGATAATCGTTTCTTTTACCGGGGGGAGTTTCAGGTCAGACTTTTTTATTCTAATGAAGTATGGCGATATGTTAGCAGTGAATTTTTTTACTCGCTCGCTGTCAGGCTCGCTATTTTTAGTCATATCAACCAGATTGCCATAATGAAATTTTAATATATCTTTGAACTTAAAGGGATATATAAACTGATACAAATTATACAGGTCTTCATATCCGTTTGGAACGGGAGTACCCGTTAAAACTACCTTCGACTTTGCTTCTTTCGCGATGTTGATGACGCTCTTGCCCCACACGCCTTCAGGATTTTTTATCCTATGCGCTTCATCTACGACCAACATAGTCTTGTGCTTCTTTAAGAAATCGACAATTTCATGCTGTAGGCCGTCAACGCCGCCATGAAATATAAGGGTTATTTCACAGGGATTGCCCGAATACAGATGCTGCTCCTTATGGCTTCTTGATATACTGCTATCCCCAGAAAGTCTTTGCACTTGGGCTTTTTTGCCAAAACACTCTTCGTACTCATTTTCCCAAGGCGCAAAAGCAGACAGGGGGCTGATTACCATAAGCTTATCTACATGCTTAGGATCTTCTTTTGGTAAGTTTTTTAAATATGCGTAGGCTCCATATACAATTGAGGTTTTGCCGGCACCGGGAACTGCAAAGTTACAAGCATTTTGTGCAAAAGCCATGTGGTACGCCGATAACAATTGCAAGGGGTATAGCTTTCTAGTTAATTCCCTTTTAACAACCGACTGAAAGTGATCAAAATCAGAAACAAGTTCCGGATTGTCTTTGAATTCATTGTTCCTTATCTTCCTAGCTTTTTGTGAAAATACATCGAAGTTCTTCTGCTCACGATGATAACTGTCTACTGATTTTTGAGTCTCATCGGACATGCTCTCCTTTATGCCGAATTTTTCAAAAAGTTCGTTTATTTCCCCCAACACATCTATTTTTCTCCCATCTTCAAAAGGTACGGACAACAAGTCTTCCTTCAATGCATAGTGCAGTCGCCTAAAAGAAAACAGAAGCCTCCTGTTGGTCAAGATGCTACTTATGTCACCGCTTATCACATACCTCAAATTTTCCTCATCCAAATGGATTTCGATATTACCCATAAATATTATCCGCCAAGTTCCTTCTTCATATCAAAAGTAGTTTTGTTTATAAGGGTTACCTTGTCGAGGAGCGATTTCTCCGGTTGCTTTCCCTTTTTATTTAAGTTTACTTTTGCAAGCAAATAAATGATGTGATCAAGCAAACTTTCAGGAGATGTCTTAATCAACATATCCGTCGTCATTTTGTTCAATTCCAGAACCTCATTCATGACTTCTGGTTCAGCAAAAGCTTTGTGTTTTTGGTCGATGGACTCAATCGCTCTCTTTGCGGAATTAATGAGCTTGGCCGGCTCATCGGCTGCTTGGCGATTACGGAGCCATTGGTAATGCGTATCTATGTTTTCATTAAGAAATTTGGCTGATTCTTTGGTAAACTTATCATCCCTTGCATCCAAATGTGCCTCAAGGTTTTCCGAATCATAATCAATTTTTTCTTCTTCGTCACTTATTGGATCCACATGTTCGAAATGGAAATCCCTGAAATCTTTCCATATCTTTTCATCACCGAAAAAGTGACTTTCTTTTCGCCCGTAAGCTATATTCCTAAATTTTTTGCCTTCGTACCTTGCACGGATGTAATCAAAAGAAATCATTTTCAGATCATCGACGTCACTGGATTTGTATCCATCAAAAGCGTCCGCACTCCCTCTTGAGACGTTTTCGAATTTTTTTATCCATTTTGTAAGATTTATGAATTGATCCTCTCTTCCGTCCAATTGGGTATATATTCCATCATATTGCAAGTATTGCAGGTAGTCATCCATTATTTTCATCACCTCCAAATATTCCTTTACAGTAGTTTCGCTTTCACCCATCCAATTGGCTATTTTGTCCACACTAACCTTCCTTTGATGGAGTCCTTTGGCTTTTAGATATTTTTCAACAGGATTATAACCCAGCTTTTCATCTTCGCCCATCTGGTACAATGTTTCGAGTTTTTCGATTTCCAAGGGGTCTTCTTCCAATGTGACGGGCAAAACCACTGCCTTAAAATAATCTTTTTTCAGCTTGTTCAAGAGCATGACTCTTCTGTTCCCATCTATAACTATTCCATCCCGTGTGATGATTCCAACTTTTTCTTGACCATATTTCTCTATACTTTCTTCAGTTTTCTTATTCCGGTCAGGCTTTGACTCCCAAAGTAATTTTTCGATACGGCGTCTGCCGTCTTCGCTTTCCACATCAATCTCATGCTTCTGGCTTTCAAGAGATTTTGTTCTGCTCAATATTCGCCCGTTATATTTATTGTAAACCAGGTATGCCAAGGGGATTTTAAACACTGGCATCAATTCCAGTTTCTCCTTCCAAGGGATTTCCTGCTTACTGAACGGTTCCAGTTTTGATACTTCACCTATCTTTTTAATGCGGTTTTCTTTTTCCATATGCTTAATATTAATAAACCAATTTTAATAAACCATACATAGCCATGATTTGGGCGAGAGGAACGGTTTCTTTTGGAAAAAAACCGTTGGTCTCAATGTACTTGAAATAGTTATCATATAAATTGATTGAGTCTGCCATCCCCTTGACTATCAATACTGGATTATTCTTATTGCTGAGGAATAAGTCATCCTCGTATGCCTTTTGCAAATCCTTTTTTGTGGCGATGTTTTTTATAGATTTTTTGTACTCATTGGAACAAGACAGATTTTCGTCAAGAATTTTTTCTATAATTGGCAAGCTCTTTTCATCCAATATCTTTACCTTATGGTCATCTCCTGTACCGAAAAATACGCCCACATGCCACGATTTGGCGATGCTTTCATCTTTTCTGTCAGGATGATAGTTCATAAGATCAACTGTCATGTTTCCTAACTTCAATGGATGTCTACGGAAAAGAGCGTTTTTATTTCTTTTGCGCGGATTGTCAAACTTGTTTTCTGTAAATGTATTCAGATTGTTCACCTTCTTGTAATTTTCAGAAAGTTCCGAAAAATCGATTTTATCGTGACTGATCTCTCCCAATCCCATTTTTTTCCTGATAGTTTTGGCTAATGAATTCCCCATATGGGGGCAAACGGCGTTTCCTACTTGTTTCCACTTGATACCCTCGGAACCTACAAATTGGTACACATAAGGAAATCCCATAAGACAAGCGATTTCCCTTATAGTAGGCGCCCTGTATTCCCCGTCGCCCTTCCTGTTGTATTCCGACTTATAAATTAGAGCTTCCCGTGAACTTGCAGACTTTGTAGCTAGTATGGTCCTGCTAGGCCTGTCTTCGTTCTCAGGGAATGACATCTTTCCCATAAAAGGATGATTCGTCTTTAAATATTCAGCTTTTTCCCATTCAAGTTTGTAAATGCCAGAATCATAAAAGTGATCGGATATCTTTTCTGCCTCCAAAGTTATGCTAGGATAATTAGGATCCGTCCATTTGTTTTTTTTGTTTTTATCATTAGGCTTTGGTATGTTTTTCTTTATTTCTTGTAATTTGATATTGATCTTTTTCGCGCTTTCAGGTCTTAAGAATTCGTTTGTCTTAACCCATTCGCCTGCCACAAACCTTTCCCTGCCTTGCGGAGCGCCAAAGTCCTTTGAGTTGAAAAATCCCCCATTCGTAGTCACCGCTATATCATCAGGTTTTTTACCGATTGTCAACGACCATTTACCAAGGTTCAGATCTTTGAAACTGTATTTGATTTTCACGTGTGTTCGAGATTGTGGAACATTTTCCATATACCACGCCTTTAGCGTAGAGTCAGCCTCGTGTTTTTTCACGGCCACAACCCTCAAATATGCTTCAATCAACCTTATACCATGGGTTTTGTCAGCCTTGCCGGCCTTATTCGACATAGAAAACGAAACACAGGACGGACTGCCAATCAATACTTCTGCCGGAGGCAACTTGTTGATTTCAGAAACATCCCCGGAAGATTTACCCCAAAAATCCAGGACGTTTTTTGTGGTATCTTTTAGGCCGTGATTTAGGTTATGCGTATCGATAGCAGGCTGCCAATTATCAACTCCCATTATCACATCAAATCCTTGCTGTCTGAATCCTTCGGAGAATCCGCCAGCACCGCAAAAGAAATCAATTACTCTAATCTTTTTGTTTTTCATAATGCAAGATGTATGATTAAATTTATCCAAAATTAACTGCGACCTATTCCAATACCAGTCTAACAGTTATTTCATTTTGGATCAACTTTTAAACAACAGCATCGTTTTTTGTCTTTATTTCTTCCTTCATTCTATCGGCAAAGGACCATAAAGTAAAGGAAAACTGATGTTATAGGGGTCTTTTTGCTTAATAAACCCAACCCATCACAGAAATTGATTAAAAATCAAATAAATCAAAGTAGAACGAGTTCACAGGATTGGTTAAAAACCAAAAAAACCTTTGAGCAGGTAGCATTTTTTGCTTTACTTAAAACCTTCTTTGAACGGCAAGGTGCCGTAGAAGTGGTCGTTTAATCAATATTTATCAAATAACTCATACCAGAGATCTGAAAATGCCCTCTTTTCTGAGTTCATTGCTCATCCCTCGGACCCCGATTTCATCCTGAGAGCATACTTTGTCATATCAGCCATATGCTTTTATGGCTTTTGCTTTTCCGTGCGACTCTGGATGTCTGGTGATTCGAGAAGCAAAAAACTGCATAATTTATCCGATGACGAATGGGCTTAGGATTTTTATGTGCTCCGATTGCAGATATCGGTAACTGTATCCGTTTTTCATTTTCCAAGATTTGCTATTTTTTATTGACCTGATAAATTTTTTCAGAATTTTGTCATGGTTGTATAGATACCACCCATCGTTCTTCTTGTCGTGAAAACAAATGAATATCTTTTTTCCCAGGTATTTCTTTTCAAAAGTTAGCCGTCCCTTAAGCTGAACCTTGAGATATTTTTCCCCGTCAAAGCTAATAGCAATAAAATCTGCACCCATCCAGTCGTCAGAAAGTTTAACGGTCGTATATCCATATTCGGCGAAGATGGCCGAGGCTTTTTGAAAGTTATATATTTCTTTCTGCCTAGCATTGAGATCGCTATATTTTATTTTTTCCTTCAACATAAAAGCGACCTAAATCGATTAGATCGCCGAGAAGTTTCCGCTTGAGTGGACGACCCGGCGGAACTCACAGTCAAGAGAACACCAAGTGCCTCTATTGTGTGCACCGAATCGCCCGCTAAAAGGCGCAATAGAGACAAGCATGGCTTGTTTTCTTGATGTTTATTTGACTGTGAGTTCTATTATAAAATACACCCAAACAAAGCGTAATGCAACTTGCGAATTGTCCTGTTTATGAGAGAATGGGTGCATGGAAAATCAATCGGTAAAAATCGTATTCAATGAATTTCAAACTGATCTGCTGATAGGTTTTTTTAGCGACCTTGAAAAACTCAGATTTAAGAATCAGAACAATAGAACGGTTAGCATAAACCCAAATAAACACGACGGCAGCTGGGTTTTTGACATGGATCCTTACGTACCCGCCATCAATGAGGCTTTCTCTCAAAATTTAGGAAAAATAAAGTATTTTGACCGACTAATTGAAGGGTTCAGCTCTTCCAATCTTTATCCGATTGTTAAAAGCAAAGACTCAATAACCGATTGCATAGAAAAACTTTCCCAAAAATACGGGCTGACAAAAATACCCCTAATCTACACCACCGTTTTATTTCCATCCAAAGACAACCTTCCCGCCTTGGTCTGGGCTGAATTGTCTAGCATTGGATGTTTTGAAGAAAAATATTTTGGACATATCGATTTTATAAACGCCGTCTTGGAATTAAAAAAAGAAAAAAATATTGAAATAAAAGGTTTTGAAATAATGAATTTAGACGGGGCGGGTTTCACATTTAAAATTATCTTGGCGCTAAAAAAAGAATTGGGAACCCACTCAGAAAATAAATTGTCTGACGCATATGAAATTTCGATCAAAGACAGGGAGATTTGGATTAATAACACATACCTTATCGGCAAACCTCACGGAGCTGGCAGCAACATGGAATTTTTCAGTTTTTTATTTGAACACCCAAATAAGTTTTTTAGAAAAAGTGAACTACCAGATGGAATTAAAAATGAAATAAAATCAAAAAAATTCTCAAAAATATTAAACAGTTTGGGTTTTAAAGGTGAAATATTAAAGGCATTCTTTCCGAAGAGAAGCACTAAGACGGGGTTATTGTTCAATAAAGTAATTTCCGATAAGGATATTGAAGAAAGAGGCATTAAAAAAGAAATATTTTTGAGGGAATTGGAGTTAGCTAACATAAGGAATAATCCAAAATAGTTCCATTTAGTTCCATATTCCATAAAAATTTTCGGAAAGAGTCATACTGCAAGTATGATTTTTTTATTTTCAAAAAAATATTCCGACCAAGAACTTCTTGAAATTTTCCCTGAAGCCAAAACGATAATACCCGAAAAGATTTCAGAATGGCAGGAGGAGTATGACAAATTGGCAAATGAGATTAAGGGATTTTTGACCGCCGTCTATGAGCGTTGCCCCGAAAAGGATGTGTGGTTCTGGGAAATAGTCGCGGAAAAACTGATGATTCCCGACCTGCTGAAAATAGAGAATCACATCTTACGCCTAAAAAGGCAACAGATAATTGCAAAGGGCAAAAGCAACAGACGCCAAGAAAATTACGAAAAGTTCCAAGAGAAAATTATACTTGCTCGATCCTATCCAATCTACGAACTGGCGCGTGACAAACTCGATCTCAAACCGTCTGGGAAAAACTTTGTGGCGTTGTGTCCCTTCCACAATGAAAAAACTCCCAGCTGCTATTTCTACACAGAGACCAATACCTTTGTATGTTTCGGATGCGGAGAAAAGAGCGACATTATAAAATTTACAATGCATTTTTACGGAGTCGGATTCCGAGACGCCGTAGAGATGCTTCAAGCAAGATGAGTGGTAAAGCAAATAACAAATTAAACGAGATAAAAAACAATATGGAGAAAGAAAAAAATGTGTCGCACGACGCCAAGAAACAACAGTCTAGGGAGAATGAACGATTCGCAAAATTGATCCCAGAGGTACCGACTGACATAGCACTCTGGCGAGAAGTTATCACGGAAAATTTTCCCGAATTGATACTTCCGGCCGAAGTAGGCTTAAGCATAATCGCCCAACTGCTGATAGGCGATATCAAAAATCCGTTTGCCCTCGTCTATGTGGATGTTCCATCTTCTGGAAAAACCGTCGTTTTGAATTTCTTTTCCACCGCCAAAGAACTGGCATTTACGACTGACAATTTCACCCCGGCGTCGTTTGTATCTCAAGCCGCAAAAAAGAAAAAGGAGGAACTGGCCGAAATCGACATGTTGCCACAGATCAGGTACAAGACATTGATTATCCGGGATCTTGCCCCCGTATTTAGCAAGAAAGACGAAAATGTCCAAGAAATGCTCGGGATATTAATCAGAGTTCTGGACGGAGAAGGTCTGGAAACAAGCGGTGGCATACACGGCAAGCGCGGATATACCGGAGACTACCTGTTTATGTTGCTTTCTGCCTCTACCCCAATCCGCCCTAGGATATGGAAAGCTATGGGGAACCTGGGGTCGCGTTTGTTTTTCGTCAATATCGGAGGCGCCGAGAAAAGCGAAACCGCCCTAGCAAACCAGTTAAAGAAGCCTTGCCGGGAAAAAGAAATTTTATGCCGGGAAGTTACTGAAAACTTTGCAAAAACTTTGTGGAGCAAATATCCCGACGGAGTCCTTTGGGATATGGAAAAAGACGAGCAGAGCTTGTTGGAAATCATTGCTCGTCTTGCCAAAATACTGGCACGCCTCAGAAGTTCTATCAATGTTTGGAAAGACAGCAACGAATCCAAAAAGTATGACCACACTCAACCGATTACAGAAATGCCAGACAGGCTGAATCAGCTCCTTTACAATTTGGCTAGAGGTCATGCCATTGTTTGTGGCCGAGAAAATATCACCAAGGAAGATCTTAGCATCGTAATGCGAGTTGCGCTTGATTCTGCTCCACCCAACCGAGCAAGAGTGTTTAAGAATCTCATAAAATCATCGGGTGTGCTTGCAACAAACCAAGTCATGGATATTCTCAAATGTTCCCGTCCAACAGCGCTGAAAGAAATGGAGCAACTTGTTATCCTGGGAATTGTCGAACCGTCTGAAGATTTGGCTGAAGCAAGCAGTTTGCATTTCACAGGCAGACCGGAAAGCGAGATCGCGCTCAAAGAAGAATTCAAATGGTTTCTGACCAATGAATGCCATTTATTGATACATAGGAGCTAAAAGGGTTTATAAACCAAATTTACCCCTATGTTATAAACCGATAATTACTATGATTACCGAATCAGACGCTAAAAAATTTCAGGAACTATACGAAAAAGAAACCGGAAAGAAAATCTCTCTCAAGGAGGCTTTTGAACTGGCAGAAAATTTGGTGGACATGGTTCGGCTTATCTACAAGCCCATTAAAAAGAAGGACCGCAAAGATTGTTAGAATTTTCAATGTCGCTATACAATCTGCATAGACAGTAACGTGCACAAATTGAAACCATTATGGAGGCCAAAATAAAGTATCTAATGTATCTTCGCAAAAGCACCGATAGCGAAGATCGCCAGATACAATCAATCGAAGATCAACGCAAGGAACTGGAACGCATCGCCAGACATCTTAAACTTGAAATTAAGGGAGTTTACCATGAAAACAAATCCGCCAAGAAGCCTGGGCGGGAGGAATTTAACAAGATGCTTAAAGAGATAAGACGAGGCAAGGCCGGCGGAATTCTTTGTTGGAAAATTAACCGCCTAACCAGAAATCCGATAGACAGCGGCGAAATCCAATACATGCTGCAGCTTGGACTGATACAGTCGATCCAAACGCCGGGCAGAGAATACAAAACGACTGACAATGTATTGATGATGTCGGTCGAGACGGGAATGGCCAACCAGTACATCATTGACCTGGGCAGGGATGTTAAGCGCGGCATGGCTTCCAAAGCCGAGAAAGGTTGGCGGCCAGGACTCGTGCCGATTGGATACAAGAACGACAAGGCGGGAGAACAAGGAAGCAAAGTCATCCACGTCGATGAAGAACGCTTCCCGATTGTCCGCCAGATGTGGGATCTTATGTTGACTGGCGATTATTCGGTTTCCAAGATTGTTGACATTGCCAACAACGAGTGGGGTTTGAGAAAACCCACGCGCAATATAGACATGAAGCTCCACGAAAGCCACGGGTACAAAATTTTCACGAACCATTTTTATTACGGGGAATATGAGTGGGTCGGCAAGACATATCAAGGCAAGCACACGCCAATGATAACGCGAGCTGAATTTGATTATGTCCAGAAGCTCCTGGGGATCAAATGCAAATCACAGACACGCCACAAAAACCTTCCTTACCGTGGCACAATCCGCTGTGGCGAGTGCGGATGCTCTATCACGACCGAGCAGAAAATAAAAAGAATCAAATCCAAGAATATCATCAAGACTTTTGTTTACCACCACTGCACCAAAAAGAAATTGGACACCGATTGCCGACAGAAACCCGTATCTTTCGAAGAAATCAACAGACAAGTCATGGAAGAGCTGGACAAAATAACCTTGCCCGAGAGTTTTCTGGCTTTTGCTTTGAAGATTTTGAACCGGGACAATGAACTTGAGGTCGACAATCGCAACATCATGGTTAAAAACCAGCAGAAAGCCCTGAAAGACTGCCAGAACAAGATTGATAACCTGCTGAAAATCTATATTTCACTCAACAACTCCGACAAGGATCTGATAAGCGACGAGGAATTCAAGGGCCAGAAGTCGTCCTTGCTTAAAGAGAAGGCCGGGATCGAACAGAATTTGAACAATCTACGCCAACGAGCAGACGAATGGTTAGAACTGACCGAAAAAACTTTCACATTCGCTGTCTACGCAAAACATAATTTCGCTGAGGGAGATTACGAAACCAAGACCAGGATATTGCGTGCCTTAGGTTCGGACTGCGTCTTGAAAGACAGAAAGGTCCATATTACCTTGCGCAAACAATATCAGATCATCAAAGAAGGCACGGAAATGATAAAGGCTCAAAACCCAGGGTTAGAACTGAATGATTTTGCTTTATCTGAAACAAAAACAGCCCAATATGGGGCCGTTTCTGATGTCTTGAGCGGGTGAGCGGAATCGAACCGCCGTCCTTAGCTTGGAAGGCTAATATAATAAACCATTATACGACACCCGCGGAGGTACTTTTTAAGGAAACATCTCCAGTGTATCAAATCGACAAAAAAAATCAACTCCGTGCTGATCCAAAATTATCAAAAAACATACGGTCCTTAGAAATTCCCATGTTTTCAAGATTATTTTTCATAACTTGTATAAAATTTGCACCCGCAGCAATGAAGTATTGTGTTTCTGGTGTATCTTCTATAAATCCCCTAAGAAAATTTTCATCAATATATTCTCTTCTTCCATTCCAAAGAGAAGTCGAGTGCTCCATGTCTGTCATAGTATTGATTACTTTAATATGAGAATACTGTTGAGAGAGTGATTCTATCCATTGAAATTCAGGAGTTGCTTCAGGTGTGCGATTGGAATTTATAAGTAAGCAAGGAATAATTTCTTCTTTCTTGATAATATGTCGGAGTATACTTCTCATTGGAGAATATCCCACACCAGCACAAATAAAAACAAGATTTTGTACATTTTCCCCCATATTTGAAAGGGAACAATTTCCCATAGGATCAGAAATTTCCAAAGAATCCCCCAGGGACATTTTGTGAATATTCTTTTTGAAACCACTTTCACTTTGGCGCATCAAAAAACTTAATTCCTCTTCATAAGGCGCACTCGCAAAAGAAAAAGTTCTTACATTTCCTCGTGCGTCTGGATATATATCCAATTCTTTGTTAAAACGCAAAACCGCATATTGTCCAGCCTCAAATGAATATTTCTCAGGTCGAGAAAAAGTGTAAATAAAAGTGTTTTCAGCAATTTCTTCTTTTTTTTGAAAATTAATACTTTGCATAATAAATTATTTTTTATTCCAAATATTTCATAGGATTAACATGAGCGCCTGTTGGAATTTTTTCTCCATTTACCGTAGAAATCTCAAATTGTGAAGCACTGTAAACTCCGAAATGTAAATGAGGCCCGGTAGAATAGCCCGTACTTCCAACAGAACCAATCTGATCATTTTCTTTTAAGGAAGCCCCTTTTCCCACTCTCTTTTTACTTAAATGCCCATATATAGTAACTAATTTTTTACCATCAATTTCATGTTCAATAGCTATCCATTTTCCATAAGCAAAATTACCACTATCTCCATCAGCAATCACTTTTCCATCAGCCACTGAGTATACAGGAGTTCCTGTGGATGCTCCAAAATCTACACCATTATGAAATGTATACCATCTTGTAAAGGTTGTTTTTCCATAAGATTGAGTAATTCTGGGTGATTTCACAGGATAAGACAAAAGACCTTTCTTAGCAAACGGCATAGAAGAAAGATCAAGACCATTAATTTTTGCCGCTTCTATAGCAGCTATTTCTTGTTCAATTTCTTTAATTTTTTCTTCCACATTATTAAGTCTCCACGCATATTTTCCCTTTTCTTGTTTCGTTTCTTGGAGAATTTTTTCTTTTTCTTGTGTTGCTCCCTCAAGATAGACACCTTGTTTTTCCAAACGAGTTACTACATTTTCCAAATCTATTTTTTTAGAATCTAATTCTTTTTTTTCTTCTTCCAAAGTCACTTTTGTCACTTTAATTTCTTCTAATATTTTTATCACTCTTTCTTGAAGTTGAGATGTTCGATCTTGAGAAGAAAATATAGATTCTCCCGAAGCATTCGCCAAAAGAGCTCCTGAAAATCCAGATTTTTTCTTATCATAGTAATCTCGCATGAGACTAGAAAGCGCAATTTTCTGAACAGTAATTAGCAATTCTTTTCTTTGTATATCTTGAATGAGTGATTCCGCTTCACGTCCCAATCTATTTGCCGCTTCTTCATTTTCTTGAATATTTTTTTCCACGGTGTCCACTTGATTTTGAAGAGATTTTACTTGAGAAGAAACGATCTGTTCTTGTTTAATTTTCAAATTAAGTATTTTTGAATATGATTCTTTTTTTTCATTCAATCCTTTCAGTTCTTCATTGGCATCATCTAATTTTTCAGTAATGGTTTCTTCTGCCTGAACAAAAGAAATCATTCCCCCTTGAAAACATGCTAAAAATAAAACAAAAATAAATGTTTTATTAAAGAATTTTTGTGTATATTTTTTTCTCATATGTTTATTCTCCAATAATAACAACGATCGCATGAGAAATCTCATCTCCTTTAGCTCCTTTTTGAACAGTTACTTCTCCATATCCGCCCAAAGATTTAATTGTTCGAGACACCTCATCAGCAACTGTTTTTTCTTCTTTGTAGTAGACTGTCACACCCTTATACGCATACGAAGAAGCATTTGATGCTACTATTTTTTCAAATCCATTCTTTTTCAGACTTTCAGCAAGTTTACCAGCAACACCCTTCGCACCACCTCCATTAAGAACAGCTATATCAATTTTTTTTGTTACTAATTCTTCAGAAGCTTCCCCTTCTTTTTCTTCTTCTTTTGCCTCTTCTTTTTCTGTTTCTGTGGCAAGTTTATCATTCATTTCCTTCATCAAAAGAGAATTATCAAGTTTTTCTTTTGCGATCTGATCTATAGAAACACCATTTTCTTTAAAAATCTCTTTTCGATTATCGATAAACCAGGACGAGCCATAGCCGACAATAACAATAAGGAAAATGAGTGAAATTATGGTGAAAAAAGATTGTATCATACGGTAATAGTATAACACAAAAAAAGAAAAATAAAAAATATTATATTTTCTCGCATTAAAATCAAAATAGACACTCTAGAAAAAATAAGGTAACCTAAAAATATAATTCTATTTTTAAATATATGGAAAAAACATTACAAAAGAAAGGAGAAAAAATTCTTATCATCACACTTTTTATTCTTTCTTTAGTCCAATTTGCAGAATCAGGAACGAATAGTATTCATCATATACTCGCTAAATTTCTTCGTGTTTCTATTGAAAATTTTACATTTCTTGATCCCATTATAAGTAGCATTTCAGCCCTGGGAAGTGCTTTTGTTCTCTTTGGATCAATACTTTGGTGGAAAAGTCGACCTTCCTCAAAAATAACACTTCTCACTGGTTTTACATTTCTTATCTTTAAAAATATTTTTGATATTTTTAATCAGGTACTCCTCGTGCGAGAAAAATATTCTCTCATAACAGAAAAACATCTTTCCACACTTACTAACGATATCATGGCGAATCTTATCCAAATAATGCTTTGGGTAATTCTTTTTATTTATTTTATGAGAAAAAATCCAAGTATCCAAAAACAAACAAAAGAAATTGAAAAAAAAGAAACCCCTTCTACCACAGAATGAGTTGCTTTCGAATCTTTTTATGATCAGGGAATGTAAGAGAAACGAGTTCCCAAAACTTTTCTGAATGGTTCATTTCTTTAATGTGGCACAATTCATGAACTATAATGTAATGCGCTAAATTAAGAGGAAGAAAAAGAATTTTATAATGGAAACTTAAAGTTCCTGAACTTGAACAACTACCCCAACGCGAGCGCTGATTCCGTATAGATATTTTCTCGTAAGAAAATCCATAATAAGCATTACATTCCTTAATTTCTCTTATAACAAAAGCGTGCGCCTTCTTTTTTAAAGAAAGATATTCTTCCTGATCATAATAACTTGATACAATTTTTTTATTTTTTTCACTCTGGCGAAGTTTTTCTTTCACCCAATGAGAATGTTTCAAAAGAAATTGTTCCGCACTTGGTCGTCCAAAACCAAAGGGAACAGTGACAACACAATGATTGTCACTGTAAAAAATTATACGGAAACTTTTTGCTCGACGATCTTTTCGGAGAACATACCGAAAATCTATTTCTCCCAATCGAATACAAAAAAACCGAGAATTCATACGGTTAAGATAACTCTATATATCACTTCTTAAAATCTATTTTCATTCTCGTGTCAAAATCTACATTCTTTATAATTTCTCACAACAAGATTGTATTTTTTACTTTGAAGAAAATGTAGCTGTATTCTTAAACTCAAACTCTATGGTCGGAGCACCCGGAATCGAACCGGGACTACGTGTACCCAAAACACGCGTACTACCACTATACTATGCTCCGATAAAGAAAGTATACCACAGTATATCCTCTCTTTTCAAACAACACAATCCCGAAATGTTTCGGGATTGTGTAGCTATCCTTTTTTATTTTGAAAGAAAAAGAGCTCGCCTCATAAAACCTTGACCTAAACTCGTCCAAAACTTATGAGGCGAGCTCTTATATAAAACTCTATTTCACTGCTTCTTTCAATGCTTTTCCAGAGGTAAATTTAGGAACTTTCATTGCTGGAATAGTGATTTTTGCCTTTGTTTGAGGGTTAATTCCTACTCGTGAAGCTCTTTGTGAAACACGAAATGTTCCGAAACCGGTAATGGTGACTTTATTTCCCAAACGAATTTGTTGAGTAATTTCATCAACTAAAGCATCGATAACTGCTTCAACATTCTTCTTCGAGAGATCGGTCGTTACGGATACTGCACTTACGAGTCCGTCTTTGGTAACGCTTGTCATATAATCCACCTCCTTTCTTTTTGTTACTGGTTTTTCCAAGCCTTTTTAGCTCGGGTAGCCCTATTGTATACCATTCTTCAAACCTGACAAGAGTCTTTCTAAAAAATCTCAGGAATTTTCTCAAAAATACTTGTTCTATTGCTTTAAATAGCAATAAATTACTAACGTGCTATTTCAACAGCGCGAGTTTCACGCATAACATTGACTCGTATTTCTCCAGGATATTGAAGTTCACTTTGTATTCTATCTGCAATATCCTTTGCCAAAAGAGCCATTTTTGGATCATCAATTTTTTCAGGATTTACAAATACACGGACTTCTCTTCCTGCTTGTATAGCATATGTTTTTTCAACACCTTCAAAGCTATTCACTAAGCCCTCTAACTCTTCAAGTCTCTTGATGTAGTTTTCTACTGTATCACGTCTAGCCCCAGGACGGCTCGCAGAAATAGCATCTGCAGCAGTAACGATAAATGCTTCTGGAGTTGCATAGGGATATTCCTCATGATGAGATCTCATAGCGTGAATAACTTCTTTTCCCATATTGAATTTCTCCAATATTTTTATTCCAATGTTTACATGAGTTCCTTCCACCTTATGATCAAGTGCTTTTCCTATGTCATGAAAAAGACCCGCTTTCTTCGCTACATTAACATCGTAACCAAGTTCAGCAGCAAGAGCTCCTGCAATAAATGCGACCTCTAAAGAATGCAGGAGGACATTTTGTTTGAAACTTGTTCTATATCGTAATGTTCCTAAAATATGAATAAGTTTAGGATGAATCCCCGCAATTCCAAGTTCATACACAGCAGATTCTCCCGCTTCCTTAATATTTCTATTAATTTCTTTTTCTGCAAAAGAAACAGCTTCTTCAATTTTGGAAGGATTAATTCGCCCATCTTCCATAAGATGTTCGAGAGCAATTTTTGCTATCGCTCGACGAATCGGATCAAAAGAAGAAACAACTACCGTATCTGGGGAATCATCTATAATTACCTCCACTCCTGTAAGCTTTTCGATAACTCGAATATTACGACCTTCTTTTCCAATTATCTTTCCCTTCACATCTTCAGATGGTATGGAAACCGTTGAAGTCATAAATTCCGAAGCATGCGAACGAGCATATCGCTGAATCACTTGGATCATGATATTATTTGCTTTTTGCTCTAATTCTTCAACATTTTCTTTTTCCAATTTCACCACCTGTTGAGCAAGTCGCTCTTTAGATTCTTCTTGGGCTCGAGAAAATATTTCATCTTTTGCTTCTTCTAAAGTCATCCCTGAAATTTCTTCCATTTTTTGATCCTCCGCTCTTCTCATCTCATCTATTTGCTCACGAATTTTTTTTATTTCTTGAGCTTTTTCACGAAGCCTCTCTCCATTTTGTTCAATTTCTTCAGAACGATGTTCCAGAGATTCTTCTCTCTTTTCTAAACGCCTTTGTAGATGATTGATTTGTTCTTCTTGATTTTTTACCTTTTCTTCTACTTTATCAAGAATTTCAATGGCTTTATTCTTCGCCTTTACAATTTCTTCTTTTGCTTTTTTCTCGGCCTCTACCATAATACCCACAGCCTTGCTTTCTGCTGTATTCACTTGACCCCTGGCTATAGTTTGTCTTGTATAATAGCCAGAAATAGCACCTACTATAAGAGAAAGAACTACTACCACAAGTAGCGTTAAACTTATCGTCATATCACTAAAATATAACGAACCGCCATCAATGATAAAACATACTCACGTAAAAACGACCGATACTATTTAATCGGTCCGATATTTTTCATTCAATGATGCTAAATGAAAGAATTTCATACTAAATAAAAACGTTTTCTGCAATAATCAGTGTTGCGCGATTCGAAATGTATTAAAATTACGCCTTATCAGTATAGTCCTTTCATTAAGTCTTTGTCAAAATATTTCTTTCCTGGTATAGTTACTCAATAACGAACCCAAATAGAAACTATGGAACCATATAAGCCGGTTGTTCTTATTGTTTTAGATGGATGGGGAGAAAGCCCTACCTTTCGAGGAAATCCTATAAGAAAAGCAAAGATCCTTACTATACAAAAACTTAATTCTTTTTATCCGCTGGCACTTCTCCAGGCATCGGGAAGTTCTGTTGGCCTTCCTTGGGGAGAGCCGGGAAATAGTGAGGTTGGTCACATAACCCTTGGAATGGGCCGTATTATTTATCAAAGCATGCCTCGAATTACCCTTGCCATACAAGATGGAACTTTTTATACAAACCCAGAATTTCTCAAAGGAATTACTTTTTCAAAAGAGAATAATGGAGCAATTCACATTATGGGCCTCGTTGGACAAGGATCAGTTCATTCCTATCTTGAACATCTTTATGCTCTCATGGAATTAGTTAAACGTGAGAAATGCTCAAAAGTCTTCTTTCACCTTTTTACAGACGGAAGAGATTCTCCACCAACATCCGGGGTAGAAACAATAAGAACTATAGCTCTCCGCGCAAAAGAAATGGGTGTGGGAAATATAGTCTCTCTTTGTGGAAGAAACTGGGCTATGGATAGAAATAATAATTGGGATCGGATTGAAAAAGCATACCGAATGCTTGTCTATGGAGAGGGTACTTCTATACAAGACCCTATTCAATATATGCAGGATTCGTATAAGAAAAAAATTACAGACGAATTCATAGAACCTGCGTTCCTTTCCGATGCATCAGGCAAGCCTATGGGTCGTATCCAAGATGGAGACGCTGTTTTCTTTTTTAATTTTAGAGAAGATCGTGCGCGTCAATTAACCAAAGCATTTGCACTTCCAGGCTTTAATAAAATAAAAAAGGATAAAGATCTTGATATAGAATTTGTTACTCTCATTGAATATGAAAAAGATCTCCCTGTATCTGTCGCCTTTAAACCAGAAATAGCTGCTCATTCTTTAGGAGAAATACTTAGTAATGCAGGAAAACGTCAGCTTCGCATAAGTGAAACGGAAAAATATGCTCATGTTACCTATTTCTTTAATGGTGGTTTAGAAGCACCCTTTCCCAAAGAAGAACGCCTCCTCATTCCCTCTCCTATAGTTTCTAGTTTTGATAAGATACCTGAAATGAGTTCAGAAAAAATTACGGACACCGTCATTGAACGTGTCACCACTGGGACGTATGATTTTATTTTAATAAACTACGCTAATCCTGATATGGTTGCTCATACAGGAAACGAAGAAGCAACTATTCAAGCTATTGAATTTGTTGATTATTGTCTCGAACGCCTCATCCCCGTCATTTTAAAAGCAAATGGTTGTATTCTTCTCACCTCGGATCATGGAAATGCTGAAGAGCTTAAAAATCTTCGAACGGGAGAAATCGACACAGAACACAGTATTAACCCTATACCTCTCTGGTATATAACATCTACCAATCATAGACAGAAAACGCCTGAGGCTATCATACGACAACAAAGTGAGGTTATTGGACTTCTTAGTGATGTTGCTCCCACAATACTTGACATCTTTGGTTTGCCCAAACCTGAAGAAATGTTTGGAAGTAGCCTTCTTCCCCTTTTGAAAAATGAATAAGGGGCGGAAAATTTCAATCATGTAAATATTTCGTTTGTTTTGTTTCATTTCTCTGTGGTCAATTCATTTTAATAAATGAAGATACAATTTTAAATTCTACCTTCATTTCTAAAACACACAAAGAAGCTCCAAGAGAATAGTTTCATTTCCATTATTTTTCTCTTATAAAAACACCTCATTAAAAAAAGACTTCGAGTGAAGTCTTTTTTTAATATTACTCTATATTATTACTTTTAGAACAAACTCATTTGTCCAAAAAGGGTAAAAACAAGAAGAGGAACCATTGCGAGTAAAACTGCTAATGAAGCATTTTCATATTCTTCAGTTACTCCTTCGTCGGTCATTTTAGGACCTATTTCACATTGAGCACCAGAACATTCTTCTGCTTCTTGGTTCATGGATACTTCCATTACCTCGTCTATTTCATTTTTCATATATTTGTGTTTTTGATATTTTTTTTATTTTATTTTTTCTAGAACTTTTTTTTAAAACCTTTTTATAAACAAAGAAAAACGGGATCGACCTCACCCGTTTTCTTACGTCTGAAACAATTATAGCACGTTTTACCCCTCAGGTCAACTTATCTATTAAGACACAATTACTTTATCGATAATACCGTATTTCTTCGCCTCTTCAGAAGTCATAAAATAATCACGTTCCGTATCCTGCGAAACTTTTGCGAGCTTTTGTCCGGTATGTTTTGCCAAAATTTTATCCAATCGATCTCTTGTTCTCAAAATATGTCTTGCGTGAATTTCTACATCAGTCGCTTGACCTTGTGCACCTCCCATAACCTGGTGAATCATAACTTCCGCATTAGGAAGTGCCATTCTCTTTCCTTTAGTCCCTGCTGACAAAAGTATTGCAGCACCCGAAGCAGCTAATCCTACACAGATAGTTTGAACATCAGCACTTACATACTGCATAGTGTCATAAATCGCTAAAGCACTTGTTACGGAACCCCCGGGAGAATTTATATACATCTTTATATCTTCTTTGGGACTTTGTGATTCTAAGAAAAGTAATTGAGCGATAATAGCATTAGCCATTGTATCCTCAATAGGCGTTCCTACAAAAATAATCCTATCCTTTAAAAGACGCGAATAAATATCGTAAGCTCTTTCCCCATACGTTGTTTTTTCAATAACCGTTGGAATGAGATAATTTTCCATACAATATTTATTTCTTTTCTAGAATTTCCCAAACCTTATTATTCATAAGCTCTCCTCGACTCAGAGCATAAAGACGATTCATGTCAATTTTTTTCTCAATATCTTTAACCCCTCCGTACTGCGCAAGTGTTGAATTCATATGTGTTTGTATCTCTTGAGAAGAAGGTTCTATTTTTTCTTCTTGAGCAATCTCAGAAAAAACAAGATTTCCCATAACACGTTTTTTTGCACTTTCTTTAAACATTTCTGAGATATCTTCTCGAGTCTTTTTTACCTGCTGTAAATATTGTTCGAAAGATATTCCTGAAGAAGTTACTCTGTATTCAAAGTCGTGAAGCATTGCATGAAGCTCTTCTTCAAGAAGAATTTCAGGAAGTTCCATTTCCACATTTTCTAAAAGAATATCCATAATATGAGAACGTTTCTCCTGCTCTTCTCTCTCATATTTTTCTTGAGTCATTCCCTTAGAAATGCTTAATTTCAAATCAGAAAGATCTTTAAATTTTCCTATTGAAATTGCAAAGGCGTCATTAATTTCAGGGAGTTCTCTTTGTTCAACGACATTGAGCTTTACTTCGAATGTCGCATTTTTCCCAGCGAGATGTTTTGCGTGATACGTTTCTGGGAAAGCGAGTTCGAAAGTTTTTTCTTCTCCAGATTTCATTCCTATAATTTTTTCTTCAAATCCTGGAATAAAAACTCCCGAGCCCAAAATAATAGCATGATCTTTTGACGTTCCTCCTTCAATAGGAACTTTGTCCACCAAAACCTGAAAATCAAGTTTCACATTATCACCTTCTTGAGCTTCCCGTTCAACAACGCTATGAAGAGCTCGACTTTGAGCCAATCGATTAATTTCTTTTGTTACTTCCGGGGAATCGATATCTATCTTCTCACTTGATTTCTCTTTAGAAACAAAATCCTTCACCTTTTCTTTCCATATATCATTCATTTTCACTTCTGGCATAACATCAGTAACAATACGATATTCCAAATCATTCCCTAGAGAAATAGCTTGTATATCTCCTCGAGGCCTTCCTATAACTTGTAATTTATTTTCACGAATTACAGATTCCCAATGTTTTTTCATAGCCATTTCTCCTGCTTCATACAGTATGGCATCTTGTCCAACATTTTGTTCGATTACTTCCCGAGGAGCCTTACCTGGTCGAAAGCCCTCAATTTTCATTGATTGCGCAAATTTCTTTACAGCACTTTCGATATATTTTTCCCACTGAGAAAAAGGGATTTTAGAAATCACCTCTATTTTCGATTTTGGAAGATTCTTAATTTCAGTCATGATTCCTTTTTAAAATTATAAATAATTCAATCTTCTCATTCTCTTAAGATTGCTTTGGAAACTTCTTTGCGTACAATTTCATTCCTTCACAAATAACTTCCATAGCCTCTTTTTTTCCCTCTACTTTTTTTATCTCAACTTTTTTCCCCTCTTCAATTGATTTGTAGGTTTCGAAAAAATGTGTAAATTCTTTTATAGTATGAGGGTTGATATGAGAAAGGTTTTGCATTTTGTCAAAACGAGGATCCTCAAGAGGAACGGCTACTATTTTTTCATCACGTTCACCACAGTCAATCATACGGAAAACAGCAACAGGTCTTACTTCAACAAGAACACCAGGGTGTAATGGGTATGTAGAAAGAACAACAACATCAAGAGGATCGTTATCATGCCAATATGTTTGTGGTATAAAACCATAATCAAAAGGAAAATCCTGCGAAGTTTTCATGGGTCTGTCTAATTTTATCAATCCTGTTTCTTTATCAATCTCATATTTATTTTTATTTCCACGAGGATTTTCAATAATAACATTAAATGACTTGGGAACATTCTTTCCTATTGAAACTTCATGCCAAAGGTTCATACACGTAATACTTAGTTTTTATACAAATACATTTTTAAATAATTTTCCCAAAGAAACAAGTGTTTATCTTATTTCTTTTCTTTTTTCTCTTTCTTCTCTTTTTTTTCTTCTATCTTTTCTTCTATCTTTTCTTTAGGTTCTTCTTGACTATTCGGTTCTTCATCAAGGATGACTTCTTTTTCTGAAACAACATCAATTTGTCTTCCAACAAGTTTGGATGCCAAACGAACATTCTGACCTTGTCTACCAATAGCCAAAGAAAGTTGATCTTCGGGAACAACTACTTTTGCAAAATGCTCTTCTTCATTCAACTCTACACGGATAACTTTTGCAGGACTAATAGCTGCTCGAATAAACTTTTCTACGTCGCTATTCCATTCGATAATATCAATTTTTTCGCCTCCAAGTTCATCAATAACAGCCTGAACTCGAGTTCCTTTTTGCCCAACACAAGAGCCAATAGGATCAATTCCGCTTTCAGCTGCAAATACAGCCATCTTTGTACGAATTCCCGCTTCTCTTGCTATAGCTTTTATTTCCACTGTTCCTGTAAATATTTCTGGAACTTCAAGAGAAAATAATTTTCTTACAAGCTCACTCGCTGATCGAGAAAGAATAATTCCTGGTCCTCGAGGATCAAGATCTACTCGAGAAACGTATACCTTCATTCTTTGTCCAATTCTATATCGATCATTTGGGGATTGTTCTGCTGCAAAAAGAACTCCTGTTGATCGTCCTACCGTCACATAAACAACGCGACCCTCTATTCGTTCAACTGTTCCTCCAATAACTTCACCTTCTCTTTCTTTAAATTCAGAAAACATAGCCTCTCGTTCAGCCTCTCGAATTTTTTGTAAAATTACTTGCTTTGCTGTTTGAGCGGCCACTCTACCAAAAGTATCAAATGATGGCAATTCTTCTTCTACAATATCGCCAACCGATATGTTATTTTTTATTTTGAAAGCATCCTCAAGAAGAATATCCCGTTCAGGATTAAATCGAGATAATTTTCCATCTTCGGAAAAAGTATTGCGTTCAATAATTCCGCGCTCTTCTTCCATTTCGAAATGCTTTTTCTTTCGAGAAGCATTTTCTTTTGCATCTTCTGTGGATTCTTCTTCCACCTGAATAAAATCTCTTGTTGTTTCATCTACTACTTCTTTTATAAGGAAAAAACGAGCTGTTCCCATTTCATCATCAAACTGGGCTCGTATATGCTGTCCACGCTTTCCATAATCTTTTTTGTAAGCAGCAGAAAGTGCGGCTTCTACTGTTTCGATAACACGCTCTCGCGTAATACCTTTTTCTTCAGCTATTTGTCCAAGAGCAATAGAAAATTCTTTAAGTTGAATTCCTCCTTGTTCTTCAGGTTGTACATTTTTTTTCATACAAATTATTATAACTTATTCTTATTCCTTGTTTATTCTAAACTTTTCTTCTTTTACCTTCTCATAATACCATGAGAATTTCAATCTTACGAAAAAAGTCCGCCAACACAGGCGAACTTTGCTTCCTTAAGAAAATAGAATATACCATATACTCTAAGTGCTTGTCAAACTTGACTTTTTTATTAAAATGTGCTATTTTAGAGGGTCATCTTTTCTGGTGGCAAAGAAAATTTTTCCTGACCTTTTCAGGTTAGGATTTGTACTTTAAAAAATTTGGAGTTGCAAGAAAATGAAGAACTTCGTCATTAGAAACCTCAATGCCTTGGTTTTTAGCCTTGGATTGAGCGTGTTCTTTCTTCTCGGTTTTGGAATGGAAAGTATCTTCCCTTGGGGAATCCTCTTGGGAAGCGCTACTTGGACGCTGTTTTATGCGTCTATTGGCATTAAACTCGTTCCCCAAGGTACATGCTGGGCCATTGAAAGGCTCGGCCAGTATGTGGGGGTACGGAAAGCAGGACCTCAGGTTCTCTGCTTTCCAGGGTTTCTCGATAAACCCAGGGAGATCCCCTTAACCTATCAGCACGAGGATCTCTACGTCAATTCAGATGGAAGTGTGAACAAAAACGCTTCTATTGATTTCGAGGACCTCAGTGCTCCTATAACGGCACAGGCCTGGTGGCAGATCGACGCTGAAAACAACGGGGGTTTAGAGGAAGCTATACGAAAGTTTCTCTACTCCGTAGGAGACGCTCGAAAATTCATAGGGGATGTTGTGGATGCATCATTACGTCATGATCTCTCCGAGATGAAGTTCGAAGAAGCGAGGAAAACAAAGGCTACTCGCATGGATACTCTGGCAAAGAAGGATACAGTCCTTGAAGCCCTAGCCCAGATAGGGGTAAAGCTTCGAGATCCCAAGGGGATTTTGATAACGGATATCATTCTCCCTCCGGAGCTTGAAGAGCTTCAATCTCTCGCGTTCAAAGGTGAGAGAGAGGCTAAAGAGTCTGCTAACAAGAGTATTGGCTATGCTCTTGCCATAAAGGAGATTATCCGGGCTGCCAAAGAAAATGATGGCCGAGTTCTCTCCTGGGAGGAAGCGCAAGACATCTACTTTCGAAACAAAGGTTTAGAAGCCTTTGCTTCTTCGGGAGCTCATTCCACCTTTATCGGTGGCAGTGTCGCCGATATGATTCAATCGCTGATTAAGCGATAAGGAGGAGGAAGAAATGTTCGAACTTCTTATTGGAGGGATTTTTCTCTCCATGCTGATTTACGTTGGGTATAAGGTCTTCTTGGCTATTCCAAGAAAAGCGAGACCAACGACAGTAACAACCTCAACACCAGCAACAACTTCCCTTTTTGCGAGTTTGAAAAAATTTGCAACGGGGTATGGGATGAGGAGATTTATTCTCTTTATCGTTGTCGGATCCCTTCTCTGGAATGAAACGAGAGAATCATTCTGGATGCAAGTAGTTCCTGACACGGTGAAAAAGCATGTCATTGGAGAAGTTCTCATCTCTTACAAAATGAAAGATCTCAGAAAGGGAGAGACTCTAGATTGTCTCCCTCAAGGGATCTGGAAGTTTGTAAGAGTCCAGACACAAACCCCTCACTATCAGTACACCAAAGGAGATGGTTATTACACGGGGTTTTACGACAAAGAAGATCGCTCCTCGGTAGATCAAAAGACTGTTTCCAGACTTATCATCAAGGATGAAAAAAGATTTGGAAATCTATTGGTATCTTCGGATGTCAGTAGAAACAGACCCACCGGAGATGTAGTAGTAGTCAAAGGCGAGTGTCAAAAACTCACCGTTGAAACTAATCTCCCACAGGAGTTCAAAGGCTACTCCCTTCTCGAGCTCGGGGGAAAAGGAAATCCCATCAAGCTCGCGTTTGAAAGGGAATGAATATTACAGGGTGATGCAAAATTTGCGTCACCCTTTTTTATACGAAAAACTACTACTCTCAATAAGAAATAATAGGGATCATTAACCAATTCCCCCTTTCTATTCCATAAGTAATCCTATTTGACGCACAATGAGCAATGAAGCAAGTGCGATAGTAAGTCCCACAAGAGCATAAATAAATATTTTTTTACCCGTTTCAATTCTTTTTTCACTTCCACCAGAAACAAGATACATAATACCTCCCACAACCATCATAATAAGAGAAATAACTCCCACGATAGCAAGGAGAAAATTCAAAACATTAAGAGCGATATCTATGAGTGGGGTGGCACTTTCTACCGGAGTTTTAACAACATTTGGTCCAGCTTCAAGAATCAGATAAATTTCTTTAAGAAACGTTGGTGCTACTATTCCTATAGCAAGTCCTATCATCGAAGCGAGAACTGCGCCCTTAGCAATTTTTATCGATCCTTCATTTCCCCCACTTGTGGTATAAATAACACCGCCAATAACCAAAAAGACAACAGAGAGAAGTACGATAATTCCCTGAAGATATTCAAGAATAGAACCAAGAACGCCTTGTACCGTGTCATAATTAAGTGGATTTTGCCAATAAATTCCAGATGCCCCAGATGATGCAAATGACTCCATGGGTACACAAAAAAAGAAAAAAAGAAAAATACTTATCCCCAAAAAACGATACTGTATTTTTTTCATATTTTTCATTAAAAACTATTTTTAATTAACCAAAAAACATAGCTATTTGACGCACAACTATAAGAGAAATGAGTGCTACTACAAGTCCAATACCTGAGAATATAACTATTTTTTTACCCGCCTCAATTCTTGCTTCACTTCCCCCTGAGAAAAGATACATGATACCTCCCACAACCATCATAATAATAGAAAGGGTTCCTATGAGAGTAAGAAGAAGATTTAATGTATTCATGAGTATTGTATAAATAGATGTTGCTTCACTCACTTCCGTAGGAATTTCTGTATTTCCACCAACAATCGTATAAATTTCATTTAAAAACGTTGGCGCCGCTATCCCTAGAGCAAGTCCTATCATAGAAGCCAGAATTGCTCCCTTGGCAAGCGTTAGCATCTTTTCATTCCCCGAACTCGTTATATAAAGAACTGCTCCGATTATAATAAACACCAATGATAAAACAACAATGACTCCCTGAAAGAAATTGAGCATCGCAGTAATAACTTGCTGTAATGTATTATATTTAAAAGGATTTAAAAATTGGTAGTACGCCGAAGTCCCCCCTCCAGCACTTCCTCCTGGAGGAGGCGTGCTAACTTTACAGCAAATTTTACCTGAATCACATGGTATGCTCAGTAATTTAGTTCCCGTACACTCCGCATCCGAAACACAAGATCCCCCAGCAGCTTGACATTTATCTTGTGTCGTGTTTTGTGTGCAACACTTAGGTGTTGTGGGTGTTGTTGGACATTCACCAGCAGAAGTCCAACCCGCTGAACAAGTTGCAAAACAAACACCATTTCCACTAGAACAGCTTTGGGCGCTCGGGATACAACATTGCGGAGTAGCTCCCTTACAAGGAGAAGTAGAATCAGTGAAAGATTTCTCGTTTGCTCCACAACTCGCTTTGCACGAACCTTGTCCCTGTGCACACTTAACTTCAGGAGTTGAGTCTTTGCAACAGACAGTATTGGGATCTCCATCACAATTCCCCTGACCAGGATCTTTTCCGGCAGGACAAATTCCCGCACCAGGAATACATTGTGCTGGGGCTTGACAAGTTGATATCTTTTCAGTACAAGGTTTTACAATATTTGGATAAAAACTTTGTCTATTTTGACATTCTCCTATAGTAGAAAAACATTGCTCAATTTGAGATCCTGAAACATTAGCTATAAAACAATACTGAGCAGCCAAAGAATCTTGAGCTGAGAAAAAAAATATTCCGAAGGCAAGAAATAAAACAAGGAAAAATCGCATACATTTTATACATCTTATTTATTCTACATTCACTAAAATAACGAATTTCCATTCAACCACGCATCTACGGCATAAATGATAATAAGTCCAGATAATGCAGTAATAACACCCACTATTGACCAAATCATATATCGTTTAGCACTGTCGATTTGATTCTCATCCCCTCCTGAAGTGAGGTACATAATACCTGAAACCACAAAAGCAATAATAGCAATAATTCCGAAAATACTCAAAATCCATTTAAGAAAAGTATCCAAAACCGACCAAATAGGATTAGCGGGATCAGCTCCCTCAGAAAGTCCTGTCTCCGTAGGAACGCAAACACCTGAAAGCACATCAAAACCATCAGGGCATTCAGTTACAGCCTGTGACGTTTGAGAAAAAATAAAAAATAAACTAAAAAAAAGAATCAGAGCGAATGAAGAAAAAAAAGTGTATTTCATATATTTTTTATTTTATTCTTTTTTATGTAAAAATTAAAAAAGAGCATTTCCATCAAGCCAATTACTTACCGCTGTAAGAATAATAACTCCTGAAAGTGCTATTACCACACCTATGATAGATCCTATCATATAGCGTTTAGCTGACTCTGTTTGTTTTTCATCCCCTCCTGAAGTGAGATACATAATACCGGAAATCACAAAGGCAATAATGGCAATCATTCCCAAAATATACAAAAGCCAAAGCATAAGATTTTGAATAGTCTCCGCAATAGTTTTACTAGAAAGTCCGTAACCCGTATAATTCCCCTTATTCCATCCAGAAGTAAGTGCAAGAGCGTGAGAAGAAACAAATGTTATTCCCAAAAGAATTATTCCCGGGAGAAAGGTCATTAACGATTTTTTTTGATTCTTTTCCATATTTTTATTTTTTCAATAAAACTTATACATGTAGAATACCACAGATTTCCTTCTACACAAAACGACGCTTTTTCGCGTCGTTTTATCCTTTTCTCTTAAAGAGTGTAAGTTTTTATTCAATATATCTTTTGAGCTTAATTCTCTGCTAAAACAAAAATCTTTCTGTATTATTTGGAAAAAATTAAAAATCATTACTTCCAGCAAGCCAACTATTTACAGCTGTAAGAATAATGAGACCTAGCAGGGCTACTACTACTCCTATTATAGCATACACCATAGCATTCTTTGCTGTAGAGGCTCTATCATCACTTCCACCAGAAGTAAGATAGATCAAACCGGAGATCACAAAAGCAATAATAGCAATCATTCCCAAAATATAAAGAAGCCATTGCATAAGCCTTTGGATAACTGACCAGATTGTAGATTGTGATAATCCTGAACCATAACCTCCGGTACTAAGTTGAGCACTTACCGCTGCAGGAACAGTAAGAACGCACAAACTCAAAACATAGAAAGCTTTTTTTATAGTATTGATCATTTTTCTTCACCTCCTTTCATTGTATTTTCGTTCATTTTTTTATTTCTTTTATCTTTGTACTGAAAGTATATCATTTTTTTCTACTCAAGCAAAATACTGAGGGTGTAGAAAATAATCATAATCATAAGAATTCCTAATAAACCCACGAGAGCAAAAAAAGTTGATCTTTTGGCCCGTTCTATATTTTTCGCATCTCCTCTTGAAAAAAGATATAAAACTCCAGAAAAAACAAAAGTAAGAAGGAAGATAGTGCCTGAGATCATGAAAAGGCCCTTCTAAATAATGTAAAGTATTTTTCTCCAAATAAAAACAGTGCTCGAGTGCACTGTTTTTATTTGAGTTCTCAATAAAATTAGAATTCATTAGAATTCAATAGCCATGCATTAGCTGCATTAAGAATAATGAGACCTAGCAGGGCTACTACTACTCCTATTATAGCATATACCATGGCATTCTTTGCTGTAGAGGCTCTATCTTCGTTCCCACCAGAAGTAAGATAGATCAAACCGGAAATCACAAAAGCGATTACCGCAACAAATCCAAGAATATAAAGAAGCCATTGCATAAGTCTTTGGATAGTCTCCCAAATTGTAGATGTTGATAACTCAGAGTCGGTCTTATATTGAGCCATATCTAATTGAGCACTTACCGCTGCAGGAACAGTAAGAACGCACAAACTCAAAACATAGAAAGCTTTTTTTATAGTATTGATCATTTTTCTTCACCTCCTTTCATTGTATTTTCGTTCATTTTTTTATTTCTTTTATCTTTGTACTGAAAGTATATCATTTTTTTCTACTCAAGCAAAATACTGAGGGTGTAGAAAATAATCATAATCATAAGAATTCCTAATAAACCCACGAGAGCAAAAAAAGTTGATCTTTTGGCCCGTTCTATATTTTTCGCATCTCCTCTTGAAAAAAGATATAAAACTCCAGAAAAAACAAAAGTAAGAAGGAAGATAGTGCCTGAGATCGTGAGAAGAAAAAAGAATATCTTACGAAGAACTTCTGCTACCTTGGGAGCATCATCAATAACTCCAGCTTGGGCTATTTCAAAAATCATAGATATATTACTTTTATCGACGAGAAAGTGTTCGAATACGTTCCTCTAAAAGACGAACAGCTTCAAAAATAGTTGTTTTCGCCGAATGAACATCATCAATTATTTGAGCCATTGTTGTTTCTATAGCGTCAGCATCATATTGTCTCCATGATCTTGCGATGAGATTTCCTGTTACGAAAGGCCCGAGAATGGGATCAGTTTTCTGTTCTTCAATAAGATCTCTTCTTGCTGCGGGAGATTTTGTTTTTTCTACATACACCTTAGCAGGATTTATTCCTATAGAAATTTCTTTTTGATTCCCTGATATAATATTTGTGAATAATTGAGGTCCTCCTTTGTGTACTGTGAGATAACGAAGGTATTGCCAAGATTCAAAAATTCTTACGTCATCTTTATAAGCAGGATCAATTTCTCCTTGCGCTTTTTTATTTTTTGCTACAACGAATACCCAATAATTGGGATAATTAATTTCTGAAGCAGATCCCGCAAATTGAGGAAGGGGTGCTACAGCAAAGTTTAAGCGAGGATTCTTTCGTTTTATCGTTTCGTACTGCCAAGAATAATTTAGCATCATTGCCAAATCACCTTCTTGAAAAGCGTCTATGGAATAATCTTCCCGAAGATTCCAGCTATAGTAGGGAGAATTGATATCAGCAAATTGCTCATAAAACTGCAAAGCCTCTTGGCCTTTTGATCCTAGTATAGAAGAGGGGGCAGTCTTTTCTCTTGTTGTAAATTCTAGATTTGTTCCGAACTGAAGAAATAACATATTCAAAATATCTGTAGCTCTATTAATATTTTTTGCCGTTCCTAAGGAAGTACCACTTCTTGTAATAGATCCTAGATTATCTTTTCTCGTTAACTGATTCGTAAGGGCAAGAAATTGATCCCATGTTTTTGGAGGATTCGTTATTCCTTCTATGTTAAAAATATCTTTGTTATAGTAAAGAGCTAAAGAATCAACGGAAAGGGGTAATCCGTAAATTTTATCATCCAAAATAACATCATTAGCAACGACATCTACAAACTCTCTTTGGACAGTATCTCTGTTTAAAATTGCTCCAGAAGGAACGGGTGCTATTTTATCTTGAAATTCAGGAATCCATGTATTTCGAATAAGAAAAACATCAGGACCCTCTCCCGAAGCTAGTGCGGAAAGAAGATCTCTTTTGTACTCATCCACAAGAACCTTTTTGTGTGTAATAGAAGATATAAACGGACTAGCAGTTTCATAAGCATCATTAATTTCAGCATATGCATAACTATCTTCTGTTGGTCCCCAAACTTCTAATTCAAGCTGATATCCTTCAGGACCCGAAACGGTAACATAAATAAGAAAAAGAATAGCTATTATCAAAAGAACCAAACCAACAGCTGCTGCAATATATGCAGGAAATTTTGATTTCATCATATCGCTTTTTCTTTTTTAATAAAAAGGAACCCGTAATGATAATCTCCTACAGAGACAACACGTTCATCCCCAAGGCCAACTTCGTAAGCAAGTTTTAAAAGATCTTCTTTACGTAATCGTTTTTCAAGAGGTGGTCCTAAAACATTAGAAGGATCTGAATCCCATTCAGCTAGAAAAACCATTCCTCCAAGAGCAAGAACCCTCACAATTTCTTCCAAAATAACTTTCTTATCTTGGTTCATAAAAAGAATGTCTTTAGCAATGACAAGATCAATACTCGCATCATCAAGTGTTGATCCTCCTAATTTTTCTAAATTTACTCTTCTTGTTTCGATACTATTTAAAGATTCCATCATCGCACGACTCTCTACAGACTCTAATGCTTGAGTCAAGATATCTAATGCATATACTTTTCCAGAAGGTGCTACGCGTCGTGCTGCCTCAATAGTAAAATGTCCAGCTCCTGTACCAAAATCAGCAACATGCATCCCTAAGCGAATAGGTATCTGATCAAAAATTTTATTTGGTTCAAGAAATGATTTTGTTTTTATAGTTTCATTTGGCGAAGTGTTCGGATCCATAATTTTAATTTTTATTCTCTTTTAGTAAGAAAGACATTAAGTATTATATCCTATATTCATCATCTTTACAAAAAAATATTTCCGAGACAAAAAAAGATGAAAAATAGAGAAAATAAAGTGCTTGCAAAAAGAAAAAAAATCATCTACAAAAAGAAGAGAATGTTTTTATTTTTCAAAAAACTTTATAAAAAATAAAATGTTCTGAAATATTTTATTTATATTTTTAGAAAATATTCAAGGAGAGATGCTAGAGTGGTCGAATAGGACAGTCTCGAAAACTGTTGTATCGGAAACGGTACCGTGGGTTCGAATCCCACTCTCTCCGCCAAAATTGGAAATCGGAATCAGAAGCCGAAATGGGGTCGGCGCGAAGCGCCGACGCAAACGCATTCCCGCCAAAAATTCCCGAATTCAAAAGGTTTTTCCACGCTCCGCGTGGCTCAAAAAAGACGGTTCGATCCTTAATTTGAAAGTTCGAACCGACTTTTTTAAACAAATGAAGAAATTCTTCATTTGTTTTCTCGTTAGCCAATTCCACCATATAAATATTGGCTTTTAGAAGATTTTCGGTAAGTTCGAACCGATTATTGGATTTTTTCTCAAAAGCCGATAATTTCTCTTTTAAAAGTTGTTTTTGATTCACTAACTTATTTTTAGAATCACGATATTCTTCCAAAGACAGAACATTTTCTAAATATAAGTTCATCAACTTTTCAACTTTTGAATCCAAAAGAGAAATTTCATCTTTTGTTTTTTGAGAAAAAATCTCACTCGATTGATTTTCTGATTGTCGGTTTTTCTCATTTTCGACAATCATCCAATTTGCCCAATCGAGTGGCAAAGAAACTTTTTTGATACTTTCTGCAATTTGAGAAGTGATGAGTTCTTCGCGAACATATTTTTGCAAGCAAGGATTTTTCCGTTTGGTACATCGCAAATAATTATGACCTTTTTGGGTTTCAGTGGTAATGAAACAACCACATTCTCCACAACGGAAAAATCCTCTATACAAAAATGGTTTCAGTCCTTTGGAGTGAGGTTTAGATTTCCTCATCATCACTTCTTGAACGGAATCAAAAAGTTTCTTTGTGATAATCGGTTCGTGCTTACCCTCAAAAATCTCTCCGTTATACCTCATTAAACCCGTATAGATAGGATTTTTGAGGATTTGCTGATAGTTCGACACCGCAAGTTCCTTTCCGCTTTTTCGCTTCAATCCAAGTCCGTTAAATTTGTCGCGGAGTTGTCGCAAAGTGAAAGACCCAGACGAATATGCCTCAAATGTCTTTTTAATCAGTTTAGCAATTTCAATATCGGGAATGATTCCAGCACCTTTCACATTTACATATCCGAGCGGAGACATTTGAGGCCATATTCCGTCTTTCACTTTGTTGCGATGACCTCGTTTGATATTTTCTGACAAGTTATCTACATAATACTTGGATTGCGAAAAAGCGATTGAGAGCATGAACTTGCCTTGCGGTGTCGGATCACACCAGAAAGTTGGAAATTTTAGCTCGGCAATTTTGCCCGTATCGAGCAAGTAAATAACTTTTCCACCATCAACACTATTTCTCGCTAATCTGTCGGGATGCCACGCCAAAATTCCATTTGCTTCACCTTGCTCGATACGGAGAAGCATTTCATTAAATACTGGCCGACCCGGAGATTTTGCAGTTTGTTTTTCTACAAAAATATCAACGACATCAATATCCTCTTTTATCGCCAATAGTTTGAGTTCGGCCAGTTGATCCGAAATGCTTCTCACTTGCCGATCTTCGGTGTCGATTGATTTGCGAGTATAGATAAAAAACTTTCTGGTGTGATTATTCATAAAATTGTATTGGCAAACGAGGAGCCACGCGGAGCGTGGCGAATCCTTGCAGAATCAGGATTTTGTGGGGGGAATGCAGAACAGACGGCGCTTCGCGCCGACCATATTTTTGGTTCTGAAACCCTTTTCGAAAAATTGCGGTATTCATTGTACAAAATTCGAACCTTTTTTGAAACCAATCCCGATGAGGAATGAATCGCCCCGCCACCGCCTCGCAGAGCCTCGGCAACCCCGAAAGAAAAAACACTCCTTGCATTTCTGATTTGGCGGGGGTGAATTTTCTTTTGAAAAAGGAAAGGGTGTTTTTCTTTCGGGGTTCTGCCCTCCAAGTATTCGGGCAGTGTGGCGGGACGAAATGCGGACTCGGTTTTGCCAAAACTATTTTCTGGGGGAAAGGATTTGGCAAAACCTCGACTGAATTTCCCGCCCGCAGGAGGGGTCTGGGGAGGAATGCGGGCGGGTTTCGGACTGGGGGTTTTTGGAAATTCGGCGGCTACAAAATCAGAAAATTCAGATTGAATAAATCTATAATTTTTGCTATCATTGTTTTGTGAGCAAAGAAAGAATCTTCTCATAAGATAATACTATCAAAGTTTGGATACTATGGCAACTATATCAGAAAACATAAAACGAATACGAACAAAACAAGGATTGACGCAAGACGACTTGGCGAAGAAAGCGGACATCAAATACTCTACCCTTACAAAAATTGAGGGTGGTGTTGTTACAAAACCAAGTGTTCAAACAATCCAAAAAATCGCCAAGTCGTTGGGCGTTCCTATGGAGGAAATTTTGAAATAATATGGATAATCAAGAAGAACAAAATAATATAGAAGTGCAACCTGATTTGTATCTTGAATCACCAAAGGCTTTTCATCTTGAAATGCCTCCTTACCACAATTTTGATTTGTCCACTAAAGCTATTTCAAGAGCCATATATGAAATTTTAAGTAACAGATCAACTATTGATGCTTATTGTATTTGGTGCGGAAAAGAAGGCGTGTTTAGGGCATACAACTATCTATCTGATAATGTTTCTGTTCCTCCCTGGACAAAAAGAAATAATGGATTGATAGAAATAGAGTATCGTTGCACTCGTAACGAATCCCATGCTTACCACACTTATTATTTTAAGGCGGGTGATTTTTTTACAAAAGTTGGACAGTTTCCATCTGTTGCTGATTTTCAAATACCTCAAGTTGAGTCGTATCGAAAAATTCTTGACGAAGAACAATATAAGGAATTTACACGCGGGATCGGTCTATCCGCTCATGGCGTAGGTATCGGTTCATTCGTGTATCTTCGCCGTGTTTTTGAAAATCTTATTGAAGAAGCTCATAATAAAGCAAAGGCGGAAGACGAATCGTTCTCGGACGAAGCATATATACGAGCAAGAATGGATGACAAAATTGAAATGGTAAAAGAATATTTACCAGAATTCCTTGTCGAAAATCGCTCATTATATGCAATTTTGAGTAAAGGTATTCATGCCCTAGGCGAAGATGAGTGTTTGCAATATTTCGAAACAGTGAAAATCGGAATTGAGCAAATTCTTGACGAAAAAATTATTGCTAAAGAAAAAGCAGAAAAAGCCGCTTCTGCTCGTGCCGCAATTCAGAAAACACATGGCAAAATAAATGGAGTATAAAACTTATGGAAATAAACAGACCAAAATCTAAACAACCGATTCCCGATAACGCCAAAAAGGTTTTTGCTGGAGTGCTTTTTGATGTCTATCAATGGGAGCAAGAACTTTTTGACGGAACAAAAACTCTTTTTGAAAAACTGAAACGCCCTGATACCGTTGTCGTTTTTCCAGTTTTAGATGACGGGAAAATTATACTTACAGAACAAGAACAACCCGGCAAAGAACCTTTTATCGGGGCGACTGGCGGGAGAGTTGATAAGGGCGAAGATATTTTGGAAGCGGCGAAACGCGAACTTCTTGAAGAAAGTGGTTACGAAGCATCAGAGTTTGTCCTTTGGGACGCCCAACACCCGACATCAAAAATTGATTGGGTTGTTTATACTTTTATCGCCAAAGGGCTTAAAAAAGTTTCTGAAATGAATCTCGATGCTGGCGAAAAAATCACTCTAAAGTTAGTTGATCTCGATGAGTTTATTGAAATTGCATTAAATAAAAATTTTGTTGAAAAGGAAATAATTCCAAAACTTTACGAGGCGAAACTTTACCCAGAAAAGAATGAAGAACTTAAAAAGTTATTTAACCCAAAATTTTAATTTATGAAAACAATTTTAGTTGATGCCGTAGATGCGTTTGTTGTAGAAACCGAAAATGGTTTCGAGATTTTTGAGCCAGTGCAAAAAATGCTCAACGAGTTTCCAAACACCAAAATAATTCTTACTGGTGCGAATGATGAACAGTTTAAGAAATTTGGTCTGGATAAAATGCCATATGAAGTTTTTACACTAAAACACGACCCTGAAAAAACCAACTCCGAGTATTACAAAAAAATGCTTGAGCATTTTAACTTTAAGCCGGAAGATGTTGTTTATTTTGAGCACAACCCTGAAGCAGTAAAAAGTGCTCAATCAGTCGGTATCAAAACTCATTTTTGGGACAACGAGAAAAGACCATTGAGAGAGTTGAGTATTTTCTTGGAAAACAGCATTTAATATATGAAACCAATCCTCGTAACTTGTTATGTAAATCCCGACCTCGACGGCGTTGCTGGCGCAATCGCCTACGGCGAATTTTTACAGAAAACTGGCAAAAATACTGTCGTAGGGATTATTGGCGAACCACACGACGAAGCGAAGTATATTTTAGATTGCTTTGGCTTTGAATATCCGCCAATGATAGAAAACGCGGATAATTTCGATGAAGTGATACTCGTGGATGCAAGCGACCTCAATGGACTTGAGGGAAAAATATCTGCCGAAAAAGTCATCGAAATTATCGACCACAGAAAAGTCCATGAGGCGGATAAATTTCCCAATGCCAAAGCGCAAATTGAGCTTGTTGGTGCGGCCGCTACTCTTGTCGCAGAAAAATTTATGCAAAACAAAGTTGATATATCGAAAGAATCAGCAACACTTGTTTACGGAGCAATAATTTCCAATACCCTCAATTTCAAGGGAAGCGTTACCACTGACCGCGACAAAGTAGCAGCCGAATGGCTCAATAAGGTTGCGAAATTGCCCGAAGATTTTTGGAAAGATTTGTTTATCGTAAAATCAGATTTATCAGGCAATAAACTTACAGAAAGAATAGAGGGCGATTTCGCATGGTTTGTTATGGGCGACAAAAAAGTTGGTATCGCCCAAGTTGAAATGATTGGTGCTAAAAAACTTGTAGACAAAAGAAGTAGCGAGATTGTTCAAGTGTTAGATAAAATCAAAAAAGAGATGGGCCTAGATTTTATCTTCCAAAATACAATCGAGCTTGAAGATACAAAAAACTTTTTTGTCGCTCAAGATTCCGAAACACAAAAACTTTTGGAAAAAGTTTTGAAAGTTCAATTTGCTGGCGTAGTCGCGGAGCGACCAAATCTGATTATGCGCAAGCAAATTGTTCCTTTGTTGAAGGATGAGTTAGAATTGAAATAGCCGCCGAATTTCCAAAAACCCCCAGTCCGAAACCCGCCCGCATTCCTCCCCAGACCCCTCCTGCGGGCGGGAAATTCAGTCGAGGTTTTGCCAAATCCTTTCCCCCAGAAAATAGTTTTGGCAAAACCGAGTCCGCATTTCGTCCCGCCACACTGCCCGAATACTTGGAGGGCAGAACCCCGAAAGAAAAACACCCTTTCCTTTTTCAAAAGAAAATTCACCCCCGCCAAATCAGAAATGCAAGGAGTGTTTTTTCTTTCGGGGTTGCCGAGGCTCTGCGAGGCGGTGGCGGGGCGATTCATTCCTCATCGGGATTGGTTTCAAAAAAGGTTCGAATTTTGTACAATGAATACCGCTATAGAGTTTTTTCCAATATGGGATTAATTTCCCGTATTGGAGAAAATATTGTGAAAAATCAAAGGGATTCGAACGGGTAGGAGCGAGTCCTCGAGTATCGATGGATGCGAATAAATGAGCATTCAGCGCTACCCAGGACAACGAACTCCCATTTTGGGAGTGAGGCGAAAATCCCACTCTGGGCAGTGAACGAAGTGAATGAGGAAGAGAAAGAAAGCAAAGAGTTTTGCTTTCTTTGGAATGAGAAGGGACTTGCGAAGCGACAAAAGTCACCGAAAGTCCCCGGCCCGAAGGGGAATCTCTCTCTTACTTAAAAAAAACTCTCATGCCCTAATTCATGAGAGTTTTTTATTTCCTATACTTTCGAAGTAGAATTATCTACATCGATTCGCATGACATATATTTTTCTATAGAACCATCTGCAGCAAGAAGTGTTCCTATCATAAATCTTCGATATCCATTTGCACATTCTGCCACACCATTGTAATCGGGGCACGAAATTGGGAACTGTAAAGTCTCTCCTCTTGGCCCCGTGCATGAACGAATAGATCCGTTCGAATTTTGAACCACAACAGCATACCCATAAAGTCCGCCCTTACGAGGACTCGTAAAAGATCCTGATATTGACTCGCATGAATAATATCTAGACGTAAAACTTTCTGTTATTGAACCTGTTCCAATGCGACGAAAACCACTCTCACAAATAGGTATATTATCCCCTCCACAAGTCATTGGAGAAGATGCTCCGCAACCAACAGCATTGCCTTGTTGCATAGTAACTATACCAACGCCATATAATTTTCCTTTTTCTTTTATCGCTGGATATGAGTTTGTATTTGCTTTGCACGTATACACCGTGTACGCTCCCCCGGCATCGGGCACACTTCCGATTTTTGACAAATAGAAACCTCTTTCACAGACTGGCTGCTCCAAATTATTGCATGAAATGGGATCGATCGTTTCTCCATCCCAAATATCACCTGCAGGCTTAGGTCCTTTACAATAGTCATTTCTTACCATTACAGCACCGAAAAGTGATTCGGAATCATAGGGTCCTCTGTAAGAAGGTTGATCTTTTAAGATTTGAGCTATCTGAGCATTTGAAGAAGATTTATCTGAACCTTTATCTACCAACTTCACATACGTTCTTTTTCCATACGGATAGGAATTATTACCACTCTTCCATGTCCACGTTAGTAAATCTTTTTGTCTAATATCTTCATCAAGATATAATTGTCGCACTGCATAAAATTCACTTTGGTTATACGTGACTTGAAAAGAGTTCATTGAGAGACTGCCCTTATCTTGATAGATATCATTTCTCATATCAACGACAGTTGAAAGTGCCCACACATCTTTTCCGTATTGAGCTGCAAGTTTTCTCACAACTTTATTAACAAGGCGGTGTTGTTCATGACCATATTCACCCCAATTATTATGCGTCACAATGCGCTTTGTGGTACTCGCACTCATAATTGGTTTTAATTTAGCTTCAAGAACACTAGCGGAAACAAGTGATTGTCGAGAGATTGGATTTGTTTTGTATTGAGCTATGTACGTTGAAACATCCGTTCTTCCATAAATCGTTTCCCATTTCTGGCTATAGTTATAAGGGGTTTTATTTACAATATTTTCAAAAGGAGGTGTTGCTGGATATGCAGAAAGTACAAATTTTTGAGCTACCTTAAAAAATGGAAACATCCAGAGTAAATCATCATCTTGATGGGCAAAAATAAGCACAGTGCCTCCATCTGAAAATTCTGCTGGCAAAGTAGGATCTCCTCCTCTCGAACCCTTAAACGTAGCTGTTACATTACGAGATTGTGTGAGAGATACAGAACACGTTTTACTTGTTCCTCTACAATCCCCTGTCCATCCTTCAAAAGTATTTCCACTTTGAGGTGAAGCTGTGAGTGTAACCTTTGTATTTTGAGGTAATGTTTTTGAACATGTTGTACCACAATTAATTCCAGAAGGATTTGATACTATTGTTCCTGCTCCAGTACCAGCTTTTGCTACAGTAAGAGTTTGTTGTCCTTGTTGTGTAGAACAGTTAATTTTCTTTGGTGAACCACTAATGACATTGTTTGGTCCTCCAGAAATATCAATAGCATGAATGTATATATTCTTTTCACCTTGATTACGGAATGAGGAAGGAAGTTTACAGTCAAAGCCATGAGTTCCACTAATACCATAACCTTTGTTTATATCAGGTCTGGAAACTTTTGTTTGACATCCTGCTATAAATTTTCCTCCTTTACCATAAGGAGCTCCTTCATAAAAATGAACCCAGATAGATGTTCTGGAGTTATCAGGATCATAGGCCCAACCTTTTACACTACAAGTATTGGAGTCAGGACCATCAAAAGCTCCTATAGCAGGTTTAGCACTTGCAGCATCTGAAAATGGTAAATCAAAAGAAATTCCTGAGAAGATATCCCTTGTTGTTGCTTTTTGAATAAGAAGAATACTTCCAAGAAAAAAGCTTATGACAAGAAGAAGAGAAATGATTTGTATTTTAGAATCTTTTTTTTGTTTTTTTTTGTTTTTTTTTGTTTTTTTTGAAAACATAGTTGTGTGTTTTAGGTTATAGTAGTAATGATACTCTTTTGTGGGAGATGTTCAAGACTTTATAATTTTTCTCTATTGTAAAGTAATTTTCCAACGATGCAGTGCTTGAGAATTTCTTTGTGAACTGCATATATTAGTAGCGCTTGTTTTAAATTTCGCACAGTACACATAGAAAGATCCGTTTGCTATATGATTTGCGGAAGCATTATCACTAACTACCGTACAATATTGATATCCACCATCTAAGCCTTGTTGACTTGCTGGTTCTTCTACGATAGTTTTTGAGAATTCTCCCCTATTTATATATAAAAATTATTCAAAAAAGCATTCTATGTAATTCTTTTTCTACTACAGAGCTTTTTTAAAATTTTTACTTTCCAAAAAATGATTTTCTTTACTTATTGTAATTAAACACTTTTTCATTGAATAATTCTTATAGACAAAATAAAAATGTTGTGCTACATTTTCCTCATGGATGCGCCTAGTGATTTTTGGTTATGGATTTGGATTCTTTCTGGAGGAATAATATTTCTTCTTCTTTTTCTTACCTTACTTTGGATTTACGTTCGAAAAATTAATGAAACGTTAAAAATTTTTTTTTCTGGCACGCAAGAAGCTAAAGACTTTGAATCCGTTATTATAGAAAATATACGTCACACACAACAACTTGAAAAAGATGTAAAAGACCTCGCATCCTTCAGTAATAATGTTTATCGATTAGCCACAAAAAGTCCTTATAAAATGGGCCTTATAAGATTTAATCCTTTTAAAGATATTGGAGGAAATCAAAGTTTTGCCCTTTCTTTTTTGGATAAAGAAAAAACAGGTATGGTTATTTCATCTCTTTATACCCGAGAAGGAACGAGGATATACGCCAAACCTGTTTACAAAGGAGAGGCTCTGGATGGTTATGAATTTTCAAAAGAAGAAAAACAAGCTGTAATCCAAGCATCAATAAAAAAAATAAAAGGATTTCAAAAAAGTGAAAAGTAATTTTTTATTATCATAACTCTCAATTAATCATCATAGAATCATTTTTATATGACAACAACTACATCTCCTCAAAGTGAAGAAAAAATAATAAAAATCCCCGAAACAATAACTGTCCAAAGATTTTCTGAAATTCTTCAACTTTCTGTTTCTGCAGTTATAATGGAATTGATGAAAAATAAAATCTTGGCCACTATAAATGATGAGATTGATTTTGAAACAGCCAGTATTATAGCGCAAGATCTTGGATTCACTACACAAAAAGACTTAGATGTTACTGCTGGGGAAAGCGTTACCTTAGAAAAACTTCTTGAAATTTGTCGTCAAGAAAAAGAGAAGGGTTTAAGACTTACTCCTCGTCCACCAATAGTTACTATTCTCGGACACGTTGATCATGGAAAAACTACTCTACTTGATTATATTCGCAAAGCAAGCGTTGCTCAATCTGAAGTCGGAGGGATTACTCAAGGCATCAGTGCTTATCAAACAAAAAAACAAGGTAAATATATAACATTTGTCGACACACCTGGTCATGAGGCCTTCGCATCTATGCGACAACGTGGTGTTTCCTTGGCAGATATAGCAATCCTTGTTGTTGCTGCTGATGACGGAGTAAAACCTCAAACAAAGGAAGTTATCGCGTATTTAAAGGAAAAGAAAATACCTACCATCGTAGCTATAACGAAAATTGATAAACCGGAAGCTAAAACTGCTCGAGTAAAACAAGAGGTTTCTGAGCATGGCATTCTCTTGGAAGGTTGGGGAGGAGATGTTATGTGTGCTGAGGTAAGTGGTAAAAGTGGAAAAGGTGTCGATCAATTATTAGAAAGTATTCTCCTTCTTTCTGAAGTAGAAGACTTTTCAGCTGATAAAAAACGAGATGGTTTAGGTATTGTTCTTGAAGGAAATCTTGATGCGAAAAAAGGTCCTGTTGCGATCGTATTAGTAAAAACAGGAACATTCCGAGTAGGTCAGGATGTTGTAGCGGGAACAGTTTCTGGACGAATTCGAAGGATAGAAAACTGGAAGGGTGAATCCATACCTTTCGCAGAACCTTCTGTTCCAGCAACTATAATAGGACTTTCTGACGTACCTCAGTCAAACACTATTTTGCAAGTTATTGATGCAAAAAAAGAAAGACGCTTACGAGATACCATAAACTTCTCAAAGAAAAAAACAATCTCAGCTCAAAAAGATGATTCAAAAAAAGTAGTTTCCGTTATCCTTAAGGCAGATACACAAGGATCTCTCGAAGCAGTTCAACAAATCCTTTCTACATTTACCAATGATGAAGTTTCTCTTGATTATATTGATGCTGGCATTGGGAGTATAACAGAATCCGATATTCGCTCAGCAAAAGCTGGTGAGGCTTCTATTTTTGGATTTAGCGTAGAAGCAACCCCTGTTGCTAAAAGAATGGCTCAAGCTGACTCTGTTGAAATAAAAACATATCGTATTATTTATGAATTGGTTGATGATATAAAAACTCGAATGGAAAATCTCCTTGAACCAGAAGTGATCCGCACAGATCTTGGGAAAATGGGAGTGCTTGCAATTTTCAAAACAACAAAGAAAGATATGATTTTGGGAGGAAAAGTCATAAAAGGAAAGATTGCCAAAGGAGCTAATATTGAAGTTATGCGCGAAGATCGTCTTATTGGAATAGGAAAACTCGTCAACTTGCAACAGAATAAAGTCGATGTAAATGAGGTAAAACAAAATTACGAATGTGGAGTTACCTTTGAAGGTGAAACTCGCATTGTCGCTGGAGACATTCTCGTCTGTTCTTTTCAAGAAATACGAAAACGAACACTCTCAGCATCTCGATAAAAATACCCTTAAAAACAAAATATTCCATCGGATACTTCTTCTTACAGTATCCGATTTTTTGACCTTGTGAAGAAAAACCATTACAGTAGTCTTTATGAAATATATAATTCCTCCATCAGTACTACACACTGGAAAAACTTTACTTGAAGCGGGTTTTGAGGTTTATCTCGTAGGAGGTTGCGTTCGGGATCTTCTTATGCAAAAAAAACCAAAAGATTGGGATTTTACGACAAATGCACTCCCGGAACAAATACAAAAACTATTCCCTGATAGTTTTTATGAAAATACTTTTGGCACCGTTGGCATCAAAGTTCCTGAAGAAATTTCCATAGATTCCAGTGATCGTATTATTGAAATCACTACGTATAGAACCGAATTGGGTTATTCAGATAATAGACGCCCTGATCACATACACTTTGCCAAAACTTTAAAGGAAGATCTCTTACGAAGAGATTTTACTATGAATGCTATTGCTCTATCCCCTCTTAAAAACGAGATTCAAGATTTCTATAATGGCGAGAAAGATATTGAACAAAAAATTATTCGTGCCGTAGGAGACCCAAATGAACGTTTTTCTGAAGATGCTCTTCGCATGATGAGGGCTGTTCGATTTTCAAGTGAGCTCTGTTTTTCTATCGAAGAAAAAACTCTACAAGCCATACAAAAAAATGCTTCTCTTCTCAAAAATATTGCGAAAGAACGTATTCGTTTAGAATTGGAGCGCATTCTTCTTTCCCCACATCCTTCTGAGGGAATAGAAATGCTTGAAAAATCAGATCTTCTTCAATACATAATTCCCGAACTTCGTGAAGGAATTGGTGTTTCTCAAAATCTTCACCACACGTATACTGTATGGGAACATAACCTTTTAGCACTTAAAACTTGCCCATCGAAAAAACTTTCCGTTCGTCTCGCTGCACTTTTGCATGACGTAGGAAAACCCCGAACAAAAAAAGGTGATGGAAAATTCGCCACCTTCTATAATCATGATCATGTTGGTGCTCGTATAACACGAGAAATTCTCAAACGTCTCACCTTTCCTCGTGAAATTGTAGAACACACAACCCTTCTCGTAGATCAACATCTCTTTTATTACAACGTGGAAGAAGTTACAGAGTCCGCCGTAAGACGAGTAATTGCGCGTGTTGGTCTTGAAAACATAAAAGATCTTATTGATGTTCGCATTGGGGATCGACTTGGAAGTGGTGTTCCTAAAGCTAAACCCTACCGACTTAGACATTTTGAATATATGGTAGAGAAAGTTTCTCATGATCCTATAAATGTTAAGGATCTCAAAATAAATGGAAATGATCTCACTCAAACTCTTACCCTTAAACCTGGACCAAAAATTGGCGCCATTCTTGACGTTCTTCTTGGAGAAGTTATTGAGGATTCTTCAAAAAATACTAAAGAGTTTCTTCTTGAGCGCGCTCGTAAACTTGAATCACAAGAAATTGAAACACTTCGCCATACAGCCAAATCTCGCATTGAAGAACAAAGAAAAAAAGATGAGGACTTTATGAAAAGTAAATATTGGGTAAAATAAAAATCTTAAAAACTTAAAATCTTCTCAAGTTCATTACAAATTTACCCTATTTAAAGATATGTTTCTATTCTCTCTTACATTTTCCATTAAAAATTTTACGCATAACTTTTCAAATTTCTGTACATTTTCGAAGGAAAAATCTATACTAAAGCCATAATTGTTATTCTATTTTTAATGTTCTCTAAAATTTTAATGAGAATACAAAAGTATGCTTAGTGAAAAAAATTTCTTCTCCATTCTCAACAACCAATCCAATCATTTTCCTGGTTATAATGAAAATCAATCTGAAGGAGACGGAAAAATTCTTGAACGAGCCCTCTTTGGTGGCCTAACCGGTTTCAATAAAGACTCTGACACACTCCTTGAGAATAGATTTGAATCCGTAAGTGGAGAACATGACAAAAATTATTATTCCAAGATATTTGAAATCGTACGCACACGCCAACCACACAATAACCCCAAAAATCCTCCTGGTCATTTCCCTCAACAACTCCTCAAAGAAATTGTGCGAACTCTTGCGATAAAAACAAGGCGCATTCAACCCGGAGACTCAATCACCCTTCCGCATCCCTTTTTAGATGTTCGTTTGTATACAGCGGTTAATTCAATTCTCGATCGACGAGAAGGAGTGGATGCTTTCATTGATTTTGTACTCCCAAACAAAACTATTCGAACTGTGACTCTCGATGCCACGCTTCAGGATATAAAAAATTCGTTCAAAGCAGATATTCTTTTCAGTCTTCCTCCAGAAATAAAGAGAAATTTTCGAAGGGATACCTTTATAGAAGATTTTGTTGATACTAAAAGATGTACGACATTCTTCTATGAACTCTCCGAAAAAATAGTCAATGTATTGACAAATCCCAAAAATATGGTAAATATAGAAGAACGTCTGGCACACCCGACAAAGCATGTCGTACCCCAGGATGTTCTTTATTGCACTGGAAACACCTATCGAAAAAACGATATGGAGGTAAAATAAGATTGAAGAAAAAATCTTTTGCAAACGTCCTTTTTGGAAGTGTCGTGAACGGGCCTCCTGATATCGAACATGAGCCAAATCTCGAGTATTTCACTCATGAATTTACTTCGGGATGTGTCGCTCACGCTTTCTGTAGTGGATGTGGAAGGCACTTTCAAGTAACTACTAAGAGAGCAGAAGAGATTCTCCATTCACACACACTCCCTCACAATGACGAGTACATCCGACTTATAGAGTGCACGCTCTGCTGTCCCCAGGGTGCTCGGGGAGCTATTATAAAAAAAAGACCCAAGCTCTCCTAGCTTTTCAAGTGCTAAAAAATAAACCACATTTTCAAAACGGGATTGTCTTACTTTCCCGTTTTTTCTTTTTATATTAATCTCTTTTGCGAAGAATCCTCCACCCTTTAGTGTACGGTCTCGAAAATAACCTTCACACCCAAAGATAAATATGAAAATTACCCAAAATCGTAAAGTTATTATTTCATAATAGAAATTTCTCGCGTCTGTGCTTCTATATTTCGTATTTGAAAAAAATATTAAAATCCAAAATTTTAAACTATAAACAATATATTGTCGGAAAACTTTTTTACATTTTTCTTCACTCTTTCTTCTTTTTACTCACAAAGGATATCTCAAAACAAGCATCCTAACCTTTATTGGAGAATAAAATATTTAAAATAGACTCTTTATTTTTCTAATCTTCTACAATATAGACAAAAAAAAATTTTACAATTATAGTAAAAGATAACCTAGCGGGCTGTAGTATACCGGTAGTACGCACCCTTCGGGTGGGTGTAGACTGGGTTCAATTCCCGGCAGCCCGACAATAATGAATGGGCTGAAGTACACAAACTGCTTTGCGTGCGTCGGAAATTGAAGGGATGGGCGATGCGTTTCGCCGACTATCCCTGGCCCGAAGGGAATTTCTAGCAGCCTGACGTGAATTAATTTATAAAAAGTATCATTTATATGGAAACATTTCTTTTGTATTTATTCTTTATAGGAATTGGGGTTATTCTTATTTCTATAAAACAAATCAATCAATACGAGCGTGGAGTAAAATTTACTTTTGGAAAATTTACCTCCATTATAGAACCTGGCTGGAGACTTATTTTTCCTATAATACAAGGATATCAAAAAGTAGACATGCGAACCCGAGCTGTAGACGTTCCTGATCAAGAAGCTATTACCAAGGATAATATTTCTGTTCGAGTTAATGCTGTTATTTATTATCGAGTAAATGACGCTCAAAAAGCAATATTGGAAGTAGAAAATTTTTATTTTGCTGTATCTCAACTTGCCCAAACTACAATGAGAAATATCGTAGGAGAGGTAGATCTCGATGAACTTCTTTCAAATAGAAACGCCATAGCAGAAAAAATACGTCTTATCATTGATAAATCATCTGATTCTTGGGGAGTTCAAGTAGAATCTGTTGAACTTAAAGATGCTATTCTTCCTGAGGATATGAAAAGGACTATCGCCAAACAAGCTGAAGCTGAAAGAGAAAAACGAGCTGTCATTATCAAAGCTGAAGGAGAACTTATCTCAGCTGAAAATATGGCTAAAGCTGCCTCTATTCTCTCGGGAAGTAATGGCGCTCTCCATTTACGAACACTTCAAACACTCAATGATATTAGTAGCGATGAATCTAATACTATGATCTTTGTGACTCCTATAGAGCTTATACAAGCTATTGAAGGTTTTTCAAAGAAGATTTCTCGCTAAAAATTACTGAAAATACAAATTTTTTGTATTAGTGTATGCAAATATATGTAAAAGATTTTAATGGAACCGCCGTTTCTCTTATGCGAAAAATCGGTTATGTTTTCCAAAAACAAGAAAATTCCCATGAATTAGCTTTTGTTCGAACACTAGCACAATCAGGTTTTCCTCGATTTCACATCTATGTAAAAAAGAAGGATAAAGAACTTCTTCTTACGATTCATCTTGACCAACACAAAGAAACCTATGGACAAGAAACCCTCCATCATGGAGAATATGCTTGTGATGGTGCCCTTGGAGAAGAAATGAAAAGAATTCAACATATTCTCCAAAAATAAAAGCCGAGGTGGCGAAATGGTAGACGCATCAGCCTTAGGAGCTGACGGAATAATATCCATGGAGGTTCGAGTCCTCTCCTCGGCACTACATCTACTCTTGATTTTTTTCTCAAAATAAACTATTACATACCCACAGCCCTTCAAAAATCCTTCGTACAAGAGAGTTTTTCTGTGCAAGTTTTTTTAAGGATTGATCCTTCAGTTTGTAACGAGGCAAAGAAGAAAATGCATTTTGTCATTAAAGGTCTTTCCATAAATGAAAGAGAAGGTTTTATATATGGAGAAAAAGCCTTCGATCCCTCTACTCAAACAACGAGTATTAAGACTCAGTTCTTTGAAGGTATTTTTTCGGGTTTTTATCCCCTAGAACAGAGAGAATCCTCTATTCCCATTCAGTATGATAAAATTTTTACCTCTCTCTTGGTGATAAATATCACTCAGAAAGATTGGGAGAAAAAACTCTCAGAATATCTTCAAATAATCCTTAACTAAGGATTATTAAAAAAGCATCTGCCAAACAAGGTATGATGCTTTTTTCTTAAATTCCACCTTTTTTAGAAATCCCAACTTCCCTTAAGCGAACTTGACTGAGTGTAATTTACAACCGTTGTTTCAAAAAAATTTCCTTTGTCCCCATTAGTATCTTGTAAACGATCAAGATGTTTATAGGGGTTTGCTATAGCATCAGGATATAAAGGATTAATACTAAGTGTTGCTAGGCGTTTATTGGCAAGCCATCGAGTATATTCTCTTGTTGTTACCGCATTTATTCCAGGAATTTTATTTCCTAAAATATGCGTCCCCCATTCTATTTCTTGATCAACAGCTGACTTCATCATTTCAACAATAAGTTTTTCGTTATAAATAGAGGGAAATTCTTTTCGTATTTCACGAATAATATTCGCAAATATCGAGACATGAGTAAGTTCATCCCTTCGAATATAAGCAATCATCCTTCCTGTCGCTTGCATTTTCCCACGATCTGTTAAGGTATCAAAGAAAGCAAATCCATTATAGAAATACAGTGACTCCAAAAGGAAATTAGCTACAATTCCACGGAAGAAGTTTTCATCGCTTGGGGTATCTATAAAATCTTGGTACATTTGACCTATATACGTATTTCTTTTGAGAAGAATTTTATTTTTTCTCCAAAAATAATAAATCTCAGTACGCTCATCACTATCCACGACAGATTCAAGGATAGTTGCATATGACTGTGAATGAATTGCCTCTTGATATGCCTGAATAGACAAGATGAGATTTACTTCTGGACTCGTAATATACTCAGAAAAATTCGGCAAATTAACCGTCTGTATAGAATCCAAAAAAATAAGAAAAGAAAGTATACCCTTATAGGCTCGCTGTTCTTCCGCACTCATTTCTGAATGAAACATGCGAGCATCATCTTTAAGTCCCATTACCTTTTCAGGAACCCAAAAATTACCAATCATAACTTGATACAAAGATTTTGCCCAAGAATATTTTGTAGCATTTAAATTGAATAATCCTGTTGTATTTCCCTTTATAATAGCCCTATCTGAAACGTCATCGTTCCCTAAAGGATTAAATATGGGATTTTTTTGCATTTTTTTCACCATAGAAGTTACGTTTAAATAATTTATCCGCTACACGAAACACAATCGTCTTTTATTTCACCTGATAAGCTTCGTACATAATATACCGTTTTAATACCATCTTCCCACGCTTTCATATAATAACCAAAGAGTTGTGCAGGACTTGTCCGCGCAGGATCAATCATCCACTCAAAACTTATTGATTGGTCAATCCATTTATACACAATCGCTATCATATCAATGACATCTGCCATATCCATAGTAATATATTCCCTATAATACCAAAAATTTTCTTTATTAAGTTTTGGAGCTACTCTTATTGTGGAAGAGCTGAGATTTGTTTCAATAAAATATTTTTTATATATAGGAAGAAGTGCTGCTGTTGTACCAACCACACCCGCTGTGGATGTATTTGGGGCTGGAGCTGTATGATAACCAAATCGTACTCCATATTCTTTCATATCTAAGAAGATGCGTTTCCATTGTTCTGCATATTTAGTATTTTCTTCAAACCATGAACTTTTATGTCCAAGAAGTATTCCTTTACTATATTCACTTCCTTTATATAATTCATATGAGCCTCGCTCTTTCGCTAAATTTATCGATGAGCGATATGTATAATACGCATATCGTTCAAAAAGTTGATCAACTTGTACTCTTGCTTCCAAACTTTCATATGCCAACTTTCTCGTTGCTAAATATTCTGCCAAACCTAAATATCCTATTCCTATACTGCGATATCTAAGGGCTGTTCTCTCAGCTTCTTTGATAGGATAATAATTAAGTGTTATCACATTATCCAAGACACGTAGAAGAATGGGAAATGTTTTTTTCATCACTGATTCCGTATAGACTTTAGCAACATTTACAGAAGCAAGATTACAAACAACAAGATCTCCAGGTTGATAGCGAATAATAATTTCTCCACTTTCTTCCAAAACTTCTTTTTTAAATACTGTAGGTGATGTATTTTGACAAATTTCTGTACAAAGCTGAGTAGAATAAATATTTCCAGCGTGTTTATTTGGATTTAATCTATTTACAGTATCCCTATAAAACACATAGGGCATACCTGTTTCAACTGTTGCTTTGAGAAATTTTTTAAATAAATCCTTTGCAAGAACTGTTTTCTTTAATTTCAAACGATTATCAGCTTCAAGTTCTTTATAAAATTTTTCAAATTCTTTTCCAAAATGATCTTCTAATTTTTTCCCCCAAACACTACCCACTTCATGGGGATCAAAAAGTGTCCATTCCCCCTCATCCTTCAATCTTTTCATAAAAATATCAGGAATAGAAACGGCTGGAAATATATCAAATGCTTTAGAACGAATATCTCCTGTTTCTGTTTGAAGATCAAGGAAATCATAAATATCTGCATGCCAAATATCAAGCGTAACAGAAATTGCTCCAGCACGAGCCCCGAGCTGATTAACTGCATTAGCCGTATCATTTATAACTTTTATCCAAGGATTAACTCCGCCAGAGGTACCCTCTACTTTACGAATCATCGCCCCTCGTGAGCGAATATGACCGAGATACACACCAATACCCCCTCCAAATTTAGAAATCTGCGCCATATTCTCAATACCATGATAAATGGCTCTTAAATCATCATCTATATTTATTTTAAAACAGCTAGAAAGTTGATGGTAATTCGTTCTTGCATTAAGGAGTGTCGGAGTTGGTAATGATATTCTTTGCTCAGAACATTCTTCGTAAAGACGTAAAGCAAATTTAAGACGGTTCTCTTTTTTCTCAGGAATAGCCAAAAATAAAGCAACTGACATATACATCTCCTGAGGAAGTTCCTTAACAATCTTATTAGGATTTAAAAGATATCTATTTGCAAGAGATAATATAGTTGTATATTCATAATTTTCATCCGTATTTTTATTTAAATAACGGCCTGCTTCCAGAATATCTTCTTTAGAATAATATTGATAAAAATCCTTATAATAGAGACCCTGTTGAATATAATCATCAAATAAAGATTTGTAAGACTGTGCTGAATATAATTTCTCCATTGAAAGTTTTCGGTTAGAAAGTGCCTGTTTGTACAAATTCCCCAAAAAAATTCTTGCTCCTACATATTGCCAAGCAATATTTTCCACACTCACCAAATCAATACAAGTCTTTACTAAAAGTTTATTTATATCAGATGTTTTAATATCCTCTACAATGTTATTTTTAAAAGCCTCAACTAATTCTTTAAAAAGACATTGTTTTTCATAGCCCTTTGAAGCCCTATCAAAGACTTTTTTTATCTTTTTTATATCAAAAAGTTCTTTAGATTTATTATTTTTTATCACTTTAAGTGATTTTTTCTCAAACTGTGAAATGAGATATTCTTTTCGCTCTTCGCGTTCTCGTCGATGTTCCTCACGATAAAGAATATATGCCTTTGCTACCTCAAAATATTCAACTCGCATCAAAGCTCGCTCAACAGCATCTTGTATCTTTTCAACAACAGGGATTGATGAATGAATTTCATTTTCACAATGACGTTCCAATTCTTCAACAATCTCATCAACAAGAAATGGAATAAACTCCTGATCTTTTTCTCCTATAGCATCACATGCTTTTTGGATAGCTTCTTCGATTCTTGCTCGATCAAAGTCCTCTATTTCACCGTCACGTTTTTGAATATGTGTGATAGTCATATATTTTCATTATATTTTTTATTTCGATTCATTTTTAACTAAAAACTGGAGAATTTCTTTTATATGCAATTTTTATTCAAAAACTTACATTTTAGAGAAGGAAAAGGAGTGGCAAAAAACCACCCCCTCATTCTTTCTACAAAGAAAAATGAACTATTTTACAAACCGAGATTCAACAACACGCCAATCAATAGCTTTCATAAAAATTTCAATATAATCCACTCGCTTCAAACCATAGTCAATCATATATGCGTGTTCGAATACATCCATCACAAGAAGTGGGATCGAGCCAGAAAGATGTCCTCCGTCATGCTCATTAATCCATACATTAAAAAATTGATCTTCTTGGGGATCATAGTAGAGCACAATCCAACCAATTCCTCTCATTACAGCCATAGATCGAAAATCTTTTTCCCACACCTCCAAACTTCCCCATTCTTTCTTGAAAGCCTCTTTCAATTTTCCTTCCAAAAGAAAAGATTTTTCTTTTGTAAGATTTCCAAAATACAATTCATGAAGTCGCATACCATTCCATTCCCATCCAAATCGTCGATTCATTTCCGCATATTCTGGCACGATAAACTTCTCATTTCTCCTTAATTCTATCAAAGAATCTTGTAATTTATTAACATTGGCAACATATCCTTCATAAAGGGTAAAATGATTCCTTAATAAATCTTCACTCATTCCTGAGATTCCCAAAAGATGTTCAAATTTCTTCGGATGATACATAAATAATACTTTATTTTATATTTTATCGCTATTGAAAAATATTTTTAAATCTTTCCTACCAAGTCTACTCCTGGCTTTAATGTTTTCTTCCCTGGAGTCCATCGAGCAGGACAAACCTCTCCCTTATGCTTTGATACATAAATAGACGCTCTCAATTTTCGAAGTAATTCTTCAGCATTTCGTCCAATAGAATTATCATTCACTTCGTAGGCCTTAAGCACTCCCTTTGGATCGATAATGAATGTTCCTCGAAGAGCAAGTCCTTCCTCTGGAATATAAATTCCGAAATACTTTGCTATTTGTGCAGTAGGGTCAGCTCCCATTGGATAAGTAATCTTTTTTATAGAAGGTGAATTATCATGCCAAGCCTTATGAACAAATGCCGTATCTGTACTAAAACTAACAATTTCAGCACCTTCTTTAACAAAATCTTTATAATTCTCTGCGAGATCTTCAAGCTCCGTAGGGCAAATAAAAGTAAAATCTGCTGGATAAAAAAAGATAATTAACCACTTATCTTTAAAATCAGATATTTTTTTCTTCGAAATTCTATTATTTTGAAATACTTCAAACGAAAGATCTTCGATTTTTTCCCCTATTACAGGATGTCGATTATTATTTATTTGTTCCATACTTTTATAAGAATTGATATATTATTTTTACATTTTATACAAAAACTTCTCTTTAGCTTGAAATTATATAAAACTACTCCTTAGTGTATTCCAACAAAAATATCTTGTCAAACCAAAAGAAACCAATTATACAAAAAAACACAACATATTGTGCTTTTTCAATAAAAAAAACACAATCAATGTATTTCATACAATAAAAATACTCTCCAAAAAACCTTCGAATTTTTCTTATTATAAAGATTAGGAAGGCTTCTTCACTAAAAATTTTAGAAAAAATACAATTAAGATACATACATTATTGAATTTCATAAATTTCATATTCCTCCCCATATGATTTTATAAAGACAATATCCTGATTTTCTTCCAAAAAAGATTTAAAATTTTTAGATGCAATACATATTTTATTCTCTTCCATATTCTCTTTATGTAAACATGTATTAGCTCGGAAACGATAAAAAAGGATATATTTAACATTAAATTTCTTTAAAACCTCTTTAGGATTTTCTTCTTTTGAAAAACACAAGAATAACTCACCAAAAAAATCAGGAATAAAATTTTTATATGAATCTTGAAGAAAATATCCTTGAGGCTCAAAAAGGCCATAAATTTTTACATCTTCTTTTAAAAGCCTTATGCGATTATTAAGAAATTGTGATGCCTGAAAAAGGAAATAATTACCAGAATCACATCTTTTATCAACTTTATCACAAGATATCTGTTCAAAACCCTCACTCAAATCAATTTCATTTCGAAAGTATTCAAGCTTTGTTGGTATATTTGAAATAAGGGAAAAAATAAAAATTAAGAAAGTAGAAATAAAGAAAATAGATATTTTAACAGCATTTTGTATTACGATTGTTTTCCTTGAAATTTGAATAAAAGCTATGTATAACCATAAAAAAAACGATGGCCCTAAATACCAGATTTGTCCACTTAAGAAAAATGCCCAAAAAAAGAAATACATCCAGGAAAAAATAAAAATAATTCCATCAAATAAAGAAAATTTTCTCCATTGAAAAAATAATATTACTGGCAAAAAAAGGAAAAAATAAATTCCTGGGTTATTCAACAAAAAACTATTATTTCCCAATAAAAAATGGGAAATAAAAAATATTTTTACATTATTAATAAAACTCACAGCCTCTCTTTTTATATCAAATTTCCAACTATAAATGAAAATAACATCTTCTCGAATCTGCTGAGTAAATTCTTTATGACAAGAATCTCCATTCTGAGAGGAATAAATGTTTTTTCCATCCATTAAGGGATAAAAGGGTGAGCTGTAAAAAGAAAGATCTTTTACCATCCATGGAAACATAGCTATAAACATAAACAATGTAACAATAAGAATATGTTGAATTCGAATCTTTTTTAAAATCCAGAAAACAAAAAAGATACTTAAGAAAAAGATAATAAAGAAGACTGCTGTATATTTTATGGACATAAGGAATCCCAATAAAATACCAAAAATTGAGTATGTACCAAGAGATTTTTTTAAGGAAATTTTTTCAATAATATCCCTAAAAACAAGAAGTGTGACAAGAAAGAAGAAATAAAGAAAAAGATCTATTTTTAAATGAAAAAAACTCATGTTAAGCAAAAAAGGAAACGTCGAAAAAACAAGAACAAACCATATCTTCAATGACCCTTTTCCCCCCTTCACAGATAATAAGTCAAAAAAAGCAAGCGCGGAAAATACATATAATAACCAGTGCAAAACAAAAGGACCCAGTAATCCTAAAGAAAAATAACCAGCCATAAACAAAATTTCTCCCAGTTGAGGAAATCCCCAATGAGGATGAAATGCAAAAGGAATAATATGTCCTAAACGAGCATATGTTTCAGGAAAAGTAAGATACTGATGAAAAGTATCCCATCCCCCACTTAGTAATGAACCTAGAGAAGAAAGAAAACTTGAAAGAAAAATAAGAATTAAAATAATCCAAGGAATAACTTCTATTCCGAAATGAGATGCTATTCGAAAAGAAAACGCCACAGAAAAAAAATCACGCAAAAAATGAAATATTTTTTTATAAAAAATAAAGCTTAAAAACAAAACAATCCCTAAAAAAGAAAAATTATTTATTCCAAAAAATAGCGTGAAAAGATATAAGCTATATCCAAAACATCCCATTCCCATAGCAAATGAGACGAGAAAATAGCTCATTTTTCTTTTTGTGTAATATCCAAAAAATTTCAAAATGCTCTCTCCTATACTTATTGAAAGAAGCACAAGCATTCCTAAAAAAAAGAAAATAAAAAAAATATCTAAAAAACCAAAAAATAATTTGCCCCACAGTTCCATTTTTAAAGCATATTCCTGAAAAACTAAAGAAAATATAAGGATGAAAATGAAAAAAATTAAAATCCAAACAGGTATTTTAGACTCCAAAATAAACTCTTTTAAGATTTTTCTCAAAAAGAACAAACTAAAGAAAAGAAAAGAAAAGAAAACAATCAGGAGAAGTCCAAAAAGAAGAAGAAAATCTCTCACAGTATCCAAAGGAAGTAATGTTGCAACATAGGGAATACTTGACATTCCAATAAGCCAAAAAATATATAAAATCTCTTTTTTAATCATAAAAACTTTATAGCATACTTTTCATTTTCTTGACTCGATAAAGAATACTAGAGTATACGTTAAACTATAAAGAAAGCCCCGATATAAGAATGTCTATGATAGAGCTTAAATTAAACTAAAATGAAAAAAAGTCAAAAAACAGCCCTCATTATAGGTGCTGGTCCTGCAGGTCTTACAGCAGCGCTTGAAATACTGAGAAAAAGTAATCTCCAAGTTATTATTATAGAAAAAGACTCTGTTGTTGGAGGAATTTCTAAAACAATTCCCTTTAAAGGAAATCGTATTGACATAGGAGGTCATCGTTTTTTTTCAAAATCAGATGAGGTAATGCTTTGGTGGAATGAAATACTTCCCATACTCGACAAAAACAATGATCATTTCTTACCCAAAGAGAGTTTTCACTTTATTTCTCAAAAAGAGTATAAAAAGAATCTCCCTAAAAATATAATGTTTATTCGAAAAAGAATCTCAAGAATATTCTATGCCAATACATTCTTTACGTATCCCATAACATTTACTTTAGAGACCCTTAAGAATCTCGGTTTTTTTTCTTCCCTTACTATAGCCTTTTCCTATATTTTTCATAAACTCTTTCCAAGGAAACCAGAAAACACTTTAGAAGATTTTTTTATCAACAAATTTGGAAAAAAACTTTATTCTTTATTCTTTAAAGAATATACCGAAAAGGTATGGGGGACTTCCTGTAAAAACATACAAGCTACGTGGGGAGCACAAAGAATAAAAGGACTTTCTTTGAGAAAGGTTATTTCTCATTCATTACATACCTGTTTTTCAAAAAAAACTCTGTCTTCCAAAAAAATTGAAACCAGTCTTATTGAAAGATTTCTTTATCCAAAATATGGACCAGGACAAATGTGGGAACTCGTAGCAAAACACATACTAAAAAGAAAAGGAAAGATTCTTTTTCATCATGAGATAGAAAATATATATATTTCAAAAAATACAGTTACTTCTCTAGAAATAAAAAACAAAGAAACTCAAGAAAAATTCACCATAAACACCGACTTTGTTTTTTCAAGTATGCCCATTTCTGAGCTCATTCACACCATGAAAGATCAGCCACCTCAAGAAGTTCAAGCTATTTCTAAAGAACTTACCTACCGTGATTTCATAACAGTCGGAATACTTTGTTCTTCTTTTTTACCCTCAACAAAAATCAAAGATAATTGGATATACATACAAGAACCAGGATTACAAGTAGGAAGAATTCAGATATATAACAACTGGAGTCCTTTTATGGTGAAAAATCCAAAAGAAACAATATGGATTGGATTGGAATATTTTACGAATAAACATGATGCTTTTTGGAGTATGAACGATGAAGAAATTCTTTCTTTAGCAAAAAAAGAATTAGTTCAAATGAAAATGACTTCATTAGAAAATATTCTGGATGGTATTGTTATTAGAGTTGAAAAAGCCTATCCTTCTTACATAGGAAGTGGCTATAAACAATTCTCTATAATAAAGGAATATCTTCTTTCTTTAGAGAATCTTTATCCTATAGGAAGAAATGGAACACATACCTACAACAATCAAGATCATTCCATGCTTTCAGCGATTCGATCTGTTGAGCATATGCTTACGAATTCTCCAAGTAAAGAATCTCTATGGCGGATTAATTCTGAAAAAGAATATCATGAGAAAAGGTGAGGTATGCCCTTTCGCAAAACGCTTGACGTTTCTCTTATTCTCCCTTATTATAGGGAAGTTAAAAAAATAACTGCTCGATATTTTCGTATCGTCTTATCTCAAATATATGCACTCTGACGTTATTGCCTTTAATCTTGCTCAAAGAACTCATGTTGTTCCAGATCTTAAAACTGGTGATATTGTTCGTGTTTATAGGAAAATTAAAGAAGGCGATAAAGAGCGTATTCAAATCTTTGAAGGTCTTATTATACGTATTCAGGCCAAACAAAGCTCCTCTCCTATTATAACCGTTCGAAAAACCTCTTTCGGAATCGGTGTTGAAATCATGTTCCCTATTCATTCTCCTTCAGTAGATAAAATTGAAATAGTCAAAAAAGCGAAGATTCGTCGCGCAAGACTTTACTTCGTTCGAGAGAAAACAGACAGAGAATTAAGAAAGAAACTTCGAGCAGTTACTGTGGCAACAAAAAAAGTATCTCCTAAAAAAGATGATAAAGTTTCAAAAGTTCCTTCTCAAGAAGTAAAGGCTAAAAAGGAAACGGTTATTTCAGAAGCTCAGGAAAAATAAAACATCATGCCCAGGTGGCGGAACCCGGTATACGCGCTAGCTTGAGGTGCTAGTTCTCGCAAGGGATTGGAGGTTCAAATCCTCTCCTGGGCACACCAAGGAAGTACGTCAACTACTTGACGTATGTGAGGATTTGAAAGCCGGAGCGATGTGCGAAGCACCGCGAGGCGGGGTCGAAAGATTTTCTTTGAAAAAAGAAAATACTTGTGACCAAATCCTCTCCTGGGCACACCAAGGAAGTATGTAAGGAGAGATTGAAAGTCAAAGCGTTGTGTGCAAAAGATATAAAGGTTGATCCGGAAGAGAAAAGGAGTATACTATAAAATATATATGCGTGCTTAGCTCAGTTGGCTAGAGCATCTCGTTTACACCGAGAGGGTCAGGGGTTCGAGTCCCTTAGCACGCACAACAAACATCGTGAGTTTTGTGTGTTATGTACGCCAACTGCTTGGCGTACATAGGGACGAGAAAGCCGGAGTAAAGTGTGAGTTTTCCCTGAATCTTCGAAGGGAAAGGCAAACACCACGAGGCGGGGTCGAAAGATTTTTCCGTCAGGAAAAATACTTGTGACCGAGTCTCTCGATAAGTACACAATTTTTATCAATCATAAAAAATCGCCTTAAAGCGGTTTTTATTTTTGACCATTAAAAAATAAACAGGAGATTCTCCCCTTCTATCGCTTCGCACGTGCCTTTGACACAGACTACGCATCTCCTCCAGAGCCGGGGTTTTCAAAACGTGAAGCAGTTCACGTTTTGAAATACCCTTCGATTCCCCTCGTTTTTACACCTACCTAAATACAAAAGACCCCATATGGGGTCTTTTGTATTTAGGTGAGCGAGAGACGGGAATCGAACCCGCGACCTATTCCTTGGCAAGGAATCGTTCTACCATTGAACCACTCTCGCATCTTTATTTATTTTTTGAAAAATACCCTCAGACAGCATATCCCGAAAATTTCCTCTTCAGTGGGACCAGCTGGAATCGAACCAGCGACCAAGAGATTATGAGTCCCCTGCTCTAACCGCTGAGCTACGGTCCCTTCTTTTTTATTATTTTCGCTCTAACGTGCCTGGGGTGAGAATCGGACTCACGACACAAGGATTTTCAGTCCTTTGCTCTACCACTGAGCTACCCAGGCATAACACAACATTCTCCTCTTCCAGTATAAGAAAAAAAAAGAAAAAAGCAAGCTCTCTTTTTAGAGAAAAAGTATACATCTCTATAAAGATATTTTTATTTGACATAATTAAGCTTTTTCATTATTATTTATTTTTAAGATTTCGCTAAAAATACCTTTTTCTATGCACAACTTAATACAAAATCTTTTTATTATTTCTGGCCCCTCTGGTGTTGGTGAAGACTCTGTTATAGAAGGTCTACGAGAAAGAATTCCTATTGAACGAGTTATCACATCCACAACGCGTCAACCTCGAGAAGGAGAATCTCAAGGAGTTCCTTATTACTTTCTCTCTAAGGAAGATTTTAAAAAGGGAATAGAAAAAGAAATATTCATAGAATATGCAAAAGAGTATAATGATGAATATTATGGCGTAACCAAAGAAGAAATTGAAAGAGTTATACAATCAGGAAAAATTGGTATTTGGAAAATAGAATGGAAAGGTGTTATTACTGCAAAAAAACTTTTTCCTTCTATACAATCTATACTCTTAACTGTGAGTGATCTCTCTATTTTAGAAAAACGTATTCAAAAACGAGGATCTGTTTCCAAAGAATACATTACAGAGAGAATGCTCTATACCATCGAATGGCTTTCTCACAAAGATATTTATGATTACATCGTCTACAATGAAGAAGGAAAACTTACACAAACAATTCAAGAAGTCCAAACAATTATTGAAAATAACAGCCTCCTTTACAAAAAAGATTCAGACAACCGCGCATAGATACCATCTTTGGGATAAGGGACATCGTATTGTTATTGGTGTTTCTGGAGGACCAGACAGCATGGCTCTTCTTTACTTTTTCCTGCATCTAAGAGGGAAATACGATCTTACTCTTTTTGTTGCCCATGTAAATTACCGGTTGCGTGGAACGGAGAGCAATGCCGATCAAAATCTCGTTCAATTCTTTTGTGAAAAAAATAACATTCCCTATTTCAATTATAAACCAAGAAATTTTGAAATAAATGAGGATTCTTTACGAAAAAAAAGATTTCTTTTTTTTAAGAAAATAAAAAGATTAACGAAGTCCCACGTAGTAGCCCTTGCTCATCATAAAAATGATCAAGCGGAAACAGTATTTTTTCGCCTTCTTCGCGGGAGTGGAAGAAAAGGATTATCAGGAATGTCTATCAAAACGAAAACGATTATTCGTCCTTTTCTTTTCACATCAAAGGAAGATATTATTTCTTATACGAAAGAGAATGACATTCCCTATCGTACAGACAAGACAAATCTCGAATCAAACTTTACAAGAAATCGTATTCGAAATATTCTATTCCCCCTTCTAAAAGAACAACTTCATCCAAATATTATCACTGTTTTAGCTCAAACAGGCCATATACTCTCTGATGAAGATATCTATTTAAATTCCTTACTCCAAGAAAATTTTCATCCCCTTATAGAAAAAAAGAATTTGAGTATTTCATTTTCTCTCACGGAATGGAGAGACCTTCCTATTCCCCTCCGAAGAAGAGCTCTTATTTTTTGCATAGACACTATTCCGAAACATTCTTCTACCCTAACAAATATACATTTTTCTCTCATAGAAGAGCTTAAAAATATGCTAGAAAAATCAAAATCTAAACATCAAGAAAAAAGATTTCTAGGATTGCTTTTAGAGAAAAAAGGTGATAGAGTAACCTTGTTTTACACAAAAAATCCATTGTCCGATAATTCTAATACCTAAGATATTTCACACATTTATGAATAAAAATATTAAAAACATTGCAACAGCTGTTCTTCTCGCGATCTTATTTATGGGACTTTTATCCCTTTATACAAACCCCTCAGAAAAACCAGAGGAAATCACACTCAGTACTCTTTCGCAAGAAATAAATGATAATAAAATTAAATCAATTGAAATCGATGAGAGTAAAGTGAATGTCACATTATCTGATGGAAAAAAACAACTCACCACAAAAGAGGCTGAAAGTTCTCTTTCTGAAACACTTGTTAACTTCGGAGTATCCACAGAAAAGCTTAATTCTATAGATATTTCCATAAAAAAAGAATCAGCTTCTTCCTTTTGGCTAAGAACTTTTCTTCCTTTTTTCCTCCCCTTTATTCTTATTGGACTTTTTCTTTGGTTTATGTTTCGTCAAGCGCAAAAGGGAAGTTCCCAAGCACTTACTTTTGGTTTAAGTAGAGCTCGAATAGTCGATCCTAATGACAAAAAAAGAAGGATTACTTTCAAGGATGTCGCGGGAGAAACGGAAGCAAAAGAAGAACTTTTTGAAATCGTAGAATTTCTTAAAGAACCAAAGAAGTTTTTGGCTATGGGTGCTAAAATTCCCAAAGGAGTTCTTCTTATGGGCCCTCCGGGAACAGGAAAAACACTCCTCGCAAAGGCAGTTGCTGGTGAAGCGGGCGTTCCTTTCTTTAATATAAGCGGATCCGAATTTGTAGAAATGTTCGTAGGAGTAGGTGCAAGTCGCGTAAGAGATCTCTTTAAACAGGCTAAGAAACAAGCTCCTGCAATTGTTTTTATTGATGAAATCGATGCTGTGGGACGACATAGAGGAGCTGGCTTAGGAGGTGGCCATGACGAAAGAGAGCAGACTCTTAATCAAATTCTTGTGGAAATGGATGGTTTTGAAACAGATGCTGGTGTCATTGTTATAGCGGCTACCAACCGACCTGACGTACTTGATCCAGCACTCCTTCGCCCTGGACGATTTGACCGTAGAGTTATTCTCGGTTTCCCCGATATGAGAGAAAGAGAGGCTATCCTTACTTTGCACATAAAGAATAAACCTATACATTCTAATGTAGATAAAAAAGTTATTGCCCAAAGAACTCCAGGATTCTCAGGAGCTGATCTAGCCAATCTTCTTAATGAAGCAGCTCTTCTTGCAGCAAGACGTAATAGAAAAACTATCAGGATGCAAGAAATAACAGAATCCATTGAAAAGGTTCTTCTTGGGCCAGCAAGAAAGAGTCGAATTATAAATGAAGAAGAAAAGAAGACAATAGCATATCACGAAGCGGGTCATGCTCTTGTTGCGGATACCCTTCCAAATGCTGATCCTGTACAAAAGGTATCCATTGTTTCTAGAGGCTCAGCAGGAGGTTATACCCTTTCTGTCCCAACTGAAGATAAAAGCCTTAGACGAAGAGATTATTTTATAGATGAACTTGCTGTACTTCTTGGTGCTTACACCAGTGAACATATTGTTTTTGGCGAAGTCACTACCGGAGCATCGAATGATTTAGAAAGAGCTACTCACATTGCCCGTGAAATGGTAACTCGTTATGGAATGAGTTCTCTCGGACCTCGAACTTTCGGAAAAAAGAGTGGAAATATTTTTCTAGGAAGAGATATATCTGAAGAACGTGACTATTCCGACACCACTGCCAGCGCTATAGATAAAGAAGTTTCTGATCTTATTAAAGATGCTTTCGAGACAGCTAAAAAAATCATTCTCGAAAAAAGAGAAACTCTTAATAAAATAGCTGAGGTTCTTCTCGAAAAAGAGACTTTAGAGAAAGATGAATTTGATGCGATTATTTCCTCAAAAAAATCTTAACTCATAGACAATTTTGTAATTGTTCTTTATTATTTACTCTAGCGATCTCTATTTTGTCCAAAATCAAGGACAAAATGAGTCCTTAGCTCAGGGGTTAGAGCGCTACGTTGACATCGTAGAGGTCGGTGGTTCGATTCCACCAGGACTCACCAAAACAAGATTCTTTTATAAAAAACTTTTTCCTATAGTTCATTACTTTTTTTCTATATTTTTATAAAAAAGAAGTTTTTCTTCGTACTCTTTTTTATTTATCATCCTTTCTTTTTTATTCGAATCTTACATTAAAAACTATATAAAGTTCCTATTAAAAAAATTTTATTCTTAAAGTTTAGACACTGAGAAGCTCCTTATTTTTTTATTCTCTCCCAAAAACTCATTTCTTAATTTCTTTAAGAATCTTCTTATTCCATTCAGTATTGCGTGATCGTACCAAAGAGTGTCTTTGCAGAAATAAATATGGAAGAAAATGATAGTTTCTCCCTCTATCCAAGAAGAAAGAAAAAATTAAACAAAAACCTTTAAATGAAAAGTTTCGTTATTTCAAATGAGATCATTTTTCATATCAAGATAACCTCTCTTTTTTGATTTTATTTTGAGAAAAAATTCTCTAGTTAACAAGATTCGTAATAATATTTACAGTTTGCTTTGAGACTTCCCATTGCATTAGAATATGCCGATTGACATGCAGAAATTGTTGAAAAACTATTAGATATTCTTGTTGTTCCACAACAAGACGACTCTTCACATCTTATTAGAAAAGAATATGTTGTTCCGCCACTACCACTACCGCCGCCCCCTTTATAATACGAATTCCATGTAGAATTATTTGATTGATATAATTTATAAAATTGAGCCTTTGGTCCAATCTCACCGATAACCCGATTTACTTCCGATGTTATTTTTTTATCAATACTTCTTATTTCAGATGAAATGTGCTGTTGAATCTGACCTACACCACTACGAATAGTTTGTTGAATAAATGATGTTACAAAGGATGAAACGAGTGCGCTAAGAAATTCTCCAGGAGATTCCGCTGCTGCAATTATTTTATTTCCTAAGTCAGTAACCGCTGATTGTATATCTTTAATGAGAGATCCTGGTGTGATGACATACCCTTCCGGCGTTGTTTGTGGTTTATAACCTTGATATGCCATTCCTTGTATCTTTGCCAATTCTTGTTTCTTTTCAAGTTCATAGGAATATTCTTGCTGAGCTATTGATGAATACCCGTAAGGATTATTATAATCATTTGAAAAATAAGCATCCCAACATTTCCAATTTCCAGCAGCAAACATTTCCGAAGGGTCTGTACAAAACTGATCCAGTGTATATTGTCTTACTTGATCCAATCCTTCAGCGACCACACCCCCGATAGCTCTTCTTGCATAATCTTCCATGTAAGAAGGAAAATTTTGGACAAATCTAACACCTTCATTAACAGCATCAACAGCAGCGCAAGAAGAAGAGACAAGATCCGTATAGGGATCATTCGTTGGACTCGAAGAATAAGCAGGGACATAATCACAGGTATTTTTTCCTTGAAAAGAAACTGAAAAAAAGTCATTTATGTAAAGAGTAGCCTCATCCATCGGAGCTTGAACAACAAAATCTTCCCAATCCGTAATAATGAGAGTTTCTGAATAGCTTGCACCACCTATAAGTTGTCCTATTTGGGTATTAAGCAACTCGTAAGCTGTTACTTTTAATGTTCCTAGTATAGCCGCTTGAATTTCTGTATATGCAGTTTCCATAGCCTGCTTTGCAATCGCAGCCGCATAGGCCGCTCCCCAAACATCAGCCCGAGCAACATTCGGTTTCATTAAGAAAACTGAGGAAAAAAGAAAAATAATTAAGAAAAAGGAATGGGTTACTTTTATTTTACTTTTATTTTTTTGCATATATTTTTATTACACCCTACAAATCAAGTATCATATCTTGGACCCCGATAGTTTCTAATATTGTTGTTACTTCTTGTTGAAAATCACCAGCGAGAGCGATAAGTCCTTGCGCTCGCGAAAGAATGGCTATATTTCCAATAGGGTCTTCAGCATTTGGAGTTGATTCTTCTTCGAGAGAAAGCGCGTATTTTGCTATTTGTAAACCCTTTTTATGTATTGGAAGTACATTTTCTGGAACTTCCACATCATTCATAAGATTAAGAATACTTTCCCCTCGATCAGCCCATTGTTGAATGATCTTATAATTTCCCTGAGAAAATTCTGAAACTGAATTAGAAATTTCTGATTGCACAAAAGATGAAAAACCCTCTTGATCATTAAAGTCAATTTCATTTGACATTGCGGAAGCTACGATATAAGAAATTTTAGATAAATACTCAGAAGTATCTTCCTTTTCTCTCTTCTTTCGTTCTTCTTCATCTAACTTTTTATATCCTTGTTTTAAAATCTTTATTTCATCATCAGCAATCTCAGGAAGTTGAATTTCTTTATTGGCTTCTTCCAAAGCTTGGCTCACTAATGACTCTACAGAATCTAGTGTTACCTCTGTTCCCTCAGCAGTTGCTTCTGAAGCGATCTGTGCAATTTGGGTTGCTGCTTTTTGTGTTAAATTTTCTTTTGTAGAAGAATCTTCTTCTCCTGTTTTTTCATCCACTGAAACGACTTCTTTTTTTTCTACCGCAGGTGTGGGGGGTACTTCATCAGGAATAATTTTATCACCAGGCGCTGGCTTTAGAGGATTATAACCGCCCACAACTTCTGTATAATCACTATAACTATCTCCGTCGCTATCCGCATTATAGGGATCTGTTCCCAAAGCAGTTTCTTCAGAATTACTCAAACCATCTTTATCAAAGTCTTCAAAAAGTGTTAAATTACTCGTTGCTCCTGAATATAAAGGGGAAAGTATTAAAATACTAATGACTAGTGCTATACTGAAAGTATAATTTTGATTGTGCATACATTTCTATTTTTATCATTTGCTAAAACTAGTATACTCTATTTTTATATTTTCGAAAATACTCTTCATTATGAAAAATTCTATACTAAAAAATGAATTTCTTGAATCCCTTCTTGTAGAGAAAAATCGCTCTCATTTAACAAAAAAAACTTACGAAAGAAGGTTGAATCATTTTTTAAAATGGCTTCGTTATGAAGATCCTAAAGAAATAACTTTGGAACGCGTAAGAAGATATCGTATCTTTCTTAATAAGCAACTCAATCACGAAGGCTCTCCCCTTGATAAAAAAACTCAATCTTATTACATCATAACTCTTCGAAGTTTTCTTAAATATCTTGCAAAAAGAGATATTACTTCTCTTAGTCCAGAGATACTTGATGTTGGAAAGAATATTCAAAATGAAATAGAAACACTTAGCTCTGAAGAACTTCATCGACTTTTAAAAATTTCTTCAGGAAAAAATCTTCAAGATCTTAGAGATCGCGCTATTTTAGAACTTCTTTTTTCTTCAGGGCTTCGTGTGAGTGAACTCACAAATCTAAATCGTTCCCATATAAATACCCATTTACAAGAAATGAGTATTCGGGGCAAAGGAAGAAAACTTCGATTAGTATTTATTTCTGATACAGCTAAAATAGCAATACAGAATTATCTTTCACAAAGAACCGACATGGAAGAGGCTTTATTTATACGAACAGATAAAAGAGTCAAAAAAAATTCTTTAGAAAATCCCCGTCTCACATCAAGATCTATTCAAAGAATAGTAAAAAAACGAGCTCAAGAAGCAGGTATAGTAAAAGATGTTCATCCTCATACCTTACGACATAGCTTTGCTACTGATCTTTTAAGGAATGGTGCGGACATACGGAGTGTTCAGCTCATGCTTGGTCATGAATCTATAACAACTACTCAGATCTACACACATATCACAAACAAACAACTTAAAGGGATTCACAAAAAATATCATGGGAAATCCTCTTTGGAAGAAAGCTAAAATAAATGAAAATTATCTTTATTTATGTAAAACATCAACTCCTTTGGAAATTTTTTTAATACCTACTTTTTGAAAAACAATGGTGTAGGTATCATTATTTTGACTCACTATAACCCCTGAACCAAATGTATTGTGTGAGATACGTTCTCCGTCTTTATATTCTTTTTTATTCCTTTCTTCTTTTCTTTCTTTTATATACTCCTTTTTATTAAATTTTCTTTTTTCATATCTATACATTCCCTGACTATGCTCTTTTTTTTGCATCTCTTTCTTTACTAATACTTCAGGAATTTCACTCAAAAATCGTGATGATGGATTTGCCTGCATAGAGCCAAAAAGCATTCTTTGTCGTGCGTAAAGTAAACAAATACTTTTTTTTGCTCGAGTTATTCCTACATACATAAGTCTACGTTCCTCTTCAAGATCCTTTAATGAAAAAGAGCTTCGTGAATGTGGTAAAATATTCTCCTCAGTTCCTACAATAAAAACATGATCAAACTCTAAACCCTTCGCACTATGCATTGTCATACAATGAACAACATTTTCATTTCGATTAACTTGATCGCTATCAGCTATAAGCGCGGTTTCTTCTAAAAAAAACTGTAATGCTTCAGATAAATTCAATTCATCATAACGAGAAAGTACACTAAATAGCTCGCTAATATTTTCTATTCTTGCCTCATTTTCAGAAGTTCGTTTTTCACAAAGAGCAGCTTCATACCCTGAATTTTTATAGACATTTTTAGCCCAATCAGAAAGAGAGCTTTTTTCATTCAAAAGGGACATCCCTTTCATTTTTTCACAAAAACTACGAATGCATTTACGTTTAGATTCTGCCATCACATCACAAGAAATTTCCATTCCCACATCAAGAATATTGCGAGAATTTTCTGCTAATTTTAACCACATTTCCAATGTCTTCTTTCCAATTCCTCGCTTTGGCTCATTTACAATTCTTATTAACGCCATTTGATCTGTTGGGTTAAGTAAGAAACGAAAATATGCAATCATGTCCTTTATTTCTTTTCGATCATAGAATTTCAAGCCCCCCACTATTTTGTAAGGAATGTTTTCATGAAGAAAAATTTCTTCCAATGCTCTAGATTGAGCGTTTGTTCTATATAAAACTGCAAAATTTTTATATAATTCTTCTTTATTTTTAGAAATCTCTTTTTTAATTGAATCAGCAACATATTGAGCCTCCCCTGATTCATTATTCGCTTCATAAAAAATAATTTTCTTTCCCCCTTTTTTATCAGTCCAAAGTTTTTTCTCTTTTCTATTTTTATTTTGTGAAATAATACCATGCGCCGCATCAAGTATAATTTGAGTGGATCGGTAATTTTGTTCTAAATGTATTATCTTTGCGTCCGGATACTCTCTTTCAAAATCCAGAATATTACGAATATCAGCGCCTCGAAAAGCATATATAGATTGCCAATCATCTCCAACAGCACAAATATTTCTATGACTTTTTGCAAGTGTTGCAATAAAACGATATTGAATATTGTTAGTATCTTGGTACTCGTCAACAAGAATATATTTAAAACGCTGTTGATATTTTTCTACAATATTTGGTTTTTTTTGAAAAATCTCCATTGTGACCAAAAGTAAATCATCAAAATCCAAAGCATTATCTCGAATAAGAATATCTTCGTATTTTTCATAAGCTCTTGCAATCATCTCTTCCATATAGTTCTGAGCTTGATCAGAAAATTCTCTTGAATTCAAAGATTTATTTTTTGCCGCTGAAATAATACTAAGAAATCCTTTTGGAGAAAATTGTTTCGCATCAAATCCAAGATCTTTTATTATTCTCTTGAGATACATCTCCTGTTCAGAAGTGTCAACAATGTGAAAATTTTTTTCCCTTCCTAATACCGTTATATCTTGACGTAAAATTTTTGAACAAATACTGTGAAATGTTCCTGTGAGAGGGGTTTTTTCATGAAAGGAATTATTCGAAAAAAAAGATTGGGTAGGAATTTTTGTCAACATTGCCAATCTTGATCGCATTTCTTCAGCCGCTTTGTTTGTGAAAGTAACTGACATGATATTTCCCCCGGAAACGCCTTTATTTCTTATAAGATGGGCAATTCTATGCGTTAATGTTTTTGTTTTTCCTGAGCCAGCTCCCGCCAATATCAAAAGAGGCCCCTCAGTATGCAGGACGGCTTCTTTTTGTTCCTCATTTAATGAAAAAAGTATATCTTCCATAGTGTTTTTCGATTGTATCATAAAAAATTGCCTTTATCCAATAATTGTTTCATACTAAAAATATGAAACTTATTATTTTAAAATTAGAGAGGATAATTAGCCTCCTAGAAAATACAAAAATTTCCTTTTCTCTTTGGATTGGGACCTTTTTAAGTATAATTTTTTCTAGAATCCTTATTGAAAATTTGCTTGGAGGTTTTTCTCACAGAGAAATACATTTTCTTTTTTCGGAATTTTCTCATACGTTTCTTTTTTTCCTTCTTTCTTATTGTGTATTCCTTGTTCTTTTATCTAAAACGACAAAAACAAATATTTCAGCCACAGCAAATGTTCTTCTTTGGGGCTTTCTTATAATTCTTATTCCTCCCATTATAGATTATTTTATCTCTCATGGGAGAGGTCTTTGGAGTTTCTATGAATTTGACAGCTTGGAAGGTCTTTTGCGTGGATTTTTCACTTTTTTTGGAGATACTCCTAATATGGGAATTACCTATGGAGTTCGCATTGAGGTTATTTTGTCACTTTTCCTTTTTTTTGTTTATGTTTTTATTAAAACAAAAGACTATTTGCGAGCCCTTCTTACAACCTTTATTGCCTATACGTTCTTTTTTATACTTGGCACATTTCCTTCATGGATTGCATTCTTCGTACTTGGCTGGGAGAAAGGATTTATGGAAGTTACTTCTGTTGATATAGCGGGAATGTTTCTTTCTCCTGAAACATCCCTCTCTTATACTCCCGGGAACATCATAAATTCACTTAATGCAAAAATGAGCATTATTTACGCCTATATTCTTTTCAATATCATTCCTCTATTTTCTTTTTTCTTCTACCCCAAAGAAACAAAATCACTTTTTCTTAATATTCGAGTACCCCAAACTATTTACCACGCAGGGCTTGTTTATGTTGGGGCTGGTATTGCCCTCCTTTTTTCACAAAATCCAATAAACTTTCTAACTTTTTTTAATGGATTAGCCCTTGTTCTTCTTACCTTAACTGCGATAACAGCGTGGCTTACCAGCGTAGTAGTTAATGATATTTTCGATGAATCCATAGATGCTATTACAAATACCCATAGACCCCTTATACAGAAAACTATTTCAAAAAACTCCTACAAAAAAGTTGGTTGGACTCTCTTCTTTCTCTCTTTATTTTTAGCAGGAATAGCTCATCCCTATGCAATAGCCTTAGTTTTTGTGTATCACGCTCTCACATGGCTCTACAATGCACCTCCGTTTCGTCTCAAACGAATTCCTTTCATTGCAACATTCTTAGGATCTATCGCCTCATTCATAATTATTCTTTTGGGTTATATTGCCTTTGACACCACAGGGATTATCACTGATATTCCTTGGGAAATAATTTTTCTTCTTCTTTTTTCTTATACTATTTCCCTTCCTATAAAAGACTTTAAAGATATTAAAGGTGATAAGAAAAATAATATTTGGACACTCCCTGTTCTTATGGGAGAAAAATATGCACGACTTTTTGTAGCAACGGGAATTTTTTTCTCTTTTATTTTAAGTGCTCTTATTCTAAATGCTAAAAATATAATTCCTTGGGCTCTCATTTTTAGCACAATTGCTTTTTTTATAGTATCTAATCCAAATCTTTCTATTTTGAATAAAAAAATTACTCCACAAATGCTCCCTGGTTTTATTATTGGCCTAGTCTTTCTTTACACATTAATTCTTTTGTTCTCAATCCTCTAATTATATGTAATTTTCTTTTAGAAAATTTGTTATTTTTTTCCAGTCATTTACACTTAAGTCTTGAGCTCTAACTTTTTCCTTTAAATCTATTTGGAGAAGGAAATTTTCCATCATTTCTTTTTTTATAGGAAACCCATTCACAATGTTATTAGCCAATGTTTTTCTTCGAGCAGAAAAACCCGTTCTCACAACTCGAAAAAATAAATCTGTATTTTCATTATTTTTTTCACATTCTTTTTTTATTAAAACAAAAGCACTTTCCACTTTTGGAACTGGTTCAAATGCCTCTTTAGAAACAAAAAATTGTATTTCTGGGCGAGCATAATATTGCACCGCCACAGACAAAATGCTCATTTCTCCCAAAGGAGCACATATTCTTTCAGCAACCTCTTTTTGTATCATAAAAAACATTTCCCTCGGAGATTGTTTCATTTCTAAAAATTTTCGAATAATAGGTGAGGTTATATAATAAGGTAAATTTCCAATCATTCGAAACGTCCCCTTTGAACTTTGAAGGTTTTTCTTTTTTTCATTTTCCACACTCTTTTCGCACAAAACCGTATTAAGATTTAATTCCGAAAAAATTTTTCCAATATCTGTTTTTAAAATATCTTGATGAACAATAAACGCATTAGAATAATTTTTAAATTTTTCTTTCAAAATAGGTATTAATCGATCATCTAATTCAATAGCTACCACGATAGCACCCGCATGAATAAGTTGCTCTGTTAAAACACCCTCTCCGGGACCAATTTCCACTATAAGCTCCCCCTCACATGGGGCGATCGCAGAAATAATTTTTTCTATCACCTGTTTATCTTGTAAAAAATTTTGTCCCAGTGATTTTTTTGCATCCATACAATAATTTTCTTTCCTTTAAATATGTATTAAAAAACAAGATTTACATCTTTAATAGTAAGTCTTTTTAATACAAAAGCAAATTTCAACAAAAACTCTAAAAGATTCTTATTCGGATTAAAATATTATCACAATCTTTGTTATCAAATTTTACTATTTTTTCTAGATTTCTTTTTATTTTTAACAAACAATTAATTTAAAATTTCTTCAACTTTAACTTCAATAACACCAGCACCTATAGATGCTATTTTTTCAAACGCCACCTTATCTAAATCTATAATTCTATTTTCTCCAAACGGCCCCCTATCATTTATAACTACAATAACTGATTTTCCGTTTATCGTATTAGTTACTCTTACATGACTTCCTAGAGGCAACCAGGGACTTGCAGCAGCGTCTGTGCCTGTAAAAGAATACCACGTTCCAAAACCAGTATGTTTTTTACCAAGCTTCACATACGCTCCTTGCACCACTTTTTCATCCACCGGATCTTTTACAATCTCAGTTCGTATAAGTTTTCTCTTGATTTCCTTACTGTCATGCTTTAAAACTTCATACGTTAATTGTTTTTCACCCTTTTCTCCTTTTTGAATAATCTTTTTTTCCCTCCAACCTAAAGCGTTACTCTCTTCCGCTTGTATTTTATAAGGAATCATTTCCTTTTTCTTATCTTCTTGTATTTCAACTCGAATAACTTGTATTTCCATTCCATCAACCACAGGAACTCCCTTTTCAGGAAAGGTAATGTCTTCTTTTTTTAAAATTATATTATTTTCAGCTAAGACATTAGAAACAAAGGATGTATTAGTATTCAATTCATATTTTTTATCTTTCATAGTAATGTGAACTGTTTTTTTTCTCTGAATATAGAGTCGTAACCCCGAATCAATAAAAACATCTTTGGATGGAAAAATAGTATCACCCTCCAAAAGAACTATTCCTAGCTTTTGTAGAGCATCATTTACTGTTAGTGGTCCATCAAGCCTCACCGGATATTCCTTTTCTTCTTCACAAATAAAAAACTCACGAGTAAGATCACTCGTTTTAGAAGAATCTTTAGCGAATACAAAATAAAAAAATGAGCCCGATAACAGAAAAAGAAATATAATAAAAGAAATACGAATCTTCATAATAAAAACTTATGATTCATAACGGAATCTATACTGTATCGCCTCAGCTATATGAGCAACACCAATTTCATTATTTTGTTCCAAATCCGCAATAGTACGTGCTGTTTTTATTAACCTATAATACCCTCGGGGACTCAATTTAAGAGCTGAGATAGCTTCTTTCAATAAAGTCTTACATTCTGCATCCAATGAGCAATATTCTCCAACAGCCCTCGTTGAAAGCTGGCTATTTAAATCTATCTTCTCTTTTTCAAAACGATTTTTTTGTACCAATCTAGCATTAACAACACGACATCGGATATCATAACTTGATTCTGCTTCAGAAAAAGAAACTTCGGATTGAAGTTTTTCCACATCCAAACGTGGAACTTCTACTTGCAAGTCTATTCTATCAAGAAGTGGCCCTGATAATTTTTGTTGATACTTTTGTCTTTGACTATTCGTACAACTACACAAACGTTGTGGATCTCCTGCATTCCCACAAGGACAGGGATTCATCGCCGCAACAAGAACAAATCGTGAAGGAAATTCTATTGTTTGTTTCGCTCTTGAAACAACAACAAATCCTTCTTCCAATGGCTGTCTCAGATTCTCCAATACGCTTCTTGGAAATTCTGGAAATTCATCCAAAAATAATACACCTCTATGCGCTAAAGTTATTTCCCCGGGCCGAGGATTAGAACCTCCTCCTATAAGTGAGACGGCACTTGCGCTATGATGCGGACTTCTAAATGGTCGCTCTTTCAAAACAGCAATTTTTCTTGGTAAACAACCAGAAATAGAATAAATTTTTGTAACCTCTAAACTTTCTTCTCGATTAAGTTCTGGGAGTATTGTAGGAACGGCACGAGCTAAAAGTGTTTTTCCCGATCCTGGAGGGCCTGAAAGAAGAACATTATGTCCTCCAGCAGCAGCGATCTCTAAAGCGCGTTTAGCATATTCCTGTCCGCGAATAAATCTAAAATCGCTTTCTCCAATAATTCTTCCCTCATCAAAATCATAAGATTTATCAACAAATTGATGCGTCGGGAGCGTTTCTTTTCCTCGAAGATATAGTATTAACTCTCGCAAAGATTTTACACCAAAAATATCAATTCCATCCACCACGGAAGCTTCATATAAATTTTCATAGGGGATAAAAATTTTTTCTATCCCTTTATTTTTAGCTTCACATACAATTGATAAAATTCCACGAACAGGTCGCAAGCTTCCGGAAAGCGATAATTCCCCCACAAAGAGAAAATTTGAATTTACATAATCCAATTGTCCTGATGCAACAAGGAAGCTTAAAGCTATAGGAAGATCATAAAGAGGACCTGCTTTAGGTAAATCAGCAGGGGCCAAATTAACAGTAACTCTTCCATGTGCATATGGAGGAGAGAATCCACTATTCTTTAAAGCTGATTCAACGCGACTTTTTGATTCTTTTACAGCCACATCCGGCAATCCCACAAGTATAAAACTTGGGAGTCCATTTCCTAAAACATCCGCTTCTACTTGAATAATCTTTCCCTCTAATCCAACCACCGCTCCAGAATTAACACTGCATATCATAAAATCTAAAAAGTAAATAAAATTTAACCTATTTTCATCTTACCTCTTTTTTTATAAAAATACATAGGAAAAGTAAAGCTCCAAAAAAAATACCCGCATCTGCTATATTCCAATAAAAAAGATTAAAAAAAGAAAAATAATCATAAACACAACCAAAAATAAGTCTATCAAAGAAATTAGTTACACCTCCTCCAAAAAAAAGCAATAAAGCAATAATTTCTAATGAAAAAACATTTTTCCTCTTCAAAGAGAAAATCTGAACTAAACACAAAAGAAGAAACAAGCTGATAATTATTATTATCCACATTTTCGAAAAAGAAGAAAATGTCCCAAAAGAAAAACCAAAATTACAAAAAAGATGAGAATGGTATATGTATTTTAAAAATTGATGCGAGAGTAAAAATAAAATAGAAATAGAAAAAATCATTTCCATCACAGAATGATTTTTAAAATATGAGCAAAAAAACAACTTATTCATCAGCACACGTTTTAGCTTCAGGATAAATACGAAGCCTCTCTTCAGGAATAATTTTTCCACTCTTTTGTGAAATTCCATAATTCCCAGCATTAATCCTTTCCAAGGCTTCGATAATTTCTTGAAGATGTACTTCTAGTGTATTTTCTAAAGCAAGATTACTTTCATATTCCTCAACTTCGTGAGCATTATCTTCTTGATCTCGACCCAAATCATTGAATTGAGTTTCAAATCTTCCCTCTTGGTGATCAGTTTCAATAGCAAAACGAGATAATTCATTTTCCAGTTTGGCCTTTTCTTCCAATAAAAAAACTTTCATCTCATCTAAAAATTTCTGATTATGTGTTTCCATACAATTGAAGTTACTTTAACTTATTAAAATATAATACCATCCTAAAATAAAGGCGTCCAGATAGAATTACAAAAATATATGTTCTAAATGACGAATATTTTTTAAATTTTCATTCTCATCATAAGTAATTATGATTGCATCTAAAGAAAAAGGTGTCCGATTCCATTGAGGATGTTCTTTTAAATAACAAGAAATAATTCGATGCAACTTTCTCAGTTTATCTTTCGTAATATTCATCTCTGGTGGAAGATTATCTTTTTTTAATCCAAAACCAGCCTTTACTTCAAAAAAAACTAAATAATTATCTTTACAGGCTATAATGTCAATTTCACCCAAGGAATAGCCCTTAGAATTTCTAAAATTCCTTTCAATAATTTTATATCCTTTTCCTTTAAGAAAAACACAAGCATCATTTTCACCTTGACAACCCCTTTTTTTTAAATCTTTTTTAAAAGATTTACTCTTTAAAAATAAATTTCTCCACATAAACAAAAAAATCCCGAAAAAGGGAAATGCATTAAAAAGAAAAAATCTGTTACCAGGCGCCGTCCGCGCCCAAAAATATATTAATTTGGCTGTACGGCGCCCGATTTTTGTTATGCTCAAGCATCACTCGAGTATTTTCTATAAAGCGGGTGAGTGCTTTATAGTAACTCATTAGATGTAATGCTTTCGCACACTTGCCTCCCCGACCCCCGGCATAGAGCCTTTTTTTAAGGTACTGATTTTGTTTTTTTATTTTTATTTTAAGGATTTTTTTATTTTTATTTTTTTCTCCTCTCTCATACATTGTATGAATAAAACGATAGGGGTCAGCGGAAACGTTCCGATTGCAAATAGGGGGAAATTACAACCGGAACGTTACCGCCGAAAAGCAAGTTTATTTGTTAATGTTCTCAACTCAACGATGTAAGTATAGCACGTAAAACCAATCTTTTCAAGTTAATTATTTAAACGACTCCATAAAGCGAAAAAATAACAATCTCTCTTCTCTTAAATTTTTCAAATATACTTCTTATCCTTCTCTAAAAAAAAGTAATTCTCTTTTTTTAGCTTTAGATTAGCCTATAAAAAAGATCCTTTTATTTTTTTAGGGTATCATATCAAGAACGACACGAACAGATTCCTTACTCGTTCCTATAGCAAGCATTTCATCCTTAAATGCATAATCAAAAGAATAATTTAAGGAACCTTTTTCAATATTATGAAAACGAACAGGGATGCTATTATATGAACCTGACATAAATGTATATACTGAAGGCAATAAAACAGCATCTTCATAAAGATCTTCTACAAGAAGAGCTCCGGATAATTCTAAATTTTTCTTTATATTTTCAGTTAATAATTTTTCTTTATTAAAATCAATAAGAAGTCCGAATCTTACTCCGTAAGACTCATGACTTGCAACGAGATTCCAGGTAGCTTCTTTCGTTAAGTCGATAGTATTGGCTAAGGTAGAAAAAGCTTCTGTAATAGGAAAGGTTTCTTTTGTACTAGGATCTTTAAATTCAAATTTAAATTTATTTCCCACTGGTAATTCTTCTACATTTTCCCGTATCTTTTCTATTTCCTGATTAAAAGTAGTTTTATCCGATTGGATAATATTTATTTCATTTGTATTATATTTTTCAGCAACAACCACTGGTGGTATTATTGGATCTTCTTTAGGAATTTCATTACTAACGGGTGGTTTTATAGGCTCTTCTTCTTTTTTTACACCCAAACCTAAATACGACATTCCATCATATTGAATCCAAAAATAATAACCTCCCCAAAAAAATAAAATTAAAAAAATAAATAAAAAAGAAAAATTGAAGATCTTTCTAGCGAAAGGTGAAAAAAAGTCCTCGTGAATTCTTTCTTTTTTATAAACAACTTTATCTTCAATTTTTGGAAAATTATTTTCATTTGGATTTATTTTAACTTCCTCTTTTTTGCTTATATCTTCTGAAGAAAAATAATTATTTATTTTTTCTTTTTGTTGTTCAGTAATGTCACCATTCTTCTCTGTAAAAGAAATTTCTTTATTCTCATTTTTAAATTCTATTGGTTTAGATTCTGTAATTGGAAGTTCTGGTATATTTTTTTCTGTAAATACTTTTTCCTCTTTAGTATTCAAAGGCATTTTAACATCCCCATTTGGAATAACACCCTTCTCTAAAAATTTATTTTTTTCTTCCTGACTATTTTCCTCCTTACTCTCTAGCGAGGAAGTTTTTCCCTCATGACTAGAAAATCCAAAAGATTTCTGAAAAAAGTCTTCAGCAGAGTCAAATTTTTCATCACTATTTTTTATATAAGAATCATTTTCTTCTATTTTTTCATTTTCAGCAGAAGGTAATCGTGATAATATTTTCTCCTCTATATGCACATTATTAGAAATAGGAGTTGAAATAATAATCTGTTCACCACCTCTTATTAAATCCTCCGTTTCAATATTTTTATCATTTTCCACTTTATCATTCTCTGATTCCTCTTTTTTTATAGACGTATCAATGTTTAATTTTTCTTCATTTACTTCATCAACAATAGGAGAAGTAGTATCTACAGCGGGGATATTTTTATCCGAAAAAGTATTTATTAATTTTTCTCCTTCATTAGTATTTAGTACTGATACAATTTCTTTCGAAGCTGTTGTCGTAACAACAGATGACTTATTAGAAAATTGTTCTTTTTGAACTCTAGATAAAGTCTCATCAATAACGAGTGGCTTATTAACAGTACTATTCGGTGAATCAAAAATAATCTCTTTTATCCCGTCTTGTTTCTTTTTTAGAAAAAGATTCTCTTTATTATTAATTTCATCATTTCCAGAAGCTCCTATTTCTTGAGAAAAGAAAGGGGATGCTTCTTTTATGATACTATCTCTTTCATCGGATTTTATTTTTTCTTTTTCAGTCTCAAAAGAAATTCCAGAAACACCTTTTTTTTCAAAACGAAGCAAATCTTTTTTCATTGTTCTTATTAATGAAGAAAAATCTTTTTCAGGCTTACTTTGAGAATCCATTAACTCTGATGGATTTATAGTTTCTTGATCTTTTATTTTATTTTTTTTTCCAAACATACCAGACATTTAATTTTTTTATTGTACATCAAAATACAATTTTATGCCAACTATTTTTTTATACCTATTCTGAAGCCTCTTTCATGGAGAGATTTATTCGTCCAAGATTATCAATCTCAATTACTTTAACTTTCACAATATCTCCAATCTTCACTATTGTTTCAACTTTTTCAACTCTTTCTTTTGAAAGCTGTGAAATGTGTATTAGACCTTCTTGTCCAGGAAGGACTTCTGCAAAAGCACCGAAATTCATAATACGAGTAATTTTTGCATTAAATAATTCCCCACTTTTCACTTCACGTGTAAGATTTTCAATCCATTGTTTCGCCTTTTCAGCACCTAATTCATCTACTGCTGTTATAAAGATAGACCCGTCATCTTCAATATCAATTTCTACACCCGTTTCACTAATAATTTCATTTATTATCTTTCCTCCAGGACCAATAACATCTCTTATCTTGTCTGGATTAATTTGAAGAATGATAATTCTTGGTGCATAAGGTGATAATTTTTCTCTAGGAGAGGCAATTTCAGATACTATAGAATTTAAGATGTCCATTCTATTTCCGTGTGATTGACGAAGAACTTCTTTTAACATTTCTACAGTAACTCCTTCAACTTTCACGTCCATTTGTAATGCTGTTATACCTTTTTGGGTACCTGCAACTTTAAAATCCATATCTCCGAAATGATCTTCGAGTCCTTGAATGTCTGATAATACTTTAAAGTCTTTTTCTCCAATAATAATACCCATAGCAATTCCACTTGCCGGAGCTTGTATTGGAACACCTGCATCCATAAGAGCAAGTGTTGAACCACACACTGAAGCCATTGACGAGGATCCGTTTGACTCTAAAACTTCACTCACTAAACGAATTGTGTAAGGAAAATCTTCTTTTGTTGGAAGTAATGGCTCCAAAGCTCTTTCAGCAAGCGCGCCATGTCCAATTTCTCTTCTTCCTGGTCCCCGCATCGGACGAACTTCACCTACAGAATATGGAGGAAAATTATAATGATGCATATAACGTTTTTTTGTATCATTTTCTTCCATTGAATCTAGTATCTGTTCTGCTCCTGGAGCACCTAAAGTTGCCACAGTAAGAGCTTGTGTCTCCCCTCTCGTAAAAAGACCCGTACCATGAGTCCTTGGCAAAACACCTGTTCTACAAGTTATTTTTCTTACTTCAGATAAAGCTCTTCCGTCTGGACGTTTTCCTTGTAATAAAACATTCTTATGCACAAGTTCATCTGCTACAATATCCACAATAAGAGAAGCTGCTTCTTTTGAGGCTTGTCCTTTTGGTTCTATTGAAGCTACCCACTCTTGTGTATAAGAAAATATTTTTTCACTTACTTCATTCAAACTATCATACTTCGCTACTTTAGAGTCCTTTTCAAATAAAATATCTTCATAAGAATTCTCTTGCAAAATATTCCGTACGCCTAATTCAAATTCATCGCTCCACGTTAATAATGCGGGTTTTGATTTTTCTTTTCCTACATCTTCTCTTATGGAACGAATAAAATCTGATATTTTTTTAAGATAAGAGGTTCCGTATTCAAAAGATTTAACAATATCATCTTCTGAAACTTGTTTCGCACCAGCCTCTATCATATTAATAGTATCACCACTTCCTGAAAGTACGAGATCTATATCACTTAATTTTCTTTCTTCATTTGTAGGATTTATAATAAAAGCATTGTCAATTCTCCCTATTCTCAAAGCGGCTATAGGGCCATTCCATGGTATATCAGAGATATGAAGAGCGAGTGAAGCTGCTATTATAGAAAGAACACTTGGTTCATTTTCTTGATCTATAGAAAGTACCGTAGCGATAACTTGAACATCATTTCTCATCCTCATATCAAATAAAGGTCTGATCGTTCTATCAATAAGACGTCCGTTCAAAATCGCTTCGTCTGTTGGGCGTCCCTCACGTTTAATGAATCGGCTACCCTTAATTTTTCCGGAAGCATAAAATCGTTCTTCATAGTCAACCATTAAAGGAAAATATCCTGTAATTCCTGATTGTCTTTTACTCATGGTAGCAGTTGCTAACACAACTGTTTCTCCATAACTCACACAAACAGATCCATTTGCTTGTTTCGCAAGCTCACCTGTTTCAACAGTAAGTGTTCTCCCCTCAAGTTCCATTGTCCAACGATTCACTTTACTCATATATCCTTTATTTCTGCTCTAGTAATAATCACACTAAATATTCTCTTACAAAAACTAGCCCTTCACAGAAGAAGCAAATAGAAATTTCTTCTTTTCTGCACTTAAATCAAAAAATTCATCCGCTCTTTCAATAAGTTTAGCACTTGTTGATTCTCGAAATGCTATAACTTCAACACGACAACCAGCAGTATTTTGAATATATTCCACCAAAGGAAGATAGTCTCCGTCTCCAGAAACCAAAACAATAACGTCCATCGATTTTGAAAATCGAACCGCGTCCATAGCAATACCAACATCCCAATCAGCCTTCTTTACTCCGCCAGCAAAAATTTGAAGATCTTTTTTCTTAACTTCATATCCTGCGTTTTCAAGAGCTTCAAAAAAAGGCCCTTCCATACCCTCTTCAGTTTGAACTCCGTAAGCAATAGCTCTAATAAGCTTTCTTCCACTAACACCTTCTTCAAGAATATTTTTAAAATTCACTCTTCGTCCATAAAGAACACGAGCCGTATAATACATATTTTGTATATCAACGAGAACACCAACTCTTTGTTCTTTAAATTTTGCCATATTTTTATTTTGAAGAAAGTATACTAAAGAATTTAACCCTTGAGACCCAATTTTTTTACTACTTTTTTATATATATCTTCATTCGTTTTCTGCAAGTAAGCCATGAGGCGACGCCTCTTAGAAACCATTTTTAATAAACCTCTTCGGGAATGAAAATCTTTCTTATTCTGCTGTAAATGTGAAGTTAATCTTTTAATCTGCTCTGTAAATAGAGCTATTTGATATTCTGGGGATCCTGTGTCTTTATCATGACGTCGAGTATCTTTTGTTGCACCATTCTTTTGCTCTCCTGTAAGCATATATAAGTTTGAGCAGAGCATGAGTCTATAAAAACCCTTAATTCGTCTTATTAAACGAAATCAAACGAATAAAAAATTATCTTCAGAGTAAAGAAGCGATTTCTTTATTCAAATGCTTGCTTATAAATAAAAAATTACATTGAATACTATCTCATATATTCCAATTTTTGACAAGTCTTCTTTGAAATATACTTTTTAATTTTATACTGTCGTTGCTGCACTTAATTCATCCCCTGCTTTTGGACGCATAATACGAACTCCCTGTGTAGATCTACCCAAAAGAGGAATAGTTTTGAGAGCAATTCGAATTATTTGTCCTTTCTTCGTTATGATAATCAAATCTTCTTCAAGATCTTCTTTATAAACAACGCTAGCCCAAACTAAATTACCTGTTTTTGGTGTTATATTAGCAGTTCGAATACCTCCCCCACCTCTTTTTTGGATTTTATATTGAGAGAATTTACTTCTTTTTCCATAGCCTTCTTTTGTAATAATAAGAAGTTCAGGATGTTTATCTAGATCTTGGATAACGTCCATGCCCACAACCTCATCGCCATGATGCAATCTTATTCCGCGAACACCAGCAGCCGTTCTTCCCATAGACCGCACATCCTCTTCGAAAAATCGAATAGCTTGTCCTTTGGCCGTTGTTAAGACTATTTCATTATTTCCAAATGTTGGTTTTACCCAACCCAAAGTATCTTTTTCATCCAAGCGAATCGCAATAAGACCACTTCTTCGAACCTTCATCAAATCCAATATAGCTGTTTTCTTTATAACACCCTGAGCTGTGGCCATAACTAAATATTTATAAGCATGGTCTTTTCCAAAAGCAACGAATTCAGTTATATATTCACTTGGCGATAACTGTAGAAAATTAACCATTGATTGCCCCTTAGAAACTCTAGATGATTCTGGTAATTCATAGGCTTTTAATTGAAATACCTTACCAAAATTTGTAAAGAAAAATAAATCATCATGCATCATCACCGTTAACACTCTACGAATAAGATCATTTTCTTTAGTTGCAGCACCAATAACTCCCTTACCTCCTCTATGTTGAACACGATAGGTTGAAGGATCCATTCTTTTCACATAGCCATCCCTTGATAAAGCTATTATAACCTCTTGGTTAGGTATGAGATCTTCTTGATTAATATCTCCAACACCTTGCGATACTACTTTAGTTTTTCGAGCATCCCCATAAGTCTTTTTTATTTCACGATATTCATCTTTTACAATACCCATAAGAGTCTCTCGTGAATCAAGAATACTCTGGAGTTCTTTCATTAAAATTTTCTTTTCTTCTAATTCATCTTCAATCTTTTTTCGTTCCAAACCAGCCAATGTCTGCAAACGCATTTCCAAAATTGCTGAAGCCTGTTTATCTGAAAATTGAAAAGAATTAACAAGATTTACATGAGCCTCTTCTTTTGAGGGCGACTTTTTTATAGTCTCTATAATCTTATTTATATGATCAAGTGCCTTTTTTAATCCCTCCAAAATATGTGCTCGATCTTTCGCTTTTTGAAGATCAAACTTTGTCCTTCTAAGAACAACTTCTTCTCTGTGTTTTAAATGCGCCTCTAAGACTGTTTTCAGATTAAGTACTTTTGGTTCTATTCCATCAACCAAAGCCAGCATATTTACATTAAAATTCTTTTGCAGATCTGTCATTGCATACAATCTATTTAAGACTTTCTTGGGATAAGCGTCTTTCTTTAACTCTACAACAACACGAACTCCGTCCCTATCAGATTCATCTCGAAGATCCTTAATTCCTGTCATTTTTCCCTCATGAACTAGATTAGCAATTTTCTGTAAAAAATCAGCTTTATTTGTGGCATAGGTCATTTCAGAAATAATAATATGAAATACTCCATCACGAACCTCCACAATTTCAGCTTTACCTCGCATTGCAATCTTTCCCCTACCCGTGCCATAAGCCTCTCGAATATCTTCTCGCCCAAAAATAATTCCTCCTGTAGGAAAATCTGGTCCTTTTATAAATTCCATAAGATCATCAACTCCTGCATCAGCATTATCCACAAGATATACAAGAGCATCCACAAGTTCTCCTAAATTATGAGGAGGTATATTCGTAGCCATACCCACAGCTATTCCAACACTCCCATTAAGAAGAAGTTGTGGTAATTTAGAAGGAAGAACTGAAGGTTCTTTATGAACACCATCGAAATTTGGAACAAAGTTAACAGTTTCTTTTTCAATATCAAAAAGCATTTCTTCTGCTATCTTCTGCAATTTTGCTTCAGTATAACGATAAGCAGCAGCGCTATCCCCATCCATTGATCCAAAGTTACCTTGACCCCAAATTAATGGGTACCTCAAAGAAAAATCTTGCGCCATTCGAACCATTGAATCGTATACAGCAGTATCTCCGTGTGGGTGATATTTTCCAAGAACATCTCCAACTACTGTGGCTGATTTTCTAAATTTTGCACTTGATTTTAAACCCGAAGTCCACAGTGAATAAAGAATTCTTCTGTGTACTGGCTTAAGACCATCTCGAACATCTGGCAATGCTCGAGAAACAATCACACTCATAGCATAATCAAGGTATGATTGTTGAATTTCATCAACAATAGACTTATCTTTAATATTTTCAGAAAATAAAGATTTTTCCGTTTCTTCTTTCATACTAGTTTTTCTCTCTTATTTGATCAGTATTTGAAATATTTAAATTTTGTTGTTCATCTTCTGATTTTACGTTTTTATCATCATATTGAGTTTCTAACTGCTGTAAGGTGTTATATTTCAATTCCTCTGTTTCTTTATATATTTCCTTACCTCCTTCCATTAATTCTTTTTGAGGCAAAATATTTTCCAAGTTTTTTAATTGAAAAATAATTTGCATTTTTTGACTTGTAGAAACAAGCCAAATAACAACAATAAAAAACATACTCACAGAGACATAGGCGAGAACATATCTTTTTCTTATATATTCAGGTTTTTCTTTAATATTTTGAATATGTTTTGTAATAAAAAACATAGAAATTCATTCTCAAAAAAATAAAATTTTACAGAATTTGTGGTAATAATTCAACAATATCCATATTTCTATTAACAAGATCTCTCGATTTTATTGTTAATTTAGGAAGAACTTCACAATCTTTGATTGCCATCTCAGAATAAAAAGCATCTTTTGTATTCTCTTCTCCGTATGATTGTGGTATTCCATAATACATAGGAATTATTATTTTTGGCTCTATGGAGCGTATAAAATCCGTTGCTCTCTTAACATCCATAGCTTCTAATCCTCCTATGGGAATCATTAAAATATCACAATTATTCACTTGTGCATACACCTCTTTAGGAACATTACCACAGGTTCCTAAATGAACAATTTTTATATCCTCAACTTCTATAAAATATCCTATTTTATCCCCCATGCAAACACCATCTCTATTTTCACAATCATATCCTATAATATTAACTCTGTGATGTGAATATTCTCCTGGTAAATGGATAGACATTGGCTTTCCTTTTATTTTAGATAAGGAAGATTTCTTTTTTGATGAAGTTAGAAATATAATATCTGCCTCTGTATATAAACCTTTCAAACCCGCTGTTTTTTCATCAGGATCAATAAAAAAGGTAAGTTCTTCAGCTAATCGACCCTCAGGTCGAGTTTGAATTTTAAAACTTGTACCGCCAAAATACTGAATAATCATAAAAAAGTCCTTAATTTACTTTTAAAGTATAAAAAAGTTAGCACATCTCACAATTTAAAGCAACTTACAAAAATATCTCTTTCACAATAAATTCTTTCTTTTGTCAATACTTATATTGTATTGTTCTATGTGGAACATTGTTTTGTATTTAAATTATTTATATTGCATTGTTCTATGTGGAACATTGTTTTGTATTTAAATTATTTATATTGCATTGTTCTATGTGGAACATTGTTTTGTATTTAAATTATTTATATTGCATTGTTCTATGTGGAACATTGTTTTGTATTTAAATTATTTATATTGCATTGTTCTATGTGGAACTCCTTTGTGTTTTTTGGATACTTTATAAACACATTATCTTTAATTTGTCAATTATTAAATTGACTTTTTGTTTTATATTCCATAGTATATATCTATGAGAAAGGGGATATAGCTTAGCTGGTAGAGCGCTTCCATGGCATGGAAGAGGTCGAGGGTTCGAGTCCCTCTATCTCCACACCACACCAAAATCCAACAAAAAGCCCTTGTAGTTCAATGGATAGAACAGCACACTCCTAACGTGCTAATGTAGGTTCGATTCCTACCGAGGGCACTCTCAATAATAATTCATCTTTACACGTTATTTTTTAGAATAAAACCTTTTAACCTTTATGAGTTTACGACGAATTGAAAAAATAAACGAAGTTATAAATCGAGAAGTTTCAGACATATTAAAACGTGATTTTTCCTTAGATTCAGAGATTTTCTGTACTATTATCAAAGTAGATACTTCACCAGATTTAAAACATTCAAAGGTGCATCTTAGTATATATCCAGAAAAAAGAGCCCCTTCTTTCTTAAAACGCTTAAGTAAACAAAAAGATAAAATTGAAAAAAAATTATTTTCTAAACTCTGCATGAGAATAGTTCCGAAAATTGACTTTATTTATAATAAGACAGAACAAAAGGCCGATCATATTGAATATTTGCTAAAACGTATCCACGATGAACAACAGTCCTGACTTACTGAAAACACCCTCGAGGATAAAGCCTTCTCTAGAACAACAAAAAAAGAAATTTCATAAAGAATTCCACACGTTCTATCACATTTTAAAAAATTCTAAAAATTTTCTTCTTGTTGCACACTCTTATCCTGACTTTGACACTTTAGGCTCAAATGTAGCTCTTTATAGATTTCTCAAACAGAATAATAAAAAAGTAACCATTACTTGTACCCAAGAATTACCTTCGGAAATATCACATCTCTATCCTTCTATTTATCTAGAAAATCCAGAAAATCTCTCTCTTCATTCCTATGATGTCATTATAGCCTGTGATTCGGTTGATAGGGGATTCTCAACTATTATTTATCCCCAGATAGACATAACGAAACAAATAACTGTTATTATCGATCATCACCCCGATATCACAACACGTGCTGATGTAATGATTTTAGATCAATCCGCCTCTTCTGCTTGTGAATTATTAACAAAATTTTTTTATTCTCAAAATATAGAAATTTCTTCTCTTATGGCAACGTCCTTACTTTCAGGAATATTGGGGGATACGGGAAATTTTCAACACACAAACACAACAAAACAAGTTCTTAAAATAACATCACTTCTTTTAAATAAAGGAGCTCATCTAAAAAAAATTTCGTCTGGTATTTTTGCAAACAAAAAACTAAGCACACTCCAATTATGGGGAAAAGCTCTAGAAAATGCTAAAATAAACAAAGAAATTGGAGTTATTATTACAGGAATAACGCAAAAAGAAATAACTGATTGCCATGCTCATTCAGAAGAAATTTCTCAAGTTGCCAATATGCTTGCTACCGTTCCTGGTATTCATTTTTCTCTTGTATTAACTCAATACGATGCCTATACTGTAAAAGGAAGTCTTCGAGCAGAGCCTACTCATAACAATCCTATCGACCTTTCTCAACTCGCCCATAAATTAGGCGGGGGAGGACATGCGCTTGCTAGCGGATTTACGCTCAAAGGCCATCTTATTCAAAGAAAAAATGATTGGATAATCCTCTAATTGCTTTATGGAAACTTTTGAAAAATTAGAAGGTCGTATTGTTAAATGCTATAAATGTTCTTTAGCAACAACAGCAAAAAGAAAAGTTCCAGGATCAGGGAATAAAAAAGCTCATATCCTTTTTGTAGGGGAGGCTCCTGGAAAAAAAGAAGATGAAACAGGGGAGCCTTTTGTGGGAACGTCTGGAAAAATACTCAATGAACTCCTTGATTCCATATCCATAAGTCGTTCTGAAATCTTTATTGCTAATATTGTTAAATGTCGCCCTCCAAAAAATAGAGATCCTTCTCCTTCGGAGATTATTTTATGTAAACCATGGCTATTAAAGCAAATATCATTAATACAGCCAAAAGTTATCGTTACTCTTGGAAGACATTCTCTTAAAATATTTCTTGGAAATGATAAAAATATTTCAGAATGTCATGGAAAAAATCACACTATTTCTTTTTCTAAAGAAATAAAAGCTATCACCATAATTCCACTGTATCATCCAGCTGCGACTATTTATAACAAAAAATTAAAAAAAGTACTCTTCGAAGATTTTCAGAAACTTCGAGAATTCCTTTCCTAGCTTTATTCATTGACGACAACGACTCCTTTCTATACACTATCTATATAAGAGTGTGGGGAAAAGGTCGCGTGGCCGAGCGGTTTAGGCAAGGGTCTGCAAAACCCTCTACCCCGGTTCGATTCCGGGCGCGACCTCAGAAAAATTTTAGCCGCGGTGGTGGAATGGTAGACACGGAGGACTTAAAATCCTTTGAGATTTAAACCCTCATGCGAGTTCGAGTCTCGCCCGCGGTACTTATAGTATAAATGGGAGGAAAAAATTTTATTACCAAAAAGAATTTATTTTCATTCTTGTAAAAAACTTTTTTCGTTAAAAACACAATACCTCCTTAAAATAATTTTAAGGAGGTATTTGCTCTCTTTTTTAATTTTCTCTTAATTTTCGAAAAAATATTTATTATCGAATAACCTTTGCTTCAAGGTTTCTTCTCCCAAAAGCAATCGCTTCTTTTTTTGTTTCCATATAAATGTCAAATTTATTTCCTTTTATTGCTCCACCACGATCTTCGCATGTATACATACCCATTCCATCTATAGAGATTTTCACTCCAAAAGGGTATTCTGGGGGACATGCTAAAGTTCTTTTTGGCTCAACCTTAACACCAGACGCTGTTATACCATCCGATTTTCCACATTCATCAGCTGATGCAGTATAAGCGCTAGCATTTATAACAAAATTTTCTTCCGAAAGATTTTTCCAACGATTCTCTTGTTTTTTTCTCCAAAGAGACATTTTTCTTTCGTATTCCAGATCAACTAATTGTTCTTCGGAATAAGGAATAATTCCTTCGTATACGGGCATATTTGGATTCTGCGTTCGATCAAAATTATAAAAATAAAGCAAATCTTTTTCTCTCAAATCTCCGCTTTCTGTTTCTGCTATTGCATAGAGAGGGGTAAAAAGAAACAATGAGAATAAAAATAAACTAGAACCAAAGAAATATTTCATTCTTAGAACAGAATTACAATATAAAGTCATAAAATAACTTTATAATATTAGACTTTGTATTCTATAAAAAAATACAACGTGTCAAAAAATTGACTCACTACATTAACACTTTTTTATAATTTTGTCAATACTTCGGTGATGATTTTTCTGCTTTAAAAATGTTTCCTCATTATCATAGTTCGTTATTATATCTATCCTTCTTACTCCTTTTTTTCTCTTAAAATATATTTTTAAAAGAATTTTTTCATCACAAAAAAAGATACTTTCCTTCAACAAAACACACTATTTTCCTTTCATTGATATTTTAAAAAGTCTTCGTCTCTTTTTTATAACCAAAAAATAAAAAATCCGTTTTTATACGGATTTTTTATTCTATAAAAGCTTTTTCTCTGGTATTTACTTTTTAAGAAGCATTAGTCCCATACGATGATCTTTTGATTCTATAGAAAGAATTTTCCAACGATACGTATTTCCTAAAACAAGAACTTCTTCCATCATCTTTCCCTGATATACATCTTTAAATTCACTAATATGAGCAAGTCCGTGAATATTTTGATCAAGATAAACGAAAGCACCAAAAGGATTTATCTTATCAACTTTACCTTCTACTTCATCCCCAACCTTATATTTAGTCTCTACATCTTCCCAAGGATCTTTTTTAAGAGCCTTAAGTGAGAGTGAGATTCTAGATTCTTCTATACCAATAATCTTTGCTTTTACCCTATCACCCGCTTTTACTATTTCTCGAGGATTATCGATTAATTGCCAAGCTAATTCTGAAATATGAACCAATCCTTCTAGTCTACTATCTCCAATTTGCTTTGATTCATCTACTTCGGAAGGATAAAATTTAACAAAAGCTCCAAAATCAACAACACCACTCACCTCACCTTCAACAACATCTCCTTTCTTCAAACTAGAGATCATAGTCATTTCTTTCTCACTCTGAGCAGCTTTTTCACTTACAATAAGTTTTTCTGATTGTCTATCCCAATCAATAACACGAATCATTAATTCTTTTCCAATTAATCTGCGTAACATTTCCAAAATTTTTGCTTTATCTCCATCATCAACTCGAGGATAATGTTCTCCTGACAATTGAGAAACTGGTAAAAATCCTGTAACTCCATTTACTTCAACAAGTAAACCTCCTTTATTTGCATCAAGAATCCTTGTTGGAACAGATGCTTTTTCTTTTGCTTTCTCTTCAATATCTTCCCATGCTCGTTCATAAGATGCCTGACGAACAGAAAGTTCTATATACCCATCTTCATTATCTAAATCTACAACCATTGCTTTTATAGGGTCTCCTATTTTGAGAGCATTAACAATTCCCATGCCGTCACGCATTTCAACACCATAAACAATACCAATACCTAAAACGCCTAAATCTAACAAAAGAGCACTTGATTCTTTTTCGATAACACGTCCTTCTACGATATCACCCACTAATGGAACATGAATTCCATTATTTTCAAGCATAGTTGTGAAAACATTCTCACTTTCTGAAGAACTTTCATTCTCCTTTACTTTTTTTTGGAAGATAAATTTTGGTATACTCATAAGTATTTATTCAAAACATGTGAGGTCAAGATCCCACAAAACATTAATAAATTATTTACTTGACTACTTCTCTAGCCGGTATAAAGTACAGCATTTTTTTTCTTTTGGCAAGGGGTTATTCCTTCAAGGGGTTGACAAAAAAAATGAAGCTCGTATAATTTTGTACGATATTTAATTCTTAAGGTTTCGTGATAATGATCATCCCTCATTACTTCAAGTAATGACTTCTGATCTCTAGTCTGAAACCATACAGAAGGAACGTGACGTATTCGTACGTACACACAACAACAGCAACCAACTCATTTTGATATGGTTAGTTGCACAAATAGTAAAGATAGTCATCTTTTATCTAATGGTCGGCATAGATCCCGACTCTTCCATTTATTACAAAGAGCTCGAAAAACTCGTAAGTATTCAGCTATAGCGGTTGTTTTAATGAGTGTTTTTCTTGTTTCTACTAATAATATTTCTACTCGTTATAAAACGAAAGATCAATTAGAAAAAGAAGTTTTTACGCATTCTTTTAAGACAAATACTATTGAAGAGAAAACTTCAAGAAATACCATTGCTGCTTTGCCTTATATTCAAACAAACAACACAACAACTTCACAACTAGAACAAAAACAGGAAATCTCCATTCTTCCACCTGATGCAAAAACTCAATCTGCTTTTTCTTATTTTTCAGCACAATCCTTTGTAGCTACTGTTAATGCTATGGAAAAAGATCCTGAAATAGACGGTGGTATGACTCTTTATGTAGTACAAGAAGGGGATACGGCGAGTTCGATAGCCTCAAAACATAATATAAACATCAACACACTCTACTGGGCAAACAATATTGAAAATATTGATGAGATTATGCCAGGAGACACCCTCTTCATCCTTCCTGTTTCTGGACTAAAATATAGTATTAAAAATGAAGACACTCTCAAAAGTCTTGCGGATAAATACGAAGTTAGTGAAGATCAAATCATAGCCTTTAATGAACTTCCAGCAAATGGACAATTAAAAGAAGGTGATGAAATTATTATTCCGGGAGCAAAAAAGGATATTCCTGAACTGGAACAAGAAGAAGTATCACCAAACACAAATCTTTTTGCACCGAGGCAGTATACTGGATCTAACGGAAAAAATGTTGAGAACAGACATGGTAAACCCAACACTTTTCCTTATGGTTATTGTACGTGGTATGTAGCTCAACAAAAACACGTTCCTTGGCGAGGAAATGCTGGAACGTGGCTTTATAACGCCAAAGCCTCAGGATATGCAACAGGAAGTAAACCAAAAACAGGATCTATCGTTGTTACTACTGATAATACTTATTATGGCCATGTTGCTGTAGTAACGAAAGTATCGGAAGATTCTATTACTGTAAAAGAAATGAATTATAAAGGATGGGGAGTTGTTAATACTCGAGATATTAGTATCAAAGATCGACGTATTAAAGGGTATATCTATTAGAAATTCTTTTTTAAAATAGGAATCACACTCTTTAAAATACAGTATTGTGAAAAATAAATAGCATGATAAATCCTACATTTTTTAGTATTTTTTCTTTTAAAATAGGGGGGAATATTCTATTTCTTTCCAGGGTATGCACAAATTTTTGTTTTCATGATATTATAAAAATATAATAAAAAGATACTTTAGTGTAAGAATGTTTTCATTTTCTTATGAAACAAATACAAAATAAAAAAAGTTATTTCATTTTCTTTTCCACCTTCCTTTTCTTACTAGTTATTTTTCTTCCTACAATACTTTACGCTGCGCCAGGAGAGCCTAGTCTTGTAGATAAAGTTTTCAGCCCTATTATTAGCCTTTTACTCGGTATTCTTTGGTTAATAACTTCTCTTATTAATGTCGCGGCTGTTTTATTTGGCTATGTTGTTGATGCTAAAAGCTTTTCAACTATAATGAATAATCCAGCTATAAAGACTTCATGGATTGTTGTTCGTGATGTCCTTAATATCGCATTTATTCTTGTTCTTCTTTTTAGTGCTTTCGCTACTATATTTCAAATTGAAAAATTCCATGTAAAAAAAATCCTTCTTACTCTTATCATCATGGCTCTTTTAGTAAATTTCAGCTATCCCATATCGAGATTTATTATCGATACCGCAAACATCCCCATGTATCATATCGCCACTGTTGTTTTTGGCGAGGGCGCTGATTGGATGGCTGTTCTAGCGGGAGAGTCTGGATTAGGGGATCTCTTCAAGCCTGCAGCAGAATTTGAAAATCAACAATATAAAGATCTTTTAGCTGCTATTCTTTTTTCATTCATTTTTCTCATAACTTTAATGGCTCTTTCTGTTTTATTCCTCATTCGATTGGTAGTTCTTATTATACTTGTCATCTTTTCTCCTCTCGGTTTCGTAGCGGCAATTCTCCCTTCAACCAAAAATTATGCTGATGATTATTGGACTGCCTTAATGAAAAATGCATTTTTTGGTCCCATTATGATGCTCATGCTCGCTCTCAGTATTTTTATTCTCAAGGCATTCCAAAGCGCAAGTATTGAAGGATTTGCTTCAGGAAATGCAGCTTCTACTTCTGGTGAAACAGCTCTTGCTCAATGGGCATTTGCTTTTGTTCCTGTTGTCATTCTTTGGGGAGGTATAATTTGGTCCCAAAAACTTGGTGCTGTAGGGGCAAGTTTAGTTATGAGTAAAGTTGATAGTTATTCCAGAAAAAGTTGGGGTGGTGTAAAACCCATTCTCTGGGCGGGAGATCGTGTAACAGGGGGGCTTACTAAAGGGATAGATGGGGGATTACGTTTTTTAGGATATAATCGAGCTGCTCGAGTCAATTCAGCCTACAATCAAGCGAAAGCAGTTCCATCAGCAGTAAAAAAAGTTTATTGGGATGATAAAGTAGCCGCGAGAAAACAAGAAGCAGAAGATGCTCGAAACCTTGTAACAGGAAGATTACCTCTTAGCGGAACAACTGTTCGAAATGCCCACGAAAGACTCGAACAACAACAAATACAAAGAAAAAAGAAAGAAAATGAAGAGAAAAATTATACCATGTCCAACTATCGCAATGATTTAGCTGAATCGAACGACAAAGTAACCCGAATCGCGGCTGCTCAAGGAATGGCTCAAAAAGGATTTACGAACATTCCAGACATACAGAGAGCGCTCCAAGCTAGTAGAGGAGATTTGGATACGCAACAGTTAATCTTACAAAAAATTCCCAAAGAATTAGCGTCGCAAATCAATCCAGATCAAATTCGTGGCTTAAGTAATAACCTCACAAATATAAATACTCTCCAAGAAAATCAACCAGGTCTCTCAAATGCTGACGCGCAGGCGGAAATTGATACCCTTAGAAACACGTTCGATTCCAAACTAAGAGAGAACCTTAAAGTAAAAAATACAGATGCTCTCGTTCAAAGTTTGTCGAATATACAAGGAAATACTAGACTCTCTTCCCAAATTTTAAAAAATGCGGATGCTGGAGCATTAAGAAATCTTAATACACAACAAACAATAGCTCTTAGAAATACGCTAACTGACAGAGCCCGCATTCAAACTATTAATCCCCATCTCGATGCAACAGAAGTTGATGCTGAAATTGAGGAAGTAACACGAAGTCTTAGAAATGCTTTACGGGATGCGGGAAGAATAGATCTCTATATCGATAGTGAACTTGATCCAGCATATGTTGGTACTCGCACAAGAGAGCAAATCGTCAATACAACAGTCAGGAGTATGGATAATAAATCTCTTGGAAGCCAAAATGAGGCGTTCTATAGAAGTCAGGCTGTTCAAAACAATTTTGCAAATATGACGCTTAACAATCCTCAAAGATTTAATGATGTAATGACACATATGAGCAATGAAAATCTAAACCATCTGCAAAGTCCAACTCTTCTCCCTTAAATTGTATGCCAAAACAAAAATATCCTTTTTTCTTTTATCCCATGCTTCTCGATAATGAAAAAAATCAAGGCTTTTCAAAAACATTTATCGACCATTGGATGCGCCAAAAAAAACTCCCCGAAAAAAGGGGTCTTGTTCTTGTTCACAGTAAAACAACCGAATGGATAGCAGAAATTTCAAAAAAATATAATTTTTCCGAAAATCAGACAACAAGTCTTTCTCGTATTATTCGTGATTTTGGACTTAATGATATTAAGGAAAATGAAATTCCTTTGCTTATACAAAAAAGTTTCTCTGCTTTTTCCGAGGAGCAAAAAAAGTTTCTTGAGAATTTTATTGTAAAACTCTTTCAAATAGAGCTTCCTGAAGATACTCTTTATCAAGAAGAAATACCTAAGGAAGAAAGTAAAGAAAATTCTCTCCCAAAAGAGAGCATACCACAATCTCCAAAACTCACTCTTTTAGAAGCTCTTATTAAGTACCCACGAATAGGTCAGCAACTCATTACCTCTCAAAACATTGTTATGCGAGGTGCTCAAGAACCTGTTCGTCCTTCCATAAAAAATTGGATTACTCTTTATCAACAAGAAATGGGACCTTCACCTCATGAAACTTTTGAAAGGGGAAATTTTCTTTTTCAAAATCAAAATGCTACAAGATTATCCCCGAGAGAACGTGAGTTAATTCATGAAATCCTCAAATCTCTCGATGAAAACAAACCCCTTCCTATAAATCAAATTACTCAAGAAATCCGTCTGGATGAGATAATGAGTTCCTCTCAAGGTTCTTTTTCTAAAGAAAAAACTTCTCCTTCCATACAAACAACTTCGAATCAAAAAAAGGATTTAACTATGAATTCAGGCACGCTATCCCTAAATTCTTCTTCTACAAAAAAAGATAATTTGGAGTATCGTTCGGAAGAAAAACCTTCTTATTCAAAACAAGACACTGCAATAGCATCAAATACTCAATCAACTTTTCAAGGATTGCGTATTGGCGGAGAAAATGATAATTTTTTTTCAAAAAAAACACTGGAAGATTCTCTTAATACTAAAAATATTAGTTTTTCCTCTGGTCAAAAATTCCCCGGAGAAGAATAATTGATAAATTTTATTTTTTCTTATTTTTGTGTTACTCTCTAATACAGTAAGGTATTCTTTTTTTCAAAACAAAAATTATTAGAGTATGATGCGATTTCCTGTTCCACAATTTATCGGAGTTGAAGATAAGATTGCAGGACCCCTCACATGGAAGCAACTTTATTGGATGATTGCTATGGGAGTATTTCTTCTCCTTCTATGGAAAGCTTTTTCCCTTATTGTTTTCATCCCTCTTGGTGGACTTGTTGTGAGTATTTTTACAGCATTTGCTTTCTATAAACCATGGGGTCAACCCCTTTCTAAAATGGTATGGCATGCTATGATATTTCTATTTCGACCCAAAACATATACCTGGCAACAAACACCCACTGCTGCAAAGATCATCGGGGGGGACATTGCCATTCCGATAGCTCCAAAAAAAGAAGATCCTAAAAAAACATTACAACGAATACAAGATTATTCAGAAGTTCTTGATAATCCTACAAAGAAAACTTTTTCAGATTCAATGGTGACTCCGAAATCAAAACGTGATATACTTTCAATATTCTCAAAAAAAGAAAAATAACCTATGTCAACAGAAAACCTACATCAGCCAAATCTTTCTCCAAAAAAACAAGGACCTAGTACTTTAGAGTATGTAGACGTTCAGGAAATTCATGATGGCATTGTAATACTCAGAGATGGCTCTTTTCGAGCTATTTTAGCTGTTTCTTCTCTTAATTTTGATCTCAAGTCTAGTGATGAACAAGATGCTATTATTTTTCGTTATCAGCAGTTTCTTAACTCTCTTGACTTTCCTCTTCAGTCCACTATTCATTCTCGAAGAATAAATATCGCACCTTATCTCGAAATGCTCAAAATTCGTGAAGCTGAACAAACAGATGAGCTTATGCGTATGCAAATTTATGAATACCGTAATTTTATTAAGAATCTCACAGAAGTTCAAAATATCATGACAAAGTCTTTCTTTGTTGTTGTACCGTTTTTTCCTGTTGAAAAAACAAAAAAAGGTATCTTTTCGGAACTTTTTCAAATGTTCAATCAAGATCTTGTTATCAAACACAAACTTGAAAAATTTGAAACTTACAAAAGCCAGCTCTTGCAAAGAGTTGATCATGTTGTTGCTGGTCTTTCTGGAATGGGGCTACGACTCGCGCTTCTAACCACAGAAGAAACCGTAGAACTTCTTTATAATTCATACAATCCATCTCTCTTTAGTATGAATATTATTAATGACATCGAAAGTATGGAAACTCAAAATAGAATAACTCGATAAACATGGACAATACTACAACAGAAAAAAAAGATTATCAGAAAGAAGACGAGCTCTATCAACAAGGAATGTCTTCTGTTCGAGGTTTTATAGCTCCTGCTGCTATGAAAATTTCTTCATCTTTCTTGGAGATGGGGAGTATCTTTTCTCGCACACTCTTTGTTATGACTTATCCGAAATATCTTAATAACGGTTGGTTTTCTCCCATAATTAATATTGATTTTTCCATGGATATTGCCATGTTTATGCATCCCATGGATTCTTCTATTGTTCTCAAAGATCTTCAAAAACAATCGGCTCGAATTTATTCTCAAATTCATCTAGAAGCGGAAGGTGGTAAAGTTCGTAATCCTATTCTAGAAGCAGCTTTAGAGAATGTTGAGCGTTTACGAGATGATCTTCAAACTGGTACTGAAAGATTTTTTCGATTTGGTATGTATCTTACGCTTTACGCATCATCCTCACAAGAATTAAATGATATAACGAATCAAATAGAATCTATTTTAGAAGCTCAGATGGTCTATTCCAAACCCGCAGTTTTACGAATGGATGAGGGATATTCTTCTACCATACCATTAGCTAATGATGAGCTTGATTTAGCAAATAATCTTAACACCTCTCCTGTATCAACAACCTTTCCTTTTATCTCTTCAGAACTTTCTTCTAATGAAGGTATTCTTTATGGAATAAATCGTCATAATAATAGCCTCGTTCTCTTCGATCGTTTTCACATGGAGAACGCGAATATGGTTATTTTTGCAAAATCAGGTGCTGGAAAAAGTTATACTGTCAAACTTGAGATTCTTCGATCTCTTATGTTCGGAACTACTGTTCATATTATTGACCCAGAAAATGAATATCAACATCTTTGTGGGGCTGTTGGAGGAACCTATGTGCCCATTTCACTTAACTCCTCCTATCACATTAATCCTCTTGATCTTCCTAAGGTTGAGCCCGGAAAAGATGATCCTGAAGGAATTTTCCGAAGTCATGTAGCCTCTATAATCGGACTTCTTCATCTTATGCTTGGTTCCATAACTCCGGAAGAAGATTCTTTACTCGACCGTTCGATACGAGAAGCTTATGCCATAAGAGATATCACTCCTCATTCTAATTTTTCTATACTCACAAGAGAACAAATGCCCACTATGAGTGATGTTCAGAATGTTCTTTCTAATGTACAGGGTGCTCAATCCCTCGCTGCACGTCTAGAAAAATATACTGAGGGAATCTTTTCTGGATTTCTTAATCAACATACTAATGTTGAAACGTATGGAATACTCACAACGTATAATATTCGAGATCTGGAAGAAGAACTTCGCCCCATCGCTATGTATGTTGTTTTACAGCATCTCTGGAATGAAATGCGTCATGAGCTCAAACGAAGACTTCTTGTTATCGATGAAGCTTGGGTTATGATGCAAAATGATGATGCAGCTTCTTTTGTTTTTGGTATTGCTAAAAGATGTCGAAAATACTACACAGGATTGACTACTATAACACAAGATATTGCTGATTTTATGAGCTCCCGTTATGGAAAACCTATTGTCACAAACTCATCTATTCAATTTCTTCTTCGTCAATCACCTGCATCTATTGATGTTATTCAAGATACTTTTTATCTTACAGATCAAGAAAAATTTCTCCTCCTTGAAAGTAATGTAGGGGAAGGAATTTTCTTTGCTGGCCTCAAACATGTTGCTATACGTGTCGTCGCTTCTTACTCAGAAGATCAAATTATCACCTCAAATCCTCAACAAATTCTAGAAATTGAACAGGCTAAATCTGATTTTGAAAAAAGTAATCTCTAAACTCTATGGAAAATGATAATTTCCAAAGAGAATTCGAATATCAGCAACAACTCCAAAATCTACAAATCAATCAAAGGATGCGCTCTCAAAAAATAAATGAGAATTTGCAAAGAGGTGAAAAAACCTTACGCAAAGGATCCAGGATTGTTACTGATTTTAAAGGAATTTCTAAATCAAATCTTCTCAACGTCGTTAAATTAGCGAGAGAACATAGAGAGGCTATTAAGTATGGGGATTTTTCTGTTTTTTTTCTTCCTTTTGTTCTCGCTCTAGGAAAAGACGTGCCTCTTGACATGCTTGGGAATATTCCTATCTTTGGGCAACTTATAACAGCTATTCCTAGTTTTGCTATAACATTGTATCTTTTTGTATTTCTTTTTGGACATGGCTTGTGGTGGCGTAAAAGACTTTTACGAGCATTACTCAAAATTTTACTTTTTTTACTTGATTATCTTCCTTTTCTCAATTTTCTACCTTGGACAACTTTGGGTGTTTTTCTTATTTATCGCGATGCCAAAAAAGACAAACGTGTAGCGGAAGAAGCTGAAAGAAAATTATTAGAAGAAGATAAAAAACAAAGATTACAAAATCGAAGACGTTTAGCACAAGCACAAGATTCGTTTATTTAATTAATTATTACCTTTTTATGATTATTAAAAAAGAAATATTTCGATTTCTCTTCATTATCTTCGTAGCCGTTCTTGCTATGTTTTTTACTTTCCGATTTACTTCTAATGGTATTTTTGAAGGAATTCTTATTTATTTTATGTTTTTCTTCCTCTTTCCCTTATTATTTATTCTTTTTGTTCTCAAAGAAAAACTCACAAACTTCGGTTTTAAAATGAATATTTCCAAAACATCTCTCATTTGGTTTTCTGGAATACTCTTTGGTGCGGTATTCTTTTTCTCTTTATTTTTATGGTTTTTTAACAAAGAAACAGAATTTATGCCACCCTCTGTTTTGACAGCATCTTTTTGGCCATTTTTTCTCTATTTTTTCATTTTATTGGGAAGTATTTCTCTTTTTTATGAAATATTCTTTCGTGGTTTTATCGAGCTTGGAACAAAAAAAATTCTTGGCTATTGGTCAATCCTCTTTCAATGGCTTCTTTTCATTTCCTTTCTCTATTTTACGAAAGATCTTTTTTTTGAGAATGGTTTTTTTAATTGGTTAATTCTTTTAGATATAACTTCTGCACTCTCATCAGGATTACTTATTTATAAAACGGGATCTCTTTTTTTATCATTTCTTTTTTCTTGGTTTTTTGGTATACTTATTTCACTGATTTCGATAATCATCTATACTCTTTAATAGATTTGAAAATACAAAAATTATTATTTTTAGAAAAATAAATATGCGCACAAGAAAAATTTCACGAATATTTGCATTTTTTCTTTTGATCAGCCTTAATATTACTTATATTTCTCCCGTTTTTGCCCAATTTAGTGGTCTTATTGAGGAAGCTGCGAGTATTATTGAGAGACGTTATCATCTCAATCTTGGATCCATACAAAACCAGGGTGAGTATTTTAATGTTTCCGATCAGAAAAAACTTGCTCCCGAACTTATTATGAATTTCACCCCAACAGATCCGAAGCCTGGGCAAGAACTTACAGCGAAATCTTTTCCTATGTATTTCGAAAATAATAAAGAAGAATTATATTATACATGGTATCTACAAAAAGAAGGTTGTGATGATCTAGATTCTAAAAATAATTTAGAAAAATGTGATGCCGATGGAGATGGTACGCTTACCATTGAAGATTGGAAGGTGGAAGCTTCCCGTATAATTGCTAATAGCGTTATTGAAAGAGATGAAATTAAATATGACAATGATGATGATAATGATGGATTTGCTTATGTCCATACTGGTAAAAAAGTAGCTGTCTATGGTGGGGCTGCTCGAAGGCAAATACTTGAACGATGTTATATTCTGGATCGAGAAACTGGAGAACAACATGAATTAATTAAAGGAAAGGCTCCAGATGGAACTCCCGGAAATAATCAAAATCCATTCGATTGTGATCTGACAACACATAACGTTCGTTGTCTCGATCGTGCTGCTACACCCTCTGGATGTAGTTTACCTACTTGTTTTTCACATCCTTCACCCTATTTTACAGCGTTAGCTCCTGATTGTCTCTCTGATAATAAAATTTCTTGTGTAAGAGGAAAACCCTATTGTATAGCAAAAATCTATACACTTGATGATGACCCCGCGACTTATTTAGAAAAAGAACAATGTCATGATGACTACCCTGACTTTTGTGGCTCTCTTTATATAGATGCTAAAGAGTTAACTTCTTGTGATAATGGAGGTAATAATGGAAGTACTTATGCGACAGCTGGCTGTAAACACCTTTTTCCCAATGCTAAAGGAAAAGAATTTATAACAAACAACAAACAGGGGACTTCAGTCAATGAAGTTACAGGGGATGGGGAATACGAATTACAAGAAGAAAAATTTTGGGTTACCGATCCTCATAACGATGATACCGCCAACACAGGAAATGGTGATGAATCCAATATTGTTGGTATGGGCATAGACACTTTTACATGGAATTATCAATTAGGCGATAAGGTTGGTTTGGTTATCGAAGGAACTTCCCAAATTCCAACTAAATATGATAATCATTCCAAAATGATTATGTGGGCTTTTTCTAAAAATGATTGTCCCGTAACAGGAAAGGGTGTTTATTATCCCCAGGTAAAAGACTATGCCGTTAAAATCCATACTACTACAATGGATCTTGATAGTTGTCTTGAAAAAAATCTTATCGATCCTCGAGAAGGGGGTCAAAAAAATAATATCGATGTAAGCTTGGTATATTCTCCTGAAAAACCAATGAATAATTCTCGTGTTGTTGGTGGTGAAGATACTGCTCCAGATAAAGATGATAGCCTTGGTTTTGGCGAAACACTTACGATTAATTCTTCTATTTCAAATTCAAAAAAAGACGAGTCTCATATTTCTTATACCTGGAAAGTTTTTATTAGCAAAGATGGGACTTTCGATCCTAGAAAATATGTAAGGGAATCGGATCCTATTAAAACGGGAGATGAATCTACCGCAGGATGGGTTGAAATAACAAAAGAGCTTGTAAAATATAAACTCGTCGATCTCGTTGAGGGAAATAATATTTCAGATTTAGATATATCTCTCAATATAACTGAAAAGCTTTTAAAAGAAGCTGATCCTTCTCTAACTATTGAAAAGGTTTTTCCTGATTCTTTAGGAAATATTGGACATTTGCGAGTACGTCTTTATGTAAAAGAAGAATTTGCACCCGATGTATCTGCTGATGGAGTTTCTACGATTATAATACCCGTTAATAATAGCGGGAAGAGACTTACCTCCTCATTAGCATTTCTTGATGATATAAAACCTAAAACTTTCATTAATGAAGATCCTAAATCTACAGCTAATAATAAAAAAGTTCTTATCTGTGAAGATAAACTTACTCTTGCTTCTGGCATTTGTTATGTAACCAAAAATGAAGTTATCGCTGCTGAATTAGGAAAGTTGGAAAATGAAGATGCTACTGAAAAACTTACTAATTTCTCATGGGAGCTTGACGGGAAACCCCTTCTTTGTGATAAGAATGTTTCTAGAAAATATTGTGAGGATGACAAACAAACTCGATACAATTTTTTTGCTATCACAGGAAAACCAGGAGAGCGTCATTCTTTAACACTAACAGCATTAGAAGAAGTAACTGGTCAAGTAAAAACATTTACACAAACCTATGAAGTTGTCGATCCTTTTATAGAAATAATCCCCTTTGATGATAATGTTTGGCCTAAATATCTTGGAGCTTATCGAGACGCTCAAGGTAAATATCATGAAGATATAAGCACTGAAGTTTTTCAAGGTTATTTTGGGGACTCTGCCTATCTACAGGCTGTATTTTTTCCTGATTTCTTGAAAAAAAGAGCTCGAAAACAATGGCTCTGCTCATCAAATCTTTGCGATACTACTCACATGGAGATTGGCGCAAATGAACTTCCTACCGTTTATTTCCCTATGATAGATCCTCCGGGACATACTTATAATGTATCTATGGAAGCGATTTATCAACAGAACAGGGAAGTACGAGAGGCTATGCAAAGAATATGGGGAATGCGTATATTTGAAACTACTGATTATTGGATAAAGAAGGCTGTTCGTATTGAAGTTCTTGAAAATAATGAAGAGGAAGATATAGCTCTTTTAACTCCAAAAACATTTTTTGCCTCTGTTCTTTCAAACACCCCTAAACATATTTGGTTTGCAACGCAAGCATTTTTAAGCATTCTCGTTTCTATATTCATATTAGGAATTCTTTATTCTTTAGGAAGATCTAATCGTTCATCATAAACAAAAAAAACATTTTGCAATGAAAAATATTTTTATTATAAGCTCTGTTCTCTTTAGTATTACTCTACTTTCTTGGTTATTATTTGTTTTTTTTGTTAAAGATCCCAAAGAGATAGAAGAGAAGCCTTCTCCCATTAGTGAGATTCAAGAAAAAGAAGAACCCAAAGAAACCAGCTCGCCTTTTCAAATTTTTAGTGATTTCCCTATTCTTTCTCCACTTCTTTCGGAAGACGGTTCTTCTATTTTTGGTTATCACAAAGAAACGTCCACACTTTATTCTCTTAATGTAGAAAGTGGAGAAAAAAAAGTCCTTCAAGACACACAACTCACAAATCCCCTCATTGCTCTCTGGGCAAAAGATCCTCGTATTTCCATACTCAAAACTTCTCCCCAAAAAAATGCTGAGTATTTTCTCGTGGATAGTAATTCTCAAACAACAACACCTCTTCCTTCCAATATTACCTATTTAAATTGGGATAATCTATCTGAAAAAATTATTTTCATTCAAAGAAAAAAGCCTGAGGAGATACTTTTTTCCACGGCAAAACCTGATGGATCAGAACCAAAAGAACTTCTTACTATCACAGAGAAAGGAAGAATTTCTCTTATTCCTGTACCACAATCCCCAGCTATAGCTTATTGGCCACAAAGCGCTAATACAAAAATTTCACCACTTTTTCATATTAATCTTAGTTCCGGCACAAAAACGGAAATATTTTCAGGAAGATATGGGGGAGATTATCTCTATTCTCCTGATGGAGAAAAAATTCTTCTTAGTTGGTCTCCAGAAAAAAACAGTTCCAAACTCACACTCGCTCTCTTAAATAAATATGGCGGTCAATATAAAGATCTTGGCCTTCCTACATTAGTATCTAAATGTGCATGGGGAAAAAATACTGTACATATTTATTGCGCTGTTCCCACAGGAATACCCCAAACAGCTGTTATGCCCGATGATTATCTTAATGGAAAAGTATCTACCGTAGATTCTCTTTGGAAAATAAACGTAGAAACTGGAAAAAAGGAACGTGTCGTAGAACTCTCTGATATAAAAGAAACTTTTGATGTTACTAATATTTTTATCGATGCAAGCGAGCAATTTCTTTATTTTACGAACAAATCCACAAATATCCTCTATAAAGTAAAACTCCCTTAATCCAATAGCTCTCTTTTGAAAATAAGAAAAAATATAGTAACCTCTATGTTTAAAAATAAAATATTTAAAAAAATAAACATCCTTCTTTTGAATATCAAAGAAAGAATTATTTTTTTTGTTTTTATTCTATCTTTTTTTATTATTCAAAGCCCCTCTGTTTTTGCCATGACTGAAGCTGAATGCGAAGCAAAAAGTGGTGCTGGTCCGAATGAGAAAGCTTATTGCTCTTCTACTATGTGCTCTACTGGGGAAGGGAAAGAGACTTATTTAGGAGAATGTGATTCACTTATCTCGCCACATTGTTGTAAAAAAGGAGATTACACTACAACTACAAGTTGCGCTGCTTTGGGTGGTACTTGTAGTGGCCACGCTAGTTGCCCCAGCCTCACCTCTCGTGTTGGTCTCTGTGATAAATTAGCTGATGGTGGAACTGATACTTGTTGTAAACCAACAAAGATTGTTTATCCTGATGGATCAACACCAAAAGCCAATTCAACCTCTTCTTTCGACTATACCCCCCTCGAACCCATTCCAGGTGCTACAAATGATACATCTACTCTTGCAGGATTTCTTGAAGGTCTTTATTTTTTTGTTATGTGGAGTGCAGGAGTGATGGCTATGTTCATGATAGGGTTGGGAGGTTTCTGGTATCTTACTTCAGCAGGAAACACTTCTCGTGTAGGAGAAGCTAAAACTATTATTGTTAATGCTCTTTTGGGACTTTTAGTTCTTACGTTTACATGGCTTATTCTCTACATCATTAATCCAGATCTTACTAAGTTAGATTGGAGTAGCTTGGAGGAAATTCTCATTGATCGAAAGGGGTCCTCCTTTAACAATCCTCCTCAAATTGGTCCAGGAAATCCTAATAATGGTAATGGATCTTGTAGCCCAGTTTCCAATGGACCTTGTTCGGTTGAAAATTTAAAACAAACCTGTCTTTCTTCAAATGTAAATGTATTTTCACAAATATGTAATAAAGAAAGTAGTGGAGACCCTCTAAAACCAAGTGTCGTTGATCGTTGTAAAAAAAGAGGTAATAATGAGCCCTTTTCTATAGGTCTTTATCAAATCAATCTTACTGTTCATACTATAGGCGGTCTTAATTGTCCTTCTGCCTTCAATGGAAAAAATTATGATTGTATAGTAATTAATAAGGATCTTTATGAAAAATGCGTTAAGGCGGCACAAGATCCCAATCTTAATATAAAAAAGGCTTGCGAAATTTCAGGTAATGGTAATAATATAGGTCCTTGGAAAAATACAGCTATTACTTGCGGTCTTTATAAATAAAAATAGCTTTATGAAAATAAATTATCGATTTTTTATTCTTTTTTTTCTTTCTCTTATTTTTTTAGTTGGGACTTTTTTTATAACACTACAGTATATTAACTTTCCTTTACTCCCAAATAAAAAAGAAACTCTAGAAAAAAAAGTGGGTGAAGAAAATAAACCTAAAAAAGAAAGAATTATTGAAATTCTAGACCATTCCAAATACACTCATGAAAAAATAGGCTCGGATATAATATCTCAATCAAGAAAAATAGATGATACTATTTATATCTTTCTCGAAAAAAATAAAATTAGTGAATATGAAAATCCTGATTATGTCATTTATTATTTTTTAAAAAAAAGTCCTAATGGGGAGATAAAACCTGAGGGCTCCGTAAGAATCATTCTTCAAAAAAAGCCATTTGAAGAGCTTAGAGCCCTTGCGGAAAAAGATTTTCTTGATAAACTTGCTCTTACAAAAGAGGATGCTTGTCAACTTGATATTTCAGAAACTATTTTATTTGAGATAGATCCAGAGCATGGTGGGGTTGATTTTGGATTAAGTTTTTGTGAAAACTCTTTATAAAGATTTCACTATTATTATAAATCCCTTCATAAAAACTTCTTCTAACATACTTTATTTTTCTTTCCAAAAAACGCATTGTCTTTTATAATTTAAAATAAGATATTTCAAATTATAAAATTAAATTGTCTTATTGTTTTTAAAATAAAATAATATGAAAAATAAATTCTTTCCTTTTTTCTTTTCTTTTCTATTATTTTATTCATTCCTTCCGATTCAAGCTCAAGCAGGATTTACTTCAGATGCGGAATGTTTTGATGCTTTTGGAGTACCAACAGCAAAGAATTCTGCTTGTGCGCAAGGGTATTATGAAGGTGGTGATATTTGTTACAAATTAGCTGATGGTACAATTAACTGTAACTTAACAAAGTGTTGTATAGACGAAGAAAAAGGAAATAAAAATGATTTAACAAAAAAATGCCAAACTGAAATGGGGGGGACTTATATCACAGGGAATATCTGCTCTACTGGTGATGATGAGAAAGGAACATTAAAAGATCCAAAAAATCCAACATATACCTACAAATGTTGTAAAAAAAATTATACAACTCCTTCATCAGATTCTTCTTTCGACTATACCCCCCTCGAACCCATTCCAGGTGCTACAAATGATACATCTACTCTTGCAGGATTTCTTGAAGGTCTTTATTTTTTTGTTATGTGGAGTGCAGGAGTGATGGCTATGTTCATGATAGGGTTGGGAGGTTTCTGGTATCTTACTTCAGCAGGAAACACTTCTCGTGTAGGAGAAGCTAAAACTATTATTGTTAATGCTCTTTTGGGACTTTTAGTTCTTACGTTTACATGGCTTATTCTCTACATCATTAATCCAGATCTTACTAAGTTAGATTGGAGTAGCTTGGAGGAAATTGCAGTAGATGTGGGCTCTGAAACAGGAACAGGAAATAAATCAACAATTGATACACCAACAACCGTGGGTTGTGGGAAAATAGTTGAAGCTGCGCATGCTATGGTAACTAGTGGCTGTAAATATAGCCAAGCGAAACGAAATGCTTGTACTGGAAATCCAGGGTATACAGATTGTTCTGATTTTACATATCATGCCTATAAAAAAGCTGGTTGTAGCACTGGTTTTGGGAATACCACAGCTACTATGGTAGGTAAAACACCTACATTTAATGGAGATCAATCAAGTCTTAAAGCTGGTGATGCTCTTGTTTATAATAATGGGGGTAGTGGTCATGTTGTTATATGTGAACAAGATGGCTGTAATACAATAACTCATGCGTCGGGAGAAAAAGCTGGTTTAAAAAAGGGAGCTTCCTCTGGTTACATATTTAAAAAACCGAACCTTCATGTTATTCGAGCAGAAACATTTTGTGCCAATGCTAAAGATGCTTCTTGTTAACTTAAAAATATGACAAAAAAAATTATTTTTCTTATCGTTATCTTTCTATTCCTTCTAATTTTGGGAATATTCTTTTTTTTCCAAAAAAACAAAATAACACAAGAAGATTCTCCCACTAAAAATATACAAAAAATAGAAATTCCTACTGAGAAGGAAAAAGAAACAGCACTTATTTCAAATGATTTACAAAATTTTCTTTCTACGCCGACATCAGAAGAAATAACGTGGTTCTCTCCAAAAAATACAGAAAAGAATGAGATTCTTCCTATAAGAGAATTTTTTCAAAAAAATTCTCTTCGTCTTTCTGTTGAAATGCAGACAAAGATCGATTGGAAAGACTATGATCTTTTTTTATGCCCATCTCCAGATGAAAATGGAGTGGGAGTCCGTCTTACTCAAATAGCAAATCCCCAAACAGGAAAACCTACTTATGAAGAAATACTTCAAGCTCTCGATACTTGGTCAAGCGTAATACCAATAGATCTTTGGTTATTATTTTTCAAAAATCCTGAAGAAACAAAAAATATACAATCCGTTTTTGTTGAAAATAAAGAGTATTCTTATGATTCTGCCTATGAATGGAGATATAAAAAAGCAATTGTAACATTTGTTAGTGGAGAGAAAAAAGAATTTTATTATGGAACAGTTGCTCATAATATCCTTATTACGCAATCTCTTTCTTGTGTTCACAAAGTCTCCAAACAACTTTACGATCTTGTCCCATAAAACAAACGAACCAAAATAAAAAACTTATATCATTCCTCCAATAGGGAGTGTCTATTAAACCCCAGATTACTATCATACTAAGAAAAGAAAAAACAAAGAGATACAGTTCTTTGTTTTTTTTATCTCTTTCAAAAGAAAAAGTTAAAGAGTGTAGCGTACTTCCTAACACACAAAGAAAGCCTATAAAACCAACAAAGCCTGATTGCATATAAAAAGAAAGAAAAATATTGTGAGGATGTGGCACTGCCCATTCAAGATAAAAAGGATATTTATTTTGGTATTCCAGATACTTTTCTTGAAAATTTCCTGGTCCTATGCCCCAGAAAAAATTATCTTTGGTTATATCCCAAGCTGATTGCCATATCATCAAACGAGAAACAAAGGATGATCTTGTTTCCATATCAAAAAATACAACTTCTTTTTCAAAGGTAAGAAAAAAGAAAACAACTACACAAAAAAGGAGGAGAAAGAAAAAATGCATACATATTAATAGTCCTTTTCTATTCTTTACCAAAGATAAAACACCTAAAGCAGTTAAGAGGCTCAAAAATGCACCGTAAGACATTGTAAGTATCAAAGTTGAGATGATTATAGTAAAAAGAATATGATGGCCGTATTTCTCAAAAATAGAGCTTCTCATTGATATTTTCTTTTGTATTTTCTGCCAAAGATAGAGAAGGGCAGGTGCTATATATAAAGCAAGTTGATTAGGAGAATCATACCATCCTCGAAGACGATTATCGTACGTCATGCCAAAATCAAAAAAACTCAAAAAAAGAAGGGAAAAAGAAACCGCACCCGCACTTAAAACATAACTATACAGAAAGTTTTTCCATTCTTTTTCTTTTTTGTAAAAAGTAAAAAGAAGAAAAGTAAAAAGAAAGGGCAAAAAAAACCAACTCTTTATTATTCCCCATTCTCTGGAAGATATTCCTTCAGAAAAAAAGGCGGAAAAAAAAGTTCCAAAGAAAAGTAAAAGAACTCCAAAGAAAAAAAGTTTATTTTTTATTATTAAACACTGAAAACGGTATTGTAATTCTTTGGAGGAAAAAATTCGTACAAGAAAAAGAAAAATACCTACAAGCAAAAGCACGTCTAGCATATTTGTTTTTATGCCAAAAAATTCAAACCGAATCACATATGTTGGTACAAGAAAAATAACTATATACGGATAATATTTTTCTCCTTTGGAAAAAAAATTTTTCATAGTATTTCTTCTTTCTGTTCTTTCTCAAACCAAAAAACACTTGAAAGAACAAGAAAAAGAACACTTATAATGTGAATAGAAAATAACGGGGTATCAAAAAACGTGTGCAGAGAAAAAACTCCGAGAGAAAACATCATGGATAAAGCGTAAAGATTTTTTTTCCTCTGTTGTAATCCAATCAAAAAAGATGCTCCTATCCACATAACCCAAAGAAAAAGTGAAAAAAGTCCCATTTCTACGGCGATATCTAAATATATATTATGAGCATAAATAGGATCTCTATATTCAGCGCTAGGAAGAATTTCCAATGCATATCCACCCATACCCACACCCCAGGGCTTTTCCATAATTATATACCATGATTGTTTCCACATATCCAATCGTCCTGCATTAGAATTATCTAGAGTAGAAAAAGAGGAAAGAGCTCTCTCAAAAAAAGGATTTTCATAAAAAATAAAGGAAAAACAAAGAAATAAACTTATAAAAAGTCCTACAATAAGGCGAAATTTTCTCATTTGAACAAGAAAAAAAGATATTCCTAAAAAGGCGAAAAAGAAAAGTGCTATATAAGCACCTCGAGAAAATGTCAAGAGGAGAGCTAATAAAATAATACTTGCAATCATTGCGTATCCCCATGATTTTTTTGAATAAGCATATATTAAGGTCCAAACCAAACAAAATTCCCAATAAAACGCGGCAATATGAGGATCTGGAAAAAATCCTATAGCACGAAAAACTGTTTCCCCTCCCACATTAACTAACCAACTCGAATATTCAATAACCGATTCCGAAAATGATTCTCCTAAAAAAAGAGGTGCTACAAGAGTCCTCCACCATAAAAGTGTTTTTTCTATACCAAAAAAGAATGGGAGTGTGAACTGAAAAATAGCAACGAGAGAGGATAAACATCCTGAAAATGCAAGTGCCTTTGAAAGAGCTTCGGGTGTCCATTTTTTTTGAAAAAACATCCAGGAAGCCATAAAAAAAAGGAGGAAAAAATTTATAAGAAAAAAAACTTTTCTTAGAGCCCATTCTTGGTTTTGGGCCCATAGAAAAGATAATGCAGCAAAAAAAAGGAAGGAAATACCTAGCCAAAAAGCCTTTGACTTTGGAAGTTCTAATTTTCCCGATATAAGAACTGTATGAATCCAAAAGAAAAAAGCTAAAAAAATAATCAAACGAGTAATGCCTACATCAAAAGTTTCTGAAATATTAAGCGCGAATTGAAAAGGAAGAAAAAGAAGAAAAAGAAGAAGGAATTTATCGTTAAAAAATGATTTCATAATCGTGATCGTCTCAAATAAACATACAAAGAAAAAAATTTTTTCTCCAAAAAAGAAAGGTGTTTCTTACTGTATCGTTCCATTGAGTCATAATAGGCTGTTTTTTGCAATTTTTTATTTTCTTGAAAGCTTTTTCCCCCTTGATGACAAAATGTTATTTGAGGATAATACCAACAGTTTTTTCCTTTTATCTCCTTCGTTCTCAAACAAAAATCCATATCTTCAAAATAGAGGAAAAAATTCTCATCAAAACCACCAAGATCAAAAAAGGTTTTTTTCCTAACAAAAAGAGTTGCCCCTGTCACCCATCCCGTCAATAAAGGTTTTTGAGGATCTGCCACAAAACCCGATACGAAGATACTATACCGAAAAATCCACCAAAAAAAATTTAAGAAATCTCCATAAATCCAAGGCTGAATGGTTCCTTTTTTTTCCACAAGTCGAAAACCCATAATTTCCACTTTTTGAGAAAGAAAAAAATTAAACGACTCTTTTATATCTCCGCTAAGATATTCTGTGTCAGGATTAATAAACCAAAGGTATTCTCCTTTTGCTTTTTTTGCAGCAAAATTACAAGCGCCTCCAAATCCAACATTTCCGCGTGGATGTAAAAATATTTGTAAAGAATATTTTTTCTTTTTATTTTCATCTATGAGAATACTCTCTGAAAAATCATTATTAATAATAATCCATTCAAACAAAAATCCTTCTTTTTCAAGACGAGTAGATAAAGAAAAAATGCATCGTTCAAGAAGAGATGCTGATGCATAATTTACCACTATAAGAGAAAAAGTTTTATTCTTCATATGGGAGCGAACGTATAGCGAGATACACTGAACGTATCATAGCATTATTCGAATTCCCCCTAAAAAGATACCCACTTTTTATTTTGCGAACTATTTGAAAAATATACAGCCAAGGTCGCCACAATAAAGACATATTCTTATGAAAAAATAAGTTTCCGGAACGAATAAGAAAATAAGTCTTTTTTGGCTTATTAGACTCACTTACTTCTTCATGAACAATGGAATTTTTCGAAACAACATACACACCAAAACCCGCATTTTTTGAGCGAAAACAAAAATCTACATCTTCATAATAAAGAAAAAATCTTTCATCAAAGAGTCCTATTTTTTTGTATACTTCTTTGGAAACCAACATCACACAACCAGGCACATAATCTGAAGGATAACAATCTTTATTTATTTTATTATCTTCGTGAATAGCCCTCAAACGAAACCAGTCAATCTTACCATAAGAAAACCATATGGATCCATTAGGAAAAAGTATTTTTGGACTATAAACTCCTGGACCATATTTTTTTTGGGCGAAAGAAAGCTCTTTTATTGTGTTAGGGGAAAGAAAAGCATCATTATTAACAAGGAGAATATCATCCGCTCCTTTTTCTAAAGAAAATCGAATTCCTAAATTCATTCCAGCGGAAAATCCTGAGTTTTTTCCATTTATAATAAAATGTGCTCGTGAAAAATTTTTTTTCGCCAACTCCAAAGATCCATCAAAAGAGGCATTATCTACAACAACAACCTCGAAGTTTGGATATTTTGAAGCATAAATATGTTTAAGACAGGAAATTATAGTTGCCTTCCCATTATAATTTAAGACAACAACAAATACACGTCGATTTTTATAGTTCATAGGCTTTTTTTATTTTTTTAGTATAACACATCTTAAACAGGGAAACGATTAGGGAAAAATTGTTGCAATTCTTCCCTTGTAACTGCTCGAGTAAGGAAAATACTTACACCATAAACAAACATAGCAATTCCCAATGTTACAAAAAAATGAAAATGCTCAGCACAAAGAAAGATAGCAAGAGCCATAAATCCTCCAGAAATTAAAATTCTCTCAATTCTTTTTGTCGCAAGAAAATATCCTATTTTCCTTTTCACAGCCCACCCAGTCAAGAGAGTAACGCAAAATTCTGTTATCACTGATGTCATCGCTGCTCCCAAAAATGAATATTTTGGTATAAGAATGACATTAAGTGCAAGATTTCCTAATGCACAAAAAAAGAGAAATTTCATAAGAAACATTTCTTTATTAGCGACTATTAAAATGGCATTAAAAAGATGTCCAAAAAACATACAACCAAGAGCAAAAAGGAGTATCTGCAAAACAGGAACAGATTCTATAAACGCAGCACCTCCAATAAGAAGAATAATTTGTTCTGCTAACATAAAACCTCCTATTAACATAGGAATAACAATAAGAAAAAAAGTTTTTGCCGTTGCATCAGCAATTCTTTGAAAGCCTTTTTTGTCATCAAAAATTTTATGAGCAAGTAGTGGTAGCACTAAACCAATAATCATTGCTGGAAAGAAGACTACATTTTCTATTATTTTATAAGCAGCCCCATAAATACCAACCGCTTCCGGACCCTTTATAAAAGAAAGGAGGATGGCATCAAATTTAAAATAAAAAAAGGTTATAAGAACCGAAATACCCAAAGGAAATGATCGGCGAAGAAACACTTTCCAAAAAGAAATATCAAAACGAAAAGAAAAAGTAATAAATTTTCTACTCCAAAAAAAGAGAACGAAAAAATTAAATGCCATAAAAACAACAAGCGAACTCATTATGGCAAGTAATCCCATATTCATCTTTATAGCAATAAAAATTATAGCTACTTGAATACATTTTCCTATCAATTCAGTTAATGCTACACGATCCATGGAAAGATTTTTTTGAAAAATTCCATTCAAAACGGTATAAGAAGATGAAAAGAAGAAAGCGATCAAAGAAAGGATTATGGCTATTTTATGATAAGAAGAATAGGGAAGAAAAAAAACGAATACTGGTACTATTAAAATAACACTGAGTGATATAATCAATCGTAAAGTAAAAACATTCCCCATAATAAAAGCTTCATCGGCTTTTTTTCTTGATATTTCCCGAGTAGAGGCCGCGTTTAAACCAAAATCTGCTATTGCCATAAACAAAGCAAAAAATGCTAATGTTGTTGTGTATTCCCCAAAACCTTCTGGCCCAAGATATCGAGTAATTAAACCTATAGAAACAAGGGCTAATACTGTGGATAAGACTTTGGAAAAAGCACTAAAACCAACATTATATGCAATTTTTCTAGCAGTACTCATAGTTTTCTATTGAAAAATACTTATTCCTCTAGTATCCACGAAAAGAAGAAAAAAGTCGAGAAAAAAACCGCAAAAATTGCGGCTTTTTTTTCTATCTTTTTTTGGAAAAGTTTATTTCTTTCCTCCTACTGGCCTTATTATAACTTTTCTTTTTTCCCCTTCTCCAACACTTTCCGTTACTACATCCTCATTTTGAGAAAGACGCAAATGAACAAGTCTTCTCTCGTAAGCACTCATAGGACGCAAAGAAACGGCTTTATTTTCAGTTTTTGCCTCTTGAGCAGCTTGGTCTATCACATCAAAAATTAATTTATCTTTTTGTTGTCTATATCCATTAATATCAATAAGAAAAGGAAATTGATCTTCATGAAAAAGATGTTTTCTTACTAAAAGACGAATAATATATTGTAAAGAACGTAAATTTTCTCCACTTTGTCCAATAAGAATATTAGCAGGTCCTGATGATTGAATATTAAAAATAACAACATCATCCAATGAAGAAGATGTAGAAACTTCCACTGAACAATCTTTCAGATCAGCCTTTTCAAGGATTTTTTCCAAGAATTTCTGTATTCTTTCTATAGCTTCATTTTGTTCCATATCTTTCTGCTTTATCCCTTATAAAACACTTTTCCTTTTCATAACATACCACTGTTGCGTAATCATAAAAAGAGTAGTTGTTAACCAGTAGAGTATCAGACCAGCACCAAACGTCAACCCTATAAACAAAGTAAGTGCAGGAAAAATATAAAGCATTTGCGTATTCATCATTTCTGCAAAATCGGGAGTTGCTGATTTTTCATCTTTTTTATCCTCTTCTTTTTGCTTAATACTTTCATTTTTCTTTTTATTATTCATCATTTTCATTTGAAAATATTGTGCTACAGCTGTAATAAATGCCAGTATCGCATTTGGCTGATTGAGATCTAATATTCCCAAAAATAATGTATCTACTTTTCCAGGATTAGGTACTATGGAATAAAGAAGTGTCTCATCTACAAGAAATCCTGCTCCAGAAATATTTATAAGTACTCTATAAATAGCGATGAAAAAAATAAGCTGTATAATAAGCGGCAAACACCCCCCCAAAGGATTCACTCCCTCTTTTTTATAAAGAGCCATAAGTTCTCGGGCTTGTTTCTCTTTATCTTCTTTATACTTTTTTTGTAAAGCTTTAATTTTCGGTTGTATTTCTTGAAGTCCTTTTTGTGATTCAATTTGTTTTTTAGAGAGGGGTATAAGCACTATTTTAAGAAGTATAGTTGTCAAGATGATAGCGATACCAAAATCTTCAAAAGAAACCGTATCATACAAACCTATAAGAATATTATAAAGTGGGTCATAAACAAGTGTGTGAAAAATTGAATTCATAAAAAAATATTTTTTCTTTGGTTTAATAACGTCTCAATATCCTTTTTTACCTTATCAAAAACAATATCTTCTTTATTTCCACGAAAAACAAAAATGATATCGTATGTCGGTCTTATAAAAGGCAAAAGCGGATAAACCGCCTCACGAAGAATTCTTTTTATTCTATTTCTCTCATGAGCGCGTCGCCATTTCTTTGAACTTACAGCAACGCCCCAATGGAAACCTTTTTGAGAATTATTACAGAGCTGTATTCCACATACTCCATAAGAGAAAAAATGACCTTCACGATACACCTTCTGAAATGAACGAAGTGTATAAGTATGTTTTTTTTTCATAAAAATGAAAAAAGAAACTCTAAACGAGCTCTTTTCTTCCTTTTCTTCTTCTTGCTTGAAGTACACGCTTCCCTGCTGAGGTTAGGCTTCTTTTTAAGAAACCATGTGTATTTCTTCGCTTAATTTTCTTCGGCTGATATGTTCGCTTCATACTTTTTTGGATGATCTCTTAACTCGGAAAGAATATCTGTTTTTTTACTTATTGTCAATGCATTTTTCTTTTTATAAAAATATTTTTATTCTTCAGTACTCTATAAGAACGATTTTTTATTTTCAAATACGAGGTACAAGTTGTTAAAATAAAAAACTATTTATTTTTATTTTAAGGAATGTATATATTGAAAATTTGCTTTTTTATACGTATTTCGTATACATTTCGTATACTTTTCCACAGGTTTTCCACATGCATATTCTTTATTTCTTTTTATGCTTTAAATAAAGAATATTCTTCTTTATTTTTAAATAATTTATTGGCTTTTAAAAAGAAAATAATGACATTATCCACAAGTTATCCCATATATACACCAAAAAACAATTTTCTCTGTGGTATACTGTTTTTTGAAAGATATCATTTATTCCTTTTTTGCTATTATGAAATTTGATGAGATATGGAATGCCGTCCTAGGATCTATTGAGCTTTCGATCTCAAAAGCTCAATTTGGAACATGGTTTAAAGGAACAAGAATACTTTCTTTAGAAAAAGATTCTGTTTATATTCGTGTTCCTAATGGATTTGCAAAAGAGTGGCTTGAAAATAAATTCAATATTATCATATTACGATCTCTTCATGACCTTGGTTATCCTGTAAAAGAAATTCATTGTAAGGTTGATGATTCTTTTATTCCTAAAGAAAAAGTTTTTTCTGAAAAACAAAGCATTCCAACAAAAAGCATTCCTACATTTTCTTCGGAAATAAAAAATTTTCAACCAACTTCAAAAAATTATCAGACTAATTCTTCCTCAAACCTTAATCCTCGTTATACCTTTGAGAACTTCATCATAGGAAATCATAATGAATTAGCATATTCAGCTTGTGTTGCTGTTTATCAAGATTTGGGAAATGCTTATAATCCACTTTTTATTTACGGAGGAGTAGGTTTAGGAAAAACGCATCTTCTTCAATCTATAGGGAATGCCATACTTAAAAATACTCCTGAAAAAAAAGTTCTTTACATAACAAGTGAGAAATTTACACAAGAACTTATTAATTCTATAAAGAACCATACGGTAGACACTTTTAAAAGTTTTTATCAAAACATAGATCTTCTTATTATTGATGATATTCAATTCCTTTCAGGAAGAGAAAAAACCCAACAAGAGTTTTTTCACATTTTTAATACTCTCTATCAACAAAACAAACAAATTGTATTAAGTAGTGATCGTCCACCAAAAGCAATCGCTACCTTAGAAGATCGCTTACGTTCTCGTTTTGAGGGTGGTATGATTGCAGATATTAATAGACCTGATTTAGAAACAAGAATAGCCATTCTTCAAGAAAAAGCTCAACAAAAAAATATCTCTCTTTCTGATGAAATTTTTTCCTATATTGCCGAAAATATAACAAATAATGTAAGGGAGCTTGAAGGAGCACTTACTCGAATAACAGCACTTCAACAGTTTCATCACATAACACATCCTACTATAAAAGATGTTGAGGATATTTTGAAAGAAATAGTTTCAAGTGGTAAAAAAAAGGCTATAAGCCAAGAAGATATTATACATTCTATCTCTTCATTTTATGGTATATCTTCAGAAGATCTCAAACAAAAGGGAAGAAAAAAGGAAATTGCAGAAGCTCGTCAAATGGCTATGTATCTTATGCGAAAAGAACTTCATCTTCCTTATACTGGAATTGGTAGATGTTTTGGAGGAAGAGATCATACAACAGCACTTCATGCTTTTGAAAAAATTGAAAAATTATTAGATACTGATGAAAAAACAAGAAAAGATGTTTCTTTTTTGAAGGAAAAAATTTATTGCATAGAATAATTTTATTAGTGGAAAAGTTTTTTTTCTCTGTGTATTTTAAAAAATATTGGATAAGTCGTGTATAACTATGGAATAACTCTCGTATATCCATTGAATATTTCTGTTATTATTTTATTTTTTCTGTGTATAACGATAGTATCATTTTTCAAATATATTTTTTCCCACAATTTCTATTTATTTTTCCCAATAACCATTAATCTATTTTTATTTTATTAAAAGCTCTAATTTATGATATACACTTATCCACCTCACTAATAGTAATAAGTATTAATATATATAATTCTTATATCTTTCTCTTATATGAAATTCATTTGTACTCAAGAAAACATAGCACAAGCACTTCATTACGTTTCTCGTATTGCAAAGAAACACGCAACTCTTCCTATTTTGGAAAATATTCTCATTCAAGTAGATAAAACAAAAATAAATATTATAGGCACAGATCTTGAAATGGGTATTTATCATTCTTTTCGAGCAAAAATTGAAGAAATTGGGGAGATTACTGTTCCTGCAAAAATAATAAGCGGTTTTATTTCACATATTCCTGCAGAAAATTCCCTCACTTTTGAATTAAAAGAAAAAGATCTTTATATAGAAAGTGGAAAATATAAAGCTGTTATTGTGGGTTTGAGTGCTGAAGATTTTCCTATTATCCCAAAACCAGAAAATCAAGAGAGGGAATTTTGTTGGGAAGTTTCTCTTTCTGAATTTCGAAAAAGAATAACACAGGCTATGGTTTGTATAGCTCCTAATGATGTTAGAATTGAGTTCTCCGGGGTTTTTGTTCGTTTCTTGAAAGAGTCTATGGTTTTTGTTTCAACGGACGGATTTCGCCTTCTAGAGGTTCTATGTCCTTATGAGAAAAATAATAGTAAAGAGGAAGAAGATATTATCATACCTCTCAAAACTCTTTCTGAGCTTTTGCGATGTTTACCTACAAATTCTCAAGAAAATATTCAAATACGAAAAGAAGAAGGGCAAATATTTTTCTTTATCGGAGAGAATACTATGATAGTTTCTCAGCTTATAAAAGGAAATTTTCCTGATTATTCTCAGATAATACCAAAAACTCATCATACTATAGTGGATTTGGATACAAAAGACTGTATTCGTGTTATGAAATTAGCTGGTGTTTTTGGGAGTAGTGTTATTTCAGAAGTCATTGTTCGAATAAATGCACAAGATAAAATTGTTCAATTTGAATCCAAGAGTGGAATTTCAGGAAAAAATACATCAATTCTCGAACCCCTTTATCTTAAAGGGGTTGATCAAGAGATAATTTTTAATCCGAAATATATAAGTGATGCCCTCTCACTTTTTTCTAGCGATTCATTTCGTTGGGTGTTTGTAAATGAATCATCACCAGCTCTTCTTGGAGAGATTGGAGAAAATGATGAAATTCATTCGGGATTTCAGTATGTACTCATGCCTATTAAAAAATAAAAAAGAAATATGGAACTTCTTTCTCATTATTTAAAATCACACGAGAAGAGAAAAATAGTTTTAGATGAGTCTACTGTACTTATTGCTGTTTCTCGTTGTATACAAGATCAATTTGGAGCACAAGGAATGTGTAATATAAAAGCAGTTTCATGGAATAATGGAACGGTTATTTTGGAAATCCAAAAATCAATTTGGGCGGGGGAATTTCTTCAACAAAAAAAAACTTTTCTAGAATGTTGTAATAACTATTTTCAATCAGAACAACCTATTAAAAAAATTTTTGTTCGATCTTAAATGATGAAGAGATAGTAAGAAATTATATTTGCTCTTTTAAATTTTTACTATGAATTAAAAATACAAAAAACTTGGATAGGTCTTTATAATTCCCGTAAAAAATAAAAATGAATTTTAAAAAGACACTTCAATTTTTTTCTCATCTTCTGCTGTATTTCCTACTTCATCTTGAAGTTTAACTTTGATAGAAAGTGTAGATCCATTTTTATCCTCTGGTATTGAATAAGAAATTGATTTAGAGGATGTTTTTTCTATTACATTTCCATCCACGATGTATTCAATAGAATCGATATCATAAGGAGAGTCTACATCAGTACTTATAACGAGAGATCGTTGTGTGATTTGATTAGGGATAGAGAGTGATATTTTTGGTTTATACTCAGAAAAATCATCTTTTTTACATTCATCCTCAGGAGCTTCATCAAAAATATAATCTTCATCTTTATAATATTTCTGAACAGCTTTTTCCCAATTTTTATATTGAGGATCACTTTCGGGATTTTTTGGTTTCTCTCCTAGAGGATCTTTAATATCAACAAAATAAAGTATGGTATGTGCGTTAGCAAAATCTTTTTTTTCTTCATCATTATTGTCAGTACAATATTTATTAGCAAGACAATATTTATCCTTTTTTCCTGGTATTTTACAAACTTTCACATTTTCTTTTATAGAGAGCTCACCATTAAGAATATCTTTTTCTCTTTTAAATTTTTCTTTATCGTATTCTGGAAAAGACTCCTTATTTGTATTTTTTAAAACTTCCTCAAGAAAAGAACGCCAAATAGGCGCGGCGATAACGCTACCATCAGCACCTATTTTCATAGAACGATTATCATTATTACCAACCCAAACACCAACAGAAAGTGTTGGTGTATAACCCATTGTCCAAGCATCTCTGAATTCATTCGTTGTTCCTGTTTTTGCAGCGACTTGATAATTATCAAAACGAAGAAAGTTTTTTTCTCCAAATACAGGGGATCGGTATGCATTAGTTGAAAGAACATGATCTAACATAGCGACGTATTCTTCCTCTACAACACGAACACCTTGAGAAGATGTAAATTCTTCTAGGATTTTATTATCTTTCGTAACAACTCGAAGAATAGATGTTTTTTCACGTCGAATACCACCCGATGCTAATGTCGCATAAGCATGAGTATGATCAAGAAGTTTTACTTCTCCACCACCAAGAACAAGAGAGAGGCCATAGCGACTAGGGTTATTGAGAGAGGTTATACCAAGACTTTTGGAAAGATTAATACTTTCTTTTGTACCAGCAAGATAAAGAGTTTTTACGGCAGGAATATTTAAAGATTGTGCTAAAGCTTCTTTCATAGGAACAGGACCACTAAATGTCCCATTATAATTTTGAGGAGAGTAGCCACCTTCTTTTTCATTATCAAATTGTGTTTCAACATCAAAAAGTATAGTTTCGGGTGTATATCCTTTTGTGAAAGCTGTAAGATATACAAAGGGTTTTATGGAGGATCCTGGTTGACGATCACGAAGAGCTACATTTACTTGACCATCAATATCTTCACTAAAAAAATCTTTTGATCCAACCATGGCTACTATTTGACTATTTTTTGGATCTATAGCAACGAGTGCCGCATTCTCAGCATTCCATGAAGTTTTGTTTTTTTCTGCGCCTTCTCGAACAACTTTTTCTGCAAGTTGTTGTTTTTCCCAATCAAGTGTGGTGATAACAGAAAGACCTCCTTGTTCTAGCATTTCAACACCATATTTTTCTTCAAGATATTCTTTTACATACATAACAAAATGAGGTGCAAAAATATTATGAAGCTGAGGTTTTATTTTCTCAAGCGTATTTATATTTTTTGAATTTTCATATTCTTCTTGGGAGATGTAGCCTTTTTCTAGCATTTTGGATAAGGCTAATTGTTGTCTAGCGATAAGCTTCTCTGTTCGTGACCCGAATGGAGAAAGTGTTGAGGGTGCTTGGGGGAGTGATGCAAGAAGCGCAGATTCGTCAAGTGTCAAATCTTTAGCATTCTTATTAAAGAATGTTTGTGATGCTGATTCTATTCCATAAGCATTTGATCCGTAGGGAATCTCATTAAGATACATAGAGAGTATTTCATCTTTGGAAAATTTTTGCTCTACTCGAAGAGAAAGAATAACCTCTTTAATTTTTCGTGTGTATGTTTTTTCAGATGTCAAGAGGGAATTTTTTATGAGCTGTTGTGTTATAGTGGAGGCTCCACGTTCTATATTCATTTTTATAATATTATTAAGAGCAACTCTTAATATGGAATCAATTTTTATACCTCGATGGTAATAAAAATCTTGATCCTCAAGTACTATCGTTGCATATTTCACACTAGAGGGAATATCGGAAAAAGGAATAAGTGTTCGTTTTTGTTCCCCATGAATTTCATAAAGAAGATGTTGACCTGTTCGATCATAAATTTTTGTGGACTCTGGTATTACTCGATCATTTACTTGACCTGGTGAGGGGAGATCTTTTGAAAAATAAAAAAACATTCCAATTAAAAAGATACTACCCAGACCAAAAAGAATACCAAGAATAGTAAAAAATTTTTTCCATGAAATTTTAAATCCTTTTTTTTCTTTTTGAGAATTGTTTTCGGGTGCTAATTTTCCATTTTTTGAAGAAGAAGATTCAAAAGAAGACTTCTTAATAACTGAGTTTTTTCTCTCGGGAAGATATTTTTTTGTAAAGATATAATTCATAAAATGATAGAATAAAGTATATTTAACCATATTTTCTCTAAAAAGAAATTTTCTTTTTAGAGAAATGGCTATGTGAGATACAATTTTACTTCTTATTTTACTTCAATAAGAAATTTCTTTAAATCACGTCGTCCAATAAGAACAGGATATTTTAAATGTTCTCGACTTGATATATTTAATTTAGAAGCAATATTCCTTTCATTCATAATAAACTCTACAAGAACTACTGGACGAAGAGAAACGCCTGTGGCTGAAAAAACGAGAGAAACATCTTCTAAATGGGGAATTTTGTCATGATATTTTTCAAAAATCTGTTTTTCTAAAATTCTTCCGTATTTACTATTTTGAATATTAAATATTTCATCCGCAGTAAGTTTTTCAAAAATCTCTAAAGTTTTTTCGAAACCAAGTTTTTTTGCAAGATCTGTATCTATAGATGTTGAGTATGCTCCAGTATCTATTTTTGCCTTTACTTCAATTTGTCTATTATTTCTTCCAAATAATTGAATCATTTCCATGGTTCCTATAACTTTTCTTCCAGAGATTTCTTCCAAGCTCTCCTCGATTTCTCCTCCGAAAAGATTTTTGCCTACGCGAGTGCCATGTTCCACACTTTTTATTTTTAAACCTGCCACGCGATCAAGCCGTTCACGAAGTCCTGAACGATTAGCTACTTGAATTTGAAGACCGGGACGGGAGTTTAATTCAAGAAAAACTGGACCTTTTTCTCTATCAATAGCAATGTCAGCACCAAGAAATCCTAAGCCAGAAACTTTTTGAGCTTCTATGGCGAGATGAAGAATTTCCGTCCAATGAGGAATTTTTATTCCCGAAAGAGGCATTTCTGTTCCGGGAAGATATTCCACAGGACGAGCTTTTTTCCCATAGACTGCTGTTGTGGTAACGCCAGATGCCATATCAATTCCTAATCCCAAGGCTCCTTGTTGTAAATTTGCTTTTCCTTCAGATTCTTTTGTGGGGAGGCGGAGCATGGCCATAACAGGAACATTGTTAAAAACAATAACGCGAATATCAGGAATTCCTTTAAAGGTATAGGGTTTAAATGTTTTACTTAGGCGCATGCGTTCTTCAAAAAAAGCAGTATCAGAAGTTCCTGATAAGGAAAAGGATCCGTCTAAAATATTATGAATATGCTCTTTTAGATCATACATCCCCACTTTTGAGCCATCAGCTTTTATCCACGTAAGAGGATCTTTTTTTGATTTAGCATAGACAACAAGTATTCCACCACCACCAAATCCTCTATTTGGTTTTAAAACAAAAGTAGAGGGAAGAGATTCCCAATTGAACTGTTCAAGATCTTTATGTGTCTTTATGGAAGTTATCAAATCAGGCACAGGAAGGCCGTGTTTCTTAAAAAGCTTTTTACTAAGAAGTTTGTTATCAGCTAAAATTCTTGCTTTTCGAAGATTATTGGGTCGAATAAAATGAAGGTTCCGGGCATTCATTCCAAGAACAGACTTGCTTTTGTGAAAAAAATCGAACATAAAAATAAACTATTTCAAAATATCTCGAAAACGCCAATATTCACTAATACGTAGACCTGTCCATTTCCCTACAGCAATATTGAGAACAATGGTAAGAAAAACAATCCAGGGAGATGCTAAAAGAAGGGTTTGAAAAGAAGGAATGCTGGTAAAATAATAACTTACTAAAGAAATAAGGAGTGTTTGACCAGAAACAATGAAAGCTTCCTTCGTTCCTTTTTCCATTTGAGTAACAATAATTTTTTCAACTAAGGCAATCATAATGATAATAGGCGCTATAGACATAGCAGCAAAACCTGTTCGTTGAACAGAGCCACTTAAAGCCAAAAGGAGAAGTATAACGAAAGAAATAAAAGTTAATGTAATAGCTACTCGAGGAAGATAAAGGAGTCGAAATTTTTTAAGAAGGAAACGAGAAATCATTCCAACAAGAATAACGGTAGCAAAAATAGCAACGCCATATTTTACCCCAACAACAAGAAAAGAAAATGTTATAAGTGTGGGCGTATAAATTCCAAAAGCCTTTATTCCAAAAACTTGTCTAAAAAAAGCAACGAGCGTTACTACAAAAGGAAGAAGAAGGAGATGTAATACTGTTTCTTCAGGGACATTATGACTTATTATGTTGAGTATCCAGGGATGATAGAATGATTCCATAGTGAATAATTATAAAATTTACTATTTGAAAGGATTATTTTTTCTACTATGAGCATGACAAAGCGCTATTGCTAAGGCGTCGGCTGTATCGTCAGGGGTTGGTATCTCTGGAAGAGAGAAAAGAGATGTTATCATTATCTGCATTTGATACTTTTCTGCTCTACCATAGCCCGTTATCGATTGTTTTACCTGAAGCGGAGTGTATTCGGCGATACTAAGACCTTCATTAGCTAGTGTCAAGAGTATAGCACCTCGAGCCTGTGCTACTGTTATTATAGTCTTTTGGTTCTTAAAAAAAAAGAGCTTCTCAATTGCAGCCTCTTGGGGTTTATATTTCTTGCAAATATTTCGTATATCAAAAATTATTTCTTGAAGTCTTTCCACATCTTTATTTTTAGAAGATGTTTGAATGTGGCCATAAGCGATAGCTTTAGGTTTGATATCTACTTCTATAACTGCCCATCCCGTAGTGGCTGTCCCAGGATCAATTCCAAGAATAATTATTTTAGGTGAAGTTTCTTTTTTCATTATTTTACAAAAATATCACTACAATAGAAAAAGTGATATTTAAATATTGTCGTAAATATTTTGAACATCTTCTTGTTCATCAAACTGCTCAAGGAGTGTTTCATAGCGAGAATATTCTTCATCAGAAAGAGAGATTTTTTGAGTACTTCGATATCCGATAGTAGAACTTAGTATGGAAATGTTTTTTTTCACAAGATTTTCCTGAGTTGTTTTTAAATTTTTTATTTCCGTATAGACAATAATAACATCATCTCTTATTTCTATATCAGAAGCACCAGCATCAATAATTATCATTTCCAAATCTTCTTGAGAAACTACTTGATCTTGAGAAAGTTCAATAATACCAACATTATCAAAAAGGTATCCAACAGATCCATTTGGAACCATTTGGCCCCCAGACTTTTTGAGAAAAGTTTTAATTTCAGAAACGGCACGATTTTTGTTATCAGTTGCAACAAGAATCATAAGAGAAATCTGACCAGCTGAAACGGGAATAAGTCCTTCATAAACAATTTCTTGTATATCCCCACCTTCTTTTAACTCACCCGTACCTCTTTTTATAGCCCTTTCTATATTTTCTTTTGGCATATTCGCACTTCGAGCCTGGTCAACAAGGAGACGAAGACGAACATTCATAGAAACATCCCCTCCACCATCTTTAGCCGCTATAGTGATAAGTTTTCCAAATTTTGTGAATACAGAAGCCCTTTTTGCGTCAGTGATGGCTTTTTTGTGGCGAATACCATGCCAATGAGAATGTCCAGACATACAATTATAATAAGTTGTTAATTACAGTATTCTATAATAAGAATAATGCTTGAAATACTATAAAAAATCAATACAAACTATTTAAGTGACAAGAGGAGAATAAGAAATAATAAAGTATTTGAAAATTATAAAGTTCATAAATGTAAATATAGGTAATGAATTTTTTTAATATAAAAATAACTAATTTTTTAAAGAATGTTAAAATTTGCACAAAGAAAAAGAGGAAATAATATAATTTCCTCTTCGTAAGGACGTCCTTTTAATATAAAGCTTTTATTATATTTTTCGAGAGCTGAGTGTGTTCTTCTCTCCATTTTAAATCTTGTGGAGAAAGATACTTAAAACGACCATCACACACATCAGCAATGCGTTGTAAATCAGCTCGCGCAAGTGCGCCGATACTCATTCTTCCGTAAAGTTTTTTATTCTCCGTTATCCGACGAGGAACACTAAGTGTCTCAAAAAAAAGAATAGGGCTACCCCCGCCATCGCGACGATAAAGATATTTCTCCATGTCTTTATCGAGAGGAATATCCCAATCTAATTCAGAATTGAGACGAAAACATCCAGGAAATCCGAGTTTTCTATCATTGAGGGGAAAAGAATTCTCGAGTAAAATTTCATGTCCTATGTATCTGGGATATTTTCTTTCCAGATAATGATCAATGAAATTTGTAACAACAACGAGAATTTTCTCAAAAAGAAATACTGTGCCTGGCTCTACGTTTTTTCTTTGATACATGGAACACCTCCTATTTTTTGCGAGATCTCTTCGAAAGAACTATTGGTAACAGTTTACTCAAAAAAACATATATGGCAAGTTTTTTGCTTTTTGAGAGAGAAGAAGCGTCAATTCGAAATATTTTTTGGTGTTTTTAAAATAAACATTTTTTGATTTGATGTTGAGAATAAAGAGAAAACCTTTTATAGTTGAATACACAAAAGAAAAAAATAGAAGGATAGAAATTTGAGAAATTTCTTTTATGACGTACATTAAGAGTAAGAAAAAATGATAGAGTAAGGATAAAGAAGAGTTTTTTCGCGAAGATACATTACTGGTTATTTATGAAATGTTCCTCTATGACTATACAAAAAAACAATAATACGCTTCTCCTCCTTGATGGAAATGCTATTATCCATCGCGCGTTTCACGCTCTTCCACCTCTTACAACAAAAGATGGTAGGATTGTTAATGCTGTATATGGGTTTTCCATGACACTTCTTTCGGTTATTGAAAAGTTTCAACCTACCCATGTAGTAGCCTCATTCGATCTTTCTGGACCTACGTTTAGACATGAAGCTTACGAAGGGTATAAAGCAAAAAGAGTAAAAGCGCCTGATGAATTGTATGCCCAAATTCCTTTGGTAAAAGAAGTTGTTCGAGCTTTTGATATTCCTATTTATGAAAAAAAAGGATTTGAGGCGGATGATATGATTGGAAGTATAGCGAAATTAGCTTCAAAAAAAGGATTTAGAGTTATAATTGTTACGGGAGATAATGATGCTTTACAGCTAGTGGATAGTAATATAAAAGTATTTACTATGCGAAGGGGGATAAAAGACACCGTTCTTTTTGATAGTGAAAAAGTAATAGAGAAATATGGATTTTCTCCAGAAAAAATTCCTGATTATAAGGGACTTGCTGGGGATTCCTCGGATAATATTCCAGGGGTTTCTGGAATCGGACCAAAAACTGCGAGTGATCTTTTGGTCCGATATGGAACTCTTGAGAATATATACGAACATCTTAATGAAATTTCTCTTACTACAAGAGAAAGACTTTCTCGAGATAAAGATATTGCATTTCAATCTAAAGATTTGGGTACGATACGAATAGACAGCGTGGAAAGTGTTGATTGGGATTCTTGTAAATTTTCATTTTCTCAAATTGTACAAGAAAAAATACGTTCACATTTTATACATTTTGGTTTCTTCTCCCTTATTAAAAGATTGGGAGGATCTTCACAAGATAAAGAGATAGAAAATAAAAAAACAAACGCTTCGAAAAAAATACATAAGAAAAAATTTCAAAAAATTATCTGTCAAGAGGATTGGGATTCTATAGAAAAAAGTATCAGAAAAACGAAATTGTTTACTTTTGAATTTTTGTGGAAAGGAGCCTCTTCTCGTAGTGCAAACGTGGAAGGTTTAGGTCTTTATACGAAAGAACTTTGTGTTTATATTCCCTGGGAGAAGGAAAATCAAGAAAAAATAGAGTCTTTATTTTTGATAAAAGATAGTATTAAAATAACTTATAATTTAAAAGATGCCTTTCATATCGCTTTTTGTTTGGGTATGCAATTGCCCACAACGAATATACAGGATATTTTATTGATGGCGTACGTTCTTTTTGGGGGAGGAAATCTTTCTCTTGAACATTTACTTTTATCAGAGTTAGGTCAAATGAGTGAATTCTCGCGAGCACAAGAAACTCTTTTTGTTTTTGAAGAAAAAGAAAAATTAACACCAGCTCAAGAAATGATTTGTTTTAAAGCGCAAAGTGTTGCTCAACTTTATGAAGTTCTTGTAAAAAAAATACAAGAAGAAAGTCAAGAAAAAAAACCAAAAGCATCTTTGGATCATGTACTTCATTTGTTAGAAACTCCACTTGCTCGAATTCTAGCAGAGATGGAACGCTCGGGTATAGGTTTTGATAAAAATGTTTTTTCGCGAGTGTCTCAAAAATTAGAAGAAGATATAGCACAAATTCGTCAAAATATTTATGATTTTACTGGTCGTGAATTTAATATTAATTCTACAAAACAACTTCGCGAAATTCTTTTTGAGTATTTATTGGTGGATACGAAAAATATAAAAAAAACCAAATCGGGATATTCTACTGCATCGAGCGAGCTTCAGAAATTAAAGAAAAAATATCCAATAGCCTCGAAGATTGAAGAATACCGAGAATTATTTAAGTTAAAAACAACATACGTGGATGTTTTACCTAACCTTGTGGGAAGTGATGGAAGGTTGCGGACAACATTTAATCAAGCAGTGACAGCAACAGGAAGACTTTCTTCTTCAGAGCCTAATTTACAAAACATTCCCATACGAACAAAACTTGGTAAACTTCTCCGAACAGCTTTTGTCGCGGAAGAAGGAAAAATTTTAGTAGGAGCGGATTATTCACAGATAGATTTACGATGCGCAGCTCATGTAAGTGAAGATAAAAAAATGATGGATGCTTTCTTAAAAGGAGAAGATATTCATACTGCTACAGCAAGTGAAGTATTTGGAGTAAGTTTAAATGAGGTTACTACAGCTATGCGTAGACAGGCAAAAGTTTTAAACTTCGGAGTTCTTTATGGTATGGGCACTTTTGGTTTTATGAATGCCGCTGGGGTTTCCCGAAAAGAGGCTCAAGAATTTATTGAGGCGTATAAGAAAAAATTTTCAGGATTAGCAAGTTATCTAGAGGATATCAAGATTCAAACAAAAGAGCGGGGTTATGTAGAAACAGAACTCGGAAGACGTCGATATGTTCCTGAAATTCGTTCGGATAACGCACAAATTGTTGCTTCTGGAGAACGTATGGCTATTAATCTTCCTATTCAAGGACTTGCTGCTGATATTATGAAACTTGCTATGATTGCTTCCGATGAGGTTGTTCAAAAATATAAAGGGGAAATCAGAATGATCCTTCAAATTCATGATGAACTTATTTTTGAATTACCAGAATCTTTGAAAGAAGAATTTTCTCATCAAATAAAAATAAGAATGCAGGATGTGTATCCTCTCCGTGTACCACTTGTAGTTGATATAGCTATGGGAAAAAATTGGAGTGAAATATAAAAGGACTATTGCTAATTTCCATTTTCTACCGAAATTTCAAAATTTTTCACTGTAGATTTGATGAAAATTTAACAAAATATCCAGATATTTCTTATAAATTTTCATAATTTTCGCGAATTTGAAAATTTCATTTACGAAAGGAGATTGGTAATAGTCTTATAAAAATACACACAAAAAATTTAGCTGAAAGTTTGTCTGAAAATTACTTCAATGGTATAGTAAAAAGCGTTCTATTTTTTGTTATTAAAAAAATTATATATGAGTATATTTGAAGGTTCAGACGCTCTTAGAAAAAAGGCTATTATTACAGGAATAGTTGTTCTTATAATTTTTATTTTGAGTTATTTTCTTTTCTTTCGAGAGATGCTTCGAAAAAGTAGAACAGATGAAGTTCGACAAAAAGTTGAACAAAGTAGCACAAAAGAAACTGTTCGTTTAGTAGAGGGAAATCGAAGCCCGCTTTCTGGAGAAGAATGTGAAAATTGGAATAAGCGACCTGTCGCTGTTATGCAACCTTCCGATATGCAAGCTCGACCAGCCGCAGGATTTTCTGAGGCTGATATGGTATTTGAATTACCAGCATATACCTCAAGTGTAACTCGACTTATGGGTGTTTATGTTTGTAATATTCCTAAAGAAATAGGAGCGATGCGAAGTTCTCGACATGATTATATTCACATTGCCAAAGGTTTGGATGCAATTTTTGTTCATTGGGGAGGTTCCGTTTTTGCCCTTGAAATACTTAAAAAAGGTGTTATCGATAATATTGATTGTTTAGTGTATTCGGGAAAATATTGTGATCGTTGGGACTGGGAAAATGATCCTGTTATGCGCATGGAAGACTCTGGTCATGTTAAAAGTGAGGCACTTCTTTCAGGAATTCAAGATCTTGGATATAGAAAAGATACGAATTTCGAAGGATACCCTCACCAATTAGATGCACCTCTAGAAGAAAGGCCTGAAGGAGGAAATCTTCGTGTGGCATTTGCTAATCCATATGATGTGGAATATGAATACGATAAAGAATCAAATTCATATATTCGTTTTTGGAATGAAATAGCAGATAAAGATAGAAATAATGGAAATCGCATAGCTCCAAAAAATGTTGTTGTTTTGATAGCAAAATCAGAACAAATTAATCTTTCCACAGATTATGTCGCAAGAGGTGTGGATAATCCATGGGATCTCGTTCCTGAAGATCATCGTGATGGAATAGGATCAGGAGTGGGTAGATATAATAATCTTGAGTTCGGAGATCCTTGGTTTGATACTGTGGATACAGGACAAGCATTTTATTATATGAACGGTAAAGAATTTCGAGGAACATGGAAGAAAAATAAGGAAGATATTAACAGTAAGTTATATTTTTACGATGAGGCTGGAAAAGAAATTCCTTTTGTTGTTGGGCAGGTCTGGGTAGATGTTTTGGAGCCAGGACAAGCTCTTCGTTGGACAGTAAAATCAGAAGAAGCAAGTCCAGTACAGGAAAATACAAACGCTGAAGCAGGTTCTGGAACTACTGAATAAATAATAGTTATGTTAGTTTTTTTGTACGGACCAGACGCGTATCGATCCCAAGAAAAACAGCTCCTTTTCCAGGAGCGTTTTTTATCTGAAGGAGGTTCTTCTTCGGGTATTCGTCATATTGATGTAGAAGAATGGAATGAAGAAGATGTTATTTCTAAATTCAAAACCATTCTTACAACGAGAGATCTTTTCAATGTGAAAACATGCATTTGTATTCGTGGTTTTTTTTCTCTTCCTAAAAATAATAGGGATGCTTTAGCTGATTTTTTTGCCAAAGAATATAATGATAATGAGGAAAGAATGATTATTATTCGGGAAACCGCAGTGAATAAAGTTTTTCGTATCTTTAAAATACTTAAGAAAAAAGCTGCGCTAGCGGAAGAATTTTTTCTTCTTAAAGAAAAAGATCTCACTCTTTGGGCAAAACAATATTGTTCTAAGCAGTATCCTGATTTTCGTTTTGAAGAAGACGCACTTTTGTATATTTTAAAGCAATCAATGGGTGATCTCTTTCGTTTTATTCATGAAGTTGAAAAACTTTCTTTGATCTGTGATGAAAAGAAATATATAACAAAAGAAGATACGAATCGTTATATTGCAAGAACTCCATCATCAGCAATTTTTGATCTTTTAGATAGTTTGGGGTCGGGTAATCGAGGATTATCTTTTGATCTTTTGAGTGAACAATATGATCAAGAGATACCACCAGAACAAATCTTTGCTATGCTTTTTTATCATGTAAATAACTGTGCAAGAATTATTTCTCTTTATGAAGAAGAGAATATTCATAACTATTATGAGATTGCAAGTAAAGCAAGAGTTCATCCTTATGTAGCACAAAAAACTATACAAGGAAGATCAAAAATATCCCTTCAGAGAGCTAAAAGTATGATACAAATTCTTGCTCGATTTGATAGGGCAATTAAGAGCGGGAAGATTCATGTGAAAGCAGCGATAGAAGAATTTATTTCTAGAGCATAAAAATGACACTCCAAATAACTATAGAAAAAGATGATAAAAAATAGAAAAAAACTTTATTTTTTAATCGGGATACTCTTTGTAGTTTTTAGTGTTTTTTTTCAAAGAGAGGAGAAAATAAGTAAAGATTTTATTGGGCAATTTACTTTACAAGAGACTTGGCTAGAAATACAAGAAATCCTCTTTTCTTTTTTGGATGAAGGAAAAATAAAGGGGGATGGTAGAGAAGAAGACACTACTTTATATAAGGTAAAAAACGTGGTGGACGGAGATACTGTAAAAGTTTTTATGAATGATAAAGTTGAAACTGTTCGGCTTATTGGAATAAATACCCCGGAAACAGTGGATCCAAGAAAAGAAGTGGAATGCTTTGGAAAAGAAGCAAGTGAGAAAGTAAAAGAATTACTTGCGGGAAAAAGTGTTCGTCTTGAAATTGATACCACGCAAAGTGAAAGAGATAAATACAAGAGACTTCTTCGGTATGTTTATTTGGAAGACGGAACATTACTTAACCTTTTTCTTATAAAAGAAGGATATGCTTATGAATACACATATGAGAGCAATCCTTATAAATATCAAAAAGATTTCAAAGAAGCCTCTTTATTCGCAAGAAAAGAAAAGAAGGGTTTGTGGAATGAGAATGTATGTAATGGAGATATAAAAAAATAAAATAATTTTAATTCACATTACTACCACTTTTTTTGAGAATATTTTTGTCAAGAAGGAAGAAAAAAAACCGCCGTATGGCGATTTTTTTAAATTCATGTAAAAAAGAAAAAACTATTTTTTTTCTGATAAAACAGCTTTTTTTACGGTAGCATTTATACGAGATTTCTTTCGAGCAGCGGTATTTTTCTTTAATACCTTTTTTGCTACAGCCTTATCTATCCCTTTTATAGCCTTTTTAAGCCATTCTTTTGCTTCTTCAAGATTTTGACCCGTTACAGCTTCTCGAGTCTTTTTGAGAGCGTTTCGAAATATACCAACAATTTTCTTATTCTTTTCCGTCTTTGCATCGGTTACACGAACATATTTCTTAGCAGATTGCTTTATAGGCATAGGATTTAAATTGAAAAATTATATACTAAAAATAAAACGACAAAGATTCGCTATGAATATTTTTAGCATAGGATTAGTTTTTTGGCAAGAGAGAGGAAAAAGTGATAGTATGAGAAAAGATTTATTGATAAAAAGCGTTTCTATGATAGCTACATTGCATGGGCGAGTGGAAAGTATTCGAGGGGAGTCGGTTATTATATCCATAGGAGGTATTGGATATCGTGTTTTTGTTACTCAGTATGCTTTGGGAAAAATTTCTATGGTAGAAACAGTTTTTCTTTATATTTATACACATGTTCGAGAAGATATATTGGCGCTTTATGGTTTTTTGGATGAAGAAGAGCTTACAATGTTTGAATTTCTTATAGGTGTTTCTGGAGTAGGACCGAAAGCGGCTCTTTCAATTTTGTCCGTTGCGGATCCAGCAACATTACAAAGTGCTGTAATTAATGAAGATGTTTCTATTCTTACTCGAGTTTCAGGTATTGGGAAAAAAATTGCAGGAAGAATTGTCTTGGACTTGAAGAGTAAGGTTGAAAAAATGGGGTTTTCAGGTGAAAAAAGAACGTCACAAGATACGGATGCTATTGACGCGCTTATGGCAATGGGATATTCCGTTAGTGATGCTCGTGATGTTCTTAAGGATATTCCCAAAGAAATAACTGATGTTGGAGATCGGGTGAAGAGAGCGCTTAGAAATCTCGGGAATCGTAATTCATAATTTGAAATTGCGAGAAAATAAGAATATACGCATAAATGTTGAATTATTCTTAAAATAAAGTATTTTTTAAATAAAATTCTACACAGGACTAGTCTATTGGATAAAAATAGCGTGGAAAATATAGAGAGGAGCTTTAAAAAAATAATGAATCAAAATGTAGAGAATGCGTGTTTTCAGGAATAATAAAAAAGATATGAATGTTGATACACAGGTTTCAAATAAAAATATAGAACAAAAATTTCTCCAATCTTTTGAATGGGAACAATTTCAACAATTACTTGGAAATGAAACTTTTCGCATTAAAGAAAATTTGTTTATAGTACAAAAATTACCTTTGGTAGGAAAATACGCATATTCTCCAAGGGGGCCTATTTTTGAAAAAGAATATATCCCGACTTTACTTGTGGAAATAAAAAGAAAAGGTTTTGGATGGATTCGCATAGAACCAGAAGATGAGAATACTCGAAGACTTTTTGAAAAGACTTTGCCAAAAAATATAAAAATGTATGCAGCTTCAAAAAATGTACAACCAAAAGAAATTCTGGTAATGAATATTTCTAAAACAGAGGAGATGTTACTTAGTGAAATGAAGTCTAAAACTCGATATAATATCCGACTAGCTCAAAAGAAAGGAGTGCAAATAATAGTTTCCAATGAAAAAAAATATCAAGACCGTTTCATTGAACTTGTTTATATAACAGCTAAGCGTGCTGGTATACGACCACACACAAAAGAGCATTATAGAAAAATATTTAATGTCTTTGGTGATTCAGCTATGCTATACAATGCTTTTTATGAGGGAAAAATTATAGCTTCTCATATGATGATATTTTTGAATGGTGGAGCGATCTACCTCCATGGTGGATCAGGTAATGAATATCGAAATGTGATGGCACCATTCTTGCTTCAATGGAAAGCTATGCAAGACGCTAAGGAGCGAGGATGTTTATGGTATGATTTTGGAGGAGTGTCTACGGAGTTTTCAAAAAAAGAAGTTCAAGAATCTAAAATTAAAAATCCTCAAAATTTAAATGATTGGTCTGGAATTACATTGTTCAAGCAAGGTTTTTGTTGTAAGACCGAATCAATACAATTTCCTGGGACGTATGATATTGTTTTAAGTCCTTGGAAGTATAGAGTGTATCGAATAATAAATAAACTTCGAAAGCTCGTATGAAACATTTTCTTAAAAATCTCATCCCTCAATCGATAAAAAATATATATCACCTTATTCAGGCTGGAATAGCTTCCTATTGGTATGGTTTTCCTAGTAAAAAACTTAAAATTATTGGAATAACTGGAACGGATGGAAAAACAACAACTGCTAACATGATTGCTAAAATTTTGGAGAAATCTGGGTATCGGGTTGCTTTAGCGTCAACTATTAATTTCCGTATAAATGGAGAAGAGGAGATAAATAAAACGAAATTTACGACACAATCATCATTTGAGGTACAAAAATTTTTAGCACGTGCTTATGAAAAAAAATGTGAATATGTAATTATCGAGGTTTCCTCACATGCGCTTGATCAGAATCGTTTATGGGGAATTCATTTTGATAGTGCAGTTCTTACTAATATTACTAGAGAACATCTCGATTATCACAAAACGATGCATTCTTATAGAGAGGCTAAAAAGAAGCTTTTTAAGAAGGCACATACCATCATCCTTAATGAAACCCTTTCAGATATTGAAGATTTTTTACATGTTTTTGCTAAGAAAAAAATAACATACGGAATTAAAGTGAAAAGTCGAAAAGGAAATGAAGAATATATCCAGGCAAAAAATATACAAGACCACTTCAAGGGATCAACTTTTTTAATTAAGGAACAATTATTTACATTGCATATTCCAGGAATATTTAATATTGAAAATGCTTTGGCAGCAATTGCTACAGCAAATGCTTTGGAGATAAATTTACAAAATTGTGCTGAGGCTCTTTCAGAAATATCGGAAATTTCTGGAAGAATGGAAATGATTTCAAATGATCGAGGTATTGTAATTCTTATTGATTATGCCGTTACCCTCGAAGCCTTGAATCAAGTGTACTCACTCATAACAAAATCAAAAGGGTATGCAAGAATTATCTCAGTGTTTGGTGCTTGTGGAGATCGTGATCGAGGAAAACGACCCTTAATGGGATCTATTGTAGATGAATATGCTGATATAATTATTCTTACTAATGAAGATCCCTATTGGGAAAATCCAGAACGAATTATCGATGAAATAGAAGTGGGTATACAGAAAAAAAGAAAAGGAGAAAATCTCTTTCGAATTTTTGATCGAAAAGAAGCTATTAAAAAGGCTTTAGAAATGGCAAAAAATAATGATTTTGTTGTGATTACAGGAAAAGGTGCTGAAGAAACAATGAATGTTTGTGGAAAAATGATTCCATGGAATGATAAACGTGTTGTAGAAAAAATCCTTTCCTCTCCTAAGAAACTACATAAACTTTCTTCGAAATAAAAATTCAATTTTGATAGTGAGGGTTTCAAAATTTTTGTTCGAAAATAGAGGGTATATGTTCTCAAATGAGAATGAACCAAGTCTTTAGAATCAATCACTAAGCAAGAAGAAAAATAAAGAAGAAGGCTAGGAGTGAACCAAAAATTCCTCCAATAATAACTTCACTAATGCGATGGCCGATACGTTCTTTAAGACGAGGGAAATGTTCTTCGTCTATATCAAGTTGGCGAATAAGCATGTTGAGATAACGCCCCTGATCACCCATATACATACGAAGACGAACAGCATCATCAATAACAATAACAGCAAGAATGATAGAAATAGCGAAGGCGCCAGAATCCATACCAGCATACCAACCAACTGAAGTTACTAAAGAAGTTACAAATGCTGTATGAGCACTCGGCATATGTCCATGGGTGAAGGCATATTGGGGATTCCATCCATGTTTGAGTGAATAGACAATGAATTTTATAGCTTGTGTTATTGTTCCTACAGCAATGGGAATGAGAAATACAGCCCAAGAATCCAAAAGAGAGAAGAAATCCATAAAGAAAAAAAATTATTTTTTGATTATCTTTATAGTTTACAGTATTTGAAAAGTATTGTCATGAGGCAATAACTCATCTATACTTAAAAAGTAATGAGTAAAAAAAATATATGACAGGTATTATTGTTTTAGGTATCATTGGGCTTTTCGTTTTTTGGGCTGTTTTTTCTTATAATGGACTTATAGCATTTCGAAATCGTGTAGAAGAAGCATGGAGTGATATCGAGGTTCAAATGAAACGAAGATATGATCTTATACCCAATCTAGTTAATACAGTAAAAGGGTATGCAACTCATGAAAAAGAAACTTTTGAAAATGTAACTCAAGCCAGGTCTCAGGCTATGCAAGCATCTACTCCTGAAGAGCATGCTAAAGCGGAAAATTTTCTTTCAGATACCCTCAAAAGTTTATTTGCTGTTTCAGAAAATTATCCTGATCTTAAGGCAAATCAAAATTTTTTAGAGCTTCAAAAAGAGCTCGCGGATACTGAAAATAAAATTCAGGCATCAAGGAGATTTTATAATGGAAATGTGAGAGATTATAACACGAAGATTGAAACGGTTCCTACAAATATTATTGCGAATATGTTTTCTTTTACAAAACGAGAATTTTTTGATCTTGGGGATGAAGAGGAAGAAGCGAAAAAACCAGTTGAGGTAAAGTTTTAAGAAAATACCCAAAACAAAAAATAGTAACTCAATCTGAATAAAAAGAGGAGTTAATGAAGAGTGTATAAAGAAAAAATGATGAAAGCTATTTTTAGCAGAAATTAATTTTGATATTATTTTTTCTAGAAGTTTTAGTTTATGATCTTGTATTTCAAGTATGGCAACTCTTTATACTCAAGCAGATAAGAATGTTCGTCTTACGTGGATATATATCACAGGCTTTTTAGTTTTCGTAATCGGTGTTGGATATGTATTTTCTCAAGCGATGCAATCAAGTGGAATTTTATATTTTGCTGTTATTTTTTCTGTAGTGATGAGTTTCGGATCTTATTGGTGGAGCGACTCGATTGTTCTTTCTATGAGCGGAGCAAAAGAGGTGACAAGAGAAAATGCTCGTGAAATATATACTATTGTGGAAAACTTGTGTATAACCGCAGGCATTCCTATTCCAAAGATATATGTAATACAAGACAGTGCTCTCAATGCTTTCGCCACAGGAAGGAATCCGGATCATAGCGCTATAGCCTTTACTACAGGGATTCTTGAGCGTCTCGAAAAACTTGAGTTGGAAGGTGTTGTGGCTCATGAACTCTCTCATATAAAAAATAAAGACATACTTTTATCTACCGTTGTTGTTATTCTTGTTGGTTTTGTAACTCTTTTGGCTGATTTTTTCGGACGATGGGCTTTTTGGGGTGGAAATCGTCGAAATAGCGGAGGTCAAGATGGAAGAGTTCAGCTTATCTTTATGATTATAGCGATAGTTTTTTGGTTATTAGCCCCTCTTACGGCGATGTTATTGCAACTGGCCATTTCTCGAAAACGGGAGTTTCTTGCTGATGCAAGTGGAGCGCTTCTTACTCGTTATCCCGAAGGACTTGCAAGTGCTCTTGAAAAAATTTCTTCAGATCCTAAGCCTTTGGACAGAGCAAATCGAGCCACAGCACATCTTTTTATAGCGAATCCTTTTAAGGGGAGTAAAATATCAAAACTTTTTATGACGCATCCTCCAGTAGAAGACCGCATACAACAATTACGTGGAGGAAAAGATGTATAATAAATAGGAAAAGTTGTGCAAAGAGAGATCTAGCTTTTTTTGGTTTTTGTTAAGATTAAAAGAAGAATGAGTGTATATTCTTGGTAAAGTAAAGAAGAAATATAATTTTATTAGTTAAAATTGTAACTACTAATTAATAAAATTTTTTCAAAATATTCTGACAATCTTCAACTTTTTTCTTAATGCATCTTAGAAATTATAGAATGTCTACCGTAAAACAAAGGTGTAAATAAATTCCAAATAATTACAAAAACAAACAACGTTACAAAAACATAGTAACTTGATATAATGGAATGAGGATTCCATTGGAGGAAAGGGCTTTATGCTAATAATAAAAATCACTTTATGAAAGTTCAAGATATAATGACAAGAGAAGTAGTCTCTATTTCTTCAGATACTTCAGTTTCAGAAGTAGCTACTATAATGTCTAAGAATCGATTTCATGGAGTGCCTGTACTTGAAGAAGGAAGGCTTATCGGAATTATAACGGAAACAGATTTTTATGTGCGTGGAACTAATATTTTTCTCCCCTCTTTTATAACTTTTTTACAAGATATCGATACGGTTGGCCCCATGCATTCGAAAAAGAAGGGCTTCCTTAAACGTGTTATACAAGCAAAGGCAAAAGATATCATGACTTCACAATGTATTACTGTAGATGAAACGATGAGTCTTTCAGATCTTCTTTCCTTTTTTCAAGAAACAAATTATCACACACTTCCTGTTGTAGATAAAGATAAAAAGATGATTGGTATTGTTACACGAACGGATTTACTAAAACTTATCAGTATTCAAAAAGACGAGATTGTATGAGTAAGTTCAATGCATTTTTAAATAAAGTGTCACAAGGACGTCTTTCTAAAAATAAAGAATTTTCTCCTGAAAGAACTATCGATCGAGATGCTATGGAAATATATTCGTGGTGGAAACATACCTACGTTTATATTCGAAAAAATAAAATACGCGCTTGGCAAGTAGTTTTTCTTTTGGCTTTTATCGCGGGAATTATCGTTACAACTTTATGGCTTATAACGATACGAATTGAAAATAAATCCGATGCTACTGACGGGGGAAAAGAAATTTCAATGGATATCATTAAGTATAAAGGATGTATCGCTGACGGTGTCTTATCTGGATATGGAGATGATACAGATAATTCCATTCTTTTGCTTGAGAGATCTGAATGTCAGTATCTTCATAGAGCGGTGGAAACGTGGACAGCACATCCAAATTTTACTCTTGTAGAAGAAAATTTGAAAAAGTTTAAACGAGAGGATTTTATATTTGGGATGTTTTTAGCAGAAGCGTTGGATCCGAGATTGGAATATAAAGATGATAATAAAAAATTTGTTTTTTCTAAAATGTGCAAAGAGGGAAGTGAAGGTTTCTGGGGCCCTGATACCTGTAAAGCTGATTTTTCAAAAAAAGAATATCGAAAATATCTAGATCATATAACGCAAAGAGCTATGGATTTGGGGATTCAGAGCTTTCTTTTCGGTCAAATAATGTTTCAAGATGACAAAATAAATACAGATTCTTATGCATATGATATAGTTTCAGATATGAGAGATTATGCTCAAAAAACGGGAAAAAAAATTATCATTGGAGCTCAAACAAACACAATAACAAACGAATCTTATTTGCGGATGTTTGATTATATTGAAGGTGGTGTTGGTATTAATACTGTAGGTGATATTGAAAATGGTCCTTGTTTTTCTTTTCAGGGAAATGACCAATTTAAAAATTGGTGTTGGGCATTGCTCTGGAACGAAAGATATGCCTCTCGAGCAAATAATGTACTTTTACATTTAGATTGGCGTGGGGACAAAACAGATGATATGAGTATTTTTGCAAGGATGGATCAAAATGTAAGAAAAAAAACACTTAGAAATCTTTATAATTTTTTTCGAGAGAAGGAGATGGGATTTCTCTTACCGATGCTTGCAGTAGTCGCAAAGGATAATAATGGAGGGTGTTATGGGCCAAAAGAAAATTTTTATTCCCCGGATAATAATTTAGGCTGTCAAGATGAGAATGCTATTAATAATATTCTTGCCTTGCGTGAGGATGAAGAGTTTATTCTTGTAAACAAGGAAGTTATTCCGGAAAATAAAGAAGTTCAAACGAATGACGCCGTATTTATTTCACAGATTGTACCTCAAGAAATGATAGCGGGGCAAAAATATACTATTTCTCTTTCTTTAAAAAATTCAGGAAAAGCATCGTGGACTAATACTGAGAAATATGCACTTGGTTCACAAAGTCCTCAAGATAATAATCTTTGGGGAGGAAGAATATTTCTTACTCCTGAAGAAGTGGTAGCTCCAGGACAAACAAAACATTTTATATTTATTGTAACAGCACCAAAAGAAAGTGGAGAGTATATGTTTCAATGGAGAATGGTACAAGAATTTAAAGAATGGTTTGGGAATTTTACAACCAAAACTCCTATTCGTGTTATAAATCTTAGTTGAAAAGAAACTTCAATAAAGATGCTGTAGGTATTTTTGGTAGATACTAATCTTTTGCAAAAATTTTTAATACGAAAAACTTCTTGAAAAGAAGGATATTTTGAAAGTTTTTTAGAAAAATAACATTTTTAAGTGGAGAAAATTATTGACAAAGTGTCAGATAAGATATTTAAATTTCTCATAAGAAGATGGTTTGAAGGTTGAAAAAAAGAATATCTGGAGAGGGAAAAGGGCAAAAGAAAATTATGGAGCAATATCTTTGGACACGGCATAGTCAATTTAAGATGAAACAATACGGTTTAAGTGAACAACGAATCAAAAGAGTGATACGAAACCCTGAAAGAGTGGAAAAAGGTATTGTTCCTGGAATGATCGCATCTATGCAGATTTCTGGAACATCCAAAAATAAATACGAAGTTTGGGTTATGTATGAGGTAAAGACTTTTAATGGAAAACAGAAATCTCATAAAGAAGATTCTGGCTTTTACGGCTCAAATAATGGAAATTCAGAATTGAGTTATGGGAATTTTTATAAGAAAAATAAGGTAAAATTTCAAACATCATCTTTTAAATCTCAGACGATGTCACCTGCTCAGAAATTTCGTTTGGAGCGACAAGAAGCTTTTTTGATAGAAAGGGATATGAGTTATAGAGGAAAAAAATTGTGCATTATTAGTACTTGGAAATATCCAGGAGAAAGTCCAAAAAGAGATCCTATTCCACAAGATATTTTGAAAGAAATTCGAAAATTTCGATGATGTGGTATACTTGAGCGTATGATAACAGATTCATCACAACAACCCGAAGAAGAGAAAATCGAAATAACGTTGAGACCGAGAAATTTTGATGAGTATGTGGGTCAGGAAAAAATTAAGAAAAATCTTGCTATTGTTATTGGTGCCGCCAAAAAACGAGGAGATCCTATCGAACATACATTATTGTACGGTCCTCCAGGATTGGGAAAAACAACACTTGCTCATATTATTGCCAGAGAGATGAATGCAAATATAAAAATAACTTCAGGACCTGCTATTGAGCGAATTGGTGATCTTGGATCCATCCTCACCAATTTGAATGATGGAGACGTTCTTTTTATCGATGAAATTCACAGACTCAATAAAACGGTAGAAGAGATACTCTATCCAGCAATGGAGGATCATAAACTAGATATTATTATTGGAAAAGGACCTTCTGCTAGAACGCTTCAATTAGATCTGCCAAATTTCACAATAATCGGAGCAACTACAAGGCTAGGATCATTATCAGCACCACTTAGGGATCGCTTTGGTATTGTGCATCGATTGGAATTTTATGAAACCTATGAAGTAGAAGAAATACTTGAAAGAGCTGGGAAGATACTCGGAGTAAGAGTGGATTCTGAAGGAAAATCAATTATTGCTAAATGTTCTCGTTGTACCCCAAGAATAGCTAATAGATTGCTCAAAAGAGTTCGAGATGTGGCTCAAATAGAGGATGCTCCTATTATTACTCAAGATATTGCAAAAAGAGCCTTAGATATGTTAGAAATTGATGAAATAGGTTTAGATCCATCAGATCGAAGAATCCTTGATGCAATTATTACAAAATTTGGAGGTGGTCCTGTGGGGGTACAAACAATAGCTGCTGCAACGTCTGAAGAGGTACAAACGATCGAAGATGTTTATGAGCCCTATCTTATGAAGCTTGGTTTTTTGGAACGAACTTCGAGAGGGCGTATGGTTACAGAGGCTTGTCTTCTTCATTTAGGAAAACGGGTCTTGAAATAAATGGTAATTCTTTGGTAGAATTCTTATATGATACTACTTATTTCTTCTTTCTTTGTTTTTTTTCTTCTTATTGTGGGTATTTTTGCTTTATTTATCGTGTATCATTTGCGTCAATACAATACTCATAGTGGATTTGCCAATCTTCAAATTACTATCTTTCTTTTTGTTTTAGGCTTTTTGATTATAATGAGCATACTTTCCTTTGCTGGACTTCCTTTGGATGAGTTTCTTGGAAACGGTAATGCATCAGATATTTCATTTCCTTAAAGAAAAAATATGGTAGGATCATATCATTTTAAAGGTCAAGAAGATGGAGAAGAAATTATCCGTGTGATTCGCCGACATTGGTTTGATATTACTATGCAGTTTCTTCCTATTATAGGAGCGATACTTGCACTTTCTGTACTTTTTCCCATACTTTCTTCAACACTTATTTTGGATATACAAGCCTCTGTTTATTGGTTTTTTGCTTCTTTTTTGGGAATTTGTTTTTGGTTAGTTGCAAGTATTATCTGGATCGATTACTATCTGGATGTGTGGATTATGACGAATAGACGCGTAGTGAATGTTACGCAAAAAGGACTCTTTTTTCGCCACGTGAGCGATCTTCGCTACAATAAAATTCAAGACATTACAACGGAAGTGACAGGACTCATTCCTACATTTCTTAATTATGGTGATGTATTTATTCAAACAGCGGGAACTGAGCCAAGATTTATTTTTCATAATGTGGGGAATCCTTATTTAATCAAGGATGAACTTGTAGCACTGCAAAAAAGAATGAGACGAGGAGATATTACCGAAATGAAAAGACTGCTTCACGATGATGGAACGGCTGATATATAAGATGAGACGGGAGAAAAAGAGAAGGATAATTTTTGGAATAAGTTTTCTTTGTTTTTTATTTTTGGGAAATTCTTGTGTGTATGCTGAGGAAAAAGAAATTTTTTCTCTTCGTATAAATGAAGTTCGTCTTACAGGAGGGACGGGAAAATCAAATGAAGATTTTGTAGAAATATATAACTTTGGAAAAGAATCGATTGATTTAAAGGGGTGGTCACTGCGAAAAGAAACTTCAGGTAAAAAAGAATACTCACTTTATAGCTTTAGTTCGGAATATATTCTCAAACCAGGAGAATTTTTTCTTTGGGCAAATAAAGATAATAATTATGCAGATTCTCTTGGTGCAGATGCAAAAAATGGAAATACTCTAACGTATGAAAATAGAATCTTTCTTCAAAATAAAGAAGAAGATGAAATAGATTCTTATTTTTTTGAAAAAAGTAATCAGTACACAAGCGCCTTTGATGGGGAAAAATGGAAATGGGTTTGCAATGAAACTCCAAAGAAAGAAAATAATTTTTCTGGTTTTTTGGGTGAAAGAACGCTTCGATTAGAAGAACTTTTACCAGATCCAGAATCAGATCAAAATGAATTTGTAGAACTGTATAATTATGGAGAAAAAGAAATTAATCTTTCAGGATGGTTTGTGAGTGATGCTGTCGAGAAAAAGGCTTTATCAGGAATTCTTGCTCCTGGTGAATATAGAGCGGATTCTTTTGGCCTTTCTCTCAATAATACAAAAGAAAAAATCTCTCTTATCGATAAATGTGAAGGATCTGTGGATACGTTTGAATACGAAGATTCTCACAAAGGAAAAAGTTGGTCTTTTGATGAAGAAAAATGGCGAGAAACACCTTTTGTAACAAAGGGAGAAAAAAATAATTTTCCCCAAAAAATACAAGAACCAACTATTCGATTAAACGAGATAATGCCAAGTCCTTCAGAAGATCAAGAAAATAACGAATTTATTGAGATATATAATTTCGGAAAGAGTGCTGTGGATATAGGATATTGGTCATTAAAAGATGCGTCTGATACAGGATACGTTTTTCCACGACAAACAATAATAACTCCAAACGAATATAAAGTTTTTTATAGAAAGGATTTTTCTTTTGCTTTAAATGATAGTGGAAAAGAAACAGTATATCTTTTGGATCCTGCTGATTTTGAAGTAGATTCTACTTTGTATGAAGAGACAAAAAAAGATTTCTCTTTCTCTTTCGATGAAGAAAAAAAAGAATGGAAATTAACACCTTACACAAGTCCTCACGATAAAAATATCTTTCCTCTTCATCAAAAAGACGTAAAGATTCGATTGAATGAAATTTTACCAGATCCTGATGGGGATGAAGCAAAAAATGAATATATAGAACTCTATAATTTTGATAACAAAGAAATTGATATTTCTTATTGGGGAATTCAGGACACATCGGGTGTTGAATATATTTTTCCTCAAGGAACTCGTATTGCTTCGGGCGAATACTTTTCTTTTTCTAGAAATATATTTAAATTTTCCCTCAATAACACAAAAGAAAAAATTTCTCTCAAAGATGCTACTGGTTACGAAATTGATTTTGTGACATACGAAAATACCAAAAAGAATATAAGTTGGAATAGAAATGAAAAAAATGAATGGAGAAAAAGTGCACATCTTACTCCTGGAAAGAAAAATAAATTTAATAATCTTCCTAAAATTTCAGAAAAGGATATTCCAAAAAAAGGATATGTTCATATGAAAACACTTTTTTCTGCTCATGCTAAAGATGAGGATGGAGATGAAATAAAATACCGATGGGAATTTGGAGATGGAAAAAAGAGCTATTTAGAAAATACTTCTCATATATATGAAAAGAAAGGAAGATACGAAGTATCTTTATATGTAAATGATGGCATAGAAGAAGTTGTTTTTTCGAAGTCCCTTGTTATTTCTAAATATCCTGAATTTAAGGCAAAAATAGTAGCCTTTGTTCCAAATCCTGCAGGACGTGATACCGATAATGAGTGGATAGAAATTATAAATGAAGATGAAAAAACACTTGATTTGTCTTTCTGGTCTATTGCTACAGGAGCTGATGCAAAAAAACTTGTCAATCATCCCCTTCGTGATGTTGTAAAGATTGAACCTGGAAAAACAGAGAAAATATATCGAACGCAAAGTTCTTTTTCCTTGAGAAACTCTTCAGGAATAATTGAACTTCGTCGGCCAAATCAAACAGTTGCTCATACTGTTTCGTATGAAAAGGAGAAAATAAATGAAGGTGATACCTATCAATTTTCTTCTGGTTTATGGGGGTGGATATCGAAAGAAAAAGGAAAAGAAGTATTGTCTAAAGAAGAATCTGTCGTAGAGGAAAAAGAAGAATTTGTTTTGGGATCTTCAATTGAGAGAGAACGATATTTTTATAAAGGAATATTTATTTTGGAATACGAAAAAAGGAGACATCTTTTGGGATATGAAGAAAAGAAATATGTAGACAAAAGAGGTGATCAATTTGTTTTTACAAGAGGTGGTCTTATAAAACAACATTCGTGGTGGACTCGATGTCTTTGGGGGGCATGTTTGGAAGGGTAATGCTTCTTGTCGAGTCACTTTCCCATACGAAAGAAAGAAAAAGAGCTTTTTTGTTCAGTACAGAAGAAATATTTTCTGGCCATTCGAGAAGTATGAGTGTTTCAGGTTTCTGTATTATTTCCTCCCATCCGAGATTGAGAATGTCGGACGATTGTATTCTGTACGCATCGATATGATACAAAAAAGAAATACCATTTTTCTTTTTTGAAAGAGGATATTCTTTGATAAGGGAGAAAGTAGGGCTGGTATAGGGAGGATCAGCATTGAAAAAAGAAAGGATTCCTTGTGTGAAAGTAGTTTTTCCACTACCAAGACCTCCTTCGAGACAAAGAAGTGTTTGCCCTGAAAGTGTCCTTGAAAAGGTTTGGGCAAGATCTTTTGTTTCTTCAACGGAATTTGTTCTATAGAGTTTCATAAAAAAACTTTAGCATACTGTGAAAAAAAGAAAAAGCCTTCACAGGACTATTATTAACTCTCATTTACAGAAAGAAGATTGGCAATAAACACTTTATTTTATGGATATAAAAAAAGGATAAAAAATGAGAATAAAAATGTTTTTATATCATTTTGTGTTGTTTGACAATAAGACTCTCTTTTCGTACACTAACCCTCCGCTTGTTTATTCTCAAAAAGCTGAAAAGGAAGAAAAAAATATTTTTTTGAGATAGAAATAAGAATGTAATTATACAATTTGAAAACTTTGTTCGAAAGGGGAAACGGAAAGATAGTGGTGGTAAAAAGGGTGTTTCTGAGTTAAGATTTTTCATTTTCTTTCTATAATTATGGCACTTGATACTGATACTCAATTTTTTTCTGCTTTAGAGGGATCGAAATATCCTCTTGTTGTTCTCCCAGAAAATCCTTCGGGCGATAGTATCTGTGCTGGACGTGCTCTTTCTTTGGTTTTAGAAAGATTAGGAAAGGAAGTTTCTCTTGTTTACTCTCAAACATTTGATTCTGCTTTTAATTTTGATTTTCTTTCTTGTCCAAAAGAAATACGACATAATCTCTTGGGTGTAAGAGATTTTGTTTTCATTTTTAATACAACAAGAAATCCTATTGGAAATGTTCGAACGGAACAAAGTGATGGAGAATTTCGTATTTATCTTACTCCACAGAAGGGATCAATTGACCCTCGAGATTTTTCTTTTATACCAACAGATATAAAATATGACAGGATTTTTCTTCTGGGTGTTCGGGATAAAGAATCTCTCGGAAATCTTTATGAGGAAAATGCAGATGTTTTTTTTGAAGTACCTCTTATAAATATTGATGTTCGTTCTGATAATGAACAATATGCTCAAACGAACATTGTAGAAGTTACTTCTTCGAGTGTTTCAGAATTAATAACTAACCTTCTTTCTCGAGCAAAGAAGAATTATATTTCCGAAGAAATAGCACAATGCCTTTTGGCAGGAATTATTTGTGGAACGGAAAGTTTTCAATCAAGTGTGACGACGCCAAAATCACTTCAATTCGCATCTTTTCTTATAGATAAAGGAGCTGATCAGCATGAGATTGTGAGAAATCTTTATAAGAAGCAATCTTTTTCTCTTCTTAAATTATTGGGAAAAGTTCTAGCCAAACTTCAATGGGAAGAGTCTTTGTCTATGATATGGGCTATGATTGAAATGAAAGACTTTTCTGAGAGTAAGGCAAGTTTTAAAGATCTTCCTGCTATTATGGAGCGTATTCGAAGCTATACTTCGTCAGCTTCTTGTATTCTACTTTTATATGCTAATGAAGAAGGATTTTTTTCGGGAATTCTTCGGGCTAAAGATAAAAATATGTATATGAAACTCAATCTTATTATCCCGGGAGCAACCTTGGGAGACTATTATGTTTTTCACTGCAAAGAAAAATACACAGAAGAAGTGCAAAAAAATCTTTTGGAAAAGATAAAAACTCTCTAGATTTTTTCTAAGAATTTTTCATAAAAATTTATATTTTAGGGCTATTTAAAAAAGAAAAAGAGAAGAATGTAAACGAAAAAATATTCTATTTCAAAAAAATAAAAAAAGTGGTAGGATACAAGTATTCAAATATCTCTAAAAAACGAAAAAAATAGATGTGAGAAAGAAGTTTAAAAAAAAATCATTTCTTCACTTCTCCCTCCCTGTATTCTCTGGGATTTTTCTTTTTCTCTTTTTTTCTTTTTCTTCTCCTACTCATGCTTCCACTGTAACCTGGACAGGAACAACAAGCACTGCTTGGACTACAGTAACGAACTGGAATACAGGAACTGTTCCTACAAGCACAGATGATGTTGTTATAAATTACACAGGAACGAATCAACCTACACTCGATGTAAATGGTGGAACCATTACTATACAATCTCTTACTCTTGGAGGAGGAGCATCAACTTCTACTCTTACGCTTTCTTATGGATCGCCTACAAACAAATTTATTGTTACGGGGAATGTAACGATTCTTGATAAAGGGTATCTTACGCATCCCTTTAATGATTCTGTAGAAACGCATAGACTCTTTATGGATGTCGGAGGAAATCTCGATGTTCAAACCGGAGGACAGATTAATGTGGATGGGAAGGGGTATAGTGGTGGTCCAGGATTTGGTACATATGGGGGATCTTATGGAGGACAAAGTGCTACCGGAGGAACTATGGGGATAACATATGGGTCTTACTTAAATCCTGAAAATATTGGGAGTGGAGGGACTTCTATAAGTGGAGCTGGCTCTGTCATTCTTAATGTTACCGGCTCTGTTTTTTTAAATGGCTCCATAACTACAATAGGTTCTGATAGGGGTGCTTCTGCTGGATCTGGAGGGTCTGTAAATATTTCAACAACAACTTTTTCAGGTGCGGGAGTGATAAAGGCGAATGGAGGTGGTGCTAATGGTGGAGGTGGTCGCGTTGCTGTAAAACTTACAAGTGGAAATGACTTTGGATCGGTTACAATGCAAGCATATGGAACAGCAACTGGAACTATTTATACCGAAACCGCAAGTCAAGGATCAGGAAATGGAACGGTGATTATTGATAATAATAATCGAGCATCATCTGTATTTACTGTAATTCCATCTACCCAAACATGGACCATTAAAAATCTTGTTCTAAGAAACAAAGGGCAAATTAGTGTCCCCACAGGAACGACTCTTATTCTTGACAATCCCAACTCTGTAACCGGACTTGCTGGATCATCAGCAATAGATAGTGGCATTGCTCTTCGAGGAGGAACCTTCGATCTTCCCCAAGGATTGCTCAATATTGAAAACTGGGCACTTATTGCAGATCTTCCTCATACACTCAATGGAGATATTATCGTCAAATCCGGAGGATATATGACTCATAGTGCTAATGGAAGTACCGAACTCTATAAAATGAATCTTACGATTAATGGGAATCTCGATGTTCAAACCGGAGGACAGATTAATGTGGATGGGAAGGGGTATAGTGGTGGTCCAGGATTTGGTACATATGGGGGATCTTATGGAGGACAAAGTGCTACCGGAGGAACTATGGGGATAACATATGGGTCTTACTTAAATCCTGAAAATATTGGGAGTGGAGGGACTTCTATAAGTGGAGCTGGCTCTGTCATTCTTAATGTTACCGGCTCTGTTTTTTTAAATGGCTCCATAACTACAATAGGTTCTGATAGGGGTGCTTCTGCTGGATCTGGAGGGTCTGTAAATATTTCAACAACAACTTTTTCAGGTGCGGGAGTGATAAAGGCGAATGGAGGTGGTGCTAATGGTGGAGGTGGTCGCGTTGCTGTAAAACTTACAAGTGGAAATGACTTTGGATCGGTTACAATGCAAGCATATGGAACAGCAACTGGAACTATTTATACCGAAACCGCAAGTCAAGGATCAGGAAATGGAACGGTGATTATTGATAATAATAATCGAGCATCATCTGTATTTACTGTAATTCCATCTACCCAAACATGGACCATTAAAAATCTTGTTCTAAGAAACAAAGGGCAAATTAGTGTTCCCACAGGAACCACTCTTGATCTTACTAATGCAACTATTACCAATGATGGACTCGGAACAAGTGGAATCAATGTAAATGGAGGAACTCTTTTAACTCCCGAAACAGTTACCGTAAATGGAATATTCCTAAACATTACAGCTCCACAAACTATAAATGGAAATCTTATTCTTGGTGGGGGATCTACAACATCTACACTTACTGTAAGTAATGGTTCTCCCACAAATAAATTCACCGTTACCGGAAATGTTACTATTGCCAACAATGGTTATCTTACCCACACAGCAAACACAAATGCAGAAACCCATAGACTCTTCATGGATGTCGGAGGAAATCTCGATGTTCAAATTGGAGGAAAGATTAATGTGGATGGGAGGGGATATGGGGCGGGGTATGGACCGGGAATTTGTAAATACAATAATACTTTTACTGCTTCATATGGAGGAAATAATATAGTGGATTGTGGCGGATTTGTTTACGGATCTCTTTATAATCCAGTTAATTTAGGAACTGGAGGGAATAATAATTCAGGGGGGGGGATCTATTGTTTTGAATGTTGCTGAATCAGTAATTATTTCTGGCTCAGTAACAGCAAATTCTGGATCTTCAAGTAATACAGGCACAGGAGGATCTATTAATATAATTACTGGAAGCATAAGTGGTTCAGGATCTTTAAAGGCAAATATGATTTCTAATGCTGGCGGAAGCAGTGGTGGTCGCATCGCCGTTAAACTTACTTCAGGAAATGATTTTGGGTCGATTGTAATGCAGGTATTTGGAGGACCCTCAGGATGTGGAGCTTTTCCTTGTGGAACCGCAGCAGCCGGCACTATCTACACTGAAACTGCCTCTCAAGGCCCCAACAATGGCACCCTCACCATAGACAATAACAATCAAACAGCTACCGTCCAAACCCTCATCCCCCAAGACAACTTCACCAACAACTCCCTCTCCCTTGGAAACATCATTGTAAAAAACAAAGGACTTCTTGCCATTCCTACAGGAACCACTCTTAACACTACAGGAGACATAACCATAGGAACTCTTAACTCTTCTACTGACACCTCACACATAGTAGCCAATGGAACAGGAACTCTCATTTCTACCAATCTCACTATTCATGGAGTAAGTGGTACAGGAGCATCCATAAACACCAACACGAAAGGTTACACTCCTACTCTTGGAACAGGAGCAGGAACAACAGGCTCTCTTGGATATGGATCAGGAGGAACATATGGAGGAAGAGGAGGAAATAGTAGTGATGGAGCAACTTCCCCTAACACCTATGGAAATGACTTTGTTCCCGAAGATCTTGGAAGTGGAGGAGGAAAGTCTACAGGAGGAACAGGAGGAGGAGATATACGAATCAGAACGAATAACAATCTCAACCTCTATGGAACCATATCCAGTAACGGTAGCGCTGGACTCACCAATGGTGGAGGAGGATCAGGAGGATCTATAAACATACTCTATGCAAAAAACTTCACCATAAACGGTGGAAAGCTTCAAGCCAATGGTGGGGCGGGACAAGGTGGTGGAGGAGGAGGGGGAGGAGGAAGAATCGCCTATGCCTATGAAAACAAAACATTTACCAATCAAACGATTCAAACACTCGGAGGAACAAAAGGAGCTACCGCACCTGCAACTGATGGAAGCGCAGGTTCACTTAAATCTGGATACCTTGCTGGTTCTCTTATCTCTTCAGCATTTGATTCCAGTAGTGATGCTAATGTCATGGGAACAATAGAATGGAAAGAAAATGAAATACTCCCAACAGGTTCTTCAGTAACTCTTTCTCTCAAAACTGCAGGAACGAAAGGAAATCTTTCTTCTTCCCCCTGGATACAAATAGCACAATCTACTCCCTCTTCTCTTACTACACATTGTACAAAAAACAATACAACGGTAAGTTGCACAGCCAGTGCTATCCCTCAAGATATGAAAGATATCTTTGAAGATCGCTTCTTTCAATACAAAGTAGATCTTTCTTCTCCTGACCTTCTTTCTCAACCTCAAGTCGATGATGTAAAAGTAGGCTATGTTGTGAATGCTTTCCCTATGATTCAAAATGTAACCACTACTCCCAATACTGATAAAACAGTAACTATCACGTACGAAACAAAAGATGAAGATACCAATACCGGAACCAATACTCCAGGAATAGTTACTCCGAGCTTTGAATACTACAATGGAAGTAGTTGGATCAATATCGCTTCCAATACTCTAGCTCCCGAAGATATACAAAACAAAACAGTGAATCAAGATACGTACACAACACACAGTGCTACCTGGACTCCTTCTCTCGTAAGTGAATCTTTCTATCTTACCAATGCAAAAATCCGTGTAACCGTAAGTGACAATGAAGGAGCGAATAATATCGCACGAGCTGAATCAAATACCTTTACCCTCGATACAAAAACTCCCACCAATCCCTCCCTCCTTGTTGATGCTTCCACTCAAGACCTCACCATTCCCTCCACCACATCTGTTCTTACTCTTGGAGTCAGTGATGACTCTCCAACACAGATGAAGATTTCTCTTGACGAAAACCTTACCAACTCTCCTTGGGAACCTTTTAATGCAACGGTAACAATAAAACTCGAAACTGATCCCGACATTGTCTATACTCGCTTCAAAGATCAATACGGGAATGAAACACAAACCATACACACAACTACTCCAGAAACTCCTACACGAGTCATTTCTCAAGATACGAGTAATATGCTTCTTACCCCTCCAGAATACCGAGCCTTCGTAGGATTCAAAACAATAGAAGAACCTCCAACAGGATTCGGAAACTACAAACTCTATAGAAGTGATGACGCTACTACCTATACGCTTCAAAATATCATAACCTCAAGAACAACAAACTTCCTTACTGATGCTACCCCACAACCAGACATTCTCTACACCTACAAAGCAAAGACAACAGACACACCAGGAAATGTTTCTTTCTTCTCACAAACCGTTACGATGAAAGCAAATGGTATTCAAGACTTCGGAGAAGGTGGAGGAGGATCAGATCAAACCCCTCCTGTTCTACAAAACGTAACCGTAGAATCTAAAGACACCACAACCGTAACTATCACATGGGAAACAGATGAACTCTCTGACTCTCGTGTAGAATATGCAACCACTCCCAACACCTATACCAAACAAACAGGAGTCTCTACCTATGCTGACACCCAAGCACAATCAGGACTTCATAGAGTCACTCTTACCAACCTCACACCAAACACTCCCTACTTCTTTAGAGTTGCCTCTACTGATCCTCAAGGCAATACCGGAGTCAATGACAATAATGGCAATGGATATGAAGTCACAACGAATCCTGGACCTTCTATCAGTGGTGTAGCGGTATCAAGTGCTTCTAACACACAAGCAACCATATTCTGGAATACGAATGTCCCTGCAGACTCTGTACTCCATTACAGTGAAAACAAGAATGGATCTCTTATCGATCCTATCACTCTCTCCGGATCAAGTGTTCTTACAAAAAATCATCAAGTAACCTTAGATGCTCTTACTCAAGGAACCACCTACTATTTCTACGTTACCTCCACCGACTCACAAGGAAACATTGCCAATGACAATAATGGAGGAAACTATTTTCAATTCTCTACAACACTCGACGAAACACCTCCTACCATAACGAATCTTCAAACATCTCTTATCTCAAATGACAAAGCAGTTATTACAGCAAACACAGATGAAGAAGCATCCTTCCTCCTTCAGTACAGAAAAAAAGGAAGCCTTACCTTCACACAAACAGAACAAGGAACAACATACGATAGATCTCACTACAGGGTACTCGATACTCTTACTCCTGATACAGAGTATGAATATCAAGTGAGTGTTAAAGATATCAATCAAAACGAATCACAGAGTGATATACAAACAATGAAAACAACCTTAGATCCAGAATACAATCATGCACCTCTTTCAAAGATTCATACTATCAGTGATCCTCCTAAAGTACTCACTGATCAAAAAGCAGTCATAACCTTCCAGACGGATCAAGCAGCAAACTGCATCCTTGAATATGGAACCCAATCAAGAAACTACCAAGAAGTTCCTCAAACAGAAGCGACAGGAATCTATGACACACTCCATTCCCTGCATCTTGGAGGACTCATCTTTAACACAACCTACTTCTACAAACTTCTTTGTGAAGATAATCTTGGAACCCTCATAGAGAGTGAAGAAAAAAGCTTCACAACAAAACTCAAACAAGTAGACAGTGGAAGTGAACAAGCAGAATCTACTCCTCCCTCTATCTCAGGAGTCAAAGTCAAAGACATTACAGGAGAGAGTGCAGTCGTCAGTTGGGAGACGGATGAAGTTTCAAACTCACAGGTGAGGTATGGGACGACGAAGGAATTCGGGTCTGGGTCAATAGACGACACAGTCAACTCCTCCCTCCAAAACTACACCACCTCCCACTCCGTAACTCTCCGAGGCCTCATCCCATCTACCAAATACTACTACTCCGCCCTCTCTCTCGACACCGCCGGAAACATAGGCACCTCCTCCCAACAAACCTTCCAAACGCAATCTCCTTCTTCCATCTCTTCCATTAAAGCTTCTTCCAAACAAATAGGGGAAACAACTATCACATGGAAAACTTCCACTCCCACTACCTCTATTGTTGAATATGGAAACACAGAAAACTATGGACAAACAAGAAAAAGTGAAGAACTCAAAAAAGATCATGAAATTATCATAAACAATCTTTTAGAAAACTCTACCTACCACTTCCGAGTAAAAGGAGAAGATGAATCAAAAAATCTCTTCTCTTCTTCCGACTCTACCTTTGAACCAAAGTCTCCACCACAAATCAAAGAAATCAAGATAGAAGTTCTTTCAGACAGAGAAGCAAAAGTAAACTTCCTTACTGATACTCTTACCGACTCTCTTGTAACCTACAAAAACAAAAACAAAGAAGAAGATCAAAAGAGTGAAGGAAATCCCTCCCTCCTCCAAACTCACTCCCTCACCCTCAAAGAACTCACTCCTGGAGAAAACTACGTTCTTACTGTACGAGTCAGAGATGATATGGGAAATGAAACTCTCTCTGATGAGATAGAATTCACTATGCAAAAAGATGAAACTTCTCCTACAGTAGAAAGAGTCTCTACCGACTCCGCTCTTTCACAAAACGGAAAAGTACAAATGATTATTAACTGGCAAACAGATGAAGATGCTTCTTCCTCCCTCATCTACAAAGAAGGAAGAGCAGGAGAAGAAAAAACAGTGAATGTAAGTTCTTCCCCAACAAAGAATCACATCATTGTACTCACCTCTTGGAAACCAGGAACTCTCTACTCTTACAAAGTCATAGTAAAAGATCTGAGTGGGAATGAAACCATAACCAAAGACTACATCACCCTTACACCACAAACAAAAGAATCTGTTGTAGAACTCATCATAAAGAACTTCAAAGAAATCTTTGCTTGGACGGGAGGGTAGGAGGGGAGAGAATGAATCCTTTCTCTCTTGTTTCCCTTGTGAAGGTGGGGGTCTATTTGATCCATTAGAACTTGAGGATTTCTTATTTTTTTAGAAACCGTATAGAAACTTTATCGTTTTATAAAAATGAGATATACTTTAGGAAGAAAGAAATACTTTTCTTGCAGGTTAGGTTATTTTTTCAAAAAAATAGAATATAAAGCGTATGGTTCAAGTTATTCGCGGACAGGCAAAAGATGATACACGACAAGAGCGAACATTCCTTGCTAAAAAGGTCATGGAAAAGATGCGGAGTCGGAGCGAAGAAGAGCAAGCCTCTTTATTAGCTCAAAGTCTAGGTTTTCCTTATGTGGACCTTAATATTATACCAATCAATACCGACTATGTCCGACTTATGTCTGTAAAGATGGCGTTGGAAAATGAAACGGGAATATTTTTGCGAAGAGCTCATGTAATTTATGCTGTTTTGACGAGACTAGATAATGAAAATGCAAAAAAAGTTGTTCAAGAAATAGCTGATGAGAATGGATGGACAGTTTTGTGGCATATTGTATCAAAAACTTCCCTCATACGTTTACATGAGCGATATAAGAAATTCTCTTTTTTTGAGAGCATTGACAACATGAAGCTCGATCTTTCTGCTGATGATTTTTCTGCATTGCAAAAAAAGTTTTCTGATATACTGGCACTCAAAAAAAATATCCTTAGCATGACAACAACGCAAACACTTTCTCTTGTGGTTGCAAGTGCTGTTTCTCTGAGGGCAAGTGATATTCATTTTGAGCCCCAAGATGAAGGTGTTCGTATGCGTTATCGTTTGGATGGTGTCTTACAAGATATTGGAATACTTCCATTTGAATCATATAAATACATTGTTTCTCGTATAAAGATGATGGGAAACATGAAATTAAATATTCGAAAAAGTTCTCAAGACGGACACTTTTCCTTCGAAGTAAATAATCAAGAAACAGGCATTACAAAACATCGTATTGATATTCGAGCAAGTTTATTACCGAGTCGATTTGGAGAAACGTTGGTAATGCGTATTTTGGATCAGAAGGGTGTTTTTTTGGATATAGCAGAATTGGGTCTTCGTGGTTATGCTTTTGAGCAACTACAAGAACAGATGAAAAGAACGAGTGGAATGGTTATAACGACAGGGCCAACCGGATCAGGAAAAACAACACTTCTTTATAGTATTCTCAAACAACTCAATGAACCGGGGGTAAAAATAATAACCATAGAAGATCCTGTGGAATATGAAGTAAAAAACATATCCCAAACGAACGTTTCCAAAGAAGATGGCTATACTTTTTCAACAGGATTACGCTCTATCGTTCGTCAAGATCCTGATATTATTCTTGTTGGAGAAATCCGTGATGATGATACTGCAAATATTGCTATTCAAGCAGCTCTTACAGGACACTTTGTTCTTTCTACTTTGCATACAAATAGTGCTGCGGGTTCTATACCAAGACTTATTAATCTTGGTGTAAAACCATCACTCATACCATCTTCTGTAAATGCTTTTATAGCACAACGTTTGGTTAGAAAATTATGTTTAGACTGTAGGGAATCATATGCTCCTGCGGAGAAAACAAAAGAAATGATTACAAAAATCATCGCTCTTATCTCACCAAAAGCTAGTGTGGCAATCCCAGCGTCATTGGAAGTCCTCTATAGACCAAAAGGTTGTTTGAAATGTAATTATACTGGATATAAAGGAAGAATAGGAATTTTTGAAATACTTTTTGTAACAGAGGGTATTGTGCAAAAAATAGAGGAATTAGCTTCAGAAATGGAAATTACAACAGCTGCTATTGAGGATGGAATGATTACTATGACGCAAGATGGTATTCTTAAGGCTGTTGAGGGTATTACTTCTATGGAAGAAGTGTGGAGAGTGGGAGGACAATTTCAGTTTCTTGAAGATGTATATGAAAAATTAATGATGAGTTATCTTAACCGAGCTCTTTATATACCCTACACAATGCACAAAGAGATTCAGGATGCCGTTAGTACAGTTTCAAGCTTTCAGTCACATATAGAAACCGCCCCTTCAGAAGAATTTTTTCAGAGAATTGTTTCGTATGCAGTATCTCTTGGAGCAGAAGATATTCATGTTGAACCAGAAGAGGCTGATGTAAATATTCGTTTTCGTATAGATGGTGTATTGCAATCGGTGGCACATCTTCCTATGAGTCATTACCCAGTTTTTTTGGGTAAAATAAAACTTCTTTCTGGTATAAAAACAGAGGAACTCGCAGGACTTCGTGATAGTCGGTTTACTATAAAAAGGGAATTGGAAAATTCTTTGGATACGGAGTCAATCGATGTTCGTGTCTCAATTATTTTGGGAGGCTATGGAGAAACCGCCGTGCTTCGTCTTCTTAATATCGGAGCTCAAGCGAAGGATCTTTTTTCTTTGGGTATGAGAAAAGAAACTCAACAAAAACTTGAAGAAGCAATGAAGACTCCCAATGGTGTTATCCTTACTACAGGACCAACGGGGTCGGGTAAGTCAACAACGCTTTATAGTATTCTTTCCAAACTCAATGAACCACATAGAAAAATCATGACTGTGGAAGATCCTATTGAATATAGAATAAGTGGAGTACTTCAAACACAAACAGATGAATCAAAAGGGTATAGCTTTTCTGTAGCACTTCGAGCACTTCTTCGTCAAAATCCCGATATCATTCTTGTAGGAGAAATTCGTGATGGAGAAACGGCAACTATGGCGGTACAATCTTCACTTACGGGTCATTTAGTTTTTTCAACATTGCACACAAATGATGCTCCCTCAGCTATACAACGATTATTGAATATGGGAGTTTCCCCTCAAGACATTGTTGGTGCTATTAATTTCGTTATGGCTCAAAGACTTGTGAGGACGTTGTGTGAATGTAAGCGACAAAGAGAAGCGACAGAGGAGGAGCAACGAGATATGTACGCTTTTTATTCGCAGTATGCAAAAGTTATAAACTTAAAAACAATGCCAGATTTTTCTCATGTATACGAACCTGTTGGATGTAAAAAATGTCGAGGAATCGGCTATTCCGGAATGGCTATGATTAGTGAAGGATTCGATATGAAAGACGAAGCCTTCCGAGATATTATTATGAGAGGAGGATCGATTTATGAAATTCGTCGAATCGCTATTGAAAATGGAATGATACCAATGGTGGTTGATGGTATTGATAAGGCTATTTCTGGAGTAACAAGTTTGGAAGATGTTCGTCGTGTGACGGAATTATAAAAACAAAAAGCATCCGTATGATATATACGGATGCTCTGGAAGATTTCCTCATGTGAGAATCCGCGGAAGATCTCCCCCATCTATCGACAAAGGAGTTAAGAACAGTTCTCAGGTTTGGCCCAGCTCAGCACCAAGCCGACCTTGAAAGAAAAGTTCCCACCTGAGGAGAAAAGATAGAACTCCCCAGGGATCCGCGGATTTCCGCATAAGGAAATGAAAAAGGAACAATTTAATGTAGCATATACCCAAAGAGTTGTCAAGACCCTATTGATTTTTTTAGAAAAGAAGATAAAACTTTAAAGAAATAGAAAGGAGGTGTATTTTTATGGATCAAGAAACTGATAAAAAACAAGAAAATAGCGAGAATATTCAAGAGGCTGAAATTGTTTCCGAAAAGAAAGAAAGAACGTTTCAGGGTAATAGCTCACAAAATAATAATCTTATAGCTGCATTGGCATATATCATCTTTTTTATTCCTATTTTAGTTGCTAAAGAAGATAAATTTGCAATGTATCATGCTAATCAAGGACTCCTTCTTCTTTTGATGGCAATAGGAATTAATGTGGTGGGTACAATTATCCCCATTTTCGGATGGTTCCTCATTCTTCCTCTTGGAAATATTTTCGTGCTCGTTCTTACTATTATAGGATTTCTTAGTGCGTATAAAGGAGAAAAGAAACCTCTTCCACTTATTGGGGGATATACTATTCTCGAATAAAAGTTTTCTGTAAGCAAAAAGTCCGCTCGAAATAGCGGACTTTTTGTTTTTATGGTATTATAAAAACCTATGAAACAAACAAAAATTGTGGCCACAATAGGCCCTTCCTCAATGAGTGTTGAAATATTATCTGAAATAATAAACGCAGGTGTAAATGTCTGTCGTCTTAATTTTTCTCATTCCGAACATCCTTGGCATGCTGAATGTATTGCAAATATTCGAGAAGCATCGAAACAAACAGGAAAAACTATTGCTATCCTTGCTGATTTACAAGGGCCAAGAATACGGACCTTTATTCGAGAAGATATTCCTCTTTCTATAGGAGATGAGGCGCTTCTTGTGGAAAAAGCTATTGTAGAAGAAGGTGGGGATGGAATTGGAATAGATCAACCTCATATTCTTGAACAACTCAAAGAAGGAAAACAAATACTTATTGAAGATGGAAAAATTATTTTAGAAAGTATTCAAAAAGAAAATGGAAACTTGCGATGCAAGGTGACTATGGGAGGTGTGGTAAAAAATCATAAGGGAATGAACTTTCCTGGAGCACAGCTCAAGCTTCCTGTACTTACACCCAAAGATGAGAAAGATATTCGTTTTTCTTTGGAATATGATGTGGATTATATAGCGCTTTCTTTTGTAGGACGAGGAGAAGATATTATTACTCTTCGTAATCTTATGAAACAAATTTCCCCAGAGAAGAAACAATATCCCATGATTGTTCCTAAAATTGAGAGGCAAGATGCTATCGAAAATCTGGATGATATTATTCGAGAAGCTGATGCTGTTATGGTTGCACGAGGAGATTTGGGTATCGAGGTTGAAGAAAGTCGTGTAGTAATACTACAAAAAGAAATTATTGAAAAATGTTTATTTCAGGTAAAGCCTGTTATTGTGGCGACGCAAATGCTGGAAAGTATGATGGAAAATCCCCGTCCTACAAGAGCTGAAGTGAGTGATGTCTCTAATGCTGTTATCGATCATGCGGATGCAACAATGCTTTCGGGAGAAACTGCTGGAGGAAAATATCCTGTAGAAGTGGTGAAAATGATGACGGATATAATAAAAAATACTGAAGAATCACCATTTGATGATGTGTGCGATACTCTCGAAATGCGACTTAAAAGTAAATATGCTTTTATGGTTCGGGGAGTGTATGAATTTGCTAGGTCAAATAATGTAGACGCAATTCTTGCTACGAGTGCAACGGGATATACCGCGCGTTTATTGTCTCATTTTCGACCTAAAACATCGATTTATATAGCAACGGAAAATCCTATAACGCATAGGCAATTATCATTGGTTTGGGGTGTGAAATCCTTTCTTTTTGAAGGAGAATCTAATGAAGATGTTCTTATAGAACTTCTGGTGCAAAAATTAAAACAAGAAGGAAATATTGTTTCTGGGAATGAAGTAGTAACTGTTTTTCATGCTACTGTTAAGCTTCAGCGAGTTAAAGAAGAAAAGAAATCTTGATTTTTTCTTTCTTTTTGAGGTATAGTTTAACGGTAAAGAAAGATACGGAAGCGTGGCCGAGTGGTCGAAGGCGCTTGCTTGGAGTGCAAGTGTGCGGGAAACCGCACCGGGGGTTCGAATCCCTCCGCTTCCGCAGTGAATGAAGTGAACGAGGAAAGCGAGCAGGCAAAGAGTTTTGCCTACGTGAGGATGAGAAGGGACGTACGAAGCGACACGGTCGCCGAATGTCCCCGGCCCAAAGGGGAATCCCTCCGCTTCCGCAAAAATTACTTTTTTAGACTTTATAGTCTGAAAAAAGGAGTTTCTATAGCAGATACCTGAGGATTCGAACGGGTAGGAGCGAGTGATGAACCGAAACTTGAGAGGTGAATCAAACGAGCGTCGACAAACGCGAATGTATGAGCGTTTGGCGCCACCCCGGACAACGAGTCGTCGTTTCGATGATGAGGCGAAAATCCCTCCGCTTGGGCAGGTGAATGAAGTGAACGAGGAAAGCGAGTAGGCAAAAAGTTTTGCCTTTTTTGAAGAACTTTAGAATAAATAACTGGTATGTTTTTCTTATGAAATTTAATAAAAACAGCCGAGCGTGCATGACGATCGGCTGAGGGTTGTGATTTAGATGGGATTAGATGTTGGCGAGTTTCTCTTCGACCCCCTTTTCTTTTAAAAGGAGATCAGCATGAATTCCCCAGCGTTTCCACGTATTGTGGGCGGTGAGAGAAAGTGCTGTTATTAAAATCGCGAGCATGGTTCCATCGACTGGTTGCACTATGTGCATAAGAAGAAATAAACCAAATCATGAACACAAAAGGAATTTTGATGATTATTTCAAATACTCTATCTCGCGCTGTTTCGAGTTCGAGAAAAGAAAAATCATAACCAAAGTAACGAAGAGCAAGGCTGAACATGAACATCAAGAAAATTGATATCAATTCTACTGGAGCAGGAGCGAGCCCTTGATTTTCCAGTGTGAGGGTAAAAAAACCAGTCTGGTTTTCTTTTTCGTAATTTGGCTTTACGAGATAGTGCAATCGAAAAATCGAAAGTCCCTTTGCGGGGCAGATGGAAACCAAGTCGCCAGTTGTTTCATGGGGCACAAGAGCTGAAAGTGCACATCTTGAATCTATTTCCGGTGGTGTGGCAAAAATCCATTGGTCCTTTTGGCACGTTATGGAACTTTCTTTGAAAACAAGCGTTCCGTCACATACCGGGGGAGCAAAGGAAGCATGCGCTATAGAAATAGCCGAAAGAAAAAGAACAAGAAAAATAAACAGTTTATGAGAAACTTTCATCGAATTTACTCCTCTTCGTTTGAAGAAAAATTGTTAAAGAAAAATCCACCTTCTGATGGACGAATCAAAAGTACTTTATATTTTACGTTTTGTCTATACTTATTTTCTCTGAGTATGTGTGTCGACATACGTACGTCTGATGTTGTATAAATCTCCCTTTTTATTTATACTGAAAATGTTTTTTGGTATTATAGGAGTAAAGAGAAATTTTTAAATTCTTAATGAAGGAGGGAAAGAAATTATTTCTTTTATTTTTTAAAAAAGTAGGCATAAAAGGAATGATTCTTTAATAAAAAATATGAACAAAGCTTTTATTATTTTAGGAGGAATTATTTTGCTTGTAGGGATTTATGTTTGGACAACCTATAACAAACTTATTTCGGCTAATGAAGCAATTGATAGTCAGTGGGCTCAGGTAGAGACTCAGTATCAACGTCGTTTTGATTTGATACCGAATTTAGTAGGGTCAGTAAAAGGTGTAATGGCACAAGAACAAAAAATATTTGGGGATTTGGCTGATGCTCGATCACGATATGCTAATGCAAGTGAAACGAGCCAAAAGGCTGAAGCAGCAACGCAAGTTGAAGGCGCATTATCTCGATTATTGGTTATTATGGAAAATTATCCTGAGCTCAAATCATCAGAAAATGTACAAACTCTCATGGCCCAGCTTGAAGGAACTGAAAATAGAATAAGTGTAGAAAGAAAAAGGTATAATGACGTAGTGCAAAGTTTTAATGTCACCATTAAAAGATTTCCAGCTAATATGATCGCTCATCAACTTGGCTATTCGGAAAGAAATTATTTCGAAGCTGAGACTGGAACTGAAAAAGCACCCACAGTCGATTTATTACAAGATAAATAATGAAGATAAACTTTATAAAAATAGTATTTTTTTTGGTAGGTTTTTTTGTATGTGTACAAAGTGGAAATGCTTATACTAACCCGGGTCAACCTAAGGGTTTTGTTAATGATTATGTTGGTATATTTACCGAAGAACAGACACAAATACTTGAGAATAAACTTGTACAATTTGAAAAAAATTCAAGGAAGGAAATTGCTGTAGTTATCGTGAATACATTAGAGGGAGACACGGTTGAAAACTTTGCAGAGAAATTATTCAAAGAATGGGGAATTGGAAAGAAAAATGAAGATAATGGAGTTTTAATTTTAGTTGCTAAAGAGGATCGAGAAATGAGGATAGAGGTTGGATATGGATTGGAGGGTGATCTTACAGATGCTCAATCCTATTGGATAATTAATGAAATAATGAAACCGGCATTTCAGAATAACGACTTCTATAAGGGCTTAGATGAAGCTACAAATAAAATAATTAAAGCCGCAAATAGCGAAGAGATTCCAAGTCTTGAGGTGGATCAAAAACAAGATGATACTCTTGGTGGAGAAACAATTCTCGGTTTTATTTTTTTTGGTTTTATGTGGCTGTCTGCTATTTTGGGAAGAAGTAAATCGTGGTGGCTTGGTGGGATGTTGGGAGGAATACTTGGGGTGGTGATAGGGGTAATAAAAGGCTTTCTTTATTTTGGGTTTATTTCATTAAGTATTTTAATTTCACTGGGATTATTATTTGATTATATAGTTTCCAAAAAATATAGCGAAGGAAAGGATCGAGGAAATGTTCCCTGGTGGATCGGCGGAGATTCTTGGGGAAGCGGAAAAGGTGGTGGCTTTGGTGGATTTGGCGGTGGGATGTCTGGCGGTGGTGGGAGTAGTGGCCGATGGTAATACAATTTTTTCTTAGAAATAAAGAAAAAAATATTACATTTTGCAAATTTAATATTTATGGTATTTTCAGTAAGGGAATAACGAGTTCTTTTTTTAGGAGGAAGCTATCATGATCAAAACTCCAGACGTTTACTTTTTCTTTTTCAGAGGAATTCTTTGGACTGGATTTTCTGAAAATATGATGCGTAAAGTATATTCTGTGAAAAAAGGGGATTTCGTTTGTTTTGAAGATGGAGAGGTAAGATGTCTTCGTTGTGGAGGAGAATTTATTTTGAAAACGGATATTAATCTTCCTAAATTTTTATTTTCTTGGGATACAGATTGTTTAGAGGAGAAGCCTTATTGTGCGCGACAAAGAAGCTTCTATTCAACATTAATCTGTCGAAATTGTGACAGACGTCCTTATGTGGAGCACCACGCAAATATTTTATTCGTTGAACAAGAGAATAAGCAAAATAATAACGTTCATCTTTTACAGAAGATGAGTTAACTTTTTTCAAAAAGAGTATCTCTGAGATACTCTTTTTTCTAAATAAAATAAACAATTTCTCAAACTAAATTTAGAATGAAATAATGAGAGAAATTTAAGAATGTTACATTTTCTTTTATTGCTTGTAGTTGTTAGAGTAAGCTCTCTAGGATAGTTTTTGATTTACAAATGAACGAAATAGAAGAAATTAAATCAAAAGTCAATATTGTAGACTTTATTGGAGAATATGTCCGATTAGTAAGATCGGGCTCAGGGTATAAGGGATTATGCCCTTTTCATAATGAAAAAACACCATCTTTTACTGTTTCCGAAGAACGACAGGGTTTTCATTGTTTTGGATGCCAAAAGGGTGGAGATATATTTACTTTTCTTATGGAAATGGAGGGTTTAGATTTTCGAGATGCTCTAGAGATGCTTGCCGAACGTACAGGTACAGAATTGAGAAAAAAAGAAAATTCTTTTGTAGCTATTTCTTCGGAACGATCCGTGGATCCTAAAAGATTATTTCTTCTTTTGGATTTTGCAACAGCTTTTTATGAAAAACAACTTTATGAGGGACAAGGAAAATTTCATGCCAGAGGCTATCTTTCGGAACGGGGAATGTCTGAAGAAATACTAAAGAAATTTAGAATAGGATTTGCCCCTGCTGGTTGGAATAATATTGAGAATTTTCTTGTTTCGCGAGGTTTTAGCTTGGAGGAAATAGAAGAATCGGGCTTGCTTATAAAAAAAGAAGAAAATGTGGGAAGATCTTCAATTCGAAGATATGACAGATTTCGTGAACGAATTATGTTTCCCATTATGGATTCATTAGGAAGGATTATTGGATATAGTGGACGAGTCCTTCCTGATTCGGATGATCAAGGTGCTAAATATATTAATACACCAGAAACCCTTATTTATCATAAAAGTAAAGCGGTATACGGCTTGTTTCAGTCCAAAGAAGCAATTAAACAAAAAAAGAATGTTATCGTAGTAGAAGGAAATATGGATGTTTTAGCTATGCATAAATCTGGATTCGAAAATACAATTGCTGTAAGTGGCACAGCATTAACGAATGAACATTTAAATATTTTGAAACGTTATGCTCGAGAAATTTATTTTTTCTTTGATATGGATGATGCTGGCCAAGAAGCATCGAGAAAAAGTGTAGAAATGGCTAATCAACTAGATATCCCTTCTTGTGTTATTGCTATTTCCGGAGGTAAGGATGCTGCTGATATGGCTATTGAACACACAAAAGAATTATCTCAATTTATTGCAGGAGCTGTGCCTTCTATGGAATATTTTCTAAATAGCTGGTCTTTGAAAGAAAATATGAACGATGCTCAGGGAAAGAGACGATTTGCAGAAAAAGCTCTTTCTATGATTTTTACTATGCAAAATGAAATAGAAATTTCTCATTGGATGTCACGACTTTCCGATCGTTTAGGGGTTGAAATAAATGCGCTTTACGCTATGCTTAAAAAAAGACAAAAAGACGAACGAGTGTACGGGAAGAAGGAAGAAAAAAATTTTAGTGATGAGTCGCGGAGTTTCGGAAGTCGAAGTAGAACGGATATACTGGGAGAAAAAATAGCATCATTTCTTTTTTTTCATAAAAAATTGTGGGAGAAATATGCTCAAGAATTTGAAGAAAAAACAAATCGTATGAAAAATATAGCTCCAGGAACTTTTCTCTTCGAAGTTCTTTTTCGAGCCCGGGATTCTCTTTATGATTTTGATTCTTTTCGACTTATTATTCCGGACACTATTCGAAAAATGGCTGAAAAAGCTCAACATGATATGGAGGTTCAAATAGGACAAACAGGAAATATTTCCCAGACAGATGCTCAAAAAGAAATAGAATATATTTTGGAAGAAATTCAGAAAGAATATTTGAAACAACAGTCCAAGCGAGTACAAGAACGATTGAGTGAAGCGGAAAAGTCTGGAAATTTTCAGGAAATTGCTCAACTGGGAAAGGAAATGACCAATCTTATGATGCAGATTCATAAGAAATAAATTTTTTAAAAAGAAGTAAAGTTATATAATTATTTATTTAAACAGAATGCCATACACGTTAGAAAATAATGTGTACAGTATGCTTTTCGTATTATGGTGGAGAAAAAAATCTTAAAGAAAGAAGTTCGTAGTCGAAAAAATACTTCTACTGAAAAGAAAAAACCTCAAGAATTAAAAGCTAAGAAGGAGATAATAAGAAAGAAAGGTGCTTCGGAGGTAAAAAATTTGAATAAAACGGATTTGCATATTCGAACTATGAAAAAAGATATAAAGAATGTGAATCTAAAAACAGTTTTGAAGGAGAAGAAAATTATTATAAAAAAGGAATCAAAGAAGGATATTTTGAGAAGATCAGCGGAAGAATCTTTGAGAAAAAAAGAACTTGCCTCAAAAAAGAAATATGATTTAAATATTTCTCTTGAGGTTTCTATGGGGGATGAATTTAGTGAAAAATTAATACAAGGCGCCATTGACGAGCTTTTTGCAAAGGGAAAACAACGTGGCTTTGTTACAGAAGACGAAATCATTCATGTTATGCCGGATATGGAGGATACCGTGGATGATGTTGAAAATTTATATGAAAAATTTGAAACAGCAGGTATTCGAGTTTTAAATTCAGACGAGCTTTTACGAATGGATGCCCCCCTGAAAGATAAAAAATCAACAAATAGTAAAGAGGCTGTATCTCGAACTGATTATCTTGTGCATCCTCGAGAGGGTGAAGAAGATGGAAATAGTTCGGATCTCGTTCAGATGTATCTTCGAGAAATTGGAAGGGTAAAACTTCTTACTTTCGAAGATGAAATTCATCTTGCTAAACAAATTGAAAAAGGAGATCCTATATCAAAACAAAGACTTACTGAGGCAAACCTTCGACTTGTGGTGAGTGTTGCTAAGAAATATGTAGGACGATCAAAAAGTTTATCACTTCTTGATCTTATCCAAGAAGGAAATATTGGATTGTTTCGTGCTGTGGAAAAATTTGATTATCGTAAAGGATATAAATTTTCGACATATGCAACATGGTGGATCCGTCAAGCGATAACAAGAGCACTTGCTGATCAGTCTCGAACTATACGAATTCCTGTGCATATGGTAGAAACAATCAATAAATATATGCAGATAAATCGTAGGCTCGTTCAGGAACTTGGAAGAGATCCTCTTGCTGAAGAAATAGCTGCAGAAATGGATGTAGAAGTGGAAAAAATTCGTTATATTCAGAAAATTTCTCAAGAGACGGTTTCTTTGGAAACATCTGTGGGAGAAAGTGATGATGATAGTGTTTTGGGGGATTTTATCGAAGACACAGAAACCCTCATGCCTCATCAAGTAGCTTCTCAAAAACTTCTTAAAAAACATATCGATGAAGTTCTTGCTGATTTATCACCAAGAGAACAGAAAATTCTTACGATTCGTTTTGGTTTAGAGGACGGAGTAACGCATACTCTCGAAGAAGTAGGTCAAGAATTCGGAGTAACTCGAGAACGTATTCGACAGATTGAAGCAAAGGCTTTAGAGAAGATTCGAGAGAATGATCGATCTAAAAAACTTAGGCACTATTGATTTCCTTTTCTTTTTTTGGTAACGTGGGAGATGTTGGTTTATGAAAGGACCAGCATCTCCTGAAAAAGTTTCAGAAAAGAAAAAAAGAGATAAGAAATAAAATTCCGGGATGGCGCTCCGCCAGCTGGCGGAGGTAGCGCAGTTGGTTTGATACATATCTTCATGTATACAGTGTACGTGATTTACAACAAACAGTGTGATAAGATATATATCGGGCAAACAAAGAATCTTAAGAAAAGATTACAGTTTCATAATGAAAAAGTATTCAAAGGATATACTGCTTGATTTGAAGGAGTGTGGGTTGTAATCTATTCTGAAGAATATAAGAGTCGAAAAGAAGTATTAGTAAGAGAAAAACAACTCAAAAGTTATCAGGGTAGAAAGTTTATTAAAAAATACTATATTCCGGGATGGCGCAGCGGTAGCGCAGGTGACTGTTAATCACTTGGTCGTCGGTTCGAATCCGACTCCCGGAGCAGAACTGGAGAACTAGAGTATAAAAGCTCTAGTTTTTCTTTATCTTCGGGCAAATTCGTAGGTTCGAACTGCTTGAATATCGTCTTTATCTCAGAAGAGATTTTTTCAAGGCCGACTAACTTATTATTGGCTTCAATATTGAGTTTTTTCTCAGAAAGTGAGAGGTTCGAACCAATTGCCTTGAATATCTCTTTTCGCTTTTCTTCGTCGCCATCCTTGAATTTTTCTAGTGCATCTTGGGCGAATGCAAGCCATTCCTTGGCTTCTTCAAGTTGGTCTATCCAGTTGGTTGAATTGCTCTCAGAAGCGTCCAAACTTGCTCTAAGGCGTGATTTTTCTTGGGATATGGTATCTTTCTTGGTAATGAACTCACCTTCGCTTAGCTCGCCATTTATTCGCATATCTAGGAGTCTATCTAGCTTTTTGTCACAAGCTTCGAATTCTTTTTTGTGATCCTCGAGTGCTTGTTTCTTTTCTTCGATTTCATCCCTATTTTCTTCCATCAGTTTTTTGATTGCCCATTCCAAGAAAGTTGGATGAATCTTTATTTTCTTGAGAATTTTTATAATTTCTTCTTCAAACTTCTTTTCTTCGACCACTTTTTGATCACATTTTGGATCTAGTCGATGACTGCAATGATAGTAGATGTAATAATGGGTGTTTCCATTCTGACATTTTTTAATTTTGTGTTCAGCTACAACTGATGCTCCGCATATTCCGCATCGTGTTGCTCCAGTATATTTGAAACTATATTTTCTTGGCCTAGTCGTTCCTCGTCGGCCGAGAATCATTTGAGTCTTTTCAAATTCCGCTTGAGAGATCATTGGCTCATGCTTTCCTTTATGCCATTGTCCGCTATCAGATGGGAATTCATACCAGCCATAGTAGAATGGGTTATTCATCATTGCATACCATGAGCTGATGGAAACTTTTTGACCATGCTTGTTTGTAAATTTCCAATCGCTAGTTCCTTTTCTATATGCCTCCGGGGGAGTGAGCTTTCCTGAAGCTACCATCTTCAGCATTTTTTGAATCGTTTCAAATCTTTCAGGGTCTTTTTCAATTTCTTTTTCACCTTTTAGTTTGATGGGATTGTGTTTGTATCCGAGTGGCGACCCATTAGGATACCAACCTCGCTCTGCTTTGTTTCGTAGCCCTCGCTTTGTGTCAGTGCTTAAGTCTCGAATGAATTGATTTGCCATTCCTTGCTCTACAGCCATCACCAGAACATTATCTTCAGGGTAATAACTTCTTCCGAATGTAAAAATATGTTTTATCATCTTACCCTGTAGCATCCAACTTATCGTACCGCTATCTACAGGATTTCTAGACAGGCGATTAAGTTTCCAACAAAGTATTCCATCAGCTTCACCCCGTTTTATTTTTTCAAACATTTCGTTAAAAACTATCCTCCCAGGCTCTTTGGCTGATTTGGATTCATGCATAATTTCAGATATATTCAACCCGTTTTCTTCTGCGAGTCTTTTTAACTCTTCTATTTGTGAGTCGATTGATGCCATTTGTCGATCCTCACTTTCGGATGATTTTCTGGCATAGAGGATGTATTTATTTGCCTTCACTTCTTGGTTCATTGTTTTTATATTAATTGATTAGTTTCTTCAACAAACATCATACTCTAAAACGTTACTAAAGCTAGTGGATAAAAAGCTACATTTCGTACCAGTTAACATCCTCATTAGCGTTGCTTTTGCTGTCCTTCTTTTCTTCTTTTTCCTCTTCATCGTCATCAAACATGTCCATTATGAGGCTTGGCTTTTTAATTTCAAGCTCTTTTTTCTCTTTGAATCGTTCAGGTTCCATCCTTTCAAGCCACCATGCTCCAGCCTTCCAATCTTTCAACATTCCTACTTTTATGCTCTTGTGAGCGAGCTTATGGGTTTCTAATTTAGCAGTCTCTAATCGTTCGCAAAACCCGCAAAACCTTTTTTTATGTCTTATGATTGTGTCCTCACTTATACCCACATAAACACATGCTTTTGATTGGCTCATGCCGTCAGACAGAAGGTTTATAAGGATAGTTTCTTTATCTTTCGTAATTGCAAAAGGACGACCGTTTTTACTGCCTTTGATTTTTTTGTTTGATTTAACCTTTAATTGTTTCGTCATGTTTTTGTTTGTTTCTTTTATGCCAGTTCAAGAGTGTTGAGATACAGAGAAGCCATTTGCGATTTAATTTTCGCATCATATTACTAGAATATTGGACTTTTCTTAGGATCCTTTCTTTCTTCTTTTATGCCGTGTTCTGTCGGATGAGGTTTTGATCAGAATATTATTCACTTTGATTCTGATAGAAGTTTCTTATGTTGCCTCGGAGATTTGGCCTTGGGGTTTAATGTGATGTTCTGCAAGGAGACTTCGTTTTGCAAAACGCCCAATGCTTCTTTTGAGTCGCCCTTGTTGACTACGACTATGACCTAAGATTTGCGGTGTGGTTACCGGCACTATCCTGCCCAATATTTTTTCAATTATGTAGCGTAGGGTTTTATAAGGATCACATTGGATCAGTTTAATCCCGACCTACGCATTTTTTTCGCTTGGTTTATATACTGCAGTTAACAAATCCAACAAAGATTGAGCACATTCAATAGCCTGTTCGTCGCTTATTTCTTCGCCGAACTCTCGTAGATGCATCTTTTTCAATTGTTGGATTTCTTCTTTTGATAACATAAAAACCATACATTATTTGTATGGTAATTATAAAAGTTATTATTTTTACTGAGTTACGCTAAGTGGACTACTTAATGTAACGCTTCAATCTGTGCTTGTTTGTTTTGAATTTTGAGATTGCTTTTTCAGGATCCTTGTCTATTTTATCTTGATATTTTTCATCATCATCGTGTATTCTGTATAAAATATCGAGGTAATTTTCAGTTTCGTACTCATTTGTGTTTCCATCGAGGGATGTTCTTTTTGTTATCTTTGAAGCTTTAATTTGTTCCTCGATGTTTTTAAAAAATGTCTTTGAAATTCTTCGCCTAGGTGATTCACTATTATCTAATCTACTTGAAATGATTGGCCAGCTATTTCTTAGATCGTTTAGAGTGGCATTTTTATCAAGACGCAGAACAACATCTCCCTTGTCGGATTCTATTTTGATGCTAGTTGTTTCGGGTGGGCAATAATAACCACAGGCTATAAAATTCAACACTGGAATTTCCCATGTTTTTGACAGGTTGAATTTAGAGAAGAATCCATTGAACCATGTCATGAATTCAATATCCTCATCTTTTATAATTTTTTCACCAAGCGTTGCTCCATATTCATGTGCAAGTTTATGATTTTTAAAACTTTTGATCGAAAAAATATCACCAACCATTTCGTCGGTTAGTTTAAGTTTAATGTGCCATTCAAGTATTTCTTCAAAAAACCTTGTATTTTCATACATCTTTTCCATGAAAATCTGGTGGTTTTTGAAGAAATTTCTCTCAAAATAGCCTAATTTAGTATGAGCCCTTCCTGTTTTACTCATAATTTCATTGTAGTCTCTCATTCAAACCAAGTAAATGGTTGTATTTAAAGCAATTTGATGGTATTTTATATGTGATACCACAAGTTAATAAATACTGAGGCAAAACCCTGGGTTTTTTGTCCTATCACGCCCTTTAGCGGGCGGCTCGATGCACATGATAGGACACCTCGGTGTTTCTTGACTTGTGGTATCCGTCGGGTCGTCCACTCAAGCGGAACCACTCGGCGACTTAATTATTAAGTCGTTTTTATTATGGAAAATCATCAAGAGGAGCCACAAGCAAAAAGCAATTCAAATCTTGAACAAAAATGGTGGTTCAGAATTGCGAAAGTGGCATATATTTTTTTGTACTTGTTTTTTGCAATATTAATTATCGCTTCAGGAGTGGATAATTTTTATAGTTATGACACTGTTATGAAATCGAATAGTTATACTCCAGGATTCGCATTTCTCAATATGCTAATAGTTATTGCTATTGGTTTTATCATAACTAAAATCACAAAGATAACATTTTTTTACATATTTCTTGCACAAAAGCCTAATTGGAAAAAAGAATTAACTAAGATATTTTAATAGCCCAATGAATAAAAATATTAAAATTATTACATCTATAACACTCATAGTCATCGTGCTCGGTGGTGTTTATATGTTTGGGGAACACAGAGGCAAGAGCAATTCGCAATCACTTGATAAGCAACAGCTTGAAAATCTGATGCGAAGTATTGATGAGCAATCATCTAAAATTGATAACTTGCAAGAAGAAAGTGTTGCGACAAAAAAGAGTAACTCTGTTATTGATACTCAGGCAATAATAAAGTCGTCTATGGAAAAGAGTGACCGTGAAGAACAGGCAAAATGCCAGCAAGAGTTAAGTGAATACAGTGCTTGCTTAAGTGAATATAATTCTAAGATGGCAGAATATAATTCATGTCTGACTGAAAGTTCTGACCCAAGCTCTTGGCGTTATAAATCCTATTGCTCAAAACCTTCAAATTATTGTTTCAAGCCAGTTTGTGCTTATTAAATTGCCTACAGTAAGACTTGCTGGTTTACACAATTTACGGAAATATGCTATCCTATAAACATGAACGATGCATATTTTGGAAATAAAAAGATTTGTATAACGCAAAGACGTTATCTTGGCTCTAAAACTAAGCTACTATCATTTATAGATAGTATACTTGAAGGTGAGAATATAGAGTTTAATTCTTTCGCTGATATTTTTGCTGGAACTGGCACTGTTGCCAATCATTTTTATAATCGCTCTAAAATTATAGTGAATGATATTTTAGATTCAAATTCTCATGTCTACACAGCGTTTTTTGGTAAGGACATAATCAGGGAACAAAAACTGAAAGAACGACTAAAACATTATAATGACATTGAAATCAAAGAATATGATGAAAATTATTTTTCAAAAAACTTTTCAAACACTTATTTTGACGCAGAAAACGCTAAAAAAATAGGAATTATTAGGGATGATATTGAAAAATTATTTGAAGAAAAAATAATTACCAGTAGAGAAAAATCTTATTTACTGACATCTTTGATTTACGCACTTGATAGAATTGCCAACACGGTTGGCCATTACGACGCATACAGAAAAATTGATATTCCAAATAAAAAACTATTCTTGCTACCCCTTGATATAGCAAACTCTCGCTACTCTGCCAAAATCTACAAAGATGACGCTAATGAGTTGGTAAAAAAAATAAAAGCAGATGTTGTTTATATTGACCCGCCGTATAATTCTAGGCAGTATTCAGATTCTTATCACTTATTAGAAAATATCGCTACTTGGAAAAAGGAGACAGTTTTTGGTGTTGCCAAAAAAATTGACCGCTCTCACATCAAAAGCGAGTACAACATGAAATCTGCAGGCGTTGCCTTTGGCGATTTAATAGATAATATTAATGCGAAATATATCCTTGTTTCTTATAATGATATGGGGACTTCGGGTAATGCTCGTTCACAATCACGTATCAGTGACCATGAGATTTTGTCGTCGTTAAAACGGCGAGGTGAGGTAAAAGTCTTTGAAACCAACTTCAAACAATTCACTACTGGAAAATCGAGCAAGGATGATCTAAAAGAACGCATATTTTTGTGTAAGGTAGACATTGTCTCAAGAAACAATAAGGCGATAATTGCCTCAAAAAATAATCCTGTTCAAGCTGGCTTTGTAAAATCACCCCTTAACTACACTGGCGGAAAACATAAACTTTTACCGCAAATAACAAAGTTATTTCCAGTTGGTATAAAAACTTTTTATGATGTATTTTCTGGCGGTGCGAATGTTGGAATTAACTCTACGGCTAAAAATATAATCTGTATTGAAAAAAATCGTTATGTAGTAAGTCTGTTGAAGTTAATACAAAATGATAATTTTGAAGATTTGAATCAAAAAGTGATTGACATTATAGATAAATTTGGTTTAAGCCAGAGCTATATAAAGGGCTACGACCATTATAATGTGGATAGTTCATCGGGTCTTGGTCAATACAATAAAGACGCTTTTCTAAATCTTCGCAGTGAGTTTAATAAAGAAAAAACAAGAATTGATTTATTGTTGGTGCTTGTTTTGTATTCTTTCAATAACCAAATTAGATTTAATTCAAATGGCGATTTTAATTTACCAGTTGGAAAACGGGATTATAATGGTAGTTCGAGGAGAAATGTTGCGTCTTTCAGCCAAGTATCAAACGAGAAAAAAATAGCATTTAAAAATTGTGATTTTCGTGATGTTGAAAAAATGTCATTAATGAAAGATGATTTTGTGTATTTAGATCCACCATATTTGCTGGGTCTTGCTAGTTATAATGAAAAGGGAGGCTGGACAGAAAAAGATGAGAAAGACTTATATATACTCTTGACCAGACTCGATAAGAAAGGAATTAGATTTGCTTTATCAAATGTTTTAGAGCATAAAGGCAAAACTAATACAATTATGAAAAACTGGGCAAAAAAGCATAGTTACAAGATTCATAAACTAAACTATGACTACAAAAACTCAAATTATCACTCTACTGCAAAAAATAATAAAACCGTAGAGGTGCTTATTACAAATTACTGATTTTTGTGGCATACTGAAATTATGTTAAAAGCGTGGTCAATTACAACAACAGTTAGAAACCCGGAGCGTCTTCGTGATTTTTTGGTTGCTTTAAAGCCCCTTGAAAATAAAACTTGGGACAATGCTAATCAGGAAAATTATCAAAAACTTTTAATCAAGAACCGTCTATATGGTTTTGGTAATGCACAATTTTATAATGGATTGACTGCAGATATTGTAAAGATGATAAATGATACCGACAGTGAAATTAATGACAACACGGTAGATGAAATCATAAGATTGAAGAATTATACGGAATTTGCAATGCGTGGTCGTCAATCAATAAATCCTCTTACAAAATTTGGATTTGTAATTATAGATAATGGCATAGTTAAAATAACAGAGCTTGGAAAGAAACTTATAGCTAGTGAAAAAGACGCTGGTGATGTGTTTCTGAAGTCGTTTATAAAATGGCAAATACCAAACCCAGCTAGTAACGATTTTCCAGATGATGGCGATTATGATGTCGTGCCTTTCGTTGCAACTCTTAAATTGATAAGCGAAGTTAATAGAATTGAAGCAGGGAAAGGAAATAATGCAGTTGGAATTAGTAAACGAGAGTTTTCATTATTTGTTCCATCATTGGTTAAGTATGCGGATATTGAAAAATATGCAGAGGAAATTGTTAAATTACGAACCCTGCAAAAAGGAAAAAAGAAGCAAGAACGAAAAGAGATTCGAGATAATTATCGTAAACAATTCGCAACCAACTTTTTGGGCACGAGTAAACAGACTGCGATCGATAAACTACTCCAAAATCTGAGGGATTATGGGGATAATGCAATTAGGTATTTCCGTCTAACAAAGTTTATCCGTATTCGTGGCAATGGTTTTTATATTGATTTGGAGCCAAATCGTCGCATTGAGATCGAAGCTTTATTTGAAAGTGAATTTTATAAGCCAAAACATTTTGCAGATAGAAATGAATATGTTTCCTATATGTCTGATGACAACTTGCCTGTATTGCCTTGGCAGACAAAAGATAAATTATCTAAAATTGCTAGCGATGTCTATAAGGATGTAATTGAATTGCAGAGCAATCTTGGTTTGGCGGTTGAAAGCAAGAAAGAGATATCGGCAATGTCTGAAAATGATCTAGTATTGTATGTTAATGATTTGCGAGAAACTCGTAAGGAATTGCAAGAAAAGGACAATCATATCAAATCTCAACCAGTTTCATCAATCACTCAATATATTGAGCAACTAGAAGGAATTTTTGAATTTGAAAACCGTGCTTTAATGCTTGAATATCTCTCAACAATGGGACTTCACGCACTCAATGACGCAAAGGAAATTAAACCTAATTATCCAGTTGGAGATGATAACGAGCCGACATCAACTGCTCCTGGCGGTATGGCAGACATTGAATGTTTTTATGACAACTTTAATATGATCTGTGAAGTTACGATGTTGAATGGCCGTGACCAATGGTTTAATGAAGGACAACCAGTTATGCGACATTTGCGTGATTTTGAAAACTCACACGACAATGCTTATTGTATTTTCATTGCACCAAAAATTCATACTGATAGTGCTGAAACTTTCCATATTGCTAACACAGTTGGATATAAGGGTAGCAAGCAAAAAATTGCACCGCTCACGATAAAACAATTTGTTGAATTATTAAAAACACTCAAAAAAATACGTGAGGCAAATAAAAATTTCACGCACAACAGTTTGAAAATTTTAATTAACGATATTGCTGATAGTGCCAACAGTATTAGTAATTCTGATGATTGGGTTGCAAATACACAGAATATCGTCAATTCTTGGGCTATTAGTTTAGTAAGTGCGTAGCTCTTCCAAATTTTCCTACAAGTAATGCTCCTTGCGGAAGCATTATCTATATGATTTATAGATAAAAAATTTTCGTTATTTTAGATTAATAACTCTCCTTAACTCTCTTTTTGTGCTATTTTTTATATATGGTACAGAAAAGAGAAAATATCTTCGAAGTATATAAGCCTCTAAGGAACCACTTGAGAAAGTGTGAACTTGCTAATTCCTTGGAGGTAATAAGAGCATATGCTCAAAATTTGCAATTTGGTAATAATAACTTTCCGCCTTATGTAGAAGTTTTAAATGAATTTTTGCAAAAGGATCATATTCAGAAAACAAGATGGGTTTCCGAATGGAATCTGGAAATTCTAGCTAAAGAAGTAATAATAAATTCACCTATAAATGAGTGGAACGCAAAAACATTTAGACGGTGGTCGTATTTTATTGGTGCTGTTAATAAGCTTAAAGATATAGAAGGTAAAATTGCTACTGATCACATAGATGTATCAAATGTGCTTCGAGAATTAGAAAGAATGGCTCATGGTCAATTTGGCTGGCAAATCGGTCGCCCAAGTGCGGAGCTAATGGCAAGGTATTATAGAATTTATAGCACGTCCGAAATGGATACCTTAATAAGAGGTGCTATTGGATTAACAACAAAAGAGCTTTATTTTATGGGAGTTGCACTTACAGGATCATTTTTAACGCATTTTGCTTTGCATTATCCTCCTAAAATTGAAATTCCTGGATTAACTCAAGAAGCTATGGATAAATTTCTAAAGCATTTTTCATCCGATATTACTACTTTGAAAGAAAAATTAATATGCGAACAAAACATAAATGAAAATTATTTTTACGCCTTTTCTTCCTTGAGAGGATATCCAATTATAAAGATGGATTTTGAAGGCAGATTTTGCTTAACTTGTCCCATTCCTACGCTTTTATTCTGGAGAATCACTAGTGGATTATATTACGAAGTGGTCGATCAAAAAGGTTTTGACAATGCATTCGGAGCTTCATTTCAAAAGTATATTGGTGATTGTATTTCTGCTTCAATTACTAATGAGAATATAACGGCATTACCTGAGGAAAAAATTAGAGAAGGAAAAAATGAAAAAGATACGGTGGATTGGATAATCGATGATGGTAAATCTGCTATTTTTATTGAGTGCAAGGCAAAGAGAATGACAATGCCTTCAAAGACTGAGTTGGTTATAAGTGATGCTTTCAGGAGGGATGTCGAGAAAATGGCTGGTTTTGTTGTTCAGGTTTATAAAACCATAAAAGACTACCGAGCTGGAAAATATCTATCATATAGTTATGATGAAAAGAGGAAAGTATATCCGCTCGTGGTAACTCTCGAAGACTGGCACTTGTTCGGGGATAATGATTTATTGAAAGCCAAGATTGAAGAAAAATTAAAGGCGGAAAATATATCACTGGATTGGTTGTCTAGTATGCCTTATACGATATGCTCGGCTCAAGAATTTGAAGAAATGATTCAGATTATTCAATTTAAGGGCATAGATGGAGTTGTTGGTAAAAAATCGAAAGATCCTGAAAAAGTTAAATGGGCAATGGCAAGTTTTCTGTCTTCTGAATATCCAGATGAGCATAAAAATACTAAAGCTTTATTTTTGAAAGACTTCAATTCTATTTTTCCAGATGAGATAGTCAAAAAAATAAAGATCAAATAAAATTATGACATTGATTCTAGGTGTCCACATGGCCACAAAAACATTTTTAATATCAGATACTAGACTTACTAAGCAAATGAGCGATGGCAGTTTTAAGTATGAAGATACTATCAATAAATCTTTTTCTTTGAACAAAAGAATGAGTGGGATAGCGGCAGGACATGTTCAGCTTGCCGCTTTTGTGTTGAAGAAATTGAGGGAAAAAATTTCAGATGATTCTTTTATGATGGACTTAGAAAAAACAATCAATGAAAATGCAAACGATATCATTAAGGATTTTGTAAATACAACAATGATGACTAATCAGTTTACGGCAATGATATTCGCAGGATTTGATCGTGGTAGGGGGAAGAAAATAGGGGCAGCCATGCTTGGAAATGTAATGTCTGCAGAGTTAGCCTCTAGGGGAAATGGTTCGAGAATGAATCAGGCCGTTCATGCTAAAATTAAAGATGCATTAGCAGAAAATCTGATAAAAAGGGGTACGCTTGGAAAGGACTCCTTTATTGATGTAGATTTACCAAATTCAAGAATGCTTTCCCTGAAAATTGGAACTCGTCAATATGCCAATGGAAACTTCTATGAATTAAAAGAAATTGAATGCTATAACTATGTTTCTTTCTATCCTGATCAAGAATTCAAGAGCGTTATTTTGCCAAATACCTTGTTAACAAGTATTGAATTTCCTGAATTTGAGACTGTTTCCCCAAAAGAAGATGCTTTTGTTTATAGTGACTCAATCAAGCTTATCAATTTTGTAAGGAAGGTTGTTAGGGAAAATAACTTTGTAAATGTTGGCGGCAATATCTTTCCTTTAATAGTTTTGCCTGAAGGGAGTATATTTCCTACGGGAGATATTGCAGTAATGGAAGATGGGAGACCCAAGATTATTGGGGGAATTCATTCTATCGATAATGTTTTATGCTATACATTGCCTGATGGCACAAAAGGTCAATTTCAAACTATTGAGGGCTTGGGCGAAAATCCTTCAGTTACTCAATTACAAATATGAACAATGACGATTTGAAAAAAATAAAGAAGTACATTGGAGTTGCTGAAAAAATAAGGAATTCAAACTTCATCAAAAATACAAAGCAGGTTAGTTTTAAGATGAATATCGAAATAGACAAGCCTGTTCGTTTTGAATCCACTGGATTTGATGAAGACCTGCTCAAATCAGCCTTGATGGATTTTAGAAAAATATACATGAAAAAAGACAGCACTAATTTTTTTCGTATATATAACTTGATATACAAAAATACCGATGATATTGCGATTAAGAACAATATAGAGAAGTGTAGAGAGATTTATGCGAAAATACTTAGTAGACCGACATCCATAGGAATATACATAAACAAAGAGCTTCAAAATGTCGAAAAGATTATAGATGATTGGCTATACGGATACTATTTTCATGAAGATGATGAGAGAGAAGAAAAAATGCAGGCCATAATGATAGGGCAACTATTTCATAGAGCATCATTCGTAACTTCCATTATAGATCTGATGAAAATTGCTATTGTTATGTCTAATAATGCAAAAAAGATTATATCGGAGTATGAGAGTTGACCTTTATTCGACTTGGTTAGCTTTTGTAAGGAGTGCTTTTGGGCAGTAGTAAATCATTTTTTTCAAAAAAATCTTTCCATACATACATGCACCCTTGCACAACTCCTTTCAGGTCGTATTGATTACCTTTAAAGGTTACTAGATAATTACCCATAAATATCCCTTCCTCTTCTTTTAAATGTAGCGTTTCTTTTCTTTCTTGAGCCTCTTTAAGTTCTTTTGTAGATGCCTTAAAAATAGAACCCCCATAAGGCACTATTTTTGTGTCAGGATCATTTGGCTTGTATTTTAATACTGCATGCTTTGATTTATTGCATAAATCACGACACATCTGGAATTGCACAGGAGAATCATGATTTTCGAAAGTTGGAAGTTTATCCTTTATGAGTTTATCAACCTTGCCATCTTCTTGAACCCACTCTCTGAGGTGATAGCAAGTTAGGAGGAAATCATAAACATCATCTAATCTCTCCTGAGAACTTTTTGAAAAAGTAGTACTTTCAAAATCGGCTATGATCTTGTCATGAACTCGCTCCATACGCCTGTATTGACTTTCAAGGCTTTCTGAATAATCTTCTCTTGATTTTGTCATAAGATT